>CAYVOK010000008.1:14162-85037 GCA_964453335.1 uncultured Acidimicrobiaceae bacterium
GTGGCATACCTTGAGGTGGCATACCTTGAGGTGGCATACCTTGAGGTGGCATACCGCCCATCATTTCGGGTGGCATACCTTGAGGTGGCATACCGCCCATTTGATCAGGGGGCATACCTTGAGGAGGCATACCGCCCATTTGATCAGGAGGCATACCCTGCCCAGATTGTTGTTGATAATTCTGCAGTAATGCTCCAAGTATATCTAACACTTTAGCTATTGATTGCAGATCTCCTTGCGTTATATACTGAGATATTGTCTGAGCTTCTTCTGGGGTTGCCTGTGCTGCCACCTGAGCCGCTTCTGCTACTTTTGTGAGAGGAGAAAATGGACTTAGTAGACCGTTATCCACAAATGCTCTATGCATTCCCATTATGTATGCGGCTTTTATCATGGCTATCTCCTGCTATATCTTGACTTCTTGGATCCTAGCCCAAGTTGTCTTAATATGTACGCTGCAGATTTTTCTTCTTTCTTATCTGATTCTTCTTCTTCTTTTTCTTCCTTGTCAACTCTCTTTTCAGCGTATTCTCTAAGTTGTTCTGGAATATCAGAATCTTCTGAGTCTTCTTTATCGGACTCTTCTTCCATAGCCCACTTTATTCTTTTTATATAATTGGATCTTTCTGAGTTAGACATACCAATCATCGTTCTAAGTGCAGCTAACTTGTCCCTGTTAGAAAGTCCTTTTGGGAGATAAGGACCGACCTCCTGGGCGGTCTTTTGCAACAAATAGTTATATGCTGATGCTTTTTGCATATCGCCTGTAAATGGAGCTGTGTCGTTAAAGGCACCATCTCCTTGGCTGAAGTTAGCATAGCCTTCTGCTCTTGGATCTTCTTCTAAGTCATCAGGATCAGCTACATCTGGGCCAACATTATACGCTGCATCTTCAGCTAACTTTCTTAAAATCCAACTAGCTGTTTTAGAATCTAAAGAAGCTCCTTCATGTAAGTCTTTCATTGATCCTGTGAAGGGGGCAGCATTAGATGCAGGATCTGCTAAGCCTTGACTGCCGCCAAGGTGAGCATAGCCTTCACTAGCTCTAGCACCAGCTTCTGATTCGTAGTCATCTATTAACGCTGGTTCTGGATTTGCTACTCCTCCACCAAATACATCTCCCGCATTCTTTAACATTGCTACTACTTCTCTAGCAGCGTTAATATCATCTAATTCCTCTAATTTGTCAGCTGCATCGTCTGTTGCGTCTGCAAGTGCGGAAGCCATAGCAGCTTGTTGTTCTAGGGCTTCTACAGCTTCTTCGATATCAGAGGAATTTTGAGCTTCTTCTGCGGCTGAGTCAGCGGATTCTAAGATTGCAGCTTGCTCATCTGAAGCTAGTTTTAATTCTAGCCTAGAAGCCATGGAGCTCATAGCGTCTGCAATTTGGTCTTCACTGGCTAATTTCCACCTAACAGGTAATCTGTATGACGCTACCTTTGCAGCTAAATCAGCGTGTACCTGTGACCTGTATTCTGGTATAGCGCCAGAATCTACTAAAGAATTTTGGAGGCCTCTAACAAAGGCTAATTTCATAATTGACATAACATGTCTCCTGTTTATGTGTCTACTTGGTAGTTACCTATAACATAAAGTTTAGTCACTAATATTCTATCGCAAATAATAGTAGCTTGTAGTGCTAGTCTAAGCAAGTGTCTCTAATAACTAAAAAAAAGTAGCGTATTTCAGTATATTTACTTTTTTAATAAGCTAGTGTCATATTTGTATATATACGTTTGTACTTTTTTTAAAATAGATAACTTCTTACTGCTTCTTCTCTAACTTGCTTATAATACCTTTTAGAAAAGCGTCAGATATGTTAGAGCAGTACTTTCGGATGTGTTGTAGATCTTCTAGTACTTCTCCAACTAGGTTTTCACAAGTGCAAGTTGCTATTAACTGTGTGATTTTTGAATATAGCTCTTTTTGTTGTTCTTCGTCGTTCATAGTATCTCCTTTAGAAACGAATAGCTTTTCCGTCGACTAGAAAGTACCCGTGGAACTCTCCTCGCCAATCAGAGAGTTGCGCAGGATACATTCCTGTTTTTTCATACTGCAATAAATACTCCAGTATAAGATCATCTGGGCTGTGTGTGAACACCGATCCTATTAGATTGTTGTTGGCGAATACCTTAGTAAACCGTCTTGTGTGAGGTTTGCTCCACTGTACTCCTGGACTACCTCTCATATCAAGATTTAGATTTTCTACAATAATCTCTTTTGTGAATGTAATGCCGTTTATTACAATCATAATAGTTGACTCTGTACAATGCCGTAAACTCTTGATCTTGGCAAACCAAGTAAATGGCTGTACTGTGTAGCTGCTGTCAAGCCTTGAACTCTAAGTTCTTCTTTGTCAGAGAAAGTCAAAATTGAGCAGCCTGCATCTTTGTCGCTTACGATGCGAACTAGTTTTGGAATAAAGGATAATTTCTTCATAGTCAATGTCCTTTTGTTGTTATTAATGATTTTTAAAGTTAACTGTTTAGGTTACTTTTATAGGTTACTTTTATTCTTCTACTCTCCAGTTGTACTCTTCTTCATTGTACATCTGGGAGAAGTTTTGAGGCAGTGGGTTTTCAGATAGAAATAGTTCTCCGTCACAGAGAAGGGTGACATACCCATCTTTGTCTTGATCTACTATTTCTGAGCCGATAAAGAAATACGAGCGCATGTTATTTACGGTTAAGTTGACGCGTACCATATCGTCCTTTGGCGCTGCTATAGAATACTACAACTCAGATATATTTATATAGCGCTCGTCTGGTTGTATATTCTTATGCCACAAATTTAATATATTTTTACCTGGCCTAATAGCTAAAAGAAACTTATTGCTAAGCTCCTTTTGTACGTAGTTGTCCACTAAATACCCAGCACCCAACTACGGTAATGTACTGGTTATTACTCTAGTTACTTGCTAGCGTTCAAGGCCTTGATTAACGTATCGGCTAGGTTTGCACCTACCTCATACGCGTCTGGGCTATCAGCATCAAGAGAACCGGCGGTATTATATACCCTTACGGTATATAAATCTAGATCAAAAATAAAGCCCACTTTCCACACTTTGCCATTCTTGCTAGTTGTAAACTTTGCTAGTGGGTAAAGTGTGTCTGGTACTACGCTGATTTGAACATCGTTGTTGTTAACTCTGAGTTCTTCCAATATTGTTGTTCTGATTTGACTTGCTTTTTCTTGTGCTATTTGGTTTGTAATGAATGTGTTCATACAAAATCCTTCTAGTAATCTCATGTAAGTAGGCATCTTGCAAAACGCAATAATTAAGACCACTATTTTACCTACATATACTTATGCCAAAAAACAGGGTATAATTTGCGTGTAGGAGATACCATGTATAAGCACGCATATATAATAAACGAAAACGGTAAGTATATAGTTAAGTCTGAGTCTGGAAAAAACTTAGGCAGTTACTCTACTAAAGAACAAGCTGAGCGTAGACTTGAACAAGTAGAGTGGTTTAAGAATCGTGAGAAGGTTTCTGCAGAAAAGATAAGGTTGTTTCACGGCTCGCCACATGACGTAGAGTATATAGAGCCGAGAGTACCATCTAGGCCTGGTAATTTTCCTGGAGGGTATACAGGAGTTTATACACACCCTACTCTAGAAGCTGCAGCTATGTATGCTCTAGCTAGAGACAAAGAAAATACTAGAAGAAAGTGGGGCGTGACTGCTAGCGGTAAGTTAATGGCCTTGCCTGAGATGCCTATAAACGATGAAGGCTATGTATACGAATACGAGTCGGATAATTACATACCACCACCAGATACTCAGAAGGGCTTGGGCTATGCGATACTAGGAGATCCAAAGCCTATAGCCAAGCACAAGGTTTTAAGTAAGGACTTATTAGACAGAGTTATTAGAGCTAAGAGTAGGGAAACTTTTATGGATGAGTTTAAGGCTCTTGCTAAGGCAGAAGACGGAACTATATTCGAAGAGAAAACAGCTGCAGTGCTGAGAGCCTATGAGCTAGGCTGCGACTTGGCTATTAAAGTAGCTGAAGATGGAGTAGCCACTAAATCAGACCCAGAGTTATGGTCTAGAGCTAAATCTGAGGCTAAATCTAGAATGGGCGGTAAGCACTCAGCTAGAGCCATGCAGTTAGCTGTAAAGATATATAAAGAGAGGGGCGGGGATTATAGTGGCAAGAAGCCTAGCGCTAGCCAGAATAAAATGCGTAAGTGGACTAAGCAAGACTGGCAAACAAGGCCAGGCACTGATCCAGTAGCTAAAAAAGAAGATGGCTCTACTAGCAGGTATTTACCTAAGGCTAAATGGGATAGCCTTAGTAAGTCTGAACAGAAAGCAACTGACTCTAAAAAGTTACGCTCAGATGAGCAGTATGTAGAGAACACTGACGCAGCTAAAGTTAAGGGCAATGCTAAGTATATAAAGTCTTCCGAGTTTCTACCTGATTATACTCCAGAAGAGCTAAAAGCTATGGGCGTATACGATCAGGTATACGGTGACGCACCTAGCGAGGCTTCCATGGATAAATGGCCAGCTCATTGGTTACATGAGCAAGATCCGCTTGGCTGGCTGCAGTGGTACGAAAGGTATTCTGGTGGCAGGCGAACAGAAGACGATGCTAGGCAAATAAAGCGCTGGGAAAGTTTTAAGGCTAGGCATGGTTCACAGTATGCAGGCAAGCCAACAGATAGAAGAAAAGCTGCTCTAAGAAATTGGGGTATAAACGCGGATAAATTAGTAAAGACATCAGGCGATGTGTATTTAACGCATGCCGTCTCCCCTGATAGTATAGAATCTATACGTAAGAGAGGGTTACTATCTGCTAAAGCTATAGTATCAGACGATCAGCTACTTAACTTAGCAAGAGCAGACTTTAGTCCTGAAAAGCGCCAAGCTTGGAAAGCTAGAGTTCTAGAAAGACTAAAGTCAGACCCTGAAGCTGTATCTGGGTCTAGTGTTTTCTTTAACTCACCAGATTACTCTAAGCTAACCCCAGATCACAATATAAACTCGAGGAATTTAAAGAATATCAGAGTTAATATTAGTAAGCTTCTTTCTGACAGGCCTAATACTAGAATACGTGGCGTTGAGTTAGTTCCGCATAATAAAGGTAAATACTCAGATAGAGTACGAGACTTATCAATATCAGATGTTATTAACTATACTTCAAAGACGCCTGAAGAATTATGGAAAGACTATGATCCAAAGCCTGGATACTATGCCCCAGATGTTCCTCACGCTTTTGTTCTAACTGACGATGGCATTATACCACCGGAATACTTGGACATAAAATGAAATTAGCAGACTATAGAGACAGAGCTACTCTTATTCTACATGATGGTAAAGGCAATGTATTTGCTGCTCCAGATGTAGATGGTGGAGAAAACGAACCTTATTTCTTTCCAGGTGGCGGTGTATATCCTGATGAAGGTTTATACCCAGTTCCAGACGAAGACACAATACGTAAAGGTCTTGAGCGTGAGGCTCTTGAAGAGCTTGGCTATAAGCTAAAGGACATACAGGATTTTGGATTTAAAGAGCCAAGTGTTATACATAAAGGTAGAGCATGGCAGCAGAGACAGTTGGCTAAAAAGGGTGTGCCCTACAAAGGTATTAGAGAACACCTAAGAGCGGCTGTTATGGATGGTGAGGACAAGTCACTTCACGGATCAGCTGGAGACGACTTCCATCAGTGGTATCCTGAATACATTGAAGCTGGCCTACTAGCTAAGCAACTAGAAGACCACAACGAAAAGCACAAGAATACACTACACCCTAGCGCATACGCTAGTAGGGCTAAAAAAATAGAGTTTATTATGAAACTACAGAATCAAAAAACAGCGGAAGAGAAACGCTATAGGCCAAAGGTACAAGGATTACTTTATACTCCAGATCTAAGAGTTCTAGCTGCTAAGTCGCAAGGAGCTGGGTCTGGATTACGCCAATTTAATAACTACAAGTTTCCTGGAGGAGGTATAGAAGAAGGCGAGTCTCTTGTAGACGCAGCTAAAAAAGAATTACTTGAGGAGACCGGGTATAGTACTTCTAGCGATCCTTTTGAATTTGGTATGCCTGCTATTACTGTAGACTGGGATGATGCCTTTAGACAGCAAGCTCTAAAAAAGGGCAGAGACTTTCATGGGGAGATATCACATTTCTTAGCTGCTCCAGTTGGGGATAGAGATTTAAGTTTGCATGGTAAAGAAGGAGATCAGTTACTAGACGCAGACTTTGTTCCTTTAGATGAACTTATTTCCGATCTGCGTAGAACTTCAAAAATGCCTGACAATGAGTATGCTCAGTTCGATAAAAACAAACTAGAAGCTGCTAGAAAATTTAAGAGGTACATGAGACTGCGTAAGGCATACGAAGCTGGGTCTAAGATGGCTCAGTATTCTTTAATAGCTAAAAAATAACACCATCCTTTCTTTGTTGTTATTTGTTAGTTATTTTCTTGCTACTTTCATAGCTGCTTCAACCCCACCCCTCTCCATCGCATCCATAATTTCAGCACCAATAATGAAATTCTCTAATTGTCCACCGCTACCATAATCCTTATCTGTAGTAATTTCATTAATTAGCAATAATTCGTCTTCTTCATTATATGCCTCTGCTTCTTTGGTACCTGTATCCAATGTATACCTGATGCCACCAATTTTCCACTTGATCTTCCCACCCTTATCTTTAATATCCACCACCAATACTCTATTTAATCTAGCAATAACTTTCTGAACCAATTCTACTGTACTCATTTTTTTTATTTTCCTTTCTGCTATCTATTGAAGATAGCTTTGATTTCTGAGGCTACTACAAATTCAGAAACTGATTCATAAGTGAAATCACTTAAGATTGCTTCGTTAACTTCCCTATCGAGTATGTCAGTGCACACTATGTGCCCAGTCCTTGTACTATACACAAAATCTAATCTTGACTTCCTACCACCAGTACTAAATTTAATTGTTACTCCTTCCTCTGAAATGTCCTTAAATTCTCTTCCCATCACCTCTCCAATCAAGTTAATATATTCTACATTGCTCATGGCCGAAATATCTTTCTGGTACTAGCATTAAAGAAAAGTAGGTAATAACTACTAGCACCTTTTTACCTACATATACTTATACCATAATTAGGCGTATCATTTGTGAACTTACATTAGGAGAATTTACTATGTCATTACGGCCATCTGCGGTATCTAGGAATACAGTAGCTCTAACTAAGCTAGCTTACTTAGATGATAGGGAGGAAAATAGAGCTGAGCTTGAGCGAACACTTCTCCACTCATTGCCATTAAACTCTAAAAACAGAAAAACCGAGCCAGCTAGTTTACTTAGAAAAGTTGTTAATACACTAGGCGGTGCCGCTGGTATTTACGGCTTGTACAAAGGCATCCGCGAAGGTGATTTTGGTAAAGCTGGGCTTTCAGCTCTAGGTCTAGGAGCTCTAGGTGTTGGTAATTTACTCTCTGATAATATAGTGGCCGATTACAGGATGTACGACCCTGAGTACGCAGCAGCTCAGAAAAAACTAGACGAACTGGAGAATGATCCTGAAAAAAAAGATTACTACCTAGATATATTCTCTACTTTAGATAAATACGATAATCCAGAGATCATTCAGCAGTCTATTTTATTAAAAGATAAACAATTATCCAGGCAACCTTATACTACTACTAGAACTAAAACAAGCGAAGCACCAGTTACACCAGACACAAGCGCTGGTGGGGTTTCTGAAGCCCTTAAAAATGTACTTGGAGCTATAGATTACAAAAAGCTAGGATTAATAGCAGGGGGTGGCCTTACCTTATACGGAGGTGCTAAGTTATTTAAGCACCTAACAAACGATCGTTCTTCAGGGTATGTTAAATATCCAACCTATGACAGGGAAAGGGCTTCTATAAATAGAGCACTTCGTACTTTAGAGCGTGATAATCCATCTAGCTATAATGATATAATCAGACAAATAGCTAGATTTGATTATGAGTCCCCATCTGCTGCTGAAACAGCTGCTGTTGAAAAGAAGTCTCTACAAGAGCAAGCCAATAAACTAAAAGAACTTGCTGAATACAGGCAATCGGAACTAGGTAAGTCTGTAGGTGAGTCTTCTGATCTTCGTAAAGAGCTCGATAGAGTTACATTAGATAAATCAAGATACGAGTCTGACCTGGTAAAATCAAAGAAAGACCTTGAAGACTTAGTAGCTGCACAAAAAGAGCGTGACGCTATATTTAAGCGTAGGGCACTCATGGCCCTAGGCGCTGCCACAATAGCTGGTACCGCTGGCGGCTATGCTTATGCACGTCATCGCAGATCTAAGCGAGAAAGAGGGGATAACAAATGAGAAAAGTATCAGCTTGGCCTATGAAGCCCGGTGTGGGTAGTTTAAAATCTAATTTATCTGATAGAGAATACTCTATTCTTAATAAACTAGACTTGGGTATGACTCCTTTTGAAGTATGGAAAGAAGATAATTCCTTAACTAGAAGATTAGGCATGGGTCTGCAAGGTAATCTAGTTGACCTAGCTGGAGGTGTAATGTCTGCCCCTGGAGTTATAGGTGAGCACCTTAAAAATAACTACGGTAAGTATTTATCCGGGCTAGCAGCTACAGGCTTAGCAGCTTACGCAATTAATAAATACAATAAAGAGCAGGAACTTGAGAACGAAGTAAAGCAACTTATAGAAGAAGAAGCTCCATTCTCTGGATTAAACGAAACCTCAGAAGAAGACAAAGAATTTCTAAGGAAGTTAATGTACCCAACTGCTGCTGTTATAGGAACTTACGGAGCTCTAAAAGGTTACGATAAGTACAAGCAGTATAAAGCTAAGAGGAGGTTGTCATGAACTATCTAGAGAAGATATTACTTTGTCCTAGTAAAGTAGCTTCTTTATCTAATATAGCTACTGGTAGTACAGTTGATAGAGCTATACAAGCTGCTAAAGCTGTTGGTAGTAACAAAGCTGTGCTTGGTACTCTTGGTGCGCTTGGTGCTGGTGGTCTTCTCTACTCAGCGTTTAAAAATAGAAGCGACTATAACAAACTTAAAGAAAATAGTGTTAGCAAACAAGAAATGCAAGCTGCTATTGATAATGCCAGGATAGAAGCTAACAGAAAGGCCGCGCTTAAGT
This sequence comes from uncultured Acidimicrobiaceae bacterium, assembly GCA_964453335.1. Classification (GTDB taxonomy): domain Bacteria; phylum Actinomycetota; class Acidimicrobiia; order Acidimicrobiales; family CAIXPF01; genus VGBO01. The sequence continues at coordinate 23,273 of CAYVOK010000008.1, forward strand.
GGGGTCTTGCTGGCTTAACTGCGGGCTCAGTTATTGGTGGCTACGGTGGTTACAGACTTGGATCTAGAGTTCCTACTGCTAAGCCTCAAGAGGCAGTTTATAGTGACTATTATGATTCATACGTACCTGATTACTACCAGCAATATTATAGCGGGTATTAAAATGATTGGCCTTTTAAAACTAGCGTCTGCTATAAAATCTGCGGAGTACGAAGACTCAATACGCTTAAGGGAGTTAGCAGAAACCCTTAGAGAAATGCAAGGTAGAGCTCCGAGTCCTTACCAGTTTGGTAGGCCAAATACCCCAGATTTCAGAAATAATAGAGAACTAATGGATAGAGTTAGAGCCGGTAATTTATTTGACCAAGGTCTGGTATTCGATCCATACTCCGATATGCATATACAAAACATAGGTCTGTATCCAATACGGCCATCAGATATATACGGAGGGTAATATACATGGGAAATCCTATGCACGATCTATTTAAAGCGCTAGAAGAAGAAAAGCAAGAATACGGCTTATCGCGTATGTCAGGTTTAAGCAATAGCTTCCTTAATGATATAAGTAATAGGTATACTAAAGACTTGCAGGGAGATAAAATTTTACTGTCTCAAAGAGATGATTTTGCCGCTGCGGATGCGCACTATGATCCTGTAATGCATACAATTCGTCTCAATAAAGATCGAGATGCACCAAGTATAGCGGCCCATGAGTTAGGGCATGCATTTTCATCAGGGTCTGAGCTGCGAGGTCATAAGGGTCTATTAGCTAAACTTCGTAGCAATACAGCTGATTATGCTTCACATGCTGCGGATAATCTGCTATTTGCTGCTCCCGGAGAATATTTAGCTGCTAAATCTCTAGGGTCTAGTGCGTCTACACCACTAGCTGTTACTCTCGGTGGCGGTAGTTTACTTCATCTTATAGGAGCTGCTAAGACCTACAATGAAGAAGCAAAAGCATCTAGATTAGGTATGGCAGCACTTAGGAGTATGCTAAAGGATGACAGCGCCCCTAGAGTAGGGAATATATTTAAGCGCCTTGTAGACCGACTTAGATATGGAAAGCTCAATAACGCTGATAGAAAACTTATAGCTAGTAATAAAACTCTTGAAGCAGCTCTTAGAACTTACAAGGTAGGCTTGGGTATGAATGCAGCAGCGTCTGGAGTAGGTAGTTTACTTAAAGGAACAGCTGCCTATGGGGTTAGCAAGTTACTAGGTGCGGACACAGAGTCAGCTAGAACAATAACTAGAGGTTTGGCCGGTCTCGGTGGAGCTATTACTCTAGGTAAGATTATAGCAAGTTCTGCTTTAGCTACACCAGATACTAGAATGAGTGAGGGTATGCAGGAGGCTAGAGAAGACGAAGGTGACACTGATATATTTGAACTAAATAGTGGTAACTAGAATGAATAAGAAATCAGTGTTTTCTATAGACGATTTAGTAGACTTTATGCGGCCAGCTAACGTTATAGGCGACAAAGTTGAAGAAGATGGCTATAGAACCCCGCTTGTATGTACTTGCTGTAGTCATAAAGTAGAATCTACTTCTGACTTTGCTTTAGTCTGGGAAGACGAGTCAGGAATGTGTGGTGATTGCGTTGTAGATTTCAGAACTAGAGCAGGGTACTACAAGCCCTCTGAGCTAAAAAAAAGAGCTGCTAGTGACTTAAGATTTGCTAACACTGCTAAGAGAATTGAAAAGCGCAGACTTGAAAGAATTACTAATAATAAGCCGCGCAGAAATAGATGTGTGGCTAGGCCTCTAAAGATTGTTTCTAAGAGACAGAGCGGGGTTTAGTTAGTGGGTTACTAAGTTACCTAGTCTAATCCATTTATAATCATTTTGTACACAGCGTCTCTTTTACGTATTTCCTCTTCAACATCGTCCTTGTGCATACAGATGTCTAACTCTTTTATATAGCCTTTATATAGTGGATGTATGGTAGCCATTCGGCATAGCTTATTAGTTAAATACATATTACTACTATTAGACCTAACTATAAACCCGTCTGAGCATCTGGTTACTAACTGATAATTTTCATAGTTACGCCTGCAGGCGTATAGAGGTTCCAAGTACCCTGTAATAAGCCACCATGCAGCTAAACTACCGGGAATGGCGGCGAGTATAGCTATCGTTGTGTTTGGTGAACGTATCAATTTTTGATATTCGTATAGTAACGCTAATGCCAAAAGCAAAAAGGGAATTCCGTTTCCAGACAGTATAAAACTAACTATATGAACTGGGATATCCATATTATAGCCTCACTCAACAACTGTAAATTCTTTAGGAATTTCTGGCGGATTAGTAATACAATCTACTGCTCGCCTAATCTCTAGTAGTAGTGGTAATTTTCTATATCTGTTCTCTTTAACATCGGCAGTTAGAAGTATCGTAGATTTTTTACCTGTAACCTCCATGCTAGACGCTCGTAATTTAGGTATAGATCCTTCTGGCGTTACTTTAAGTAGTTCTTCGTAATTTTTTGATCCCTTAGAGAAGTCGATATAATACGCTCCTTTTTCGGTCGTGGATACATCTAGACTAATTTCTTCTTCTGATCCATGAATCCTAAACTTAATTGCTTTAGTATTACTATAATTATCTCTTGCTCTTACGGCAAGTTCTATAGATACTATTGGCTCTGTTGGGAGCATGCCAAGTACATTCACATTGAGGTATTCTTCTTTAGTACCGGATTTAGATTTACGGTATTCTATAGTTGGGTATCCAATGTCTATACTTTTAACCCTAGTTAGATAAGTCTTATTTGTGTAGGAATCCACACTCTTAGAGTATAGTATATCAATACAGTAATTTTGTTTGGCTTCGACTGGCATCTCTAGGCTAGCTGCTTCTTTTTCTTTTTCTTGCTGATGCTTTGAACCAAAGTATAAAAGCCAGGCCAGTAGTAGCGCAGGTATAACGACTACTATAGTAAACCATGCTATAACTATCGCCAGTACTATTTTTATTAGACTTCTCATTTTTAGTATCCTTCCATTAAAGTGAATAAATTTAATACTCCATAATATACTATACTTACTTATCCGAACCAGGATTCCAATTTGGAATTAGCTGAAGCTTTGTGCTCTTCTGATACGCTATCTGCTACGCTTTTAACTGCAGCTAGTAGAGCGGAGGCATCGTCGGTAAGTCCTACTAGTGGTAATACATCCGGCACTGCATCTAGTGGAAGTATTAGATAACTAAGAGCTCCAGCTATTATAGCTTTATGGTGAGCTGGTGTATTTGCGTCTCCCATTACGTAGTAAAGAAGTAGCCCGTTATATAGGGCCTCTTTACCTAGCTTTGCGGAGTAAGTTTTGACGCAACTCCAAAAGCCACTGTCAGTGTAGTTACTCATTGTGGTTTCTCATCGTCTTTCTTTTTCTTTTCTACAAACTTATCAAAGTCTTCAAAACTGGTATTGCTCTCTTCGTCGTCAAAGTCAGGTGCTCCATGTGAATGACTTCTGAGCGCTGCCATAAGGATTCTAAAGATTTCTCTTTGTTCGTCAGTAGCTCCCATTGGAATTGCGAAAGAAATCTTTCCGGCTGGTCCAACAATTACCATGCCGTCTTTTGGAGCTTTTACAGATAGTAAGTCTGAATAACTAGTTCCTGATTTATCTGATTCTTCACGTACTTTAATAGCTGCTTTTAGTTTGTCCTTGATGCTGTTGAATAATTCATCTGCTGGGCTAAACTTGATTTTCTTCTTGTCTTGTTTCTTTTCTTTTTTAGACATTTTTATTAATCTCCATATCCGCGAGAGCTTTCTTTCCTCGTGGTGTTTTTGGTGTTAGAGTGTACTCCGATGTTTCGGAATCGTAGGTTAATGATAAGTATTTAGTTTTAATCTCTAGGTAGTGACCTGTCGATAATAGTTTAGTTGGCATATACTCTAGCAGAGTAGAATCTGGAACTATTTCTGCATGTAGATAAGGTTTTAAGTCACCGTATAAAACGGCTGCGATAAGGTATACGTATAGCGGTCTAATTCTAGATAAGGTCTCACCTCTTGACACTGATCTTACGCCAGGCTCGTATTTACTATTTTGTATAGGGTTAGAGGTAATGTCCTCTGGTATTTTACCTATTAAAGTTTTTATGTGGCATTTTGTGCCTCCGAAGTACTTTAGTATACTGTATTCCAAGTATCCCTTCTTTAGTACATGCTCGACAAACCTTTTATCTGTGGTAAGACTAACATCGTGTAAATAGCTATCTAGTATACTAACTAGTAGGTCAGTAGTTGTAACTTTTAGTTGAACTTGCATTGTTGTTCTCCTGGTTGCCCTAATACCTAGATTGGTATAGGTAGTTCCTTATGCCACGTATATGCTGGTTTTTGCGTGGTTACGTATAGCACGGTTGCTTGCTAGTATTAACTCTAAACATAGGCATAATCTGAGAGTAGTCAGGCACATTAACTATTGATATATTACATCCGTCCTTAAGACTTTTGTTATCGTGGTCTAAGATGTCTAGGTAAACCTCTGTTGTTAGGTCTGAGTGTATAACGTGAGCTATATCTGGATATACTATAAGTACTACGGGATTTGCATTCTCCATACTAAAAAAATCTATGCACTCAGAAGCTACACATACAGCCTCTGGTATAGTCAACTGTGGTAATAAAAGGCTTATAATATTAGCCATTGGGTAGGTACTAAGACTTTTTCTATTAACCCCTAGGTAGTCAAGTATTTTAGTATTTATAGCCATAATGTTGTCTCCGTATAATATAGTTATATATACTTATAATATAAGTGTCAATATCTGACAGCTAAAAAAGAAGGTTGACCGGCTTCTTTTTTTGGTGTTATTGTTGCTTAGAGGAATCAGATCCCCAAACAACTTGTTGAATGTAATCTTCTACCCAACTAATCTCAGGTAGTGCTTCTTGATTTAAAACTTCAGTAAGCCACTTGTTAATGGCTTCATCGTTAGCTGTTTTGTACCAGAATCGTTCTGGTACATCTGCCACATAGATTGCCCCTGATAGATCAGCGGCTAACCCTCTCTTTTGAGATGGTTCTAATTTTTGGAGAAATAGTTCGACATCTAGTCTCATCATTTTATTTGTATCCTTCGGTGAAGAACAAGAGAAAACAATAGCCAATGAAGGCCATGAAAAAGAACATTGCCACTAGGAGAATTAAATCCCCGATGACTTCCAGTGTTGTTTGTGCCCAAGTTGGCAAACTTTGAAAGTATTCCTTAAGTCTTGCTTCTAACATTTTTTAGTTTTTCCTTTCTGCGTGTTTCAAGCACAGGGTTATGAGGTGTTGTAGGTTATGGGAATCGTAGAAGTGCATGCTAGTGACTATACTTTTTAGTTTTTCTTGAGTGGTGGTACCTTTTACAGTATCTAGCAACAGATTGCAGTAGTCACAATCTCGACCTTTAAGTTCTAAGCTTAGAAGAGCGATGTCTTTGTAAATCTGATACATAAGTTTCCTTTGTACGGTGGAGTGGTTAATAGCAGTGTTTTCCGTACAAATACTTATGCCAAAAATTAATGGCATATTTGCGTATTCTATAAATTACTGTATACTAGTAATACACATACACACGTATACAGGAGTTACGCCATGAGCGAACCACAAATCTCAGGCTACGAAATAAGAGCCAATATGCTACACCTAGCAAAAGAAATTCTTGAAAACAGAATGCACACGGCTGTTACTATTATGACGCATAGTCAAGCCAACACACACCAGCCCAATAACCTAGAAGTTTCTGATATTTTATTTAATCACTTTGATGTTATTAATGTGGCTACAGACTTATACAAATTTGTTCAGACTAAATAGAAATTAAAAGTATCTGTTAATATAAGGCCTGGCTTGGTCTAAATATGGTTGGTAGAATGGCTGAAGACCTCTTGTTTGATTTCTTAAACTTTCCATTCTAGCTAAGTGAGCCATTTCTTCTTCTCTGGCGCGACGTTTGCTTCTATCGAATAATTTCTTTATACCATATGCGCCACCTGCTAATGCAAGAGCTCCTGCACCATAGCCAATATTTCTAGGAGTTAGATACTCAGTTGCAAACCCTTTCGCAGCGGAACCTATATTATCTAAGAAGCCTGGACCTTGGGCCATTTCTGGTATACCAGGCAAAGCTAACTGATCTGCTGGTACACTAGCATTTCCAGTACCAAGATACCTATCAGAGAATCCTTTTGCAGCTGAGCTTATACTATCGAATAAGCCTGGACCTTGTGCCATTACTTGCGGTACGGGCGGCACTACTACTGGTTGAACTGGAGGTGGTACGAATCCAGACGAGGGCATGCTAGCTCCTGGGACGTTTGCTCTAAACTGTATATCGTTAGCTAAATCTTGCGCCCAACTTTTTGGAGCTGATATATCTCTGCTAAACTCACCTTGAGCCAAGGCTGCTGATGGCATCAGCTGAGAACTTTGGCTATCTTTAAGTTTTAGCATGTTCTGGGCAAAGTTATAGTCTTGTACTTTTTGAGCTCTACTTTGGTAAAACCTATCTATTAAAGATTTTTTAGCTTCTGCGGCAGCTGCTCGCTCAGCATTAATTGTTTCGTTGTAAGAATCGCCAAAGCTAGGAGTATAATCAAAATAATCACCCCCATACGCCAGTTTAGTCCTGCCTATAGCTCTTGCTAGTTTTAGTAAGCTCATTTTGTTAACCCTTTAGTTTATTGTACAGGTAAGCGCTGCCTAGTACGCCTAAGGTACCAGCTGCTCCTATTCCCATATTTTTTAATGTTTCTATCTTGCGTTCACGTTCTCGTCGTTCTTTTATTTCGTTTGCTTTGTCTATTAGAAACCTACCGGCATCTTTTATCTCATCAGGGGCATAATCCTCTGTCTTATCCATTAAGTCTCTTAACTTATCAGTTAAGTACTCTTCTTGTTCTCCAGATATAGCTAAAGCTAATTTGGTAATGCCACTCATGAGTAATCTCCTTGTTAATTGTTGAGTACAGTTTAAATTTAATCTTATATATTATAGTATATAGTTACCCAGTATAAAATTAATCCCTATTCCTGCGGGAATATCCATAAGCTCCCAGCCCAAGGCCTGCTGTGGCAGCTGCGCCAATACCTATGTTACGCATTAGTTTTCTTCTTTGCTCAGCACTTAGTTGAGCAGCTGCTAAGGCTGCGCGAGCTTCTTCTTCTTCTCTCGCTCTTTTGGCTGCTAAGGCTTTACCTGCTTGCCTACTATCGTAGTACTTTTTACCACCGTAGCCTGCAGCTGCTAGCAATGCCGCGATACCTAAACCTTTACCTATTTTACCGCCCATGCCGTCAAGTATACCACCGAAATTAAGTCCAGATACATCAAAATCTGGGCCTCCACCTGCGCCTGCATTTGGTGGTAGACCTACACTTGGATCGTGGCCTAGTAGTAATTTCTTGGCTTCTGCAGCTTGCTCGATTTTCGCCATGATTGGGGCTATTACTTTATTAATAGCCTCATCTTTCTTGCGACTTGCAGCCATAGCTGTACCCTGATTTAAAATCTTTGCTAGAGTAGTGTCTTGTTGTTTAGGAATAACTGCTAAATCTGTTCCTGGATTTATATATTTTGCGAGAGGAAAATCTTGTTGTGCTTTAGGTATAATAGCTAATGCCCGCTCTTCTGGTGGCATATATACCATACTGCTATCGTCAAGTAATGAGGATGGCAAATTTGGATTAAGGCCAAAATCTATATTACCATCTTCTCCCATGAAGGCGCTTGTTTTTAGTGACGCTATTTTATTAAACAGCGCTAAGTTTCTTGCTCTTGAGTATCTCATAGTCTAATCCCTATTCCTGCGGGAATATCCATAAGCTCCCAGCCCAAGGCCTGCTGTGGCAGCTGCGCCAATACCTATGTTACGCATTAGTTTTCTTCTTTGCTCAGCACTTAGTTGAGCAGCTGCTAAGGCTGCGCGAGCTTCTTCTTCTTCTCTCGCTCTTTTGGCTGCTAAGGCTTTACCTGCTTGCCTACTATCGTAGTACTTTTTACCACCGTAGCCTGCAGCTGCTAGCAATGCCGCGATACCTAAACCTTTACCTATTTTACCGCCCATGCCGTCAAGTATACCACCGAAATTAAGTCCAGATACATCAAAATCTGGGCCTCCACCTGCGCCTGCATTTGGTGGTAGACCTACACTTGGATCGTGGCCTAGTAGTAATTGGCCGCCACCACCACCGCCACCTAGCCCTAGAAGAGCTTTAGCAGCTGAGGTAGCTTTGCCTGCCCCACTGCTTATTGATGTGCCTGCGTCTCCTAGAAGAGCTAAAGCTGTATTACCAGCCGAAGTCAACTTGTTTTTAGTTTTACGTGCAGGACCTTCAAGAGCGTCTGTTACTCTGGCTAGTAACCCCTGCCTAGCATCTAAGTCTAGGCCTAATTGTTCGCCTGCAATTTCGCCGCCAATTGGATTACGTGGAATTGCTCCCATAGCTTGTGCATATGCACCCATTATGGTTGGGTCTATGTCCATCAAAGAGTTGTCGTTTCTGGTGTCGCCTAAAGCTCTTAGAAAATTTAATTGGTCTTGGCCTTCTGAGCCGCTATCTATAGCATGGCGCAAGCCTTTTTCGACGAGATGAAAATTGTGTATTCTGTGTGGTCCTACGTTGTTTGGACCCTTGTACTTAGTCCCGTAGTTAAGTAAAGATTCTAGTTGGGCATCAATTGGTGTCTGAAACAAAGGAGGTGGCTCATTTCCTCTGGACTTGCCAATACCTAATCTACGGTTGATGTCATCGTCTAATCTGGCTATTTTTGTAAATAGCGCTAAATTTCTTGCTCTTGAATATCTCATAGGATAATTCTCCATTAGCTAAGTGGTGTGTGATATGTGTTTGTTATTTTTTGTATTTGTTGTAGCCATAGGCTCCAAGACCTAAGCCTGTGGTGGCTGCCGCTGCAGATAATAACAATTTGTTTCGTTTGGATTTTTCTTGTTCTAGAGCAAGTAGCTCTGCGGCTATCTGTGCTTGTCTAGCTTTCTCAGCAGCCAGGGCTCTTGCTTCTTCGTCTTTACCAGACTTATATTTACTAACCCCAGCTAGGACAGCGGCCAAGCCTGCTAATCCCGCTAGACCAGTTATAGCTTTTCTATTGTTTGGGGATCCTAAATTTAAAAAACTATTTGGCGCTGACGGGTGTAAATACTCTGCTAAGCTAGGAACTACTGAAGCGCTTAGTTCAGGTAATCCAGTCGTATCTGTTGTTGCTCGTTGCATTTATGTGTACTCCAAGTTTATTCTCACCGTATTATAAATATACATATAGTATAAGGTCACGCCAATATCTGGCAGCTAAAAAAATCAATGGCGCCACTATTGATTTTTAAAAATGCGTTATTTGTTGTCCAGGTATTGCGTGTGCATAACACATGCCACATACCCTAGACTAAAAACGAGTAAATAGGAAACGTTTTCTAGAACAAAATCAAGTATTAGTTTCGCAGTATATATTGCTACTACTATTGCAAGTAGCCATAGAACGCATTTGATTAATGTACTTTTCATACACTTCTTTCCGTGATTTCATGTAAGTAGGAATGTTACGAAATGTAACTAACTGAAACCACTTGTTTTCCTACCTATACTTATGCCAAAAAATACCAGCTAATTTGGTAGAGTATATCTAATACCTAAAAAAGAGTTTCCTCCTTTTATATAAGTAGTTGTCCGTTGGTATGCCTGCATCAACTACTGTAACTGCAGACTACCTGTACACTATCTGTACATGTTGGGTAAAAACCCAAGAGTCATATTAATAGACTCCTGAATAGTTTTACCACTGCCGAAGGGGGTACCATTCAGCTTTACGCAAAATTCCCCCTTCCAGGTTTGATAGACCTGGAGAGGTAGTACTATGGGGTTGTCAACCCCGAGTACCAGCCCGTCACCAATTAGGCGGTCTTTACCGCTTGTGTTGGTGTTAGCTGGAATATTGCATTGTAGATTCATAACCATAAATTGCATGGTAGATCCTTCCGTGATTTCATATAAGTAGGAATGTTACGAAATGTAACTAATTGAAACCACTTGTTTTCCTACATATACTTATGCCAAAAAGTAGTGCCTAATTAGCGCTATATACCTAATACCTAAAAAAGAGTTTCCTCCTTTTGTTAGTTGTTGTTATTGCCAGGTTTCCCTGGTTGCTTAGTATTACTTTTTTGTACTCATCTTATACACAGGGTATGCGATGTCGCCAACAAGATAAAGGCCGAAGATAGGAATGAATAATGCACAGATAGCAAAGGCAACGAGATTAAACCCTGCGAATACCATCCATTTAATACGCATTCTTTCTTTTTGCTTCACCATTGATTCTACTACTTTAACAGCAGCATTTTCTTCTCTATTGCTCTTGCGGACAAAAAGAATGGTGCGAACGATGAAGTACAAAAACATAATAACGATGATCATAATAGATCCTTCCGTGATTTCGTATAAGTAGGAATGTTACGAAATGTAACTAATTGAAACCACTTGTTTTCCTACATATACTTATGCCAAAAAGTAGTGCCTAATTTGTGAGATATATCTAACACCTAAAAAAGAGTTTCCTCCTTGTTAGTTGTTATTGTCCTTACTGGCTATTACCCCAGTTACTTTACTTTAGACACCAAACTAGAATAAGCGGTGCCGGACTATACTTAATGCCCCACCTACCAAATCTTCCGTTGTCCTTAAACTCATCTCTATCGATCCCCCACATAAAATGCAAACACCATTCTTCAACGATCTTCCAAATGAGGCAAGACATTGGAGACAGAACCGCCAGGTTAATTGTGTCTACAATGAAATCAAACAGTACAGCCTTTAACAGCACCATACTAATATCTTTTTCTAAATCCCCACCTTCATAGTTTGACTTTGCCATAATGAAATGTCTCACGAACCCCCTACTTGAATCCCATCCCTTCCCTAATCTATACCATAGTCTGGCAAACACAAATGAATAAACGATCAAAGCTACTATTAACATAGTTTTATCTTTCTAGTACTAGCGTTGGAAAATGTAGATAATAATTACTAGTACTCGTTTATCTACATATTCTTATACCAAATACGTGGCATTAATTTGTGAGCCCTGATATCTAAAAAACTCATTGCGGAGTTTTTTGTTTACGTGATTGTCCACTAATCACCCAGGCACCAATCACGGTAATTGCCTAGTGATATTATTGCATTAGAGTTCGCTCAAAACCTTGTTAAGGTTCTTGCTTACCACTGTTGTCCGTCCGGGCTTGCTGGTTCGAACACTCACAACGTAATAACCATTTGTCTCAGGTTTTACGCTGAGGGTTTTGCCATCAGCTGTAACAGCTAGAACAGTATCGTTAACAATATCAAAATCATCAACAGATAGGTTTAAACACAGTGTACATGCAATAAAAAGGAGATCAGAGGATTTAGCGTCCATTTTGATCTTTCCGTGGTTCAGTATAGTAGACATCTGCAAAACGCATTAAATTGAAACCACTTGTTTGCCTACGTATACTTATGCCAAATTTAAGTACCAGATTTGTCAGTAATATACCTTATTAGCCTCTGGCTTTCTTTTAGTAAGTACTTACTACCTGCCTCGGTTTCGGTGCGTTCTAATAACGTACTAAATACACCTGCTACATTAGTTTCTGTATCAAGGAAAATTACTTTGCACTGTGGGTAGTTATTAAATGGGTAATGGTGCCTGTAGTTATCTGGGAATCTTACTGACGCCATTTCTAGATCGTCTAGGATTGTTATATCTGATATAATTACTATTTTCACAGCATTTCCTGTAGCCACCTTTACATGTACTTTACTTATAGTATTCAGTCTTTCTTTAGGTAGTGGAAGTATGCTATGCAAGTTTTCTAGCTTTTCTTCTAGGAGGCCAACACGACGTATATTAATAGCGGTTGACACAATCAAGGGGCACGGTGTTTCAATGTTTATTTCAGCTACTAGCACATTAATCACCCCAGGTTTTACTGTCAAAATCCAAATCGCAGTTCTCTAGCTTTATAGATAGCTCTTTTAGTATACTATCAGCCATTGGGGTAATAATTTCTCCAAACTGGTAATTGCCGGATTTGATGTCTGCCTTAAACATGACTTCTGGCATTAATACTGTCGCATCACCAGATTCTGGCAAAGATGTAACCTTCACGGAAACTCTAGAGATTTTTTGGTTGCCTAAGCGAAACACTAATTCTACTTCAGCTTTTTGATTACCAGTGTTGCCTACTAAATAAGTGTTTGTTTCTTGATCGGTAGTACTAACCTTAGAAGTTAGCTTAAACGCTAACCCAGTGTGTACACTCAATCTAGCCAGGCCAACTAGTAAATCGCTCTCTACACCAACTTTCACACACGCTTGTTCTAAACTTAAATCGACACTCATTTCAGCATCTCCTTTTTATTTTCTTATAGTGCTTTACTGGTTTAAAATACGTAGGAGGGCATTTCTCTTTTTTCCAGCTGGAATTACTGGATGTAAAGAATATATGCTTTGCTTCTGATATGCATACCGGCTTTAATCCTTGATACTCCCAGACATCGCCTACTGTTCTACCTGGGCAGGACCTAGAAGCTCGTTCTTGAGACCACAAGGCGTCGTAGTGCTTAACTTCTGGAGTCTTTAAAATTGCCGGAACTTCTAACGAATCTAGGTGAGCTAGATATGCGATTACGACATGCCCCGTAGTTATTGAGCAAGGCTTTAGGTTAAACTGGTAAGGTCTCGATAGTTCGAGATTTAGGTCAGTGTTATTAGCCTTTGTTCTGTTAACGGCAACCTGTAAAACTAATTGGCCTTCATTATATAATAGGCCTGTCTCGTTGCACGCTGTTAAGGCTGCTTGTTGTGTATTAGCTAAAATAAAAATGTAGCTAATTATCTTTCCAAATAGAGTTAACAATCAAGTTCTCCATCAGGAGAGTGTCTTGACCTTTGTGGGGTGGTTGAACTTCTCTCCGCAGTGAGGGCACTCAGTTTTATGGGTATCAGGGACTTCTGGTATTTCTTCTACCGTGTACTGTACAAAACCTCCTGCGTCTGGTGGAGTGTCCCTTAATACCTTTTTAACTTGGTGCGCGTTGTCGCAGACATAGATTTCGTCTGTTGTACCAATTAGGGGCTTATAGCCTTTTACTAACATAATCATAGGTTACTCAGTTTCTTTACTTTAGCAATAGTAATTTTCTTAATCTGTTTAAAAACCCGGCTGGTGTTGTTTTTGACAGCTCCCTAACAAGAGTATCAGAATATTTTTCTACGTCAATGTTTAGGAGTTCTGAATAAGGATCTGTTGTTAGCATGAAATTAGTCAGTACTACTTTATCAGGCGCTGCGTATAAACTAGTAAGGATAGCAGACACTAAAGTATCCACATCATCTTGAGGTACAGAATCCAGTAAATAGTAAGCTACAAATTCTGATTCACGCTCAAGATGTTTTTTAGTACTGCTTGTCGATTCAGGAACTAGGACTTCTTCTTCTTGTTGTGGCTGAGCTGAGATCTCGGGGATATCTTCAGTGTTATAGGTTACGGTATCTACTTTTACATAGCTGTTATTGAACACCTTAACTAGGTCACCAGTCATGTTATTCCTGGAGGTTCTTTCCTTGTAAGTTGCTCTAGGTCCGTATGGTCCTTGCTTTTCTCTGAAGAAATACTCAGCGGTGTCTCCCAAAGCGTCAATTAGCTGGGTAGTAACTTCATCATACTCCTCAGGTGTCTCCAAGTGTGACCCATAGAAAAAGGCGCTAAATGCTCTTACCCTTGATTTAGCTGCTTCATGAGATGTTAGATCACCAGTATCAAGATCAAGCATATCGATTAGTTTTGCTCTAATGTCAGCCCTATTATAATCGGAAACTTTGAACCAGCTGGCAATTGTATCTTTATTGTCTCGTACTATTGCCAGTCTTCTTTCTAGCTCCAAAGAATTTACTCCTACCAATGACTTTATACGTGCTACGCGTTTTGCCATGATTAATCTCCTTCAAGGTCTTCTACCTCGTCGTCTGAATCTGATATGTCAGGGTATTTACCTATAAAGGTCCTGAGCCATATCGGTTTTGTTATTTTCTCACAGATTATCCATTGTGAGTACTCTACATTCTCCTTAGTATCTTGCGGAGAAGTATCTGCGCAGGTAAAGTGAATACCTTCTCTGCTAATAGTTACGGTACACCCATTATCGAAAGTAAACCAATTGTGTTCAAATCCAGGGTTGTTTGTTGAGAAGTAATTTTTAAAGGCATCTATTAGTATAGAAGTATCTCTGGCTGGAGAGTGCCTAGAAAATTCACGAGCAAGGCAGGTCTCAATACTTTTGTTACGTAATAAGGAAACTATTTGATTTTTCCAGAACATAAAAGGCCTCGGTTTTTCTTATGCCATAAAGATGCATATTTTTGTGTGTATAATAGTTCTATATCAAAATATCATATGTTATACGTCACTGTCTAATTTTATTATACCAATTTGACCAAAATTTGACCAAAATTTGACCAAAATTTGACCAAGAGTGTTTTTGGTCAAAAAATTGGCAAAAATTTGACCGAGTAAATCTCCCGTGTTTACCGAGGGTTGCGCATTCTATATCTTTTTGGTCAAAAAGTCGGTCAAACTCGGTCAACCCCAAAATCTCCCGTGTTTACCGGGCCTCTAGATAGTTTTTATATATTTTTTAACTAAAAATAAGAATAATAATATAAGACTCTCGCGCGCGCGGGTTTTTTGCTCACTACGACAAAAATGTCATAGTAAAGAAATTATGACAGTACAAATTAACCACTTTTTATATTTTTTTTAAAATCCTAATGGGTGTTTTGTGTTTTGGTCAAATTTTTGGTCAAATTTAGCTCAACCCTCGGTAAACACGGGAGATTTTGACTTGACCGAGACTTGACCAAAAATTTGACCTGGTCAAAAAACATTGACCAAATCCCTCTGTACCCTCGGCAGCAGCGTTGTTTTACTAAATTTGACCGAGATCAAGAAAATTTGACCAAATTGACCAAAAAAACTGCTCTGGTCAAATTTTGGTCAAATTTTGGTCAAATTTTGGTCAAATTTTACTTTTAACTTGGTCAAATTATGCTATTATTATATAGAAAAGTTATACACTCTCTTACAAGGATAGCTATGAATACTAATTTGGATAATCAAGAAGATCTGCTAAACTTTCCCACTATTTTTGACGCACTTAGGGCTCGACTCTCTTATACTATTAGGGATATGTCAAATATACTGGGTATAAGCTACCAAACAGCTAGGCGCCTCTGCTCTGAGCCTGGCACCCCTAGACTTAGTACTATAAAAGCAATACGCGCTGTTTTCCCCAATATAAACTCTGCTCGCTGGCGTAGATGGGTTTACTTACTGGCAAATAGATTCACAATGGACGTATCCGAGGAGTTAGCTGAGCTGCTTAGCACCGGGTCGATAGAACTTGACGAATACACAAGCTTGGCTGACCTAGCTGCCGCCACAGAATCAGCGGAGTCTAAGCCTGGCAAAGCATGTAGTTTTTACTTACATAAGTATCACCTAGATGCTTTAAGCTTGCTTTCATCTAAGTTCGGTAAATCTCAGTCTCAGATACTTAGAGATCACATAGACTCTTTAGTCACAACTAACAAGGATGTAAAACTTGCTCTAGATGGAATGATTTCCGAGACAGAAATACATCCTGATAGTTTCGATGATATACTTAAGTATGACTAACAAGGAGATATCTAAACTATGTTAAACAATGGAAGACCAGGATCAGGAGGATTAGTGCCAAGTATGTACGCTGATACTAACTTTGATACCAAAGATTCATATTTAATAAATTCCCCAGTGAGAAATCAAATAGTACCCGATCACCAGAGAAGAGGTAGCGCTGGTCCTTATGGTATACCGATCAAGCTTGCCGCTAGATCTGATTACGACGATGACCTTGGTATCTCCGATGACGAAATAGACGAATACGATACTGAGTACGAAGATCCTGAGGACAAACCTAGAAAAGCACAAAAAACTAAAGGCCCTGGGTTTTTAGCTGATTTGGTCGGTAATGTCTCCAAAGGATTAGCCCCAGCGTCTAAAATGAGGTCTCGGGCCATGAGACCAGAAGCACCATTGCCTAGGAGAAGGGCTACAGCTAGCCGGTCTTCTGTAGACTATGCCCCACCACGTAGACCCCGCTCAAGAGCAGCACAAGAACCATATCCATCTCAACGAAGAAGAAGATCCGAAAGGTACGCACCAATGAGAAGAGCAAAATTAAGCAGTTTAAACTCTGTCGTTTTAAACTCTTACCCAAACTTAGGGATTTATAAATACGCCAATCCGCAACAACAAAGCGGGTTTGGTTTAAAGCCACAACCAGGTATGTTGACTGGCGGCAGTCCGGGCCTTAAGAACCCTGTAAGTCAAATGTCCGGCCCTGTTACTAACTATTTATCAAATGTTAATACTCCTCCAGCACAATCTGGCACTCCTAAGACCAATTTTACGTCCTCTGCTCCACCTCAACAAGCTAGAACTCCGGCACCATCTGGCGGTTTAACATTTATGCCACCAAATATTGGTAAGCAGATGTTTAGTGGCATGATGGGCCATTATAATGAGAACGGTTTAACAAATGCCAGAAACGCTATGGGACATGCTGCTGAGAAATACAATATAACCCCGCTAAATTTTATGCCAGGCGTTGAATTTAAGAACCTAGGACCTCTCAATTCACTCCAAGTAAACCCCATAGCTTCTATGACAACCGGCGCCCAAAATTACCAGAATCTCCGCAATGTAGATCAAAGTCATAACTTCCAAAATCCTTATTCAGTAGCGCCTAATGAAAACTATACAGGGGTTAATATTAGCGGTACCTTTTAATCCATAACTTCGCAGCTAACTCCAGAGCTAATTAAGTACTCTATACCCTCTACAGTGCTATAGCTTTTTTTATAATATACCTTAGCTATGCCGGCATGATGTATTAACTTAGCGCACATTAAACAAGGCGCTGTAGTTACTATTAAATTCATGCCGAGAGTTTTAGTTCCTTGCCTTAGCGCATTACACAGCGCATTCATTTCAGCGTGATGGCACCCTATTTGAATTTCTGTGCCTGATTTAATATTGCTAGAGTCTCTAGCGCAAGTATGCCCAGCACATAGAAGGCCTTCAGACTTTCTCGGTCCACCGTTATAACCATCAGCGAGTATATTATTATTCTCAGGGTCGTAAATAATAGCTCCAACTTTACCTCTGGGACAGTTACTGGTACCTGCCAGTAGTTCAGCTTGTTTTAAACGTAGTTCTAAGTGTTTTTTCATGTAGTAAAACTCCCAGTACCTAATACCTAAAAAATATAGTGAACGCAATTATACTTACTACTGTTAGTAATACTACTATAGCCTAAACTTATTCCTATACATCAACAAGGCATCTTCTTTCATTTTCGCCTCTAGTATAATATCTATGTCGCCTAGATCTAGCAAAGGCATGGCTGTAGTATAGTAATCACTATGTGCTGTATTACTAGTAGTATCACCTTGAATATCTTTAGCAGAGTTTGACCAATGATAGCACGGTATACAATCCCAAGTACTATAGGCAAGAGAATACGCTTCTTCGTATGTTAAGTCATTCTTAGCCCCAACTAAGTAATGATGCCCGTCAAATACAATAGGAGTTCCAATATACTTATATATAGAGTATAAATCTAAAACCCCGTACATACTTTCTCTATCGTCGTTTTCTAGAGTAAGGCGTTGTCTAGTAGATTCCCCAAGTAGCTTAAAGTTCTTAGCGAATCTACCCATTGCAGCTGGCTTATTGCCGTAAGCTCCGCCTATGTGTATATTTATCTTACTCATATGGCTACTTGGCATACCCATAATATCTAGTATCTCAGCATGATTGTCTAAGTCAATTACTGCCTTTGATATTACACTACTATCAGAGCTAGCTAGGCAATTAAATGGGCCTGGGTGAAACGATAGTCTAGTACCAGTATCTCTAGCGTACTTACCTGCTTCTTCCAGATTTTTAACTATGTCTGAGTAACCTGGTAAACTACTTAGCTTATACTCACTATGCCATGGTATAATATCCGAAGACATACGATATACATAAATACTATTCTCTACATTCCACTTAAGTATTTTAAGTAAGTCAGCAGAATTAGCAATAGCTACTTCTGAGCATTTTTTAAGACCTAGCTCAAGAAAGGTCTTTCTTTGTATACTACGATTGGTAGTAATATTTTTAGCCGTCAGCTCTGTATTAATACAAGCATAGCCTAGTCGTATCTGCATGTAAACCTCCTTTGCAGTAACTACTTATAACAGTAATATTTGAGTATTATGCCTAAAAGGAGTCTAAATGAGATTACTCAATAATTACTCTAGAGCCAGAAAATCTCTAGGTATCACACAGCCCGCAAAAACTATTAACTATTATCCCCTAATGCGTAAGTTGGCAGAGCCAGCACCAGTAAAATCACCAGCTGCTCAAGCTCAACCACAAGCGCCAGCTCCTCAACAACAGGCACAAGCCCAACCACAACAACAAGCACAGCCACAACCACAAGCTCCAGTGTATAAGCCAGCGGAAGGACAAGCTTATAAGGCGCCTACAGTGTATACCGGTGACACTGACAAAGATATTGCTACAGAAATGGAACGTCTTAGAGCCGAAGATAGAACCGGAGCAATATATGGGGGCGATGGTGGTCGTGAGTTTCTAAGACGTAGAGCACAGCAAAACGTATTCGACGCTAACCCAAACATGGACTACGATAGTTTTTCAGCCAATGATGCGGACGCTTCTCTAAAGCAAGATCCTAACTACATGAGGGATCGTATGGTTGATCAAACAGAAAGAGATAACAGACTCGGTGGATCAAGAGCTATGTATTTTAGAGGCTTAGGTGACTGGACCGCCAAAGACTATGATACGGCAGCTGGAGACTACGATACAGCAACTACAGTCGCAGGGGTTTTCGGTCCCCCAGGGTTAGGTGCCGCTATGACAGCAGCCAAGGGTTTTGGGAATATGTATGGTAAATACAAAAACGACAACTACTCTAGTTTTGGGCAAGTAGCAGGGGACGCATTGGGTGCAGTAGCTTCTACAGCGCTGGCTTCTGGTGGACTTAGAAATTCCGCTAATCCAGTAGGTAGATTCTTTGGCAATACTTTTGGTAGAATATCTGATCCGTTTTATGCTGGAGTTAGTAGGGCTACCTCTGGTATAGCTAACGGTATAGGCCGCTTTGCTAGGAGTCCTTATGTAAGTAGAGCGCTTACGAACTTTGATGATTATGTTGCTAGAAAAGGTTTTGGAAATTCATTTGCGCCTGAGGCTGGGCAATTTTTTATGCGAGATGTTGGTAAGAGAACAGGGCAGTTCGTAACCCCGTCAGAAGGCGTCAAAAGATTTTTTACACAAAATGTCCCCGAGTATTATAAGAGGGTAGTTCCTTTCGGCGCTAAACAGATGGTACAAGGCGCTAAAACTCTAGCTGGTACTTATATGCCCCAGGTTCTTTCAGGCGTAGAAGGTGCTCTAGCTGGCAAGGGCGTTACTAACTACGCCATAACACCTACGCAAAATGCTTTGTATGGCAAACCTGACTCAAATATTAATCGTTTCGGTAGATTCGCTAAAAACCAACTTATTAGCCCAGCCTATGGTCAAAATTACCAAGAAACAATGCGAAAATAAAATATGCACTAGAAATGTAGAGATATAAAATGAAAACACTAAACAAGTTCAGAAACTTAAATAGTAGCGGTTTAATAAAGACTGCGGAACAAAGCGTACAACCACGCGTAGCCAGGCTACCTATACACAAAGGAGACTATGGCAGCGCGTATAACTATCTAGAGAAGCTAGCAAAGCCATACGACTCCAGGCGACGAAGGGCTATGGTGGAGGCAGCCATGCCTCAAGCTGACCCTTCTATTAGGGATCAAATTATCAATAATCCCAGTATAGACGATGCTGCTCTAGACCAGATGTATGAAAGAGGCACAGGCCAGGATGCTAAGAGCTTTGATCAAAATTTATTTTCGCGGCTTATGCAAGGTGATAGGAGTAAGGATAAGAGGCTAGAACACCCATTGCTACCTGGAGATTGGAGCAAAGAAAATACTTCTAGGCCAATGCAATTGTTTATGGGTGCCAAGATGAATCCTCAAACAGGAGAAATGGAAGAAATCCCACTCGGTACTGACCCATATACCGGGCAGCCATTGACAGGTTTTGGTGAGCAACTCTTTCAGTATGTTGCGAGGCCTGCGGACACCATGCAGAAAATAGTCTCCGCAACCCCGGGCGTCTTTAGGGAAACGTTTAATAAGCTAGATGATTTCGACGCTAGAGAAAGAGATAAAAGAGAGTATAATAGAAAGGTAGAAAAGGGAGAAATACCAAAACCAGAAAACTATGATCCAGAAACAAGCTATCTAAACGACCCCGAAGGCCAGTATTTTAGAAATAAAATTCTTAAGGGAAGAGCTGAAGACTACGATGAGCAACAAGAAGACATTAGAGCGTATTCTATGGCTAATAAGAAGAGAAATATAGAAGAAGTAACAGGCAATAAGGGTAGGGAGGAGGAGCAAAAAGAGGTTAACGACTACTTTAATTCCCCAGATAGAACTTGGTACCAAAAAAACATAATACCGGGGCTAGAAGCTGGGGGGGCTAATGCAGAAATTTCTGGAAGGGCTATTGGTCTAGAGAAACTAGAGAAGTATGAAAAAAAACATCCATGGCTAGCTCATGCTAGAAAATTATCTGGCCCTGCGTTAAAATCGTTTTTAGCAGCGGCAGCAGTTGCCCAACCACAGCTAGCTCCATTGTTTGCTGAGATAGGAGCCACTATAGAAGTCGGTAACGACGCTCTCTCGACTTTGCAGGCTGTCGCTAAAGGCGGGGCTACTCAGCAGAAAGAAATAAAAAAGAATGAAGGAAAGAAACCAGGGGAATACACTGGTGACCCTGGAGCAGCAACAGTATCTGGGGTATTAGATGCAGGATCAAAGTTTCCAGGATTTAAGGTAAAGGATGGCAAGGTAGAAGCTACTAATTTAGAGAAGTCATATCTGCAGTCTGGTGAAGCTAATCCTTTGGCTCCTATGGCTGATTTGTCCAAAGATTTTGCTAAAAATGTCGGTCAAGGAGTAGAAAACCTTTTTACAAGTGAGGCTACAGATGAGACAACTAAAAAAATTGTTGGCGAGTTAGGTAAAGGAGCAACAACTACTGCAATAGCTGGAGCCACTAATCCTATGAATGCCGTGATAAAACCTATAGCAAGCGGGTCTAAGACCACAAAGCCTCAGGCACCAACTTTTCAGGAAATGAACCCTAGGCAACAATATATTGCCAGAATGGAAGAGCTAGAGAAAATAAAACAAGACCGCTTGGCTAAGTTGCAACAGCAACAACCTCAACAGCAGCAAGTGCAGTCTGTGCCAGACGAGGATCAATTAGAATCCGTAGATCAAAACTATGGACAGCCCGTATACGATAGCACGAATAACTATTCTGGAAGCTCTAACAATCAATTGTACTCCCAAGAACCAGTTTTTAGCCCGCCGCAGCAACAACAGGCTCAACAACAAGTTCCAAAGACACAGCAACCACAAGCAGTTACTCCACAGGTACCCAAGCAACCTCAAGCTGTTAACCCCCAAGTTCCAAAACAACCTCAAACGGCTCAAGTAAAAGTTACTCCACCTAAGCAAGGAACTCAAGTAGCTTCAGTGACACCCGCAACTAAGGGATATAAAATACAATGAGATGGTTAAACACTTATATAAATTTAGATAAAATAGCCCAAGCCGAGACAACTCAAACATCCGAGTTTGATATGAATACTCCAATACAAGGCGGTAATATGCCAGAAACTGGTGTACCAAGCGTATCGGCTCCAGGGAATATAACACAACAGCAGAAAACACAGATGAAGTCTCCACTGCAGTTAGGAAATCCTAATTATAGAAGCCATGGTTCTGGCAATACCTCAACCAAGAACTGATATACTATTACTAACATTTATAATGCACTTATCTGAGTCACAGAACTTATCTTCTACTTCGTGTTTAGCCTCAGAACCAATTTCTCTTTTAATTTTAGCTTTTAACTCAGAATATCTTTCTGCAGTAATAGTTTCGTAAGGTGCCTGCACATACCCATGCTCAGATATTGGCAGTAAACTAATACTCTTTAAACTACGCTCGTAAGTCTCTAGGCATGTCTTAATATGCTTAGCTTCTGATTTAGTAAACGTAACTGTAATACTTACTTGGTTGTCTGCCCAGTAGTGTTGTAAATCAACTGCGTTATTAAACTGCTCCCAGATAGTAACGTCGTCTTTTGACTTCTCAAAATAAGGTTCGTGAATAGGGAAACTAACACAGTAAGTATTAGGTGCGTAGGTATCTGGCTCTACTTCATAACCGCAAGAAATAGCTTCAGTGAGCAAGCTACTAGTATCTTCTACTCTAATACGTCTAATATAATATTCACTATGGGGGTAGTGAATACCGGAAGTAGCTCCAGGCAATAAACTAACTGTTCCGCTAGGCTTTACGCTAGTTACTTTAATACTTCTAGGAACGCATAACCACTCTGAGTAGATCATGTCCCAATGCCTAATAACGTTATAACCGTTGTTACACAACTCTGTTAGATAAGCGTGTCTACCAAACTTAGTTATCGCTTGCGTGATCCCAGATTGAGAACATCCAATACGGCGGTTACGCATAGTAACAGCATTAGTCCTAGGATTATGAGTAGGAACCAAAGTGACTGTTTTAGCGTATAGGTAAGCGTACTTGAGGGTATCAAGAAAGTCTTCGATAGTATCATGATTAGCGGGGAATGTTTCTACCAAGCAACAAAGCTCGTAGGATTCTAGTGTTTGTTCTGAGCAAGGATTAGCTCCCCTTGCTCTATAGTCTTTAAAGTCTACTGGGTCTCCGAATCTAGAGAAAGCTCGCATATTATATAACCAGATAATACCTGGCTCTCCGTTAGTAGCAATTCTTTTAGCTACTTCGGTGTAGTCTTGTCCAAGCTCTCCTTTAATACTATTGTTACTAGCCCAGCGTCTATCCCAAAGAGCCGCCTCATCTTGTTTTAGGTCAATAAACTCAGTATTGCCAGAGTCGCCAAACAAAATCTCAGCTGATCGACGAATACCGCCGCTTACAACACACTTACCAACGTAGTTAAACAAATCCGCGATATGTGTTGTAGTAAGTTCAAGAGTGTTTTCACCCTCAGCAAACACTAGAACTTTTTTAATACTAGACATAAGCTCTTGTAAAGGGCCTGACCCGGAGCTAACACCACCAAATACTTTTAGCGGAGCTCCTTTAGGTCTTAGCAGAGAGTAATCTATGTTCTCAGCTAGCTTGTTCTTGCCCACATAAGAATCCAGAACATGTTTTAACAACTCTACCCAGCCTTCACGAGAATCTTTAACTACAAAAGTTACTCCTGAATCAATTACTGGCTTGGTTAAATAAAATCCAGATCTAAATTTACCTGTTACTTCATCTTTAATTTTTTCAGCACCTAGCATGTCTCCGCCCACACCTACTCCAAGCATAGACATATCCATTAGAAAACAAAATGGAGCAGAGAAATCAGTGCTAATATCTTCTGTGCTAACAAAAGCGCAGTTATTAAGAGCAGCCCCGCCTTTAATACCAACAATATCAGTACCCATAACCCACAAGCCTCTTCCTGGAGGCAAGAACTTAAAGTCCCACATACGCTGGAACATTTCTTTAGCAGATTTAATAGCCTTGCTATCTTCCCATGGCAAGTTTAAATCTTTGCAATGATTCTTTTGGATACTAAACACGCCGTTTACAACTCTAAGGCATGTCTGCCAAAACTCTTCAGTAGTTCCGGCTTCATCTAGAGGCCTAGCGTAAGTACGCTTGTATGTAAAATACCCTAGTGGACCCCACTTAGGTTGTTTTCCTTTGAACTTAGCCAAAAACTCTTCATCGTTTAGTTCAAAACTTAATGTACCCATACTATTTTTCCTCTTTTTTAGGTGTTGACACTGCTATAGCTATCTCAGAGACTACGTCGTCTCTTTTATACGCTGAGTAAGCTGCAGGGAATAAATGTGCTGTTAGTGTTTCCATGGCAGAAGCAAGTAATCTCATCTCATACTGTGCCTCTGGTTTATTTCTGAGTGATAGAAACTTAAATACGTTTAATAGATTCGCAGTTGCTATGTATTTTGTTAGCATGTTCTGAGGTAAAATACCTCTAGCTTGCTCTCTACAAACACCAGCAGCTAGTAACTTGTTGTACAGAGAAAAAGCTTGATCAGTAAGTTCTCTAATACCTTCACTAGCTGAGGTATCCATAACGTTATTGCTATACTCACCAGCAATAGATGCTATAACTGGATCGATAAGAGAATCTGTACTTACTTGTCTATTAGACTTAGCTTGTTCTCTGACTAAAGATGGGGTATAAAACTTAACTTCATCTGAAGTGTACCTACGTGATACTTCATTGTAACTCCATGTACGATGTCTCATGTGCTGCTTGGCAACAAATAAAGGTACTTCTACACGAAATTTAACTACGCAATGCTCAAATGGAGATGTGTGTTTATTTTCCCAAAGATACTTTATTAGCTTAATATCTTTGTCCTGTAGAGCTGTAGATTCTCTATTGAAACTTACTCTGGCGGCATTTACTATGTCTACGTCAGACCCCATATGGTCCAGCAATTCAATGCAGCCCACATAGTCAGCTGCATCTGAAATTAATTCTATCTTACTCATATATTCCTTTCTGAGGGTTAGTAACTATAGCATTAGAAGTCAAAATAGTAAACTTAAATAAGCAAATACCTTGGGTAGAAAATAACATCTAAAAGGAGCTTTGTAATATAATGAGATACAACGAGATAATGAGTTTAGCCTTAGATAGGTTTTTTAAGTTAGCCATGGAGACTAAGTTCTCTGGCGTAAAAAAAGAATATCAAAACCCTGAAGGCGGATTAAACGATGCTGGTAGAGCGTACTTTAAGCGCACTGAGGGTGCTAACTTAAAACGCCCAGTATCAGCGGAACAAGCAGATAGTAGCCCAAAAGCTGCTAAGAGGCGTAAATCTTTTTGTGCTAGGATGGGCGGTATGAAAGCTGACCATAACATAGACTGCAGAAATAACCCAGATAAGGCTATATGCAAAGCACTTAAGAAGTGGGATTGCTAATGTCAGTTCTCAACCAGACTATTCATTGCCCTGTATACTTACTAAAAACCGCTTCAGGAGCTGCTTTTACTTCTGCAGTTACAGTAGGTGACCCAGACAATAGAAATACTCGCGATAGGCGCAGGTACAACGAGAAGCCTGATGGTAAGTTTCAAATGGCGGATACAAAAGTACCATACCGCAAGCCACAAACAAATCAATACGACACAGATCATACTACAGGCATATACCCATCCGTAGGCGGAAATCTACAAGATGACTTTATAGGCAAGAAGTCTAGATCTGGTAGATTTAATAATCCACAACAAATAGGCAGAACATTCTTGCCATAACAAAGGTAGACATAATGACAGTAGGCGTATCCAAAAAAAGAGTTAGGGTTATTACCCAAGGTGTTGCAAGTTCTGTAGAAGAAGAAACCGATGTATATGTAGTTGATACAACAGACGCAAATCTACAGCTCGCTACTAGCTCAGAGTTATCATCTTCAACAGATCTAACAGGTAATGTTACAATAGGTTCTGATTCTAATGCGCAGGTATTAGTAGGGTCGGGGCCTAATGCCGATGTTTTTATCGGTAATAACGGCACCTCTTCCACAGCTAATATTGACTCTGATAGTATTTATTTAGGTAGCACTGACGGCAGCCATAACATGTACATAGGTAGACACAATGCTTCAACAACTGATAGTATATTTATAGGAACAGGGCCACTTAGCTCTGTTACTATTGGATCTGGTATTGATGGGTATGGCGGTGTTAATAGTAGCGTATTACATGTAAGCTCTAGGACTATAAATATAGGTCAGACAACTGGCAATATCAGTGCGCATACTGCACTAACCTTACGTGGTAGGGATATAAATACCATGGCAACTGAAGACTACGATTTAAAAGCACAGGGCAATGTAGTATTAGTAGCAAACGATGACTCACTTAATGGAAGCGGAGTTAGAACTTATTTATCCCTTGGAGACGGTACCGCTTCTTTGGCACATACAAATAGCAGCAATACTATCCAAGCTAATTGCAGTCTTAGTGCAGGGACTGCAGAAATATCTGGCGTAACATCAGCCACGCTAAAATCAGATACTACAGCTGTAGTCTCGTCTGAGCAAGATGTGAGTATAATAGCGAGTAGAAATGTATCTATACTAGGATCTACAAGCCTTACCTGTAATTCACCAGATACAAATATAATTGCAAATACGAGCTTAGATTTGTACTCCCCTGCTCCGACTATAAAATATGACTCTCCAAAGCTTGTTTCAGGTGGTATGTCGTTAAATAAGACTATACACGAGATATCTAGCACAGTTGATAGTACGACGTCAGGATTGAATACTATTAACTCAGGGCATATAAAACTTTTAGCTAGGAGGGTGCAGCATAATACAAATGCTAACCTCATAAATCAAACTAGTAATGTAAGCAGCATAGAGTTAGATAATGAGTCGACAAATAAAGTAAGTATTAGATCAGCAGACGGAATATTATTGAAGGCTAAAGATCAGGAGTTTGAGACTGGCAGTAGTTCAGATAGGTCAGGGCCATTTATATCTCTTGGAGGATTAGGCGGAGAACTTAATACAGTAGTTATTGGCCATGATAAGGAAAACGGTAACTCCGTAGGGTCAACTTATATAACCATGCTACCAAGCAGCATGGAATGTGCAGCAAAAAATAGTTTCGCTATAAACTCTGGTACAGATACAAGTATTACTACTACTAAAGGTCATATTTCTCTTTCTGCAAATTCAGATGATGCTACTTATGGGGATATTAACTTAACTGCAGCCAATGACGCTAATATAACAACTACAAATGGTAATATAACTATATCCTCTAATACTACTAATGCTAGTAAAGGTGAAATTACTATATTAGCAGATAACGAGCTCAAGATTTCTTCAAATAAAGCTACCCCTGACGGCAATAACACTATAGAACTATACGCCTACTCGTCTAACAATATAACCGCAGGTAATTCCACTGTGTACGACGTAGATCCAGATCAAGAGACTCCTTACAGGGGGACTGGGTTAGTGGCAAATCATAACCAAGTTTACTTATGGAGGCGCCAGAAAAACACTGGCTTAAGAGTAGATGCAGGGATAAATGCTGACACTACTGCTGGAAATAGGTTTTACTCATCCCATGGTTTCTATTCAGGCAATGGTGCAGGTACTGGTCCTTCAACAGGCTACGCTCCATTCACAGGCGTTCACATGTTTGACGTTCAACCAGACTCAAACATATCTATAGGCGATGCCGTAATAGTAGTTAACCACACAGCTATGTTAACAACAACACCCAACGACAAGCGAGTAGTAGGTATAGTATGCGAGATTCTAGAAAACAACAGAATATCTGTAGCGTCTGTAGGGGACAACGAATGCGGTCAATTAAAGGGATTCAAAGTCTGCAACGAAAATGGGACAATCTCAGCAGGCGATTTGTTGACAACTTCAAGTATCGCAGGATATCTTATGAAACAGTCAGACGATATAATGAGAAGCTCCACGGTGGGGAAATCTGCTGTAGATGTAGTATTTGACAATAACAACTTAGCTGTAGATGTATACGGCTTTATTTACTGTGGGTGATATGAACAAATGCTAAAACTATCGCAAGTATTTAAATACATGACTAAGCTAGCTCTAAACAAAAAAGAGCTGCAAGATTTAATAGCTTTCAGAAAACTAGATGATATTTCTGATCCTAAGTATCTCGCTGACCAAAGCCTAATACCTAGTAATAAGCCATTAATGCATAATCCTAAGGACATGACTAGAGAATTATTGACTAGAGGAGAACCTACGTATAATGCTCTTATCAATAGAGTTCAAGATATTTATTCCTCAGGGTTCCAAGATCATAAACTATTCAAGAATAAAATAGCTCCTAAGCTAATATCACAAGGAAAAGACCCTGGAAAAGTATTAGAAGCTGTCAGGGCGTTTGCACTAGGTGCTATGAAGTCCGACCTTCCTTATATGGAAGATGATTTGTCGAAAGATCAAATAGAAAATAGAGCGGAAAAAGCAAGATCAGATGCAGGAAATACATCATACGGAGTAACTAATCTTCGTGCTTTGCTTAGGCAAAGAGGCATAGAGATACAGGAAGGTAGACCAGGAGCAGATTTAGAGCTATATAAAGACCTAGAAAAAGTTATGGGGGACGTAAGTAAACAGTCACCATTTATGTATGTTGGGCAGGGTTTTAGAGAACACGGCGAATTGGGCAAAAGAATAGGGCAAGAAGTCGTTTTGAATAGGGCGCAGCCTTTAGTTTCTAACTACAGGCCTAATATAGATAATATATTACGAAATTCTGATGATTTAAGTTCAACTATGGATATGTTCACTAACGTGAATAAACTACATGAGTTTAGTGAATCCCAAAGCAAGGAATTAGCAAGAGACGAAATTAGTGGTAACGATTTAGTAAATTACATAGTTAAGAATCCAGGTAGTTTATATTCTACATTATCTAGTACAGGCGGACATAAAGGCCAGCAGCCTATTGAAGATTTGGCTTTAATAGCTAATTTAACAGGGCCAGGTTCAGAAGCCGCAAGAAAAGCTATGGCCCAATTAAGAAGAGAAGACATAGCAGGAATGCAGGCTATATTAAAGTTAACAAACAAAGATAATCTAAGAACTAATCTTATGTTAAACCATGCAACTCTGGACCCTAGTCTAGTAGATAGTAATAATCTAACTAACGAGTCAGCAAATTTTAATAATGTTCTAGGTAAGTACTTCGCTAATGACATTTCAAGTAACAAACAATTTAACGAAAAATTAAAGCAGCTAGCTATTAGTAAGGGTCTTATTGGGGCAGAAGGCTCACTTTCAGATATTGCTGCAGGATCTACTCTGGCTGACTCAATAAAAGCAAAAATAAAACCAGAGACCTTAAAGGGAGTTCTAGAATCAATGGGACCAACTAGGATGAGCAGTGAAGCTAGAAATATTCTGTATAAGAACTTAGATTTAGCTGCTGCTTCAGATCGAATGCAAAGTTCTAACATAGCAGGCATACCGGAGGCATTAAAGCCTTTCTTAATTAATCAAAACAAAGAAAACCCAGCATCAAATGATACAGTAGGTACTGCACTTGGTCTACTAGTACCAGCAGATGACCAAAGACTATGGAGAACAAAAAATTATCTGAAGCAGATGCCAATATCAACTCCAAGCCCAGACGTTTCAAAAGGAGAAGTAATAACTAACGCTATAAAAGATAGCTTAAAGGCAGCTCCACTAGAACCTCTTAAACGATCAATATCTAAACTGTAAAATAAGGATTTAGACATGCCTGCAATTATAATAAAGACAACTGAACCTCAATGCCCACAAATACTAAAAGTAATGCTAGCTACTCTTAGAGCAGCCCAGCTCATACACTGGACAGGGCACTGGCAAGCAGGTGGCCCATCACAATATGGCGACCACTTGTTATTAGAAAGAATCTACTCTGGCATATCAGAGGAAATAGATACGTTAGCTGAGAAGCTAGTTGGTAAATACGGCGCAGATTGCGTTGATCCTACGGAACAAGCATGTATGCTAGCAGAAGCTACAAAAGTCTTAACTCCAGACTGTCATAGTAACATAGAAAGAAGTCTGCACGTAGAACTAGAACTCCAAAAATTGTTTAAGTCAGCTTATGAATGCTTAGACGATATGGGTATACTAACTCTTGGTATGGATGACTTTTTAATGGCTACAGCTAATTCTCACGACACCTATGTTTATCTACTACGACAAAGGACTATGTAATGTCTGTGTTTAAATTAGCTAGTAGTATAGCGCATACAAAGCTTTCTTCTAGGTATTATGATACCTACGACGATGACGATATGTACGAAGAGCCATCTACATTTAAGAAATCATTACCAGCAATACTAGCTGGTACCGCAATAGGCTATGGGATTATAAATCCGTTAATGAATAGAAACTCTATAGTTAACTCCTATATAGCTGCTAACCCGTTGACTACATCAGTTCCTGAGTATATATCAGATACTAGAAACTCTCAGATGCTAAAAAGCTTTACTGATTTGCCAATTAATACTTTAAAAAATATCAGTGGGGCTATTCTCGGCAACTCGGGGCCTAGGGCTGCACATATATCAAGTTTAGTTTCAAACCCAGCTTTGCTAGGGGCGGCAGCTGGCTATGCTATGTATAACTATGCACCATGGGTAAAGAAATTTGGAAAAATGTACGCTAACCAGCAATTACCTTGGCAGGCCGGGTTTAATGTACTAAACTCTAAGAAGTTGTTCACAACTCCAGAAGCTGATGCAGAGGAAGAATTAAGGCAAAAAAGAAGTAGGCGATACTAATACTTTGTTTCTACTTCTTCTAGGTCGTCGTCTTTAGGTAAATACTCTGAGTGAGGCATTTCTTGTACTATAGGTGACTCTCTGTTATATATAATCGAGAAGCATTCATTGCACACAGAACCGTCTGGCAAATCATCAAGGTCTTCGTGAAGACACATGTCAGGTGTTAAATCTGTTTCGTAACCCATAGTAAGGAACTCCCTATGAAAAAGTTAAGTGAACTTGGTATAAACAATACTACAGTACCTATAGTAGATCAAGCCAATATAAAGCAGCCACAAGAAAAAGAACTAGAAGATACAATTAAACAAGTAAGCAGTGTTCTAGAAAAAACAAAGCAAGAAGAGTGGGAACTAGAGCTAAAGCAATTTGGCATGTCTAGAGAAGAAGCTTCTAATATTTTAGATACTATTATTACTTCTGGGTTCTATGAAGAAACTTATAGATACGGCAAAACAGTGTTTAAGTTACGAACTAGAACTGCAGCAGACTCAGACAGACTTATAGAAATGATCCAAGAGTTCGATCCAAAGTCTTCTGGCGTGCTAGCTCATTTAATTGCAAGAATAAACTTGGCTAGTAGTTTACAGGCTTATGGGGATTCCACATTCTCTTTCACAGACCCAACTGACAATAATAGAACTGTGTTAGACTCAGAGTTTAGAGACAGATACAATTTTATCTCAAAAATACCGCAAGCAACATTTTTCTCGTTATCACAAGTATTAGAAAGATTCGATAAAAGAGTTACCCTAGCTTCAGATCCTAGATCGCTTGAAAATTTTTAAGTACACCTTGGGCAAGTGCCAGAGCTGAGTTACTTCTAAGAGGTTTAAAGCTTCCGCCCAGGGGTAGCGCACATAGTATAGTACTCGAAGAACTTGTACATAGAGAACGAATACGCAAGTGGCACTATCATAGCTTAGAGATTCTATCAACAACCGCGCATATAACTGGCTCAAAAGAGTTGCTATCTAAAATGGCTACTCAACTAGACTCTTTATTCCGTATGGAAATACACGCCCCTAAAGCGTATGATTTGTCAGCAACAGTAGCTAATGCTAAGAAAAGCAGTAGATCTACTAAAACTGACGAAGAGCTATTTAAAATACTGGATAAAATACCAAATGTCTGACCCTAACTTTGGAAGTTACCCTGGGCTATCGCAAAGCTTTGCAAATGTGAGGTCAATGTATCCTCACATGGGCGGTAGGGTATCTCCGCAGATACAAACAAATTCCGACTTTACTGAATACATGCGGTATACACATCTTGCCAATATGCAGGGTGGATATGCACCTTATGGTGCTAGTAGGGTTGGAGTTCACCAAGAAGCTATACAAAACCAATTTAAGTATATACCAATAGAACCACTGAGATCTGGTATAGACTCAGCGTTTAATACAGTAAAAGCTATAGGGGCCGCAGATCTGAGTATAGCTGGGCTTAGTAATACACTAGGCTACATGTCACGTTTATCGGCTGGCACACAGTTTGGAGCAAAATTAGGTACTGCATCAACCTTTTTAGGTACTCAGAACGGTGCAAGCGCGCTAACAAGAGGTCTTACAACAGCAGCTAAGTATGCTGGCGACCTAAAAATACCTCTTCTAAGCAGAGTAAGTGCATTTGGGTTAGGCACAGCTGCTAAAATAGCTGGTGGCGTACTAGGTGGCGGTCTACCAGGCCTTATAGCAATGGAAGTACTTCAAAGATCAATAGGTGCAGGTATAAATAGAATACAATCAAAGCGTAGAGAAGTTGTCGACATGCAGGATGCTTTATCTGGAGCTAACTTTTACGGCACAGACATGGCTTATGCTGGTAGTCCAAACTTGTCCGCTAGATCAGCTAGAGATATAGCTAGAGCTTTTAAATTAGAAACAAAAACTAATAGGCGATTCCATGAGGGAGAACTAGATAGCGTAATGCGCTACTCAATGGAAAATGGCCTTATGGAAGGACATACTGGAAACTCAGGTCAATTTGCCTCCAGAGTAATGTCATTAGCTAAAGTGGCTAAAAACCTAATGGAGTTAGGGGCAGGTATATCTGCTAAAGATGCCATGGATTTGCAAGGCATGGCTAGTAAGCTTGGTATTACTGGTAATCAATTAGTTAAAGGCGGTCTAGTAAAAAACATAGTAAACGCAGCAAAAATATCTGGAGTAACATTAAACGAAGCAATGGCGAGGTCTACTGAAGCTGGAGCTCAGTATTTAACAATGGGATTTTCAGCCAATCAAGGAGCGGCTCTTAGTGCGTATTCAACTAGAGCAGCAGCTACTATGGTCAATAACGGTATGTTGACCGACGAGCAGTTGTTTAGACTAGGAGGTAAAGGCGGTATAGAGAATGCGGTATTCAGGGCCGGAACTATAGGTATGCAGAACAACTCTCAGTTACTAGCAATGAGTTCCTTAAAGTTTTCTGGCGGTAATATAATATCAGATTCAAGAATAATAGATGAGTTTAAAGCTGGTAGGTTAAGTTTTGACGATTTAACTCGTATGGCTAAAAGAAACATGTCAGCTCTACAAGATGCTTCTATAGACAAAAAAGATCAGAAAAAATTACTTGGAGCTATAGAAGCTGCCATGCCTGATTTAATTAGAGATATATCAAGCAAAATGTCTTCCGAGCAACAAATGGCTATGGCTGGTGATGCTATATTGCAGCGCGCTAAAGGAGCTGGAGGTATAGACGCAGCTATAAATGAGTACTTCGGTGAGGATACACAGGCTCGAGATGCCTTTAAACAATACGCAAAGAACTTTAGAGCCACTAGCCATGCTTTAGCAAAACAAGATGCTTTAGCCGAGACAGAGAAATTAAAAAATGCTTTACTAGCTAAGTCAGATAGAGGGGTGTTTTCAAGAGCTCTAACAGCTGTCGAAACAGATATGGAACAAATAGGAGAAATTATGGCCAACGGCTTTGGCTTAAATTATTTATCTGATAAGATGGTGAATACCGAGCAGGTACAGATGGAAGGTGCCGCTGGTTACTACGGTGGTATAGATGAGAACTCACTATTGTCTAGATACCAGTCAAGTGTAACCGGCTCCTCTAGATACATAAATACATCTAATCTAGAGAAGTTTCTTAATGGGACTGATTTAAATATATTTAAAACACTAGGTGGTGGAACAGCTTATTCCGGATTAGATGAAATTAGTGAAAT
This sequence comes from uncultured Acidimicrobiaceae bacterium, assembly GCA_964453335.1. Classification (GTDB taxonomy): domain Bacteria; phylum Actinomycetota; class Acidimicrobiia; order Acidimicrobiales; family CAIXPF01; genus VGBO01. The sequence goes on from CAYVOK010000008.1 coordinate 57,088, forward strand.
ACAAGGTAAAATAAAAGGAATAAATAAACGTGATATACGTGACGACGATGCTCTAAAAAAGATAGGCTTTAGACTAGAATATAACCAGGATGAAGGAATGCTTTTTGGCGACATGGATCAGGATTTAATTGATAGATTATCAGGGCAATTTTATTCCGACTCAACAACAAACTCGATGCTTAACTTATTTAATAAAAGAAACAAAGAAGAGGACAAAGCAGGTTTAATAGCTGGGCTAGAAATGGGCAAAGTTTACATGACTATGGATAATAAATCTGACTTAGAAGACTTTAACTCCAGAAGACTTGGTTTATTCGGCTCAAATAAAGAAGAAGATATAGCTGAAAGACAGAAAATAGCTAAGATGGAAATGTATATAGACCAGGAGTTAGAGGCTTATACGTCGACTGGCGCTGCAAAAAATATGGGTACTAGCTATTTTATAGGGCAAATAAATAAACTTAAAAAAAACTATGGTCTAAACGATTCTGACGCACGAGAAATATTAGCTAACCGACTTAATAGGTATATCAACTCAGACGATCCAAAAGAACAAAACAAAAAAAAAGCAGCAGCGCAACTAATAGAAGAAGGTAAGGACGCACTTAACGCTTTTACAATAAAGCCAGATACAGGTGCGTACGATTACACAGGCGACGCATCTAGTTTAGATGTATTCTTACAGGATATAGCTCAAGAGCAAAAAAGTACTTTGGAGGGACACGATACACATTTTGGAAAAGGTGGTACAACGAATTTATTAATGGCTCTAGGTAGTATTGATGATAAATCTGTAAATCAGACAGACGAAACGTTTCTAGAAACAATTGGTAAATCAGTTCTACCAAATGGCACGAGGTTCTCAGAAAGAACTACAAAACAGTTATTGGCAATAAAGAATAAAATTAAAGATTCTAGTCCTGAAGAAAGAAAGAAAATTCTAGCTGGTCTTAAGAATAGAAAACTAATAGCTGACTCCGATAAAGAATTAAAAATGTCAATGGAGGATATTATAAACACAGATACTGCGTTTTTAGACACAAACGCAGCATATCAAAACCTAAAAGGTCCTGGAGCAAGTGACCAAATGATAGCAATGTCAGCTATGTTAGGTAGTGATAATGCTGCCAGAGATACGTATATAAAAGAAATAAAAGGAAAAGCCGATAAAGACAGCTTTACTCTTGGGGATATACTATCAAAAAAAGATCAAGCAAGTTTATCTGGTGGATCAAGAGAAGCTATACGACAGGCTCTAGGGGAATATAATGCGTTATCTAAAGAAGCAGACAAAGATACAAAACTAAAAGAAATCTTAAACAAAGTAGCAATAGAGATGGGACAGTCAAAGAAAGGCAAAGATAAAGATGCACAGAATCTTCCAAATATTATGGACAGAATAGCTACTGGCCTTACTGACTTTAATACGCATGTAAAACAAATAGCTGTAGGTGTAGGGAGCGATAAACCAGTAACTATTAAACTAGTAGGAGGAACTCAATAACATGGCAACTTCTTTCAATAAAAAAATCTACGAAAGACCAATACTTTCAACAGCTAAAGATTTATTGTGCGAAACTATAAACGACGCTGTATACGACCACTCAAGGGGATTGGACTACAAGCAAGATTTAAGAGAGCCATATTTTTTAGCTGCGGGTGTTGTGTCCAAGCAATCGTTTTTAATATCTTATACATCCACTGAAGGGTTAGTAAAAGGAGCATTAAAGAATGAAGGACAGTGATAAACATATTTACCTTACAGACCCAGAAAAATATGAAGGAGTTTATTCACAATACTCTAGAATAACTCCTAAATACTTCGCAGATAAAACCGCAAACTCAGGTAAAGTTCTAGATAGAGAAACTGGAGATTACTTTGTAGGAAGCTTAAGTAATAGCTATGCTGAGATACGTCTATTACCAATATCAGACAAGTTTAGCAAAAACAGCAATAAGTACAGCTTACCAAGCGAAGATAAAGGTACCACATATATTAACACTTACGTAGGCTTTTTTGCTGTAAATATAAGCGAGGAAAGCGCAGAGAAATACGAGATACTTCCTTTAGTAGGTGACTCATTCGCCACATTCTTCTACGGATCAGCACCCAGACAACTGGATATGGCAGGTATAGTGTTTAACACTGTAGAAGATAACTGGAGAGATGCTTTTGATATTTTATATAGAGAATACGCCAGAGCTACAGCTGCAGCTAGAGATAATGTAATAGCTCAAATAAAGTTCGGGGACAGAGTTGTAACGGGCCATATAATAAGTATGAATCAACAACTAGACGCTGCTAATCCAGCAGTAGCTAGCTTTACTTTAAAAGTAATAGTTAGGGACGTAGCGTATACATCTGTAGAAAATAATGAACAGCTATTAAAAAAATACTCAGCAAGAATAAAGCTAAATGATGCAATAGAATCAAGTAAGTTTAAAACATTAGATTCAAGTAGGTTAAACACTATACGAAACTTTGTTAGAACAAGTACTCTAGCTCCACCACCAAAAATGCCTGTAGCTAAAAGAGCTTCAGCGGTCAATACATTCAATAAAAACTGCATTATAACTACGAATAATGACGGTAGCAACTCAGCTGTTACTACTAGTATACAAGGCGATAACGCTTGCTCGGCAGTAGATATAGTTAACTCTGCAAGAGCCAAGCTACAAAATGCGTTAGCCGCACAACAGAAATATATCAGCGACAATAAAACAAAAGGTATAGACCCAAATGACCCAAGATTTAAAGAATTAAACGCTGAAGTGAACTCAGCTCGGCAAGACATAGCTGAGTTAAAGAGTACAGAGGAAGACGACGTTAAAGGCGCTGCTCTACAAAAATATATACAATCTGAAGCAGAGTTAGTTGCTGATAAGAACAACACAAATCCACAACCAATAACAGCGGCCGGTAACGAGATATTTACACTAAAAGTAGAAGAGGGCAAAGTAAAAGTAGAGACTAACCAAGCGGAAATAGTAGATAAAATACTAAGCGAAAAATCAGGAGACAAATCTGCTAAAACTAGTCAAGAATTAGACGATCTACAGAAAGCCAACGAAAAGGCTATAGAAGCCGCAAAAGAAACTTACAACAAACGAATAGCAGAGGAAAAAAAACAAGCAGTAAATAGACAACTAAAAAACGCCTCTAGAACAAATTTAGAAAACACAGCAACTGTACCTTAACCATAGCAGTAACAAAAAATGCGAATACAAAAACTAAACATAGCTCAAAGCATAAATTTACTAGGAAGACCTGTTAGCTCTATAACAACAAACCAGTTGTACAACATGTCTAACGGAAAAATTACTCCAGTTGGCTTATGGGAGCCAGGTAAAGACATAGTAATTACCTACCAAAACACCTCAGTAGAGAAATATTCTGTCATAGACGAATACTACTGGGATATAGACTATTCTTTAGCTTCGCTAAATAAGCCGGTTTTAACAGAGTCAGACATTATAAAAGAATTTTACTCTACAGGCATACTAAACGAACATGATTATAAGATTATATTTGGAAATTTACCATCTCAGCTATCTGAGTTACGTAGAAGAATACTGCAATACTTATCCTTACCAGATCCTAGGTATAACGAAGACTCGGACTCTGCCAAAAAATCTAAACTAATACGCGGGTATCTATCTGCTATAAAGCTGCTAGATACCGCTGGTATAACATCACTTAGAAGATCAGTAATACCTATAAGTTCTTCAAACGACGAAGTAATACAATTTCTAAAAATACTAAACGAATCTAACCCAATATATCTGGAAGAACCTTCAGCTAATTTATTAGAGCTAGTTGATATATGCCGCAATGTATTAATAGCAAGAGGCATAAGCAAAGAACTTATTGATTCCGCTGATAATGCTTGTGATTCATGTGGGCCTATAAAAACTCTAGTAAAAGGCATAGTGTTGCTTTTTTGTTCATATAGCCTTATAACCTAATTGTAAAAGGAGGTAGCATGTCTTATGTAGCGCCTGGTAGTAAAAGAATAGCGTATTTGTTGTATTTGGCTGGTGTAGAAGTTCCATGCTTAGAGGTAAGTGTACAGTTTACAGTTGGCACAGAAAATCAAGCAGTAGTAACAATACCACCTCATCCTATAATGGCTGACTTTGGTGAAGGAGATAAAGTACAAGCCGCTATTTTTTACCTAGATAGCTGGTACCACAAAGACAATCCAAAGTGGTGCTTATTATACGAGGGATACGTAGCAGGATGCGATTATACTGTAACTCCAACCAAAAAAGAAATCTCACTAACTATTAAATCAAATCTATCAGTACTTAGTGGACTATATCTAGAATTTTTAGGTGGCGGAGACTTATCCAGCGGCAAGGCTGCAGGTAAAGCTGGTAAAGTCATACCAAATCAGATTACTTTTAAAGGAAAGTATCCAGGTAGATTGTTTACAATAGGACTTGAGGATAAAGCACAGATTAGAACGCCATATGAGTTCTTCCAAAATATAGTACTAGCTACAACAGGTAAATACAAAGATAAAGACATTGCTCCTGACGGCACTAAGAAACAAGTCGGAGAAGAAATAAAAAGAATAACTTCAGTAGTTAGACTAAACTATGAAACAAAGTTAGCAAGTACGCCAGATGGATTAAAAGAAAAATTTAAAGCTGATGAGTTAGCTAAAATAACTTCAAAGCTAAAATCTCTAGGTATATCGGATGCACCAAGTAATGTAGCCGATGCTCAGGACAAGCTTATACAGCAATCTATAAAGAAAATAACAGATACAAGGTCGCTTACAGATAGAACACCTGTAGCTACTGGATTTTTCTCAAGGTATTGCAATATAACAAAGTTGCATAAGCACGTAGCTGCTTCCCCAATAATAGAAGGCTTTGTTGGAGATTTAATAGATAATAAGTACAAAACAAAAGGTATGCCTACTGGCGTGTTCCCAATACTAAGAACTAAAAATGGCTCTAACTATGCAAAAGGATTAGCCAGACAAACTGGCTATAAATATGGAGACAACGGATCTGCTCTAGCGCTCTTAAACAACATGTTCACAGTATTTAACTACTCAATGCAGGGTATACCAGCTCCTCCAGCATACGACACAGACGATAGAGGCTTACCATCTGGCAGATTCTCTAAATCTACGAATAGCAGTATAGTCGGGTATATAACAAAACCAGATACAAGTTATTCTATGCCACCAGCGTGCAATATAATAATGCCCTGCATGAGAACAACAGTGCAGTATTCTAATAGCTTTGATTCAAGACCTACTAGAGTTTACTATAATAAGATATCTCAGCTAAGAAAGCTAAATACTGAGCAAAAGCTTGGTACTGGGTATGCGTCGTTAGACTCACAGGTTGGATATCCAGCCACTATAGCTAGGCACGCTTATGATTCTACTGATACACTTAAATCAGGTATGGAAGTTTTAGTATTTCCGGAAGAATACTTTGCAGGGCCTAAAACTGTTTATAAAGAATTAAATCCACTACTAGCAGAGCTTGATAGATTAGAAAAAGCAGGTAGATTACACGATATACCTGGTGCTATTAAGTCCTCTGACTTTGTAGATTATAAAGCAATACCAGCTAATCAAGCAGCTTATTTGAGAGACGCTTTTATAAAAGCAGATTCTAAAGACCAAAAAAATTATGAGGTATTTCTTAGACAAGCTCAGTTAGACTATGAGTATATGAGAAGTTCTGCTTCAACGTGTACAGTCTCAATGCCGTTTAATCCTTATATAATACCTGGGTACTCAGCTGTTATTATAGATTCAGAAGATACTAACAACCATATAATAGGTCAAGTAGCTGGCGTAAGCCATTCCCTATCACAGCAAAGTGCTTCAACAACTGTGTCTCTTAGTGCTGCTAGAAGCTTAAAGCAAACAATAAATAAAGCATTGTTAGATGGCGGTAAGTATCATATATCTCCGGCCGAACCAATAACTGAAGTACGAGCTGTTTTACAGGACAGAAACGCTGCAAATTTCTACTACGGTAATGCTATCTACAGAGACGCTAGGGATAAAATAGAAGTAGGTAATCCTTCTAATCTAGCCAAGTTGAGCTCTATAGTGCAAGAAATTACGGCAGAAATAAATGAGATTACAGACACATTAGATAGTATAGAAGACGCTACTATAGAGCAAGCAAGTAAGTTAGCTCCACTACAACAAAAGCTAGATAAAGCTAAAGCAGATCTTGATGCTGAGTTATCTAAAAGCTCGGGTGACTCAACTACATTTAAAGCGGTTGGAGACTTCACTAAGTTAGTAGCCTTAAAAGATTACTATACAGGCAAAATAACAACTTTGTATAACTGGCCTACATCAAAAGAAGATATAGCTAAACTAATAACCGCTATGCAAACATCTGAGCTAACTGTATACCCAGAAGTAGCAGATTTGGTTAATACTTACGACTTCGCAATGGATTATTGCTCTAGACCAGTATGCACTATGGATCAGTACATAGATTTTTACGCTACACAACAAGATCTACTAGCTGAATCTCTTGTTGGCGGTAGGGGCAAGGGATGCAGAATAGGTAAACAAACAATAGATAATAATCCTAATGACGCTGCTGTTTATTGGAAGATAATAAGAGAATTTGTAGGAGGACCTGGTGTAGAGCCAGGGTCTAAAACATCTAGCAGCTCGCATACCACGTCTATACAATCGTCTAAGCCTATAGCCGCAGCAGATGTATCTAAAGAAGTTAAGAAAGCAGAAGAAATATCTAATGCAGTAACTCCTCCGGCACTTACACTTTATTATATATCAGAGGGTGAAAACAATACTGCAGAAACTAAAGCATTTGCAGTTGTAGATGGTGAAGCATCATTTACGCAACTGCCTGATCTTGCAAAAGATTGGCAGTCTCTATTACTACTATACTCAGAATTACTAAGGAGATAGCATATGTCTACAGCAGCTAGCAGAGACCTAGAGTTATGGAAGAAATGGAAAGAAGAAAGAAATAAAGATAACCTTACGCCACTTATGGCTTCTATGAATCCAGTTATACAAAAAGAAGTAAGCAGATGGGCTACAGGTAATGTATCCAGGCCAGTGTTAAACATAGAAGCTAAAAAAATAGCTCTAAAAGCTTTTGATAGCTACGATCCTAATAGTACGCAACTAAATACCCATCTTACTAACCAACTAAAAGGGCTATCTAGAATAGTATATACACACTCTAATGCAGCAAGAATGCCAGAACACCAGACATTAAAAGTAGGTTCGTATCTCAATGCTAAAAATGAACTTGAGGAAGATCTAGGCAGAGAACCTACAGCACAAGAACTAAGCGCATCGTTGAAATGGAGTATGAAGGAAGTAGACAGGTTTAGAAACGAGCTTAGATCAGGTCTAAGTACTTCTAAACCAACACCTCCAGGGTTTGAAACTTATAATCCAGATGAAGCATTTATAGACTTTGTGTATAACGATTTGCACGATCAGGATAAGTTAGTATTCGAGCACACAACAGGATACGGTGGCAACAAAATACTTAGCGCTAAGACTTTAATGGCTAAAACAGGAATGACACAAGGCCAAATATCTCACTCAAAAAGAAGAATTACTAAAATGGTTTTGGAAATGAAAGGCCTTAAGTAATGTCAGCTCTAGAATCACTAACATCACAAGAACTAATAAGTAATATATGCAATATATGCGATATGAAGCATGCTGCATCAATAGTTAACAAAGTAGATGACGCTTATATTACTGACGAAGAGCTTATAGCTATCAGGGATGCAATAATAGTTTACAGGGACGAGCTAGTTTCTAGAATATCTAATTCAGAGTACTTAATAGACAGAGCTAATTTACTTCAACTTTATTATAGACTTCTTGCCTGCCTTAGAAGTGTCTCGAATTACCTAGAATTAGTAAATACAGATAAAGATATTGCGGACTCATCCGCTAAGTTAGCTAGTGATATATACAGTAGCTACGCATCTATAAGCATAGATACTCTGGAGAAGTAATAATCATGGATTTAATACTATTCCCTACAGTAGATTCAAAATCTACTACAGAAGGATATACAGTATACAAAGGCTCCTCTCTTAGCTTAGGACTTAACTACAAAGATCAGATAATAATAAGCGACAACTCATACGATAGTGTTAAGCAAGAAATATTGTCACAATATTTAAAGCTTCTACTATCTGCTAAAGGATCAGTTATTACTAACCAGTCAGAAGGAACGCTATTTAGCTCAATACTAGCCGGTAACACATCAGACGATTCTTTTGCTTCAGATATCAGCGCGTGCATACTAGACGCTGATTCTCAAATGCTGGCTTTCTATAGGTCCGTTGGCAAGTCTGCTTTATATACACCAGCAGCACCTGTTAAATTTGCTAGGTCTAATCTTATATTGGCTGACTTTGCTACAGGAACTGTTAGTATAAAACTACTATTTACAGACGGAACAAATACGGCGTTTAGTTTAGTAGGGAGAGTAATTAAATGATTAATGAGTTTGATATAACACTAGCAGACATACGAGATACAGAGACAAGACTAGCTACGTACTTAAACGCTAAGGTACCAGGTCTTAATGTTAGGCCAGGCTCAGCTATGTACGATGTTCTTATACGATCAATGTCTTATATTGTTACTATAGTAACTAAAGAAGCTGAATCAGTAAGACTAAGCTCATCTATAGCTAAGCTAGCTAATAAATCAGACCCAACATCTAGACTAGTCTTAGATGATTTACTATCTAATTGGTTTATAGATCGTAGAGCTGGAGGAATAGCTAGAGGTATTATAAAAATAACATTATCCAGACCATATTCGTTTACTATAAGCACTGATAGAGTTTTTACTAGGGGTACATCATCTTTTTCTTTAGATTCTACAACTTCAGTATCATTTTCAGCAGAAGATTTTGTTGAGTCAACGCAAAATGGTGTTGTTTTATATAGTGTGTCAATACCTGTTAAGTCGAATATACCTGGCGACGGTAATTTACTTCCTCCAGGACAGTTCCAGTCTGATACTTCTATACCAAACTTAGTTTCTATCCAATCTACAGCTACATTTTCAGATGCAGAGGAGACTGAGACTAACACAGCTCTAATCGATAGAGCTAGAGCATCTCTTTCTCTTAGGGGATTCATTACTAGCAAGTCAATAGTAGCAAGCATAAATGATATGGATATACCTGGAGTTCAGCGGGTAGTAACAGTAAAAGCAGGTGATAAAGAATTAACCAGAGATCTTATATCCCCAAGCACAATAGCTATTAATTTGACAACTATAGACTCTATATACTCGCAGGTATTCCATGGTCTAGGATGCTCTGATGTGATTGTAGTGACAACTCCAGAGTATAAGCTAACTAAGTTGACTTCTAATTCTTCAGGTAACTTAATATTAAATGACGACACTGTGCAGCACGTAATGGCAGTTTATACTACAGCTACAGAATCAAGTAAATATTCAAGTGCTATACCAGCCAGTACGATTTACGGTACTAGTTGTAATTTACTTGTGTCTCTTTCGTATGACCAGAATCTAGATACTTACTATAAGACTATATCTAAACAGCCTATATCAGTAGTGTATCCTCAAAATAGCTTTAGAGTAGTTTATACACATGAAGGTCTATTTAATAGAGGATTAGGCCAAGCCACAGTGAGTGGGCTTTTACCAAACACTCAGTATTCAGTTTATTATTCTTCTGCCCCATTAATAGAGACTATAGACTCTATAGCTGAGTCGGAAGATTCTAAAATGATTACTGGGTCCATTAAATTTAGGACACCGAATACCTGTGTAGTGTTTATAGATAAAATACGACTTATACCTAATATAAATTCACCTATTCAGCCCTTCCCTACAGAAGCTATAAAAGAAGCAATAAGTAGATTTGTTGAGGGCCACGATCAGTCTGATCCTTTAACGGCTAGCCATATAGCTAAATTTGTGCAAGATAACCTGTACCAATTTGTAGGAGCGGTAGATGCTTCAGATTTCAGAATAAGTGGGGTTCTAATAAATCAAAAACATTCAATACTAATGCCTTATAGTAGTTCTTACAGTTTAAATGTAGAAGATTATTCAACCATAGAAGTAGTAGAAGATATAAATAGCAGTAGCTTGTTCACAAGTAGCCAGAAAGATATATTAGGAGTATCTAATAGATCCACTAGGCTAGTATGTAGACCAAGTAACGTAACAATACAGGTTGGTTAGAATGTCTTACTTAGATTCAGTTTATAAAAATCTACCTTCTATCTGGTACTCTAATTTTGAAGATAAGAACATATTAGACTCAGCTTTAGAGCATAGTCTTACTATATGCGCAGATGCGTACGAAGAAATACTAAGAGATACTATAAGTAAATCTATATATAGTAATAGCATGACTCAAAAGGTATCCTCTAGCAGGATTATGTTTAGAGACATAGATATAGCTACTAAGCTGGATGATAATGGTAATATAGTTCTGCAAGCTATACCAATAACAACTAGAGCTATACGAGCTAGTTATATATGCGATACGCCAAGCTTATTTACCTCTAAATATTCTGCTATGTCTGAGGATTTCAGGATAGTTACATCAAAAGAAGAAATAATAGATATATCAGAGCTAATTGGAAGCTCTCCTATACTAAGGAAAGCGGATAAGCTTCTGCTTATAAAAAGCAATTTCTTTGACGTGTACTCAACTGATTCTTCGTACGAAGAAGTATCTGAGGATTTAAATACTGTACTTGAATTTCCTCCAACTATAGCTGATAACAGCTATCTAGCTACCAGCATAACTAACAAAACAAATATACAACTAACAATACAAAGAATAGGTATACCTAACTCTGAGTATACCGTAACAATACCTTATACGTCTGTGAATATATCGACTATAAATACAATAATCCTACCTACATACTTTAGGTTAGATGGTAACACGAACTGCTTTATAACTATAGGTGGTATTAAGTACACGGCTCAATGCAAGACTATAGCAACTAGGGTAAGATACCTTGATCTATACGCTGTTAACTCAATAGAAGATAATTTCGATAGTTACTCAAAGATTGGATTTATGCATTTAGGTAATCAGTACTATAGTAAAACGCAAGCAGAAGATTTAGTATACTCATTACACGCTATAGACTGTACAGGGTTCACTAAGTCTAATATTAAGAGATTACTTAATGTAGCTTCAGGTAGTCAATTAATACAGTATGGTGGTAATAATATAGAAACTTTACTGAACTTTAATACAAGTAGCGGTATTATAATAACAAATCTAAAAACATACAGACTACCCTTAAATATGGTAGTTAGTCTTGCTGTCTTAGACTCAGCTAGAAAAATAGACTATGAAGATGCAGAGTTCTATAGAGTCATAAAAGATACCACAGATGGAAAAGTAGTAGCTTCAACAGTGTATTCACTAATAGGGGAATACACTAATATACCATCAACTTGCAAGATAAAAATAGGAAACTCTAGTACAGAGTATACACCTGTGTACATAGGCAGAGACTTCATACTAGTAAAATCAGAGCAAAAAATAAAAATACAGCCACAGGAAGGCTCAGTAATAAATCTTATAATTGGTTCTTTAGAAGTTGAGATTTCTGGTAACTTCGTGTTCAGGAGCGTGCTTAACGACTCAACAACACTAGTACAGAAGCAGGCTATAACAGACTACTATGACATAGATAGTGCAGTAGATACTGATTATATAGCCTCTAAAAATTCAGTATACATTCCGATCAATTTGTACAATACCTCCGCTATAAGGAGGTTGTTAAGTGATAATGTATACAGATCTAAAATTGGGCATATGCCACTACACAGAGTAGGTGACTATAAAATGTCAGCGCAGCCAAATGTAGTAGATTACAAGTCCTCGGCATACTATATATATAATGATTTTATACGTTTGAACTCAGTTATACTAAAAGTAAACTCTACAGATCTAAGGGATATACAAGATTACCGATCGGCTATAGCTCTAATAGATAGATCTATACCAGTAGCAACTATTCTATTAACTTCGTTTAATAATGTAATAGCAGACTACGTTAGTTTTACTAGAGGAATAACGGACAGCTTAACCTCTAAGCTAAAAATAAGCTTGGATGACATAAAGCCAACCGCAGTATATAATATGTATGAAATACAGGAACTTCTAATAGTAAAATATTGCGAGGTAGAAGTATCAGATTCTTATGGCATAGATATCGGCAGCCAAGTAACAATTTTATGCGAGAACGGTGAGTGCCTTAGTCATGTTGTTAAAATTACTAATAAAACTTCAAGCACAATACTACACCTACAATTAGACTCAGAGTATAACTATCAAGTACTAGGCAAGCCTATTGAGGTAAACTCATTAGATGTTATAGACTTTGATATACAGGGTGTTGTTAATCATTCAGATTCAAATGTTGGTGGTTCAGTTACTGCTGTAATAGGCTCGTCACTGCCATTATCTGACCCTTCTGATATAGTTAGCTCAAAGTCGCCAATGCAGGGATATGTTACAATTTCCTCAAGAGGACCATCAGTAAAGGTTATTCAATAATTATGTTAGATAAGACTAAAGTGCCAGTGTCTGGTAGAGTAAGTATAGTAGTACGCAAAGACTATGAAATCGTTAATACAGTGCAAGTTCAAAACGCTGTTATAGTAGATTTACTTAGGATAATAATAAGCCAGCTTGTACCTAAGAATACAAGTTCTACAGGGGTTATAGACAGCGAGGGACGACCAGATGTTCTATTTAGCGAATCCTTAGGTCCAACTAATTCAAACACGCTAGCTTACATAAGAGCTGGGTATTCCACCCAACAAACACAGTTGCCTCCTGTGTCTAAGACTGATACTGCAATGTTTAGCCAAACCTTTGATACAATGAGAATAAGCAAGTCTGTAGTAACTGAAAACTCTATAACCGTAACTGCCAGTAAGAGTGTATCTGAGTCAGATTCACTAAAGCTCTATACAGAAGTTGGTTTATACACTGCTGGCTCAGCAAATTCAAGTTTGCCAGAAGTACCAAGTAACACTGGTATGCTTCTAATGGCGCATCAAATACATTCACAGTTAACAGCACCAGTAGGGTCCACAATTGAATATGAGTGGACTTTACTATTTCAGGAGTAATAAATGATTAAAGTAGTTTTAGAACCAATAGATTATATAAGCAACGGCGATCCAATATCGGCCGCGGCACTTAATAAGCCATCAGTTGACTTAAGAAGTAATACTGAGACTTTAGCCTCAGCGTTAGAGCAGCAATCTAGCAACACAGATACCTTGATAGATTTAACAGCTGACTTAGTAATTGATAGTGATGTTACTTCTGCAGCTGTAACTGGTGGTGTTAGTCCAGGTTTAATTACTTGCTATCAGCAAAGTGTGGTAAATTCAAATAACTTTACCGATAAGTTTTACTATGTGGCTTTAAGAGGAAACGGTGTTAGCCAAACTAGCTCTCAGCTAGAACTGTACTCAGCAGCCCAAAATAACTCTAAAATAGTTATAAAACAATCAGTAGTGTCAGACTTCTACGGTGGGTATTATAACATACCAAAAGCTAGAATGCTTAAGAACAATGGGGATAGCTTAGCCTTAAAATTGCCAAAGAGTGGGGCAGGATCAGTAGAAACTTATCTTCTACCTACTTCAGTAGATGACTCTGATTCCCTGTACTATGGAGCGTCTCAAGAAGGATTGCAGCTGTGCAAACTACCAGTTCTTAACAAAATTTCTATTAAGGATAGTATAACTATATCAGCATTTAAGTCGTATTTATTAACAGCTACTAGTAACTCAGTTAATTGCTCATTTACAACAGGCGTATCAGAGGTAGGTCAAATAACTTTCTCTGAGAATAACCAAGCAGCAGCAACAATAAATGCTAAGATATACATAACAGTACGCGAGCACTGCCTTAATGTCTCTGTAGTTGCAGCTATATTAGAGAATAACGGTGTTGCTGTAGATTCAATAGCAGATATAACTAATTCTACAAACATTGTTGGATTTATAGTTAGCACATCAGAGACAGGTTCACCATGGAACTATACTGAGAATACAGCAGATGCTGATACTTTGACTATTAACTATAAAAAAGACACTGACGTATCGTATACTCAGGTTTATACTCAAGCAGCTGCTGGAATAGTCAAAACTTCAGAACCCGATGCAAACTACTTGTATATACCTATAGCAACAAAGGTATCTTCTGGTATAAAATTTATAGATAACTGTGTCCCAGATATGAGTATATCAGATATAGCCACTGGGTCTAGCACACTTGTACTAAGCAAGTTGTTCTCTGCAAAAGATATACGAAATACTAGCAGCCAGATTATTAAGCTATCTACTGTCATAAAGACTGGTGATTTTTTCGGCAGAATATTATGCCCGCAAGATATAGCTCATTACGTGACAAATAGAGGTAGTTCATATAGCATGAGATTACTAGGAATAAAAGTAACTACATGGCTAAAGCCTACTAACTTAAATATTAATCCATTAAGCGAATTACAAATACGGTTTAGAGCTACTTCAGACTTTTCATCTGTGTTTCCAGGCGTGACAACATTTTCAGGTAATTTAGCGACAAGAGTTATAAAGTTTAATTTACCAGATGCAGGTACTAGTAGCTATTTTATAGCTACTGACCCTACAGGTCCCACAACTACATCAGACTACCAAGTGTCACAGACTAATATTCTTACTCACACTGTAGAAATGACAAACAATGGTAATATTGGGCTACTTACTTTTGAGCTTACAGACTCTCTGACTTCTAGTCTTTCACCAACAAAATCACCAGGCTCTAGTGCTGACAAGATGAGCCAAAACATAGATATTACTTCTAATTACTTTATATTAGTAGAAGCTGATGTGTTGTTTACAATGTAGTAGTATCTATATCTGGGCAATACCTAGTTATATTAGCAAGTGCTGCTACCTCAGCGGCTATAGCGACTTCACTAGACTTTTTTGCTTCTTTTAGCTGAGACAAATACTCGTTTACATAGGCAGATGCTCCATAAACATTTTGAGTTACACCTAGAAGAGCTCCATTAAACTCAAAGTATAAAGCTGTTAGAAATTCAGCTAAAGTCATACCTTCAGAGGGTACAGTAAATATTGCCGTACTATTTATTATCTTAGTTAACATTATAGAATTTATGTCTTGCTTTATACCAGATAACTCTGCTTTAGTAATAGTGTCAGAGTCAGACATAGAAGATAACTTAGAATCTATAGGTACTAATATAGATGTACCAAAAGCAGAGGCTACATTAGTAGTGTTACTATTTATATTTGTGCGAGCTATATTAAGTTTGTTAGTTACTATAGATAAAAATTCTTGCATTTTAGTAACAGCTAGCTGCTTTTCCCTAGAAGACGAATAGGTGGTCTGTAGCTCTTTTACTGAGCTATCTAAGGATTCTCTGGCTGACTTTTTCTCTTTATACGTAGCTACATACTGCTGTTGAGTTGCTAACTCTGTAGCAGATATTGGAAGAAATTCCGGCTGAGAATCTGAAAATAGCTTACTTAGTATCTCTATTCTGTCTGAGTATAACTTACTTACTCTGTCTTTTATTACCGGCATAGAGGCTACTGCAGTGTCTAAGTCGTTGTATATAAGAGTTAGTGTATTAGATCTGTACTCCATTCCTATGGTAAAATTTGAATCTGATTTAGGAAGAACATAGTCCATATCTGCTAAGGAAGCTATTCTACTAAATTTTGAAGTTAGGCCATCGGAAGATGTATACTCGTGGATAAAACACTTCGGATCAGCTAGTAATTGCTGCCCTGAAAAGCTTGGGTTAGCTTCAACTATACATGTTATAGAATACCCAACCCCGAACTCATCCTGTGATGAGATAGCTCCATAATTAACTTCCTGCAGGAGTGCAGGAGAAGTCTCTGATTTCTTCACTAGAACAGTTCTATTAACGAATTTAATGCTAACTGGACTGCTTGTACTCATACTTCCTCCTCGGATCCATCAGCATCAGTTATATTACTAGGGAGCGTAACGTTTATATTTATAGTTATTGACGTCCCAGTATCTTTTAGTGTTTGCTGAAATGTTCCTGCAGATTGAGAGTTAACTCTATATATATCAGAGGTATTATTTATGGGCGTAATACCACTTACTATTCTCGACAATACACCAGAGCCACCGCTTATAAGTAATTTGAATAGATCTCCAGGGAAAAATGCGTTTTCAGATCTTTCTGGAGAAAGAGGCACAACCTTAGCGGATAAAGTATTGCCTAGACTTGGCGATACCTTACCGTAGTTAGAAGCTAGGCCAGTTACAGCAGTTATAGCAGAGTCAATACTATCATAGTCAGTTCCAACTACAGATAGTGAAGTATCTCTATATGGTATAAACCCTGGAGATAAATTACTAATGCCCATATTAAACAATCTAGAATATCTAGCTGAGTCCTCGTTGTTAGATAAGTCTTCAAAAGAATCTTTGAAATTTCTCATTGCGATAACATTGCTAAGTATAGATGTAATTAAATCTTGCTTAGTCATGTAATTTGGTCTGTCTACTCTTGTAAGCGGCATAACAAATGGACTATCTGAAAAATACTTAGATAGTATAAGAGAATTTAATTCGTCAGAAGTGTCTGCGTCTGAGTAGGCTATATCTGATACATCTCCATCAAACATTATTTCTCTTAGAACTACTTCAGGAAAAGAAGATTCCTCAAGCGGATCAAGCCTGCCAACCCAATTGTTTGTTTCTGGGTCTACATATAAACGTCTAATAATTTTGTTCATGGTATTGTTATTATCTCCTCTTTACCTAGGATGTCTGGGATAACTGTATTGTAGTACTCTACTAATTCAGTTAGTAATTGAAGAATATAAGGCCAAGATGCCTCTAGGTCAACAATATTATCTGTTACGTATGACATTGCGCTAGATAAGTACTCTTTGTCGCTAGATGTTCTAAACTTTTTTAACTTGTAAATATCAAGTCTAGATGCTACTCTACTGTACTTATCAGAGTCTTGTGATGAGCTACTCTTTTCTATCACAAATAATTCTTTTTGTATTTTAGTAGAGTTTTGAATAGTCACGTTTAAGCTATATCTCCCATCGGTGGTAAGAGAAACGCTTTTTAAAATGGTTATAGATGAGGATGACATATGGCTACCCAAGAATGGTTTTTAGGAATAGATCCTAGTGCAGCAAGCACTGGAGTAACTGTTATATCTAATAATGGCGATAAAGTTGTTAAGGCAATAGCTACAGGGCAGCTTAGAGGTGCTGAAAGGTTGCTTTTTATAAGTAGTAGCCTACAGGCTATTCTCATAGATAAAAAAATCTCTTGTTGTTTTATAGAGAGTCCAGCGTATGACGCTGTACATAAAGAATTTATACTAGGTGAAGTTCTCGGGTGCATAAAGTTAACCCTAATACAGAACGGTATAACCAATATATTAGACGCTACGCCTACACAAGTTAAGAAGTTTATGGCAGGCAGCGGCAGAGCTTCAAAAGATCAAGTGTCTGCAGCTGCTGTGCTTGATGGATGCCCAAGTCCACAAAACGACATAACCGATAGTTGGTCACTTGCTAGGATAGCCCAATCTGTTCATGAAGGTAGGAGCTGCATAAACAAACGTCACTCAGTAGAAGTCATACATAGTATATTAACTAAGGCCAAGAAGCTTTGACTTAATGGTTTTTACTGCCCTATCTAGTATATCTGACGTAAACCAATTGGTCTCACAGGCTACTTCAACAAGTTTTAGCGCTGTACCAATACATTCACGAAGCTGAGTATAATTACCACCAACTAAACTAATATATTCCCCAAGTTCATTACTACTATCAAATAAATCTAGGCAATCTACTATACCAGCGGCATTGAATCTTACGCATTTATTAGTTGCTCCATGATAGTTGTCTCCAATAAACAAAGACGCTGGTATACCGTCATTATCTGAAAATGATGACCTGTTAATGTATACACAAAACAAATCTAGGTCACTGTCAGATTGACTATCTGGTAGAGTTAAGAAATCAAACTCAGCAGAATCTTCAGGTTTCTGTGCAGAAGGGTATCTGAAGAATTGGTTAACTATAATAGTGTTCATGCCATACGCTGTGTATATTCTCTGGGCGATTGAAAGAACTATAGCAGCTCTATTCTTAAGTACTTCACGTATTGATACGTCAAAGCTATGTACACCGCTAAGGCTATAATCACTAGGCTCTTCGCCATCAATACAAGTAACCTTATATGATATAACTTTGTCTAGTATAACAGAGGTATAACGTGGAGTGACACCTCCTTGTATATGCTCGTACATATTACATAGCTTACCCATTACTGAGGTAACTTTATCTAAGCTAGAGGTATTAAATACTGGACTAAACGACCAGAACCCAGCAGATCTTAAATATTTATCAAAAACACATCCCGAGAAATCAAGTACTGGTACGCATCTAGGATTTTTATGAGACATACTGCCACCAGATGAGGATATAGTCTCCAGGTGCATTCTAACGCCTTCAAAAGCTATAACAGACGTAAATATATCTTTCATAGAGTCTACTTTGTGTAGTCCTACTGCTTTTAGTAGCAGTGTTATATCTTTAGCTCGTTCTTCAGGTAAAGTTATGTTAACCACGCTGGTCTTTTTTGCTTTGCTTAGTACCTCTGAAGTAGCCATTATGCACGATTCTTTTCTAGGGTATATAGCAGAAGAAGCAGGGTATCCAGCTATTCTGTATAGATCTACATAGGTTCTTGGAAGTATGGATTCCCCGGCTCCGTAGGAGAATCTCCAAGTTTTCATGAAGTAGCTAGAGTCCTTTGTCTTCAGGGATTTCAGAACTTTATTTAGTCTAGTATCTTGAGACTTAGTAAACATTTCTGAGGATTGGCGCAACACGTGTTGACTACTTATTATTATATGCCCAGGTATACGGCAATTTTTTGGTAGCCCTTTTATTGGGCTTCTGAACCCAAGATCTGGTCTTCTGATATACTCTGTACTATATTGCTGCGCTATATCTCTGTCTTTTTGGTAATCCTCAGAGGTGCAAACCTTCTTAAGGTATTCATAGTGCTTTGTAAAATTAGCCATCTCTAAGCTATGCATTGACATAGCTGTTTTTCTTACTTTTCCAGGCTCAAATAGATTAGCTAATGTAGAGTCAACAGACTCTGTAAGATAATTTAATACCCCAGATTTTGTTATAGCTTCAGCTGAAGCATACCCAGCTACACAGGTATTATAAGTACTAGCTATTGAGTTAATAAAGTGTGCTATGCTTAGTCTAAACAACGGATAGAAGCACTTTTTACCATCCACAGTTGTGTAGTATATATCCCTTGTCAGCACATCTGCATCATTCTGGGTTTTGATAGGAATTGTAATGTCCTGCGCAACATTAGATGCAGACCATTGAGCTCCGTGAGTGCAGTCTTTTGGGCTATTAGCTATAGCAAATATAGTCCACATGCTAATAAGATCTTCTCCTATAGACCATGCGCCAGAAGAATCGTAGTCAGATGGTAATCGTCCCTGTGATCCCCCTAGCTGAGCGGAACTTAATATA
Organism: uncultured Acidimicrobiaceae bacterium; assembly: GCA_964453335.1. Taxonomy (GTDB): domain Bacteria; phylum Actinomycetota; class Acidimicrobiia; order Acidimicrobiales; family CAIXPF01; genus VGBO01. The sequence goes on from CAYVOK010000008.1 coordinate 76,704, forward strand.
CGTGAATTTAATTCACGTAATTCTTTTATGGCGCACACAGCCTCGTATGCATATTCTTCAGCTCGGCAGGTATCAACAAGAGAGTTACTGTAGTATGTGCAGGAGTACACACTTCTATTAGTTGTGTTCTGTGGGTAGCTAACTGAGGTGTTAAATAATAGTGAACGGTACTTACTAAAAGGAATTTTTAGGGATTCCTCAGACTCGTAATAAGATACGAAGCTGCTAAGGCATATATAGTTTGGAGTATACCCATACATATGGGTGGCCAGTATCTTTCTCCAATAGCTTAATCCTACTCCAAGTACCGCTTCTGCTTTTTCTTTAGAACCTATACAGATAAGGCTAACAGTATCAGGGTAAGAGGCTAGCGCATAAGCTATAAGAATATCTTTCATACTTGACCCAAGGCTAATGTCAATATCTTCATAGTAAGCTAAGCCAGTTACTGATAGCATTCTTGTGGATATATAAGCAAGCATATACTCATCTGTCTCTTTATCTAGAGACAGATCTCCAAGTCTTGAGTATGCATCTTCGAGAGCCCTTATATAAGTATCGTCTTGGTTGTACCCAAAATACTCATAATCTCTTCTACACACTAGAGAGGCATCATTGCAGAAGGTGCTGGTAAAGGGTGACCATTCACTATGTGGTGCAAATACTCTGCTTCTATCACCGTTGCCTGTAGAGCAGGCTATTCTAGTATTAGAAGCAAACGAAAGGGCTACCTTAGCTAGAAGTATCTGCAGCAGTATCCTACCTTTAAATCTATTAAAGTACTTACTTACATATTCAGATGTTATCATATAAGTTTTTGTGGACCACAGATAATTCTGCACAGCATTTTCATCTAATGATGGACTAGACGCATTCTTAAGTATGTTAAAAGTAGATCTTACAACATTGGCTTTATCATCCGCTGTAAGATATACGTATACAGTAGTACTACCAAGTGTTGCAGATACTTGGCTAACGTTGTCTGTTTCAATAGACACGGACCCATCCTCTGATATACATATGGCTGCTAGAGCGTTATCCTTATATTCTTGTATACTCATTTTCTATCTCCAACATTCGTTCTAATTTTCTTTGCACTAGGCGAAGAGTTACTATTTGGAGCTACCTTATTATCTTTTTCTACCTCAGATAGTATTGCAGAAACTTGATGCACTGGTACAGGTAGTACCATTGAGAACATTTCCTCACCTTCAGTATCGACTGCGGTACAGTCTAGCTCAGCTATACCAAAACTAGAGCAGCTAGAGTAGTCTATTGAGTTTATTCTTAGTCTACAGTTGGATATATAAGGTAAAATTTTGCTAAGAGTTGTAATCATTTGTTTAACGCCTTGTGTAGAATTGGTTGTGTATTAGTACTTATACTTACTATACATGTGCCCCTGATACTATATTAATGCATCTATTTAACACAGAGTGCCTGTGTGCGGAGATGATTCTATCTCTAGCATACGCTAGCTTTAGAAATTGACGTGACATGGCTACGTTTATTCTGACAGAATCCATGGTAGGCATGAATATAGTTCCCAAGAACTTAGAATAGTTTTTATGATACCCCCATCTTTCCTTCTCAGTTATAGATATAGGTATGTTTAGTGACTTTGAGTCTGGCATGTAGCTAGCAGCGCTTGTAGTGCCAGACCTGGACAGTAACTTGTCTACAATAATACCATGTTCATTATATATTACGGCGCATACAGGTAATCTGTACGCTGATACTTTTACTCTTACTTTACCAGACTCATACAGCTTTCCATACGCTAGATTCAGAGAATTAGAGTTCCCTCCTGTCCTTGATATAATAGAATACGCAGAGACTGGATCCCCTGGAACAGATGACTGAATCATGCTTCGTAATACAGCTACACTATCACTAGTATTAGCTTCTATTGCGCAACTAGCCTTAACTTGATTAAGTATGTTATCCACAATGGCTTTGTAGGAGTCGTTACTTAGCTTATGACATAAAGACTCTATTTCTTCGCTATTTTTGAATGTGTTTGCTTTAGTGTCTATATAGGTCTTAACTGGTGTTACTGGAACATATTTTATTTTCCCATTGACACAATCTAGGTGCATAACTTTTATTCTAGACCCAGATTTTTTGGATTTATCTGATCTATAAGATTCAAACAAAATGTGGCAGTTATCAGTACTGAACTTATCGTCAGATCTGTCTTCAACAAATTTAGTTATAAGTGTGCTTGAGTTTGCAAAATTCTCGTAGCCATTTAGAGTAACTAAAACAGGAACATTATGTGGATCTGGTTTTGAATAACCTGAGTTATTAGCTAGCGTATCTCGTATCTTACGATCGTTAGGTGCTAGTCTATTTGGACCAGCATAGCAAGTAGTAAGAATAGAGTCTACAAGACTAGATGCTGGCGGAGTTAATTTTATAGTACCCATAGACGTGTGATGTGCCCCAAAATTCCAGGCAGTCATAGCATCTCTTAATACCCAAGACATGCTTTGGTTAATCATAGATGATATGTTATCTGCTCTCTTGGTTACAACCTTGCTATCAGTAGTATAAGATATCTCAATCCTGCTACAGTCTACTAGCTCTGATATATTACTTGTCGATAGGTTACTTCTATTTTCTACAGCAGAGGATGAGACTAACCCAATGCCTGGATATATCTTAAGAATAGTATTGTATGTCTGGGCGGCTTCACTTGAATTACCAAAGCCTGCAGTTTTTGAGTCAAAGTAACTAACTAGCCCAGCGTTAGCTGTTATATATAGATATTTACTCAAGCATTTTTTATCAAGAACTGGTTTCCTCATTGCTGCCAATGAATCAAGCATACTCCTGTTAACTATAGAGTCAGCTGTAAATCCATCTTCTAGAAACCAGTATTGAATCTTTAGACTGCTAGGTTTACTGTTTTGAGGTATCTCATCAGTGGCTTTGTCAGAGTTAAAGTACCTACCAAGATATCTACTTGTATCAACACCCGATATATTATTGCTATTACCAGAAACAGCTATATAGCCGGAGTCTGACATAGCTTTTCCTTGGCCAATGCTACCTAGTGGTGTTATAACACTGGCTAGAGCTACGTCTAGATCAACATATAATGACTTATACACTGAGTTGCCATACGACGAACTACGCGCCATAGATAATCTTACGAGCCACCCAGAAGTACTTTTATCTCTTGGCACTAAAATATTATTAAGACCTATAGGGCTATTTTTAGAATACCAACAAAATTCGTGTCTAGTTAAGAACTTATAATCTTTTGTAATAGTCTCTTCAGAGCGTTTATTTAGTGGATTTCTAACCCCTTCAGCAAAATGGTACCCCATTGATTTACCATCTACATAGGTCTCTACTCTATCTAGAGTGTTACTAACTAGTCTTTGGAACGTAGCTCCTGATTTAATTAACAGGTCTTCGTGAGTTATATCAGTAACAATTAAGTGGTCACATATCCAGTTGTTAAATTTAATTAGATATATTTTAGAACCAGGTAAATAAAATATACTCTTGTATATTTTAGCATTATTTTTGTATTCAGATTCAATATACTTAATGGTACTAGTTATTGATTTCTCAAGCTCGGCTCCTATTTCTGACTCTGAGCTAATCAAATGTTTGCCAGATAGCTTATCCTTAGAACCAGTAGTATCTGGCAGAAACTCTCTGCAGCGATGATTTATCTTACCCCTATTAACTTCTAAGCAAGGATTTTTAAGCATACAGTTATCGCAATATTCTTTTCGGAACTCAGTCGCTAGTTTTCTATTATCTGACAAACTTTTCCAGTGTAATGAGTTGGACTCTATTGACTTATCGCTCAGGTCTACCTCCATTACATCAACGCTTCTGAATGCATTAGATAGTAACTCATCTGCTGGCACACATCTTGATGGCTTTATATATGTGAACCCAAGTGTTGATAGGCTGCTAATAATATTCTTAATTACTTCTTCTACTAGTTCTTCCGATATTAGGTTAGTTGTTGTAACATGCCTTTGCAACGCATTCCAAACAGCAGGAGTAGTTATAACTTCTTTACCAAAAGCATTAAGAAGAGGCTTTGCGCTAGATTTTCTTTCTTTCTCTATTATGCTGTACGCATTAACAGTGAAGTGCCTAAATGGATTAAGTAAGTCGCTGTTATCTACCAGATTATGCTCTTTGGCTAAACTCTCGTAACAATTACCTAGAACTTTAGGGCAGGAAAAACAGCTAGTTATTACGGCTGGTTCTTCGCATTCCGAGAATAGCTGAGCCAATAAGTTATCTACTTTAATAGCCCCGTTTGCTTCATCCCTAGCATATATACTTGAGAATAAATTACTTGCTTTAACAAGTACCATATTAGGGTTAACAACTAATATAACAGTGTCTTCCTCAGTTGTGTAATTACGGTCTGACTTTTCAGAGATTAAAGAATTAAGCGCAGACTTTATTTTTTGGGAGTCAATATTTATTACACCAATTCCGCCTGGGTTAGGTTTATTATACATCGGCTTGTAGCTTTGTATAGCGGCGGATGTGGAGAACATACGTGATACTAGATTAGAGTAAGTAGAGCCAAGATTAGAGTCAACTAGTAGTTTAGCCACTTCGTCAAATGTCTCTACACCATACTTATTCTTAAGATAATCTGCAGGTAGATCTTTTAGATCTGTCTGAGCCTTAGCTATAGCTGATACCAAGTAAGTGCCAAGCAGTAGTGTACTAACTCTATTAAGATATCTTACCCAGTCCTTAGCTTTTATGGTGGCTATAATTGGGCATTCAGTTAGCTCAAATAAACCGGCAGCTAGTTTCTGTGAGTCTTTCTCAAGACAGCATACATGAATAACATCTAGGGGAGCGGCCATAAGTTCTAGGCCTGGGTTCTCTACTAAGGCTTTTTCTAGATCAGAAGTAGCTACGTTAAACACAAGGTTATCGCTTGAACCTTTACCCATAATTTCATTGTTAACAACTATACTAGCTGCTGTTTGAGCCACTGCTAATTCTTGTCTAATGTCTATAACTGTGAATTTCTGCATTTTTTATTCTCCTAGGTTTAGGGGCAAAATACTGCGGTACTTATCTATTACTGAGCAGGCCTTAGAGTATAGATCTTTTAGCTTTGTTACTCTATGGGATTCAGACATTTGTACGTAATACGCTAGCTTACCTTTTAAGCTAAGCTCTAACTTATGTATAGTTGAGGTGTCTACTCCTAAAGTGATCAGTAATTTAAGAGTATTTAATATGTTACTGCTGTCCGCTTTAGATATGTTAAATAACGCAGAACACATTTTCCTATACTCATCTCTTTGTATAGATACTGCAGTTCCATTAACAACCATACCAAGTAACTTTTGTCTTCTATACTTAGGCATAACCCTAAATTTGTGAGTTCTCCATCCACTAGCAGATAGAGCTGACTGGATCTTCTTTAGTAGGGAATAGCCTATAAAATCCCCCTGTAAACTTACGTATATATTATCTGAGTAGCGGATATATTTAAATGCACCAGGTACGTCAGAGTTGCATACTTCATTTACTATTGGATCAAGATACTTAGCTGCGTATCTATTAGCTATAGCAGCTGAAGCTATTCCACCTTGAGGTAGAAATTTATACTTATCAGACACACAGCATATACATGCCATTATATAGGCTGTATCATCTGGGTATCCTTCGTCTGTAAATAGCTTCTTAACCATGCTTCTTTTTATAGAATGAAAGAAATCTTTTACGTCTAGGCCTATAACTACATCACCGCCTAACATATCTACGCCGGCGGTTATCAGCTGCATACCCGGTTCGTAAGCTCTACTATTATCACCAGGGTCTATGTATTTGAGCACGACCTGCACAAGCATAGCCTGTATAGATCTTAGCTGGTTACAAGGACTATATACTACTCTAATCTTTGACTTAGTAGGAACCTCAAGTTTAGTATATGGAGCTAATACTTTAGTATACCCCAACTTCCTGGCTTCTGCAGTTGTATTGGCGGCTATATCATATGAAGCTAGTTTTTTTAACCAGCAGAGTGTTTTGTATTCTATACCCAATTGGTTTGCCAGTACTTTAGGGGTAACTAGAGAGTTTTGGTTTTTTATAGATTCCATTTTAATAGCCTTCCTTGCGATGCTTATATTTAACATTTATCCATGAGGTTTTACCCTTAGGGGTATACTCTACGTTATTGCACGCATATGACATAAACGTGCATCTTGGGGCAGTAGCTACTCTTCCCATAAAATTAGGGCAGTTATCGCAGGGCTTTACTACGTCGTACTCTATAGAATCTCCTCTATCAACTTGGCAATAAAATACAACCTCGTCAGCATTTATATATTCCTTAGCTTCGCTGAAATTAGAGTCCTTACTGAAAGTCCTGTCCATAGAGGAGTAGACTTTTGTATTTAGAAGTATTAGAGAATCAAATGGACTCCCACTTATAACTTTGCTAAGGCTAGAAAATGTAGCGCAGGAGTGCTTACTGTTGTTACCATTTTTTATAACAACACTATCCAACCCTTTATAATAAGCTAATGTAAGATCAGGGTCTATACCAGTGGATTTCACATAGTCACGTGTAATGGATGACATGCCAGAGAATCCAAGATAAGATGAAAATTTTGAGTTTATAGTACGGATAATCCTGAATACCATCTCACCAGAGGTTACTTTATACCCAGAGCCAAACAGCTTCTTAGTTATATTCGATATAGACTGTCTACTAGCATATGCGTAGTTAGAATACTCAAACACGTCAGATACTTTAGAAATAGAGGTATCAAGTATAGAGAATGACTTTTTATTAGTAAGTTTATTTGTCTTAATAATTGTTGGTACTACAAGTTTAACAGAACTATTACTAAGTAGTTCTATATCCATTGTTTGATTTCTAAGATTAAAACTAGCGTGTACATTATCCTTTGGAAGAAGAAGTCTAGAGTACTCAGCCATAGCTGTTATATACTCGGTATACGCAGTGTCAACAGCTTTAGTATTACTAGCGTATCTAGATATTCCAGTCATCTCTAGGAAATTTTCTTTAGAGAAGCCATGTCTGTAGAGTAAGTCCGTCGTACTATTATGCAATGTACTAAGAAAGTGCTGGATGAATCCATGCGCATTTACGGCTGGGTTAGATATAACCATAGCACATTTTAATCTACCTAGTAACCCCTCAAGCTCTTCATCTGAATCAAGTATATATATAGAATTAAATCCAGTGAATTTAAGCATTGAAGATAGTATTGTATTTTCTATGACAAGCATGTTAGCCTCCGTGTATAGAACTGATTAGTAAAAAAATACGTTACTATCTAAACTACGTATGCTTAGAAATTACTCTTTAATAGATATAAATCTCCCATATTTTGTAAGTCCAAATCTAGCTGAGGAATCTGGAGTAACACCCCACTGGCTATCGGATGGTATTAGCCCGGTTGTGGTAAGCCAAATAACTTTATTAGGGTTTATTCTATTCTCTTGGCTAGGAAATGTACAACAGCCGTCAGTAGCATATATAAGAAGATCGACTTGCCCCTCTAGCTTAAATCTGTCAGTAGATCCATTCTTTACCAGAATAAATACTGGCTCAAAGTCGGTACCTCCTCTACCTAAGACAGTTCTTTCTACTTTCTTACCTTTACCCTCTAGTTCGTACACCCTATGTATCTTTGCGTCACATTCAACTACAGTGATAGTAACAGATTTATCTTTATTCAAAGCTTCTAGTTCGTTGAAGATCAAAGCTACATCTGAATCATTAACACTTCCGCTAGTATCTATAGCGAAAACTATATTGTAGGATGGCAGTTTCTTCTTGCCTGGGTATTCGCTAGTCCTAGCTCCACCACCAAGATACGCAACATTTCTTTTAGGTCTTGTTATAGATCTTTCCTTGCTAGAAGGTCTACTAGCTGCAGTGTATCTACGTAATATATCTTTCCAGCTGACTTTAGCTTCAGCATAGGATTCTAGAATAGACGATATTCCTCTACCAGGATCTATACCTCGGTCTCTACAAGACTGAGTAGCCTCAGCTAGTAAATCCCCAGCGTCTTTTACCAAGTTCTGGTACACTTCTTCAGCGCTACACTCTTTAGGAATACTATCCTCAGTTATCATAAGCTCATAAGACTTTTTAGCTTGAGAGTTACCAAGTAGTTTATCTATCTTAGCTTCAGACACAGAATCTAGCTTAGATGATAAAGATCCCTGAGCTTTAGTTTCGTCTTTACTTCGTACAATATCCTTAAACTTTTTGTGGCCAGAGCCTTCAGAGCCTTCAGAGCCTTCAGAGCCTTCAGAGCCTTCAGAGCCTTCAGAGCCTTC
>CAYVOK010000008.1:85137-130957 GCA_964453335.1 uncultured Acidimicrobiaceae bacterium
AGAGCAATTGCAACTAGCCAGTTCTTCATCAGTAACTTGTGATAATTTACTCAGTAACGCATCAAGGTACCACTCCATGCTTTTACCAGTCTCTAGCTCATACTGACTTGGGTGTACGCCCTTATATTTACCGTTACCTATATTCTCTAGTTCTTCAAGTGACACCAAATTGAGGTCTTCTATTAGCCAGGAATTAACAGCGCAATCTGCTGCGATTGCTAGTAACTTTTTGTACTTTCGTTTAGATTCTTCATCCAGGCAGGACTCAGTTATACGTAGTATACGAGCAACATGGCTCAAAGCCAAATGGCCCATCTCATGCGCTAGTACAATACTGCAATCATGCACAGTCAAATCTTTTACCATATCTGGGGCATACATAAGTTCGTATACTCCGTTTCTAATTGTTACTGCCATTGTTCCTATCGTGTTATCCTCTTTTATTATTAAGCCCATTACTATATGGGCAAATACAGATATACTGGAATCTCCGGCAATAATAGCGCCTAGCATACTTCTGAAGTTCTTTTGAACTTGGATTTCTTCGGTAACTCTGGAAGAATTAGGAAGAGTGAAATTTTTTCTAATAACCATAGGAGTTCTCCTTAATTATGTTGGATCAGAATACAGATACTACGTTACATATACTTTACGATATAATCAGCGAAAACCCAGGGATTAAAAACCATGTAAAAACTGCTTCCATAGGTGAAGAGGTTAGATGGTCCTTACCTTCAAGTTGCTTTGCGGATACCGACAATAGATTGTACCCTATACATACAAGAGCAGACGCTATATTGTCTAAATCTTATGCCACAAAAGTGGCTAATATTGCGCCACATATACTAAGGTCAATAGACAATGCTTTGGATATGTTCTCAGTACCTAGTAGTGTATTCGCTACCTCAGAAAAGGTAGCAAGCACTAAAGATAAGCAAAAGACATATATACTGCCTGGCAGAAAGGCATTAGCTATAACAGGGTCATCTAATATTAAACTAGCTGAAGAAAGATTTTTAGCGTTGAAATCTAAGTTAAGTTCAAGTGAGCAATCCGAAGGAGCTATTAGATTAGTAAAGGCAGCGAATGTTATTGGTGAGTCTGTTAGCGCGGACACTCTACAGCTAGCTGGAGTTACTAGGTCAGACTTAGATAAAGCAGCTGATTGGATAGAAGCTAGAGTTCATGTATCTAAGACCCCAGTTCAAGCCGGAATATACTCAAAAGTAGCTGAAGCTCTTAGAGTATCGACGTCAGCCACTAGGGAAGACCTAGTAAAGGTAGCTGGATTAATAGATGAGCTTGATTCTTTAAATGGAGTAAAGCACTTATACGGTAAGTACTTACCAACGCCAACAAATACTATATTCAATACAAAGGTAGCAATGCACGACTGCGTTTATATAAACGGTAAAGAATTGCCTCTTACTAAGTTACAATCAATGGATCCCAAAACATTTGGTGACATAGTAGGCGACGACATAGTTCCAGAGATTAGTGATAACTCAGGTAATATAGATGTTGAAAAATTCTCTGAAATAGTAGATACTTTGCCAAAGGATATGAAAGACCTAATAGTAAAGAAACTAGGATTATGAGTAGCTTTGAAACAAAAAGTAATTTGTACAAAAACAAAGATTATGCACGCCAACTTCTAAGTTCTGCTAACTTTGTTGCTGGAACTCCTTTATTGGTAGCCGCAGATATGATGACTGATGGCTCCTGCTTTGTGTGGGAGTACGAAACTCTATTCGATGAGTTGGAAGATCTAAAGTGCTTACCAAACGATAGTAATAGGGATAAGCTAATGGCTATGATATCTTGTGTATCTAACCCTGCATTTCTATGGGATTCAGGGGTATTCAAGAGTATGTGCCAGAGCTTAAATGGGTCAGTAGCTGCAGTAGATATACTTGAGCAAATAACTCCAGCAAAAATAGTCTACGCTATGGATGAGATAGATTCATGCTACGATCTATATCAAGGAGCAGTTGATATGGGCCCCCTTTACTCGGATCAACCTAAGATATACATTGCTGGATGCTGTGCTGCTCACGGTTTGATAGAGCTGCCTAAGAAGTTATCTATAGCGTCTAATATGTACCCAAGATTCTTTAGCAATACCTATGAGCTAAAAAATGAATTAACTAATAAGCTAGAATTAAGAAAACATGAGGAAGTAGAAGCTTATCTAAAAGCTATGATACATATACGTAATTCTCAGATGGATAAATTACGCTCTATTTAATTCTGATAATACCTTTTACTTTCGATAAGTGTTTGCTCCATCCAGGTTGCTTCTTAAATTCACCATAGAGCAGTGTGAAGTAGTTAACAAGAGCCCCTTTATTTTCTCTCTCCATTTCTTGAGAAAGAACAACGATATTTTCTTCTGGTAAGTTAGACCAGAATTTATACAGGTTAGCCGCTGTGCTTTCGATATTAGGTTGATTTAGTACTATGTATAGAACAACACTCTTGCTAATCTCAGATAGAATATCTGCTCTTCCGTCAGATTTAATAGAGTCAACAATAGCTTTAACGGAGTCATAGTCCTCCACAATTTCTCGTGGAGTGACTCTGTAGGTTGAACTTAGTACAAAATGACTAAAGTCTCTAGCAACATCATAACCAACCATACCAGATAGGGCGATAGTTGATAGCTGATTGTTATTGGCATTCATGTACTTACTGACTGTTTCCCAAGCAGCAGGATTTGGGTAAACCTTACCCGCTGCTCTAGCTTCTAAACCAATAAGCATGTGTGGTTTTGTTTCTATATAGCTTATTACTTCTTGGTTAAACCCTGATCTCTTAGCATGTAGTAACCATGATAGAGCGTCTGTTTCTAGCCACATATGGATAAGTCTTCTTCTCCAGGCTGGATCAGAGATAATGTCGTTCACGCTGTACTCACCATCATCTGGGTTGCAGGCGCAGACAATATCTACATTATCGCCAAGGTGGGTACTGCCTACTCTTCTCTCTGATATAACTGCAAAGATGGCATTAAGCGTCGCCTTGTCGGCGCGCGTAATTTCATCAAAGAAAAGAACTGCTCCATTTTCAGAACTAATAGCCTTATATACTTGCTCTGGGGGCAACATATCAAAATGCTTTGTATTTCCTTCGGATCTGAAAGGAATGCCCATGTCTGTTTCAGACATATGTGAGCAAATAAAAGTAAAGATGGGCTTGTTTAATAGTTTCGCTAGTTGGGCCATACTAGCTGTTTTCCCGATACCAGCCTCACCATGCAAGCATGGCACCTTGCCTGTTTTTAATATTTTCACAACTTCCGGGATACAAATGCTGATGTTTGTAGTGGGGATTCCAATTTTGTCAGCAAATGTAATAGTATTATTGTTAGTCATAATAACCTCTATTCCTGGAGCAACCTCAATGGGTGCTATAAGCTTGTCTCGCAAACAATTAGCTGAATCTGTGCTAATGCTTGATGGTAAATCTTTTAGTCTAGACGAATATCCATTTTATAGCGCGCTATACGAAGGTATATGGCCAGACACTCTTTTAATGTGCGGTAGACAGGTTGGAAAATCTGTATCTGCAGCTAGCTTTACTGTATGTGAGGCTGTAGCAATACCTCACTTTAAGACGTTATACATATCACCGACTCATAAGCAAACTACTATTTTTTCTAATACACGTGTCGCTAAATTAATACACCACTCAAAGGATCTTAAGAATTTGATGGGTGATGTAATAACTGACAATGTGCTACTAAAAGTACTAGGCAATGGGTCTGAGTTAATATTTAATTACGCAGAGGATGACCCGGATAGAGTTCGTGGTATCTCCGCTGATAGGGTTATTTATGATGAAGTTCAAGATATTAACTACGAAGCTGTTGTTCCCGTTGTTAACGAGTGTATGGCAAATTCAAAGTATGGCTATGTAAGCTATATGGGAACGCCAAAGACATCTGAAAACACAATAGAATTTTTATGGCAGCACAGCACTCAATCAGAATGGTGCATAAAATGCGAAGGCTGCAATAAGTATTCTTTTTATAGAGATTCAAGATGTATAGGCAAGACTGGTTTGATTTGTCTGCACTGCGGTAAAGTTGTTAACGCTAGGAATGGCATATGGGTAGATATGAAGGTAGACAGTGAAAAATCACTCATACGTTCATTTCATGTACCGCAGGTTATACTTCCAGCTAACCAGGAGCCTGATAGATGGAAGCGTATAGTAAATAAACTTGAAACTTATTCTGACAGTAAATTTCAGAACGAGGTTATGGGCGTATCTGACAGCGTAGGATCCAGGTTAATATCTTTAGAAGAACTTAGATCTGCGTGCAGTCAGTCTGTATCACCATCTGGCTTTGTTGTTGGTGGTGTTGACTGGTCTGGTGGTGGATCAAAAGGGTTTTCTAGAACAGTAGCTGTTGTTATGTCTAGAAACCCTGGAGGTAAATTTGTTCTACTTGACTATAAGATATTTCCTAACCAGAATCCTGTAGATACTATAAATGACATTGTCAGTATGTTTAGTAAGTACAATGTCAGTTTAGTAATAGGGGACGCTGGTGAAGGTGCTTTAGCTAATTCGCTATTGTCTAATAAGATGCCTGGAGGCAAACCCGTCTATCAGTTACAATACGGATCTCAGAGTAAGCCACTTACATGGAACAACGTTGATAGATACACCTGTGATAGAACAACACTGATAGATTGTTTTTTTTACGACATAAAAAAAGGAGCTATTGAGTTTCCTAAGTATGAGTTTATGAAGGATGCGTTTGCTGATTATTTAGCTGAGTTTGAGGAAACAACAACAAGCGGAAAAAAAGTATGGCGACATTCACCTACTACACCGGATGATTCATTACACGCGTCTGTTTTTGCATGGGTTGGATGCAAGATTTTAACACATGATCTTACATTTTATTAAGTTAGATTATATTCTCGCTTGAGTTTTAGAATCTTCTTGCTGATGTGTGGCTTAATAAAGTCTGGCATATATTCAAGTTGTTCACGAAGAGCAGCCAGTTCAACTTCAGGATATAATAACCTAACCCCTAGTTTGTATGAAAGTAAAACAGCGCCTTTTTCATGTTCTACCTGGAGTCCATCTGCAGTGGACTTCCAAGAAACAATCTTGGTACCGATCTTTCCACCAATATCAATAGCTAACTTGCCTTCTGTAGATTTCAATACACAGTTAACAACATCAAATTTCTGGTCTTTTTCTAGAAACTTAACTTCTTTCATTCCAGGCCATACGCTATGTTCTAGCTGGGTAGTTGCTTCACCAGCTACGCATGTTACTTGAAATTCTTTGTATTCTGGAAAATTAACACCAAAAACATACACATCAATTGAGCTTTGCTTTGTAATTACGTTAAGATCTGCGCATACAGATACTGACACGCCATCATATGCGTTCTTTGCTCCTACTGTAGGTCTATCATAAGGATCTGTGAAATCTGCGCTATTTCTCATATCTGTATGCAATATAATATCAGCTGGTGCAGCCACAGGATTTTTTCTAAATTCTTTTTTCATAACTGTAATTCTCCTAGTTTCGTTACCAGTAGAGGTGCTAATTACGGGTTATGGTATTAACCAGTAATAGGCTCTTTTATTGGAAATTTATTTATGTGTATTGAACTTAATTCAATTTAGTTCTAACGGGTATACTTTATAGGTTACACTACATATCAGACACACTTAGACTCAAGTAGTGGACTGGCGGCGGGCTTCCTCGTGTGGAAGCGGCCGTAGGCAAAACTTGCAATACTTGGCATGGAATAAGTTATTTGTCATTGTAACAAACTAATTCTGTGTCTTTATATCCGACTAATTATACGAATAAACAGGATACAATCTGGGCTGGTATCGTTACCTTTTCGGTAGACACTGGGATGAAATATCTCTAGCAGCTGGAAAGATTTAGTTTCCAGAGGGTAGAGGTGTTGATTCCCGTGTCTCTGAAAGGTACGTAACCAGCCCAGTAGTTGTATCTGGTGTCATATTCCTATGTGATATTAAACTGTTGAGCGGATTTAATCCACTTCTAGATCTCGGATTGTAATAGGTTACCTTAGCACACTTTTAACTATTGGTATAGCAGTGGAGCTGTACGAACTGCTCGGTGCGGCTTTTTGGAGTAGCAGTTGAAAACTGCGGATCCAACGGGCAGCCCGGACGGGTTCGTACAGCTCGACTAGCTTTCCGTATGCAATTGATGCGTTAGTTTGCGATGTGTACTGCCATTGTAGCAGTAAATAATCTGTGCTTTACGTATGTTATTTAGCCACTTATTGTTGTCCGTCAACTAAGCCTTTGCGAGGAAGTGAGGCATTCAGTCCTTAGCTGTTAAAAGTCAGTAGTTTATTAGCGAAGGATAAAGGTTTAACTTTTGACGTAGCTAATTAACTAATGCGTTTAACGCTAGGTATGATGCTGTACTTCCTCGGGAGGGTAGTTGCTGAGGTAGCGTATACTAGTATAGTATAGTTAGTAGCCTTTGCAGCTACGAAAGATTCTGGCTTGTGTAGTATAGGTTAAGTAAAGCCTACTTTTAAGTTTGTACCTGTGAGGATTTGCCGCGTGGATCTGATGTCAGTCTTGAAGAGCTGGAATGAAGCTAGATGTCGATCTTAGATGACATCGGCTAATGAGAGCTCATCAAGCTTGACATAAGATCCTGGCTGCGAATCGGAACCAGGTTAACTAGTGTTAACTTAGTGTTAGTTATGGAGTTAGCTCTTTAAGCTAATTAATTTATCTAGGCTTTGTAGGTTACTCTAACAGATTAATGGTGTTAGGTAATATCTTATACCAGATAAATCTGATAATTTGCGCGACTACTCTACTTCACCGTATGACCTGCCTATTTTTATATCGTACGGCATATTAACTGGTAACTGCTTGAAATTATTAAATATGAATTTATCGACATTTGCATTAAGGAATGGCTTTACGCTATCTATGTTGCATTTTGGTATCTCCATAACTATTGAGTCGTGCACAGTAAGTACTAGTCTACCCCGTATCTGCCATATATTTTTATGTATGTTGGCAATAATACGCAGAACTATTTCTGCACAAAAACTCTGCACCAAATAATTTATACCCTGCCTATGATTTCTACTAGCTACTTGTCCACCCATTTGAGCCATTGGAAATCGTCTAGCTCTGCCTGTTGGCGTACGTAGTATGCATTCTCTAGATACTAGTATTTTAGTATCGTCTATATATTTTTTAATTTTAGGAAATCTAGTAAAGAAAGTATCCATTAGCTTATCGGCTTCGTCGACTTCTATTGATAGTCTATCGGCTAACCCTACATTAGAAATGCCATATATAAGGCCAAATACAATAGTCTTCGCTTTCTGGCGCATCTGATGATACTTATCCTCTGTTTTTCTAAGTTTGTTTACAGTGTCGTAATCTTCGTTAAATATAACAGACGCAATCCACGAATGTATGTCCAGGTTTTTTTCTAGAGCGTTAATTAAAGATTCGTCTTTAACGTAAGCAGTTAGTCCTCTAATCTCTGCCCCAGAAAAGTCAATATCAACCATAACAAGTTCTTCATCTTTATACCACTGGTACTTCTCGCATAGCTCCTTCTCATATCCATCTAGAGCACTAGTATCTGTTGGTATAAACGCTTTCTTTATATTAACTCCGGCAATACTGGAGGTTATATTTTGTAGATTAGGATTACTTGAACTAGCTCTTCCTGTAGCAGTACCATTTAGGTGTATAGCACCATGTATTCTCCCATCATAATCCGCTAGTTCAAGCATAGCTGATACATATGTGCTAGAGGCTTTAGCTATATCTCTATAGCTTAACAGCATTTTGGCTACTTCATTTCCCATCTCAGAATACTTTTCTAAAGTATCTCTGTCAGTACTAGACGCTCCAGAGTCTGTTTTCTTTTGTACAGGCAATCCATATCCGCCTATTAATATATTAGCTACAGCTGCATGGCTATTTATAGCAGTAGTAGTTATCTCTAAGCCTAAATCATCTTTTACTTTTGAAATTATTTTTTCTTCTAATTCTATTGATTCAGTACTTAGCCTTTGAAGATTTTCTCTTAGATAGTCTTTGTCTAGTCTAACGCCCTCTCTCTGCATTTCTGCAAGTACTTCAGTAAGTGGCACATAGTGTGAGTCCATAAGACGTATCATTGCTGGTCTTCCTGTTGCTTGTTCCCTACTTAATGGGTCCTCCTTTACGCATCTAACTTTTTGTCCCATTGATATTCTCCACGTAAGGTCAGCATCTATACAGGCGTATGGCAACATTACTGATATATCTATGTCTTCGTAAGTTGTTAGTTCCCTTCTAGGGTCACACATGCTAGATGCCGAGTTAACAATGCTAGTGTACCACGAGGACAGACTTGCCTTTGCGTAGCTTATCTCTTCTTTTACGCTAGCAGCATAATTAGTGTACACTTCTATCTGTTTGGCTAGATTCTCTTTGTCCAGTTCACTTGTTGTTTTTTTCTTTGCTAGGGCTTTCAGCTCCTTTATCTTTGTAGCTAGTATATCTGGTATATCAAGCAAGTTAGTGTACTCCTCTAGGTTATCTATGGGAGAATTGGATAAGACTTCCACGCCTTCGCATTTATTAGAGTCTAACCTATCAAAGTACCTAGATATTTCTTTATCTCTACGACTTTCTACTTTTTGGTCAAATAACTTATGCAGCTCGTTTTCGTAACCTGTTAAGCTAGGAAAATGTTCTGTAACAACTTCTTTCAGAGAGTAGAATCCTTTTTTGTCTTCTTGCAGCATATGCTCACCTAGCAAGCCATCCCAGCGAGTATTAACTATGGGAGTTTCAAAAAACTCTTTCAGTGTTATTCCAGCTGCGCTTTCAAATATTGTGGCATAGCTTGGATCGTCATCAAGAAGTTCTCTAACCATTCTAGTAAAGCACCACTTAGCCATAGAAAAGTCGTATTTGTAGTTCCACCATGTCTTGGGATGCTTTGAACCTAATAGCTTAGCTACATATGGTGCTATATCTTTAAATTTGTACTTACTGTCTCTGTGGTCCACTAGTACTGCAAAGGCATCGCCAGGTCCTACAGAACAAGATACTGCTAATATGCGGCCTTTCTTATTCCAGGAGAATAAAGTATTTGTCTCGAAGTCCAAAGCCATCAAGCTATTAGCTACGCTCTTACCTGGAGCAGAATAAGTAGAGTATTTGTTTAGTACTTCAATAGCTTCGCTGAGATCCAGAGGAGTCTTGTAGCCAGCTAAAAGTTCTGGTATGACTATCTCATCAGCTAGCTCACCATTTGCTTCTATAGCTGCTTTTCTGATGTCGTTTTTAACTAGTTCGTATAGACCAGGACTTTCATCAAGTGTAGCAAGTGGCAATGTTGGCATAACCTTAATCTTTACTCCGGCTATGCTAGCTTCTCTGATAGTGCCCCTAAGGTCTGTTATGTTACCAGATAGACCAAGCATATGGCACGCTTCCCTTCCTAAGGCTACCACTACTTTAGGTTGAGCCATTAGAAGGTTATTTAGGCTAACAGAGTTACGGCATTTATCAACTACATCGTTTACTACCTTGCCTGGGCAGCAAACAGAGTACATAAAGTAATGCTTTGCTTTTAGATCAAGCATAGCTTTATTACCTGGGTTTTCAGAGTACAACTGATTTACTATTAGGCGTAGTATCTTACCTCCGTTATCTGTAAATAATCCTCCCCAAGGCGGTGGGTTTGACCCCAGGAATAGTACAGAGCAAGGCCTGACTCCATTACCAACTTCCATTTTTGTGCTCGAATACAACGGGCACCCCATACATGTTTGTGGCTTAGTTGCTATCATCTGATCTATTATCCCATTCATCTATCATCTTGGTTATATCGAATATAGTAATGTCGTTAGAAGTAATACCTGGCTTTAGGAATTGCTTAAGACCATTTACTTTCTTTCTAGCTGTATGGTAGGGTACTGCCTGGTGGCTGGAGTCACCCATGCGTTTAAGACGCTCTGGTGTTTCCATATAGTATCTGCCTATTTTTGATAGAAGTGTTCTTGTAGCATCCGGCCACATAACAACAAGCCACTTATTAACGGTCTGCTTGTTATGTCTATCTGTTTCTGGAACTTCTATATAGCTCAAGCCACAATCAAGTTCTATTAACTTAGCTCTATCAACACCGCTAGCTAATATGGTGCGTATAGTGGTAGTCCTCGCGTCTATACCTGGTCTTGAGTATTCTATCTTTGCAGATAGTAGGTTATCTATTAAGTCTTTTTCGTGTGTGCTAGAGGTAATTATTGTTAGTAAACTTACCTTAGCGCATATTACTTCTTCTATATACGCTATTGGATCTAACCCACACAGCTTAACCATAGCTGCTGTTATTATAACTCCGTCTAAGAATCTTGATGGAACAGATATACCGGCTTTCTTTGAAAGGTCATCCATTGCTTGCGGATCAGAATACTTTGTTCTAAGAGTATCTATGTTTGCGAGAAACTCTTTTACTCTAGAGTACAGGCCAAGAGTAATACCTCTTCGTATATTGGATAGATCTTCTTCAGCATGGTTATCAAGAACTACAGTATGTGGGTCAGATTTATCGTCTATTTGAACAGTGTGTATTTGCATGAATCTTGATATATCTGCTTCTTCTCTAAGATAGTTAATAGCACAAGCCCATATTTGACACTTTAGTGTATATACAGTTGCTTCTGATGACTCTGCATTACCACGTGTAATCCTAGCTTCAGCGGCATTTGTTAAGCCTCTGATATCTCTTAGGATAGCGCGTACTTGTTGTGAGTGGGAGTCATTTCTATCATCCTCGAACTCGTCAAGTGCAGCACCTAGAGCGCAGTTGTTCATATCCTTTCTGAAACCAGCACTTGTATACGCTTGCTGTACGTCTGAAGTAGACTCTACTAGTCGTAGTCTAGGATCAGCACCAGCAACTAAATCTAGTAGCTTAGATTTACCAGTGCCTCTAGCCCCATTAAGCAGTGTGTACAACTGGCGAGGTAAGGCATTAGACAAAGCATTAACCATCATGGCAGCTGCTAAGTACTTACAGTCAGTATCGCCGTCTGCCAGTGACCAGCCCATTTTTATAAGTTTAAATAAGTTATTGTAGGTGTCTGCTGGTGTATACTCTACACCTTTATCTAGATCGTGGCAGGATTGTATCTCCCTAGACCATCTAGGTCTTATTATATTAAAGTGATACTTACCTATTCTAGGGCCATCTAGTAACCCCCAGGTTAGTAAGCCTGAGGAATTAAATCTACCTATGTAAACATCAGGGCCATTTACGATACACCACACATCTTCTTCTCCGTGGCCTAGATCAGCAGTCAAATAGTGAGCACCAGCTTTTAACTCCTGCAAAGAATTTATTGTTGGTAGTTCGCTACTTATAAGTTCCATAGCATGCTCTATATATTTTTTAAGTGAGGCATTCTGCTCAAGAAGAGTAACTTCTACTGGGCCTTTAGCAGTTATCTTTGTTTTAATAAATTCAGGAACTCCAACGTTGTCTCTAACCCAGTTTACGGCTGGGCCTATATCTATAGCTAGCAAGCCGAACAGCTCATTAGATCTTGATATTCTCCATTCTCGTGGTTCTCTTTTTGCTCTATTCCAAGCGCGTATTGTAGCTTCCGTAGATTTACCATCCATGCCTATGAAAAAGAACTGTTCTTTAAGAGCCTGAATTATTCTTGCAACTAATCCGGATTCGCTCGTATCTCTGCCTAATATAAGCTCAAGAATACTACCCATGCTCAGCGGCGTATACCTAGCAACTTCTATGGCGTATAGCCTTTGCACGTCGCTGTCTTTCAGGCATTCTCCAGTCTCAGCTACTATTCTTTTAACTTCTACTAAATCATCTTTGTCAACTGCTTCTAATAAATTTGAAGTTACAGAAGCAAGCCATTTATGCGCTGGGCTAAAGTTCTTTTTACCAAGTATTTTTAGATCACTTGAATCTACGTAATTAATAGCAGCTATCCATTTATCCCACCCATGCGTTTTTATAGCTTCGTCAGGATCTTTGGCGCTAACAGATTCAGGCCATGTAAATATTCTACAGGCCATATCGGTGTTTCTAAGCACACCCATAGCTATCTCATTACCTCTGCTAGTAGGGTGGTCTGTCATTATCAGAACCTTGTCAACCCCAAACGTTCGTAGCTTATCTGGACTAGAAGCTGCTGCCCCACCTATACCTAGTACTATGTTATGTATAACTCCAGTACTATAGTAGTTAGCTAGGTGTGATATACAGTCAAACTCACCCTCAACAAGTATTACTTCCGCTGTAGATGACTTACTTGAGCCGAAGTTAGCTCTGTAATTACTAAGCCCAAAAAATCCAAGATCTGGGTACTCAGAGTCTTTTATATACACTATGTCTTTGACGCTGGGATCTTTTCTTAGAAAATCTGCCCTTAGCTTAAATCTGCTTATCTCACTTGGAGTATTGTGATAGTAGAATACCAGAGAGCCAACATAGTCTGCTGTAAGCCAATCTTTGATATACTCATACGTTTTCTCAGGGTAGTTAACTAAACCTTTTAGTTGAACCCACGGGGCCATAACACCTATTGGTAGCCATTTCAGTAGTCCTTTACTTAGGACTAGGCCTCTTTGTTCAAGGTATTTAAGTACTGGCTCACAGTATAAGAATTTTGGGTTACCTCTATTTTCTAATGCTTCGCATAGTAGTGAGTTAGTCGCTGCAGCTAGGCTTGACTTTATAGAGTGAGATATTTCTTTCTCTTGTATCTCTTGGGTTAGCTTAGCTGGTAATGACTTTACACCTTTATCCTTAAGTTCTTTTATAGCTTCCGACCAACTGCAAGCTTTTATAGTACTAACGAACTTTATAGGGTTTACCTCGAACTGCCCACAACCAAAGCATTTAACAAATTTCTTCTCTAGGTTTATAAAACATGATGGAGAAGAATCAGCGTGATCTGGAAAAGGGCAGCTACCTTTAAGACTTCTTCCACGTAATTCCCACTTACTACTAGGGTCTGCTTCTATCAGTATCTCTTTCCACGAAGTTAGCGATAGCTCAGACCATATGTTAGACAACATTTTATCCATTTTGCATTTTCCATTTTCCATTTAGGTAGTTAGTAATGTTAAGAAGACTGGCAGTGTAACTTGTACTTACACCAATTGCAATGTCCTCCTATTTTCTTTTCTGGAGGCTGATTTGCAGCATAGTCTTCTGCTGCTTTGTTTAGCTCCGTGAATACCACATTGCTACTGGTTATGTCATTTTTAGTTATCCTACGATGGTGGCCAACTAGTTTCTCTTCTTCAGCATAGTATAGATACGGCTGTACAGATATGGCATCTGGGTACATACTATGTAGCAATACTCCATATGTTTCTAGTTGCAATGAGTATTTAGAATCTTCTTCTTTGTACTTACCTGTTTTATAGTCTATAGCTATTATATGCTTTGCCCCATTTTTTGAAATCATTATAGCTCTATCTATTTTCCCTCTTAGTACTACGTCTTTTGAGAAGAAGTCTACGGGCCTTAAGTCTCTGTCTACTGCTGCTTTTAGTTCTGCTTTATCAAAAATAGTTTCCCCATGGGACTTAAGAATAGCTATTCTAGGCGAGAAGTTGTCTATCCCTTCTCTTATTCTAACTAGTTTCTCCTTGCTATCTTCTGTTAGTGGTATGCCAGACTCAGAACTTAGAGCAGCAGCTTCTTTACTAACAGTAGGTGATGAGATTAATATCTCAGCATATTTATGCGCTGACACCCCTATATCCAGAGCTGTGGTGTCTGGTGTAAACTCATGGCTCTTAGCTACCTTGAACTTACTTGAGTCTAGATTAAACTTTACAGGACAGTCTAGAAGAACTCCTAATTTACTAGGAGACCAAGGCCCATACTTAAGTGTTGCATGGCTAAAAAAAAGCATTTTAATTATCCTTGCTGTTCATATTTAGTTGTTAATGAACACATACAGGTTTTACTGTTCATAAGTGTGTAATTTTGAACAGATTTTAGATATATATTATAATACTATTTAATTTAGTTGTCAACCAAAATTACATTATTAAAATGGTAAATTACCGTTACCATCATCTTCTTCAGAAATCTGCACAAGAGAAGGATTTGGCTGTAGTTGAATTTGCTGTTCCTTTTTAGTTGCTAGCAATTCCCAGTCTTCTTTGCACATTCCTGAGATCACTCTAGCTACATCTTTTACATCTTCTGATGGCAATGTAGCAGATACAGCGGTTTTCCACTGCAACCAAGTTTTTCCGTTCTTACTTTTGTTCTCAGTAGACACGGTAAAGACTGTGTCCCAAATTGCTCTTTTTGTGCTTGCTTGTCTTAGCAAGAATTTACCAGAAGCCTCAGATGTCTTGCTGAATATAATCTTAACAAGTGATTTAAGATCTGAGCTGAGAGCATAGACAACAACATTATCAATACAATCGGTTCTCATATCATTTCTCCATGGTAAGTTAGGACAGTCTGCACACTTCCCATACTTGGAGCCTGTCTTCATATCCATACTCGAACACTCGATCATACCATCGTTGTTACCAGGAGTAAACATTGTTCTGCTATTGTAAGCAAACACAGGCACAATATCAATACTGTTTCCAAGGTTTACGTTAGGGATATACAGCTGACCTGGTCTAGCTGTTTGTGGACAATCTGATTTTGTAAGACTTGTTGGCTGCACAATTTTTACTACAGGGATTTTGAATCTATTGCTTGTAGCCATGCCTTGTATACCTTCTGTACCGGGCTTTACATTATCAAGCAATTCTGCTAAAGCTTTCTTAGCTGTTTCTGTTACGTTCAAAGATTGGATTTCCATATGAGGCTCCTTAAGAGAAAGAAAACGAAAGATCAGGCAGCTAATCAAGCTCAGACTGCCTCTGATGTGCTTGATATATACTACTCTGATCTTTCAAAAGTTAGTGTCTTGCATAAAGACATAGAGTTTAGACTATTACAGGAATATGTTAATCCAAGCACGTCTAGCGAGAGGAAATCCACTATACTAAAACAAGTTGTTGAGAGCAACTTAAAACTAGTGTTTAGTCTGGCTAAGTATTTATGGAAAGACCAGGATAAAAATACACTGCAAGAACTAATATCCGCTGGCAATGAAGGCTTGGTGGCGGCTGTTAATAAGTTTGACCCATCTTACAAAGTAAGACTGTGCACCTACGCTGGCCATTGGATAAACATGCACATGCGCAAGGTTCAAAAGGGACCAGTTAAGGTACCAGTTGATAAGATACTGCCTAAGTACGTAGATTCTAGTGTTGTTCCAGAAGGAAGTTACACTGAAGATTATGATTCACTACTATCAGACGACAAAGACTCTATAGCTACGTGGCTAAGATTTTTATCAGAACGTGAAAGATTTATAGTAGAAAGAAGTTACGGTCTAAACCCATTTGACCCAATATCACTAAAGGAGATAGGTAAAAAATTAAATCTATCTTCAGAGCGAGTAAGGCAGATTAGAACTGCTGCAGTAGAAAAGCTTAAATATTGGACTAAGTATTGATTAATCTTTTTTAGGATCTAGATCTTTCTTAGCAGATTCAAAATCAATCTCATTGTCACCGCTACCTTCTTGTTGTAGATCTTTTTGAGCTCTCATAGTATCCGCCATAATCCCCATACCTGCATATAGAAATTTCTCTAGATCTTTACCATCAGAGCACATAGCTGATACATCTGCAATCATTCGCACTAGATCAGGATCTTTTTTAATAGCTACAATAGCATCTAGCATTGTTCCAACCATTTTTTCAGATACTTCTTCATCTACTTGTTCTTCAAGGAAATGTTCTGAATTTTCTGATAAGGATAACTCATGGGCAAATGCTTCTTCTACAGCATCATTCAACACTCTTAGTTCAAAAGGTGTGTGTGCTTCGATTTCAACTCCAGCTAATGGGTCATCAGCCATCGCAATGTAATACACAGAGTGATGCGGTAAAACGCAATTGTGTTGTTCGCCGCCAAATGATAAAGTTACCTTAGTTTCTGTTGGACCAATTTCTAGGGGACCCTTGAACTTTGTGCTTAGGTTAAGCTTTACTCTAATGAATCCTAAGAGATGGTCAGGCAACACAACGCCTTCTACTGTTGAATCTACAATTACCAAAATCTTACCAGCTTGTACAAAATTTCTGAGAACTGTAGCTGTCATTTTTAAAGTGTTAATCATCATAATGATTCTCCTAATAATTAATTATTATTTAATAACCAGTTTTATAATTTAATATTGCATTAAAACATACGTACGTCTGAATATACTCAGTATTACTTGCTACTATACTTAATTATTGTCTAAGAATAAATCAATTAGAGGTGTTGTATCGTCAGCGTTTACACACCATTGTAGCACCTTAATGCCGATCTCTAAGTCAAGAACTGTGTTCTGGCTTACCTCGTCTGACATTTTTGCTAAGGTATCTCGTTCAGCAGATAAAGAAGCAATTGCTTCCAACAGCTGTGATTCTTTCTTTGTGCCTGTTTGTGCCAGTGTAGACTTAGTCGGGGAGTTACTTCTTGGAGCCCTGTGCTGCGCCTTAATCCCTGCGTTGCCTTCTTTCTTTGCTTCTTCTTCTTTTTTGTTGATAAGTTCCTTAACAACAGTGGAACTGGCGCCATTAACTGCTTCTGTCAGAACTTCTGCTCTTACTGCTTCATCCTTTACATTGCTTAGAAGCTTACCAACAGTAATGGATATTTGATTTTTATCCAATGCTTGAATTACGTCAGGCACTTCTTCAGCTTTACTTAACAGACTGAGTCTACTTTTAATGGTGTTAACCGCATAACCAGTTTGTGATGCTACGTATTCGAGACTCATGCCAGAGTCCATAAGAGATTTTACGTGATGCGCCATTTCAATGTGGCTCCAGTTAAGACGCTGAGTATTACGTACCAACGCATCTGTGCCTAATTGCAGTGTTACTTCATTTTCCACATAGGCTCTTACCTCGTCTATCTCTTGTTGTGTAGCCGATGAGTTTAATGCTACCCATTCTCCAACTGTTTCTTCAATAAGTGACATTCTATTTGGCCTTGCTTCAACTCTAAGTTTTAGAAGACTCTTACCTGTGTTGGTAGAAAACACATTATTGGCTAAAAGTTTTCCCACAGCGAAACACCTTCTGTTACCCTCAAGCACTCTGTACTTACCGTCAGGGGAATCTGGCTCCATAACTATAGGAGACTCCAATAGTCCTCTCTCCTTAATAGAGGCCATAAGGTTGTCGATTTCGTCTTGAGAGCCATAAAACTCTCTGCCTTGTAATATATCAGCATTACTAGGGGCCTTAAATTCTAGTTTATCAAAGTCTAGTAATAAATACTTTTTCCTTGAATCTGAGATGTCTACTACTATTCCAAAGTTATTCTTTTCCATAACTACCTCGGCAATCTTTAAAGAAGCTACACCATGTTGAGGTGCAACTCCATGAGTCTGGTTTGCATCTAGGGAAGTTGCCAGCACTTATGTTAGTGGCGACTTCACCTATTAGATCTGTGTAATACTGAAGTTCTCCTTTTGAGAACTCATACCTAACTTGCGTTAGTTTAGGGGTCTTTGTCTTTACCACTGAATCGAACCTAACACAAGGATTTTTTTCTACTATACTATACATAGCTAGCTGCACGCTATTAGCGGCATCTGTAATTGTTTTGGTTTTATCTACTACTTTTAGATCGCATACCTCAGGCTTACCTGAGCTGTAGTCTATGTAGTCAATAAAACCCATTACAGGCACATCACCAATAACGTCTTCAAACTTCTTCTCAGAAGATGAAGGCAGTATTGTGCTAGCTAATTCCTTATACCACGTATTGTACAGTTTTTGCGCGTAGTCTATTGTAGCTTCAGGAGTTTGGCCTTCTAGATCTACTTCAGGGTTATTAGTAATAGCCGTTATATCAGCAGTAGTAAGAGATAATATATCTGTGTAATTCTGAGGTTCTCCGTTTGACTCTAGCATTGCTTTTAGATGGTTTTCTACGTATTTGTGGACTCCGCTACCGATACACATATTGTAGTTTGATTTCTTAGGTACAACTATACCTTTAACGTACTCCAATTCGTATTGTCTTGGGCAAGTTAAGTACTTGTTTATTTGGCTCGCTGATAGAAATTGCTTTGGTAAATTATACATTTTAAATCTCCTTTAGTGGGATAGTAGTTTTTTCGGCTTCTTTTGGCAATATACACCCATCGTCGAAGGGTTTTACACCAGTGGCTAAGCATGATACTGCATTTTTACAGGTAATACAATTAGGCCGGGTAGACATTAAGTTACTTACATCTACTTTGTTTCTCAGAAGTTCTACAGTAGAAGCTGTTAAGCTATCTTTTATGGCCACAACTTGTATAAGTAGTTTAGAAAATCCTTTAGCTCGTATACCATAATTTCTATCGTTACTCTGTAACCAATGATCTAAACTAAAACTTAGCTCAGCGTAGACCATTATTGGCGCCTTAAAAGTAACTCCTATACCCATACTTATTTGAGCTAGCATTATACAGCTCTTTTCATAGGAGTTAAACTCTGCCTCTACTTCTTGGGGTGCCTCAGTAGTATGATCGTATCTGAATACTTTACCTAATTTTGATAGCTCTACGTATAATGAGTCTAAAGTCTCGTGGTATCTAGCCCACACAATTACTTTGTTATCATCTGCGATATGAGCTTCAACAAGGTCACTAACAGAATCTATAAGAGTTGTGTCCCCTATTTTAATGGTATCTCTACCTGGATCTTCTTGTTCTACACTGCAGCTACTAGTGTATGGCTGTATATTACTAGCTACACAGGTATTAAGGTTAGGGCACATATCGCAGATTCCCTTTACTTTGCGTGATCTGTAGACAAATCCGCTACTTATCTGTGAAGCCTTTGTCATAGCTGTGACAGCGTTTTCTGCAGCCGGCAGCGTTACACCATTTATACTTATATCTTTGTAATTTATTACATCGTTATAATAATCTCTTAGCGTATCAGACGGATCTATTTCTATTATTTGAAGTGTTCTATCAGGTAGGTCTAGGCATTCTTCAGCTCTTTTACGCATACTTAATTTAGAGACTAGTGTATTTAACTTATCTAAGTTTTGTACTCCTACTACTATGTTGCTAGTTTTAGAAGCGAATCTAAGATATGTCTTCCTAAATTGGTACATATCTGGTGCTGCAAACGTACCTAGAAACCTAAGTTGCCCCCATAAGTGCATTGGATTTCCTAAGCTAGGTGTTCCACTTAGTATTAGTCTTCTCCAGGGGGCGTTATTTCCTTGGCAAAGTCTAAGTATTGCTTTAGTTCTTTGGGAGTCAGGTGTTCTAAGCTGGTGACTCTCATCGCATATTATTAGGTCAAACTTTAGATTAATAAGTGTTTCTATACTAGATTTGGCAGAATCGTAGGTTAAAACTATGCCGCAATTACTTGCGTATCCATCTAGTATACTCTTTTCTCGCTGTTTTTTAGCCGCAGATTTAATAGGCAGTATTGTGACTGAGTTACCAGAGTTTATTTCCATTTCTTTTTTCCAAGTAAATAGATTAACTCGCATAGCTAGTACTAGAACCTTTAGATTTGGGTTCTTATTTTTTAAATATAGTATATAGTCACAGCCTATTTTTGTCTTGCCTAACCCTGGGTCTAGGAATAGTCCAAATCTAGGACTATGTATTACGTTGGCTAAGGCTTCTACTTGATGGTCATACGGTTTTAAAATAGGCGTATATCCATCTAAATCTCTAGAGTCTATTTTATTCTTAGTTTCTAGCATGTCTGTAGTTAAGTCAGTTAGGGCCTTATCATCTGTAAATTTTAGTAGGTTTGTCTGTATCGCGTATGAGGAATCTAACCCTTGCGGATACATCGCAGGTACGTAGAGAGCATTGTCCTTGAACATTGCTCCAGGTATTTTTTTAGTATATTGTAATTTGTCAGCTGTGATATCAGTTATCTTTACAGCTTTACCTTTAATAAGTTGAAGTTTCATGATATACTCCTGGCTAGGTATAGTTTGTAGCCATACACTTATAACACATAACTAACATATTTTGGATTTGGAGATTATATGAGCTCTCTGGGATTTACAGATGTAACTGATTCTAACGGACTAGGTATAGGTAACTATTCTGACCCTATGAGATTGTGGGTTCACTCATTCTCCCCTAGGGATTTAAAACAGCTTTTTAGATGGACAGAGTATTTGTATTATAACTCTGCTCAGATATACGCCGGTGTTAAAAAATTTGCTGAATACCCAATAACCGAGATTAATTACTTGAGCGACAGCGATAAGCTAGTAGCGGCTAATAAACGATTACTTGAAGATATATTAGGTATAAAACGAGCCCTTATACGTGCTAGCTTGGATCTACAGGTATACGGTAACTCTTTTACATCAATACATTTCCCTTTTAGAAGATACTTAAAGTGCGGTTCTTGCGGAGCTGAGGAGCATGTTTCATCCTGTGAATATAAGTATAAGCCAACTAGTGCCGAGTTTAATCTAACATGCAGCTCTTGTAAAATAACTGGAAAGGCAGAAGTAAAAGACAAAAAAATTCTAGAGCCAGAACTAATAAATATTATACGGTGGGATCCAAAGCTAATAGACATTTCTGCTAATACCATGACTGGCGATAATGAGTACTATTTTTCTGTTCCTTCAGATATGAAATCAGCCATATTTAATGGTGATAGGCATATGATAGAAACTACTCCATTTAATATGCTGGAAACAATAGCAGAGGGTGAGTTATTTAAGTTCAATAAAACAGAAATATTTCACATGAAGTCTGACTCTCCATCTGGCTTAGAAAGCGGCTGGGGATATCCTAGTTTAACTGCAGCTATACATTTATTCTACCACGCCAGTGTTCTTAGAAAAGCTAATGAATCAATAGCGCTGGAAAGAATAGTACCGCTTAGAGTTATGCACCCGCAGGCAATATCAGGGTCAGGAGATCCTATAATGAATTTATCGATGAGTAAGTTTATGGGAGAAGTAGAGGAGAATATTAAGAGATGGAGAAGAGACCCAAATCACATTATGTTTAGCCCAGTCTCTATAGGAGTTACCCAAGTAGGCGGTGAAGGCAGGGGGCTTTTGGTTACTAATGAGATATCACAAGCAGAAGACAATATAATCGCAAGTATGGGTATACCTAAAGAATTTATCTACGGGGGTCTTAGTTTCGCCGGGTCTAGTGTTACTCTTAGAATGCTTGAGAATCAATTAGAGCCAAGTACCTTTCAGTTAAACCAATTACTGAAATGGATCTCTGATAAATGCTCTTTGTTTCTTGGCTGGGAAAAAATAAAAGTAAAGCTCGGCGACTTTAGAATGATAGACGATATGGCACAAAGACAGATGGCTATGCAGCTGTGGCAGTCTGGAGTTATATCTAAGACTACATTGGCTGAGATGAATGGCATAGACATAAATGAGGAACGTGAGAAGATTAAAAATGAGCAGCTATCTGACGCAAGACACCAGAAGGCAATGCAGTTAGAAATGCAATCTCTAGAACAAGATATAGGTATGCAAGCTAAACAAATGGCTTCACAGCAACAGCAACAACAGATGGGTGCTAATGGACTAACCTACGATCAGCAAGCAGTTATTGGACAAGCCGATGGCATAGCTCAGCAGTTTATGGGTATGGACTACGGTACCAGAAAATCTCAACTAGCTAGCTTGCAGGCAGAAGACTATGTTATGTACAGCGTAGTTATTCAGCGTTTAGAGCAACTGCAGCTAGACCAG
This sequence comes from uncultured Acidimicrobiaceae bacterium, assembly GCA_964453335.1. GTDB lineage: Bacteria > Actinomycetota > Acidimicrobiia > Acidimicrobiales > CAIXPF01 > VGBO01. Next base: position 106,966 of record CAYVOK010000008.1, read on the forward strand.
AAAAACCAAGCAGTAGCTGCAGCCCAACAGCAACAACAACCACAAGGACAAATGTAGAATGGCAGATCAGCAACAATCATCAGACTTTATCACCAAGCTATCACAGGCTCAAAGTAATCCACTTGATTTTATAGTCAACCCATTTCCAGAAATACCAGACCCACCCCCTGGTTGGAATCCAGAAGCTAACCCAATACGCACCGATAGTGTATCTCCACCTCCGCCAGAGTACGCTAAGTTAAACAAGAGTGCTTCTAAAGAAGCGTATATTCCATACGCTAGAGTTTTCTTAGTTACTGAAGATGGGAACCCAGAGTATGAAACTGTTCTACGTAGGGGAGCTTCTGGAGACGTACTAATAGCTAAAAAAGAAGTTGCTGATATAAAGGGTAGTGTAGCATTTAAGGTTTATCTAGAATGGCTAGAAGTTATACCTAATAGCTAAAAAATAGATATGTGTATATCCATGTTCTTTACTGCTTAGGTTACTGTTGTGACATTAGTTAGAGAATGTCCAATCGAAATCAAAGTCCATTTTTTTGTTCCTTTTTAGCAGTTTGTTTATTAGAATATGAAATTCCTAGGTTAAAGCCAATATAAAATGTGGTGGCTATAAGCACCAATTCAGATATTGTGTATACTAACATATGTACCTTTTTAAATACTACTTGCTCTTCAGCAGTTGTTTGAACTTATCTAGTTCAGCTGGTAGGTCAATACCTAATTGATCTTTTAGTGCGATTAGATGCTGGTGCATTGTAACCAATCCGCCTGTCTTATAGGACATTAGGATAGCATACTTTGTACTGTCATCAGATACTTTTTTATCGGTAAAACGCATGACATCATCTGTGCTTGGTTCAACTTTTTCCTTGAGACTTTGTAGCTTCTTCTCAAGTTCGATGTCTGATTTCATGCTCTCAGGGATGTACTTGTGGATGTTACCCATCATGCCTTGCAGAATATCAGGAGTTTTGCCAGCTACGAGTTCAGCACATGCTAGGATAGTTTCAGCTGGTGTCAACCATAGGCTGTTTGTACCATTTTCGCATAGCTTAAATTCTACACATCTCCAAGTGTGAGCTACCCATACAGTGGTTGTGAGCTTATCTTCTGATTCTAGGGTTTCAGCCAAATCGAGAGGGATGTATGCTTTACCAGCGGCTTGACGTGCTTTGTCGATGTCAGTCTTGATTTTCTTAACGCCATAAGAGCAATCTACTTCCACTGTAGACTCAAGTAGTGGACTCCAGATATACTGCATATGTAGAATTTGTTCGTCTCCAGATCCGCCTTTTACGAGGTTACGGTACACGCTCTTTGCTTTTTCAAAGTTGTCTTCTAGGTGCTTTGGAGTTGTGTGAAAACTTAAGCGTGTGCCTTCGTTTGTTACTGTACCGACTGTAATTACGCAATTTGGGTTTCTTACCCAGTTTGGCTTTGCGAAAGCCTTTGTTTGTGTTGTCTGTGTCATTTTCATGTTTCCTTTTGTGATATGACTGTAGTGTTTTTTTGTTACTTTATAGGTTACTGTTGTTTACGCACAACTGCGACTTAATACCATACTGGTCTTAGGTAAATACTTATACCACAATTAAGTATCAAATTTGTGCATAATGTAGTACTATTAGACACACGCTAATACACAAAAATAACGAGTAGGATAAACACCATGTCACCTAAAGTAAGATCCCTAGTTGTTAACTCCGAGGCAAAGCAACAGCTAATAAGAGATAAATCTATTGAGGGTATAAAAGCTTTATTCCCTATACTTGGGACTCATCACGATATAGATGTTGATAATCTAGAAGTATCATCTAAGCCAGTAGATTATGAAGTCCATAAACAAGCTTTATATAAGAGGGGTACTCTCTATGAGCCATTAAAAGGCTCTGTTGTAATAAAAGATAAGCAAGGAAATGTAGTTGATAGAAAGAATGGTCACGTGCTTTTGCATGTTCCTAGAATATCTTGGAATGGGGCATTTTTAATAAAAGGCAACGAATACGCTTTCAAGAATCAGCTAAGAACAATGCCTGGAGTTTATACTAGGCAGAGAGATAATGGAGAGTTAGAAGCTAGTTTTAATTTAGCTAAAGGAGCAAACTTTAGGGTAAATATGGAGCCAGAGAAAGGCGTATTAAATTTAGAGTATGGTACTACCAAGATACCTGCGTATCCGATTTTACGCAGCCAAGGGTTGTCACACTCTGATATATCAAATTATTGGGGCAAAGAATTGGCTGATAGAAATGCTTCTCAGTTTGAAGGCAAAAGTGACGCTTACATAACTAAGTTATACGAAAAGGTAGTGCCTTCTAGTAAACGAACAGCCGAGTCTACTCAGGATAAAGTAGCTGCTATAACAGAGCACTATGATAACACTGTGCTATCTGGCAAGGTTACAGAGATGACTCTCGGTAAGTCGTTTGAGAAAGTTACTCCTGAGTCTATTTTATTGGCAGGTAAAAAGCTTGTTAATGTTTACAATGGTAAAGCTGAAGAAGATGAAAGAGATTCTTTAGAGTTTCAGCGTGTTATGGGCGCGGAGGATATGTTTAAGGAAAGAATCCGCTTAAAAGGTAAAGAATTATCATTTAAAATTAAAAACAAGCTTGATCTAGCTAAAGATGTAAAGGTAGGAGATGTTCTACCAAGTACCTTGCTGGCTCCAACCCTAAAACAATATATATCTACTTCTCAGCTGTCAATGATACCTGCTCAGATAAATCCAATAGAGTTAACTGACAGTACGTTAGCAGTAACTAGATTGGGCGAAGGTGGTATTGGTGAGGATAGGGCTATACCCGCTGATGTAAGAAGTTTATCAGCAAGTGCATTCGGTATAATAGATCCATTTAGAACTCCAGAGTCAAGCGCTGCCGGCGTTGACGTAAGATTCACATTTGGGGCAGGCAGAGACGAAGATGGGTACTTATATTCAAAGCTTAAAAACTCAAAGACTGGTGAGCTTGAATGGGTACCTGCAAGAAACATGAAAAAACTGAATATAGCGTTTCCTATGCAGGACACTAAAAAAGGTAGTGTTGACGTATTATCTAAGGGCAGAGTTGCCAAGGTTAAACCAAAAGATGTAGATTACGAAATGTCGTCTGTGCAGAATATGTATACTGCTAGCACAAACATGGTTCCATTCCTAGATAGTACTCAAGGTAATCGTATAATCATGGGTTCCAAAATGGTTGGTCAAGCAGTTCCACTAGTTAATAGGGAGGCACCATTAGTTCAGCCAAGTGCTAATGACTCAGTCAACGATGTAAGTATGGAAGATGCTATGGCTAAAATAGTAGACATGAAAGCTTCTATAGATGGTACTGTGACAAGCGTTAGTAAAGACAAAATTTCTATAAAAGCAAAAGACGGAAGTGTTAAAGATATAGTCATAGCTAACCACGTGCCTATGGCTTCTAAGACCTTTTTTACTCACACACCATCTGTAAAAGTTGGAGATACTGTCAATCAGGACTCAGTGATAGCTGAATCCAACTACACCAAAAATGGGCAGCTGGCTTTAGGAAAAAATTTAAAAATAGCGTACATGGCGTATCATGGTATAAACTCTAATGACGCAGTAGTTATATCTAGATCAGCAGCAGACAAGATGAAATCTGTAAAGATGTCAAAGTACCTTGTAGAGCTAGATAGTGATATGAAACTAGACGATAAAAAGCACTCGGCTAATTTTCCCAGAGTATTTAATAAAGACCAGTACTCCAAATTACAAGATGGCGTTATAAAAGTTGGGGAGAAACTATCTAATGGAGACCCTATAGCCACCGTTCTTATGAAGAAATCACCAAGTATAGAAAATCAAATACTAGGTAAAATACATAAATCCTTACGAAGTGAGTACGACGATAGGTCTGAGGTTTGGAACGGTGAAGAAACAGGTGAAGTAGTAGATGTGCAGAGGCATGGCAATAAAGTTACAGTAGTAGTAAAGTCAGAAGAGCCTGTTAAAATAGGGGACAAATTATCTAACAGATATGGTGGTAAGGGAGTTGTAGGTAAAATAGTAGATGACGAATCTATGGTGCGTGACGCCTCTGGTAAGCCCATAGATATGTTATGGTCTAGCTTAAGTGTTGTTTCTAGAATTAATCCAGGACAAGTTATAGAAACTGCTCTAGCTAAAGCGGCTGAGAAGACTGGTACGCAGTATAAAATCCCTAGCTTTAATAAAGTTAACAATGTCAAGTTTGCTAGGCAAGAACTTAAGAAAGCTGGAATATCTGATAAAGAAGATGTATACGATCCAGTTACAGGCAAGACCATTAAAAACATAATGGTTGGTCCGCAGTATACCTATAGGCTATTTAAAACAACTGATACTAACTTTTCAGCTAGAGGCATAGATGCTGGGTATGATATAAACAAGACCCCAAGTAAAGGCGGTGATGATGGAGCGAAGGGCACTGGTATGATGGAGATAAACGCTCTACTAGCTCATGATGCTCGGGATATTCTAAAAGAAAACGCTGTAATACGTGGTACTAAGAACTCAGAATACTGGAGAGCAGTGCAACTCAATAGGCCAATACCACCACCACAATCCAGCTTTGTTTTCGATAAGTTTAAATCAATGTTGTCAGGGGCTGGCCTTAGGATGGATAGATCTGGTAATGACATGACTCTCACGCCACTAACTGATAAAGATGTTTCAGCTATGTCTGCCGGTGAAATAAAGAATGGCAAGATGCTGCTGTCTAAAAATCTAATGCCAGAGAGGGATGGGTTATTTGACCTAAGCAAGACTGGAGGTTCTAGCGGCATGAAGTATTCACACATAGAGTTACCTGAGAGTGTAATAAATCCCTTGTTTACGGATACTGCTAGGAGATTGCTTGGTGTTACCGAGACTAAATTAAACGAAATGATAGTAGAAGAAGGTGGTGATTCAGTAAGGAAGAAACTAGACTCTCTTAACTTGGACGATGAGCTAGACAAAGCTAAGTCTGATTTAAAGAGACTTAAGGGTGCAGAAAAAGATAATGCTTATAAGAAGGTTAAGGCGATTAACGCTCTTAAATCAAACAACATGAAAGCTGGAGACGCTTACTCAATTAAGAAGTTCCCAGTTATACCACCAACGTTTAGACCCATAGTACCAGGGCCTGGCGGAGACTTGTTAGTTAGTGATGTTAACCACATGTACAAAGATCTTATATTAGCTAAAGAAAAGCTTCAAGAAGCTAAGGATCTTGATTTACCGGACTCCGATATTAAAGAAATGAGACAGCATTTGCAACAATCTGCGGGGGCTGTTATAGGTGTTAATCCGCCGGTATCACAAAAGCTAGTTCAAAGCGAAGTCAAGGGAATAGTTAATACTATAACTGGTACTAAGACGGGGTTCTACAATGGAAAGGTCTTAGCTAAGCGGCTTGATTTAACAGGTAGAGGCACTGCGGCACCTGATCCTAACTTGGGAATGGACGAGATTGGCTTGCCAGAGGAAATGATGTGGGGCATGTACAGCCCATTTATTATTAAAAATCTAGTTAGGAGAGGATATCCTGCTGTACAGGCAAAAGAGCTGGTAGAGAAAAAATCAAATCAAGCTAGAGAAGAGCTAATGATAGAGTCAAGGCAGAGGCCAGTGTATATAAACAGAGCCCCTACTCTACATAGGTTTAATATTATTGCGGCTAATCCTATACCAGTAGAGGGCAAGACTATAAAAGTAAATCCGTTCTTAGAAGACGGGATGAATCTTGACTATGATGGAGATGCTCTACAAGTGCATCTACCGGCTACAGATCTAGGCGTAAAGGATGCCAAGAAAATGATGTTGTCTAATAACTTGTTCGGCGATAGAACAAGAGAGCAGTTATTAGCCTACCCAAAAATGGAGGCTATAGCAGGTATATACAAAGCTACAGAAGCTATGCCAACTACTGGCTCCGATAAAGCACCAAAAAAATTTGCAACAATAGCTGAAGCTAAAGCTGCGTATAGAAAAGGTACACTTAAAGCGTCTGATATAGTTCAGATAGACAAGGATGACTCTAATGAATAATAATCGTATACTAAGAGCTTATTATTTTGGCTGCAAACTTGCAGAAATAAGAAATGCTTCTGACGTTGCATTAGCAATGCGTGATATTATGGACCAATCAACTGGGCAAAAAGACACTAAGATACCAAGCGGTGATTCCATGACTGGAGACGATCAGTACCGTACTGGAGATACCTGGGGGCATAGCCGAGAGATAACATTACCCTCAAACATGGGAGTACCCTCAAGATAAGGAGAGCTTTATGTTAAGAAAGACAAGTGGTGCAGCGTCTAATCTAGCAGTCGCCCTACCTATTTTAGCTATGGCAGGTTATGGAGGTGTTAAGGGGTTACGCGACACTCTAAAGAGTGGAGATAATCCTGGTAAATACTTCTTTGCTAATAATAACTTATTAGTAGGAGCTGCTAGATATGGACTCGCTGGTGCTCTAGCTACAGGCTTAGCTTCTGCAGCTTCCTCTAAAAGTGATTCTTCGGATATTGCTAAGGCGGCTATATTTGCCGGTACATTAGGGTTATCCATACCAGCAGCTACCTATCTTATGGGTCTAGTACCTAGTTTAAAATTTACAGGGACTAGAAGAAACTTGGAGGCGTATGATAACTATAAGGGTCCTAACCTGAATGACTTAAAAGACCACCTGCGTGAGCAGGATTACAAACAAAGCTTCTCCATGGAAGACTAGGAGTTTCTAATGATTAAGGGAAAATTTTCTGAAGTGTTGGTTAACTCTACATTACCTAAAGAGTATAGAGTTACAAGTGGCCAGGTTACTACAAAATCTGTCAAAGCTAATATGGTTAGACTAGCTAAAAACAGCCCCGACCAGTATAGCGTGGTAGCTCCTAAACTTAAAAAAGTAGGAGATGAGTTCGCTACTTACGAGGGCATAACTGTAGGATTAGATGATATAGAGCCTGAGTATGATAAGCGTGACGCCATTATAAATGAAGCCGATAAGATTCTAAGAAAAGAAAAGTTTGGCTCACCTAAAGCAATCGACGCATTGATAGCTGCGCAGGGTAAGATACTTGATATAACTAAGCAACACCCTGGAGACATGGCGATGCAAGCTAGGGCTGGAAGTAGGGGTAATATGACTCAGTTGATGAAGAGTGTAGCTACCCCTGTAGTTGTTGGTGACTTTAAAGGTAATCCAGTTCCTTTTTTAATAAAGAGGAGCTATGCAGAGGGTCTTAGCCCTATGGAAGCTTGGATAGCTGGAGATGAGAGTAGAGCTCAGGTTATTAAAGGGCAACTTGGTACAGCTGAGCCAGGTGAAATGCAAAAAATTTTGTCTACTGTTATGTCTCCAGCTGTAATATCTGACACAGATTGTGGCACAGATAATGGGATTCGTCTTAAGGCGGATGACCCTAGTTTAGAAGGTAGATACGAAGCTACAACAGGCCAGTTAATAGATTCGTCAAGAGCCGCATCCTACTCAGCTAAGGGAGGCTTTGTATTAGTTAGGTCACCCATGACTTGTGAAATGGATAAAGGTGTATGCCAAAAATGCATGGGTACATCTGTTCAGGGCCGTAACTATCAAATAGGTGAGAATGTAGGGGTACGTGCAGCCCAAGCTATGTCTGAGCCATTAACACAGTTGCAGCTAAGTGCAAAGCATGGGGTTAGCTTGGTTAAAGGTGATGCTAATAAACCACGCGGTCTAAAAGCCTTTAAGCAGTTTGTAGAAATACCAAAGAATTTCTTCTTTAAAGCTCCTCTTGCTACTATAGGTGGTAAGATAGATAAAGTAGAAAAAGCCCCTCAGGGTGGATTTGATATATACATAGGTAAAGAGCACCACTATGTTCCACCTGGCAGAGATTTAAACGTAAAGAAAGGGGATGAAGTCGAGGCAGGTGATACTCTAGCTTCTGGTATTCCTTCGCCAGACGATGTTATAAAACATAAAGGGCTTGGGCACGGTAGAGAATACCTTGTTAAGTCACTGCGCTCAACTTATGAAGATTCAGGGGTTAAAATAGACCAGAGAAATGTAGAGCTATTAGCTAAGACACAGTTGAACTATGTAAAAGTTGTTAAGCCTATAGGGGATTTGATGGAAGAAGATGTAGTTCCTCTCTCTGAAGTTACTAGGCAAATACGCAATACAGGTACTGAAATGAGAGTTACTGATGCCATAGGTAAGGTGCTAACAAAGTCTGTGTTTGAGCACCCAATAGGAACTGTAGTTACAAAGAGAATAGCAGAAGATATACTGGATAAGGGTAAAGATAAAGTTAGTGCAGTTGAATCAAGTCCTATACTTAAGCCTCTGATGGTATCAGCATCTAGAACTCCTCTGCTAAATCCAAACTGGATGCAAAGACTGGGATACCGTTACCAAAAGAATACACTTATGGAGGCAGCCGCGTATAAACAAAAAGCTGATATACACGGTTACGATCCTATGGCAGCACTTGCCTATGGTAGCGAGTTTACTCGTGGGCAGAAAGGCCAATATTAAATGAGACAAGTATTTACACTCCACAAAAGACTAAGTGCACCAGTACAATCAGAAAAGACTGCTTTTTTTAGGCGTATGATGTACGGCTTAGATAAAGACTCTGACGCCTGGAAGCAAATGCAACCAGGCTTAAGTCAGTACATAACCCCGGAGGGGCAGAGAGTTAACCCTATAAGTGGTATGTCGATGAGTAATTTGTTCGAGGGTCCACTGTCTGATCCGGGATCAAGAGGGTCAATACCAGATTTCCTATTTGGTAGGAAAGATGTCAATGACTTATTAAGAGCTCGCTATGACCAAGGAGGACTTTTTGGAAAGGGCGGGTACTTTCATGGTATGTTTTTCCCCGGTGTTTCTGATCAGAGTATGGCATCCGCTAAGAGGTTTGCTAAAGGTCTTAATCCATACGATGAGACTCCACTCACATTAAACGATGCCATGACAACCTATAACACTGGCATGGGTCTAAAGAGAGGAGCTGGTGCTGCATTTAACACTTTTGCTCTACCTATGTATAGAACTTATCAAATATTGAAAGATCCTGGTAAAGACAAAGCTGGGCGTATAGGCGGTGCCTTAGGTAGTGCTGTAGCCGGTAATTTCTATAGTAACTATGGATTTATACCAGGTATGATCGGTTCAGTAGCAGGTGATTTTCTAGGTAGAACTGCGGGTAGATTATTATTTGGAGATAAGCCGGAGAGTCCTTATAAGTACTCTAAAAACGTTGACCTGTATGGTAGGCCAATAATACAGCCACCTTTACCAGGGCAATATTAATTATATTAAATAAACTTGTAATAAATATATATAGTATTGTAGTATATTCTTAGGAAAACAAGAATAAGTAAAGTGAGTTAAAAATGCAAAAAGATAAACTCGATACATACAGAGATCTAGCTTCAGAATTACTAAATAAATTTATGGATAGCAAATGCCCACTAGAGAAGGCAAAAATTAAATCAGATATACTATTTGTATGGGATACTATAAGGTTGCTCAAACTTGAGACTAAAATATACTCAGCGTGATGATTTTTTTAAGTATCAAATAAACTATACTTTCAGTATATTCACCACTAATAACTGGAGTATACTATGGACTTATCGCAAGACATAATAGAAGCTGCAATAATGGCTGCTACCACTGGTCAATTCGGAACACAAGTTGTTTACGAGACATTCAAGTTGAATGTTGACTCTCTAACTGATGCTAAGAAAGAAATGTTTCTGCACTTATGTTCTGGCTGTGTAGCGCTAACAGCGTATGTAATTACACAGCCTAGCTTTGTAGCTAAGGCAGCTCTGCTTACATTCATAAGTGGCGTATTTGCAGAAGCTGTGCTCAAGCTATTAAAGAAGAAAAATGAAGCATCAAGGGACAAAACTGAGTCCCTAGCACAAAAGATACATGAACTTGATATCGCGGATAAGGACTCCAAGATAAAAGAATTAGAAGATAAGTTAAAGAGCCTGGAGGCTAAGTAAATGCCGCCAGTACCTCCTTATTGTGACTTTAAAAATAGGCAAGGTTTGTCTCTCGGAATATCAGTATCAGGTAAATATTACTTGGTAGATACTAAGTCCTCTGAGAATGTAGTATTAGACGAGTATTTAGATTCTTGCTGCTCTTCTGGTGAAGATTGTATAAAGCTATCTGTGCTATATTCTGAGGCTAAGAATACTAACAAAAATACTCAAGCTAAGGATATGTGTTTAGACTATCAGTTTAACTCAGATAACTATTCACCAGATTTACAGCTAGCAGTCCTACCAGAGTTTATTTACACAGAGCCTAAGATAATGTCAGAGGTAGTTGAGGTTGTAAAGCAACAGCCAGAAGACTTGCCGAGCGATATTAATGTTGTTGACTCCTTAACAGCGTTAGCCGCTTCTGCAGCCCTTATACTTGGTGTTGTGCAAAATGCCAGAGCCAAAAAAAGAGAGTTAGAATCTGCTAAGTGCTGTTCTGAGTCAAAGTTAAATATAGAAAGACTAGACTCAAAATTAGCAGAACTAGATAAACGAATAGATTCTGCCAGAACAAAAGACAACAAAGCTCTTCATGCAGAAATGTATGAGCACTACAAAGAACTTAAAGAACTTAAAGAAGACTCAGACGAATTAAAAGATATACTACAAAAAGTAGTAGAAAGGCTTAAGGCTTAGTATGTTGAAAAAAGAGCAAAAGACAAATCTACAAGTAACCAAAAATTTTAATATGTCAGAGATGGAATTTTACGATACTGTTCCTCCTCAGCTAGTTGCCGCAGCTACTGAGCTACTACAGAACTTGCAAGTTCTTAGAGATGCCTGTGGTAAGAGTATAAAAATAATTTCAGGTTACAGATCTCCAGAAAGAAATAAAGAAGTAGGCGGTGCCACAATGTCGCAGCATATGTTTGGCAATGCAGCTGACATACAAATCTCTGGGTTAAAGCCTCAAGAAATGGCTGACTTAGTAGAGAAGCTAATAAAAGAAGGAAAAATGAAGCAAGGAGGCTTAGGTACCTACCCACGTGAAGGTGGCTGGATACACTACGATACTCGCGGAACTAAAGCTAGATGGAATGGTTAGGAGTCTAATATGGATACTCACGATTACGTTTCAATGTCTGGCTTACTGGCTGTAGGAAGCTTTGCATTTTCTATATGGCAAGAAAAAAAAGATCAAGAAAAAAGGTTATCTTCTTTAGAGTCATCTGTTAAGCATATGGAAACAGAGATAAAAAAATCAATTGAAGATGTGGAAAAATTAGAAACTAAAATTGAGAAAAAAATAGAGAACATAGAGAATAAGCTAACAACAATAGCCGTAGCCATATCTAGGATAGAAACAATGGTTGCGGCTATAAGTAAATAGATTTATTGTCTATCGTAATCGTAATCGTCTTCTTCGTAATATTCATCTTCTAGTTCTGGCGATTGATCTCTATTTTTCCATTTGTTGTACATGTAATACCCGCCACCAGCAGCTAGCGCAGCGGCCAACGCTCCTAGTCCCATGGATGTACCAGTACCTATCTTTAGTCCCCTATCTTTAACATAAGATAGCGGGTCAGATACATGTTGTTTATACGCCGAGTACATATCTCTCCACTGTGGTGACACCAATTTTCCGGTAAATCTCTTGTCTAACGCCCCTGCAGATGTACCTACCATTGCTGACTGCACTGGGTCTAAACCTGACATTGTCAAAAATCTAGTAAACCCAACTCTATTAGCTTCATCTAAAGCTTTATCTGCTGGACTAAGTTGAGGCACTATAGGTATCTCGTTTGCTTTTCCAGCCATTTGTCCAAGAGCTGTGTAGGAATTTTTAGGCTTTAAATAATCTGGTAAGAAGTAATTACTATTTCCTCCTGTGGAATAATTTAAAAGCTTTTGTGAAGCTCCTTGGCTAGTCTGCATTGCTGGGGCTATTGGGTCTCTGGCTGGCATATACCCATAAGGATCTAGGTGGGCATCCATTGCACCTTTGTAGAAATTTTTAATTACAAATTTAGCTACTTTATTCATTTATTGTCACCTGGTTATGTTAGTAGTATTGCTGCTGTGGATAGTATGCTCCCATTTGTGGGTTAGCAAACTGCCTATACATATTCACAGCTGATAATATAGTGTTAGGATCTATTGATCCTATAGTTTCTGCAGCTCTATCAAAAAATCCCCTGTTATTATAAGCATCAGCTTCTGCTTTAGCTTGTAATTCTTGTTGCTGTCTTAATTTTCTATTCTGGTTATACTTGTAGGCAGCGTATAACGCTCCGGCACCTATTGCAGCTCCACCTATTGTACCAAGAGTACCTGCTATTGAACTACCTTGCAGGTTCGCCTGTGGTGGCATAGCTACTTGAGCTGTTGGAGCTGCTACTAGTTGTGGAGCTGCTTGCTGCATTGGAGATATTATACCAGCATCAGCCAAACTTAGACCTACGCCTAAGTCCCTAGCTGACTTAATCATTCCGCTATTATACCTACTAAGTATAAATTGCTGTAATTTAGTTGCCATTTTACTCTACCTTTTAATCTTCTTATTACTATCACTACTATATAATAGCTAATTCTAGCCATTATAGCTATATATTCTAATTATTTGACAGCCCAATAAATATACTATATATCTTTATCAAGATGAGGGCTCATAGCTCAGGGGTTAGAGCAGCGGTCTTATAAGCCGCAGGTCCTGGGTTCAATCCCCAGTGGGCCCACTTAGGGTTAGTAGCTCAGGCGGATAGAGCAGCGGCTTCCTAAGCCGAAGGTCGCAGGTTCAATTCCTGCCTAGCTCATTTTTATACTTGACTATATTTTCGTGTTGGTGTATAACTTAATTGCGGTTGCGGTTTTGCATTCCGTTTTTCCGCGGCTCGCCACAAGCCGTACCGCTAATTGTGGCAATAATCTTCTTCAATAGAGTCTACATTATTGGCTGGCATCATAGAACTTGTATAGCCTCCTGGTATACCAACTATTTTTTCTAGAGAATTATCCGGTAGTATTGATTTGGGTATTAATTGGCCTATAGACCCTAGAGTTTCAGATAGATTAGTAGCCTCTGTAGTTTTTGAAGTGTCGCTAGAATCAGAGGTGAATAGCAATTTTAAAAGGTTTACTAAGTTTACTATTGAATCTAATTGCTCACTACCTGCTACTAGTACGATACCAGCAGCAGTTTCATTAGGGCCAAAGCTTATAGGCTGCCCATACACTATTGCTTTATGCTTATTTGTTGACCCTGTGGAGTTAACTGTGCCACTAGCATTTACTAGCATGTCTTTTAGTACTACGTCTAATAGCTTGTTACCTCCATAGCCTTGAAATAAAGATAGAGCTGCGCCAGCTCCTATACTTGCCAGCGATTTCAATAATTCTAGAAATGAGTTTATTCTTGTTAGAATAGAAACTATGTAGTCAAGGTAAGAGCTTAGCTGCTTTATTATTGAATCTAGAATGTTACCTATATCGGACAAGAAAGAATTTAAAAAGCTAGCTACTGAGTTCACTAAATCTCTTAAGTATCCAAGTACTGGTATAAGATCGAAAGTTGACCCAACACGAACCCAGCCTATAGGCTTACCTTTACCATAGTCTATAAAAGTTATTCCAGATTGCGCTGTTGTTAAAAGGTATTGTTGCGACAGCAAGTTTAAGCTGCTTACTTTTTTCTGTTGTGTTGCTTCATAGGTAGAAGCTGTATCCTCATATATATATAACGTATTTATATGCACTGCTATTCTAGATCCTGCAGAAATACCTGATAGCGGTATGTTAGCTTGGGCGCTGTAAATAGATTTAGTTATACTAGAACTTAGTATAGGAATAACTAATACCCCTTTATCTTTTGAATTTGAAGTTTTAGAGCTAACTACTTCCAGATATTTAGAGGTATTCTGGTCTTTTAGAGATTCTGAGAAGTTTTGAAGTAAATATATTTCAGCCGTACGTATAGATTCTACAACCGAAGAGAACTCAGCCTCAGAAGAGGCGTTGTCTAGTACTCGTATAAGACATATATCAACTTCGTGTAGCACCTTATATCTCTCTGAGTGCTTTACTTTAGACATTGCTAAGTTATAGTCAGTGTAGTTTATCCATATCCTTGAGTTGTCCAGAGACAGATACGCACTTTCAATCTTTTTTTGCTTTGGCAGAAAGTCTATGTATTTCTTAGTAGGTATTGAGAATAACTCAGCCAACTTAGAATATAGGTAAAATACATACTCTAAGCCGCCACCAATAAGTATTAGTCCGCCAGCTATATAATCAGAATCTTGAAACTGCGGTCTGTTTATATCAGGGATATCTTTTAGTTTGGCAGATATCTTGGAGTATACGCCTTTACTACCGGCTTCGTCTCTTGTGGTATTAGAAACCCCAGTTGATTTGTAGAAGTCAGATACTACCCCAATAGCCTGCTGCGCAGAATTAACTATTTTTGTAGCTGTAGTGTACTGTGCCTCTACTCTAGGTAGAGTAAACTTAGGAGAAACTGGCGGCACAGCTAGTAAGTGTATGCTGGCGTCAACTCTGAATATGTCTAGTATTGATAACAGCGCAGTAATAGCGCTGTCTATAATAGCTTTTATTATGTCTGTTATGTTTAGAGCTATAGCTCTAAGAGCCTCTAGAGCAGATTTTATAAATTTTATGAAATCCTGCACGGTCGTAACTATACTTTGTACAGCTTCTAATGGTGTTACTATGGAGTCTGGTACTTGTACTTTGAAACTATTCCACTCCCAAGAAGATGTGTTACCAGTCTTACTATCTTTTAGGTAGTTATACTTTCCTCCACTAGCTCTTAATATTGTTGCAGAAAGATCGGCAGATTTAGGGGCGAGACCTTTAATAATACTTGTATCGTTGAAGTATTTGTTAGTGTAGTCTCCAAGAGAGTCTACGTAGTCAGATACCTTTGATATCTCTTTGTTGACGAAATTTTTAGCTGCTTCTTCTGATTTTTTTATAGACTCTACTACAGATGTTTCTTTAGGCTTGCCTGGAGTTGTTATCGCCATTTCTGGAGACATCGAATTGTCAAACGATATTCTTCTGTACACTGGTGTAGTTACTCTTATACTAGATAGAGATGTTGAAGGAAGAAATACGTTAGACATTGCTTGATACTCTTTTCTTTAGTTCTTCTACTTTTAACGCAGCTTCCTCTATTTTATGTTTTGCTAAAGCTTCTAAAGCCTTTTTAGTTAGTTCTAAAGCGTCTATAATTTTTTTCTTATCACTTGCGGTGCTCATAATGCGAATACACTCCTTGTTGGAATAATTGGTGTGGTGGCTGCCAGAGCTGTAGAAAATAAAGCTCCTACAGGCGCTGTTAGTGGGTACGCAGTTAACAGAGCAGCTAGAGATGTAAGAGCAGTTATCACTGGGATTGCTTTAGCCAAAGGTTCATTTCCTACTATTGGTATTGGCGGTAAGAATAAATTAGGTAGGTTAGGCGGCGTAAGTTCTACCCCAGGATAATTTCCTAGCATACATAAGGGCGAATTTAAGACTATACCATAGTTACCTAACCCACCTGCTCCAGTAATACTAGCTGGCATAGGACTTGACATTACTATAGATCCTGTTGTCATAGCACCACCAACACTCATTGAACTTTGTACTATTACATCTCCGCCACTGTCCGATTCAAGTCGTATCTGAGGTTTTGAGATTGTTGTAGTTCCTGGAAGTTTACTGCCTGCTTTTATAATTGCAGACCCAGAGTCACATTGTAGTGTTAGCCCATCGTTTAAGCCAGCTATTAATGCCATAGGTCCTTGCTTTAATATACTTGGCCCAGATACTACATGCTTGTGCATACCTCCAGAATACATACTAGTGTCGGAAGTAGTGGATAACGACATATTACCGCCAACTACAGTTGATAGATTACCCTTAGATTCAAGGCCTATCTCACCAGCTATTAGTGTATATTTCCCGGAAACTTCTGTAGTTAAATCTCCTAGTATTTTGCTATTATTATCGTTAGTAGCCACATTGTTATCCGAGTCTATAGTTACTTTTGACCCACGTATTAGTATTTCACCTGATTTACTTATAGAGAATATAGCTGGTTTTTTGGATCCTGAGTATTCTATACTAATAGCAGAGTCTCCTCCGATAGATATGAAAGTATCGTTTGTTATTTTGCCATCTGTTTTAATTGTATCTCTTGCGCTAGTATCAGATATATTTGCAGCAACTTGTATTCTGTCTCGTAGTATATCTATACTAGCTACATCGTATTTACTATACGATTCATTTGCTGAGGTTTTAGTATACGTCTTGCCAAATGTTGATCCTACTCCAACATGAGCTGTGGAGCTACTAAGAATTGCATCTCCACTGGAAGTTATACTTAGCTTGCTACCACTGTAGCTTGACACGCTGTAGTCACCAGGTAATACATCAGGGTTGGACGACCCCCTAAAATATCCTAGAGGTTCTAGCATTGTCTGAACTGGATCTAGTTCAGAAGAGTAGTCAGATGTTGGCTTACGCCTACTAGGCTCCTTAGCGTAGCCTAGTATATAAGCTGTTTGGCTTGAGTTACTTCCAGATGGTATAGATATAAATACTATAGACCCTATTTCTGGCATTGATATACCAGAGCTCCCATCTGAGTTTCCGCCATGTATTCCTAATGGAGTAGCTACTATCGGAGTTGCTGAGTTGTATCCACCGTAGTTATTTATTTTTACTTGTACTGAATATTCCGAAGAGTTAACAGATAATACCTCGCCTATGTAGTTTCCTGCAGGTAACACGTAGCCTCCTAGCGTTGTGGTTTATTAATTCTATACCACATACAGTCTAGCCCCTCAAGTTAAGCTACTTAATGACACTCTTCATTTCATAGTCTGTGGCTGTGCTAGACACAGAGAAAGCATTGTCACCGCCAGTTGGATTAAAGAAAGTTCCGGTATAGTTAGTACTTAGACTTATTGGATTTATCCTGTCGCAAACGCCCTGTATACCTTCTACTATTGTATTCTGTCCAGCATTTATACCTATCTGGTAGCTCTGGAACATACAAGATTCCAGATAGAAACTGCCTATATCTTGACCAGACTTATTACGAAACATAACAGCCATGCCAAATGGTATTAAGCCTAGCTCAGAGTCCATGTTAAAAACCATACCTGGGTTACCCGCTGCGTGCGCATTCTCTAGTGGATTTAAAACCCCATGCACCTCATTATCCCCAACTGCGTTTATACCCCTTAGTAACGCTCTTTGGAGATTTCTACCTTTGCAAAATAATCTTTCGATACTGAAAGATGTTTGGGCTTTCATAGGTAACATGTACATTCTAGAAGAGCCTATAGCCATCGCTGGAGTAACTTGTCTTTGCTGCGATACAGTCATAGTCTGCAATAGACCAACTGCTTTCAAATTCTCAGGAGTTACGTCTACAAACCTACTAGGGCCTACTAGTACTAAAGTATCATCAGGGTGGGCACTTGTATAAGCCGCGTTATCCATTAGGCGTTCTATGTTAGTACCTTGTGGATTCCATCCAGCGAAGCCCTGATTGTGTATTGGGGTATTTGATTGTTCTGCCATTTAACTGTCTCCTTATGCTGATACTATTTCTAGTACTATCTTGTTTAGAACTTTTGGCAATACTACAGAAATTCTAGACTCTACTGTACCTTTATCATAGTCTGCTTGTCTAATAAGTTCTACAGTTGCTGATAGAATTGGAGCTCCTATTTGTGGCCTAACTCTCAATCTAAGAGTAGCTATTGCGCTATCCAAACTAGCTCGCATAAGACCGAGAGTATCTGAAGTTATATTGTAAGTACCAAGATAGGGTTCCACAGACCTCTTGAAGAATCTAGATACAAAGTCGAAGTTGTTTATAACACTTAGTTCTGTTAATTCCTGTACGCCCTTAGCTTGCCCATACTTAGTCATTACTTGGTGCATGCAGAATGGCGCTGATGTCACCGTTTCCTGGATAAATACAAAGAATCCAGCATCAGATATGGCCTCAATTTGATCTTCGTTAAACCTGCTAAGGTTAGACCCTGTCAAACCAGTTATGCCTGTTACTGATATATTATTCTTTGGTCTATGAGCTTCTATACCTGCCATGATACCTGCTAGTGCTGAAGTTAAGAAATAACTATCAACATTAGGGTAATCAACTCCGTCTACATACACTGAGCAAATACCAGGGAATACCATAAGCAAACGATTACTGCTTAATTCATTGGCAAGAGCTTGTAGTAATTCGATTTGTCTGTCTTTACCCATAGGCCCAGATATATCTCGCATCACGTAGTAAGTGCAGTCGCCATTAGCTGGTGCAACAGTCCAAGTAATATTAAGAGTTGAAGTTGTTACTGAGCTAACAATCCCACTTCTTATATTATCTGCTGAGTCTGTTACTACAATTGTGTCTCCCTCCAAAACTTTTGAGTAGCTTGCTCGGAAGTTTTGTTCTGAGTCTGCAATATTCCCATTTACTATAGACCCACTTTGTACAGGAGATTTGTTTGATCCTACTATAAAATCAACATTTGGGGCACCTTCTGATGACCCCAACACAATTCTAAACTTACCTTTTTTTGGTAGTGACATAGCTTCAGCAGAAGTCTTGTACTTTTTAATTGTTTGAATATCCGTTGTAAGTGGGCAAATCGCATATACATCTGGATCATTGTTTATTATTGCTAAAGCATCTGTATACGCTTGATCAAGAGATTTCATGGCCAAGCTACCTTCAGCTGGGGTTAGATCTAAAGACAATACTTTTATAGATGTTAGACCAGCATTAGCTAGAGCTAGCTTAGCAGCTAGACAAAGTTGATTGTCTAAACTAGGCAAACCCAATAGATCTACTGTTACTTGATCAACTGAACGTAGTTTATCTGAGTAACCAGTTAATGCGACTGTGTAGCTAGCTGATACGCTGCATTCAACTACACCAGCTGCTACAAGAGCATTCTTACTTAGTTTAAATGTAGCATCACCGCTTGAGGAGGACACTACTACTAACTTTGAATTTGCTTCTGAAAATATTTCTACATCTGAGCTGCTCACGCTGCATACAGAAGAACCTTTTAAGTTATCTCCGCCGGATGAAATAGAACAGAATCTAATATCAGAAGCTAGAATAGCTGTTCCAGTAGCTATATCAAAAGAATCTATAGCAACTACCTGTGATTCAGCGTCCGTAATACTAAACTTAAATCCGCTTATAACTATATTACCTACTGACATAGCCATATCAGTCAAAGTATTCCCGGCGTCATGCAATGCTTTTTCTGAGTCAGCGTTGGTTCCGTAAATGTATATTTTGTCTGCTGCTCTAGCTATAGCTTTATATGTTAATCCAGCTAAGCCTGAAAATGTAATACTTGTAGAGTTAAGTAATAACTCTGCTATAGCAGAAACTACAGCTACTGAGTTAGAAGAGCTACCAGAAACCGCACCTGTTGCCAGGTTTAATTGTCCAGCCCCTAGACTAACTGAAACAACATTTCTAAGTGTTGACTTAGGAGATACACTAATAAAGCACTCTGACGCAGATGTGTTTATATTACCACTAAAGTTATCATGTAGAATAACTTCTCTTGGTAGTCGTGTACCAAAAGCACTGAAGTTACTAAAAGAAACTTTAGAACCAACTTGCTTTTTAATGTTTGTTAATTCACAGAATAAATCGCCATCTATTGTTTTTGTCCCCAAATCCAAATCGGAGTTAATAATAACCCCTGCTTCGTCAACTGTATACTCAGCAAATTGGTTTGGGTTTGTTTGTTGAAAGTCTTCTGCATTAAATTTAGCTTGCCCAATAACAACCCCTGAGCGGTTTACTGCATGTAAGCCTACAATACACACTGATTGTTCTGGGTCGTTTGGTGTTATAACCGGGTTTAAGATTTTTTGATGAATCTCTACTATTGGTCTTGGCATAGTTACCTCCTGGTGGTTGCAATATCATTACTAATTTTATGATAGGGAATTGACTTTCAATTTAGCTGTGGTAGTATTATACCATTTATTCTTTCGATTCTTACAGAGGCTGGCGCATAAGTCCAGAACACATCGTGTGTAAATTCGCACTCAACCCTACTTACAAATACCCTATCGTCCTTTTCCCATGGCTGAGTATTACCTAAGCTGACTGGACCTATGTCTTGAAAATTATAAACTCTTCTAAATAAATCATCCGACATAACCAAATGCGTTGCGCATAGATCTCCTAGTATAGAACTCTCACCCCTATTCTTGGAGACACAGTCTATAGCTACTGACCCAGTAGCCTTACAGACGTATGTTCTATCTGAGTTTCTAAGGTTATAGTCAGCCATATTATTAACAGCTACTTTTGAATAAACTATACTTGACCTATCAATAAAAATACCAGGCCTAGCATCGTTATTACCGTATGTATCTACGCCACCAGCGTCTATAAAAATCTTTGATAGAGTTTCGTTGCTATCCCATTTCCAGGGAAACTCTGCACCATTAAAAGCGAATCTTTCCCTTATAATAGCTACAAACAATCCTATTACATCTATTGATGTTTTGTCACCTACTAAAGGGTGCTTTTCTACTATTACTTGCGTCATGTTAACTCCACTGGTATTGAGTATTCTATAGCGTGTCTAGATAGCTCAGATATTTGTAACTCTTGATGTACTACCACAGAGCTAGAGCTGGTCGCGTTAACTCTAGCTACAGAGTATCTTGAGTTTCTAGCGCAGTCTATAAGTAAATCGCCTGAGTCTACCTTAGGGTAATCAAGCATTACCGCTCCTACAACGTTAGCCTTTGACTCGCCGCCTATGCCAAATGTAGAAGTAACGTTATCTGGGTCTATTTTTAGCCAAACCTTTATTGGAGCACAGTACCCCCCGGTATTAGATGTACCAAAGCATTCTCCACACCTGGAAACTATTACGTCTTGGGTTATTGCGTTGTAGCAAGTATGGCAGCGCTCACCGAAGTATTTCTTTTTTAAAAGCCAGAACGGAGTTCCATTTAGTCTCTCTAAGGTAACTTTGAGGTTGTGCCTAGCTACCCTAACTAGCCTAGCTCTATGTGGTTGAGTGCTATGAATATTCTCGTAATTAAAAGCTCTAGGCTCTGATATAGCCCATTCATCGGGGTTTACTATAGACTGTACTCTTATTCTGTAATACAGTGGATACTGCAATGAATCTCTGTATCCAGGGTCATAGTCCCTAAAGTAATAACTTGCTGTTGGTAACTGAGCTATTGTTTCAAACGGCCCTTCTGGTGAAGTGCTTCTTAGTACCTCAAAGTTTCCAGCTGTGCCATTAGGATCTTCAACAGTCCACTGTATGTGAGTAAACTCTGGGAATACTTCTTTAATACTTGTTATTTTAGGTATCATCTGATGTACGCAGTCTGCGCTGATGGTGACTTCATCATGCCGAAAGTATTTAGATTTTCATTTACCTTTATCTGGGTTAGTAGCTGCTGAAACTCAGAGTTAAGTTGAGCTGATTGCTGTAGGTATTCACCCTGTTTAGTGTCTATACCAACAGGCTGTATATTACCATCTTGGAACTGCGCTTGGTTTCTCAACTGCCTAAAGCTTTCTGTTCTTAGTAAATACGCAGCAACTCCAAGTTGAAGAACGTAAGCGTTAGGAAAAGAAACTTCAGTGTATGTAGTCGGCCTGGCAACTATGTTACCTTGACTCAACACCATCTTAAACGCTCTTTCTATTTCTTCGTCAGAGAACTCTCTGTCAGCTAAAAGAATATTCATGTTTGGGTAATCCCGCATAAACATTCTCACGTCGTCTGGGGTTAAAATCCATCCAGAGTATTTTGAGTTTTGTTTTTGTATTGGTGTACCTTGAACTGCCATTTAAAACTCCTACATGCTTATGTTTACTTTATCAGGCCCGAAACTATCTTTTAAGTAAAAAACTATAGAGTAGTCTACACCAGCCTTTACGGGTATAGGGCTAACCCACCTGCCATCTGGAGCAGTAAATGTTATACCTAAAGCTCCATCAAAAGAATTAGATGTATACTTGTTTGTCTCGAACACGTATATACTAGCTCCGGCAATTGGTTCACCGTTTGGCTTTACATACCTCAGGAAATCATTTTCTTTGGTATCGTGAGATAAATAAACAGTGTCAAACGACAACCCTCTTTCCTGTCTTTCGTTTAGTATATTAATAGTACTAGGCAGCCCTGCTTTTATTTCTAAACCATCAGGCTTTAATGAGTACACAGTTATAGTATACGCACCGTCTGGAAAGTCTGAAAGCGATCTATTAACGTTGTACTTGCCAGGCTCCAACTCAACAAACGGTATACGGAATGACTCCCTAGTTTCTTGAGAATCAGATAGTATATCAAAGTCTATAAAGTCTCCTAGTACAGTGTAGTACTTATCGTCATAAGTTCTGCGTATGTAGCAGAACAAACTAAGCTTTGGTGCTGTCTCAAGAGATAACTCTAGAGCCGATACTTGAACTTCTCCGTTTTCTATATTAACTGAGTAGCTATCTATGGTTGAGTACTCTACGCCCGCTAGTATTTCGTGTGTTTCGATAGAATACACTCCATCTAGAAACTGAGTGCAGTCTACCTGCCATCTATAATTTCCAGGCCCTACCTCTATAAATGGAATTCTAAATTTAGATCTTGTTTGCTCGTCTAAAGTAAGATGAATCTTCTGATTAGGTATAAACTGCAGTGTCTGATAATTAAAATAAGCCGAGTCAGCTTCCCTTTTTAAAAATGAAAATACCGTCTTAGAATACCTATATGCTATCTGTGAGACTAAATTACCCATTGCTACTCCTAGATTGTTTTATCTAGGGTAATTGTATTTATACCGACGTATACTTGCTAACTATATACCACCCGTTGTTAGCTGACACGACAGTGCATGTTTCTTTAGATGTAAGAGTTATTGTACTAGCTCCCCCAATAGCAGTTACTCCGCTAATAGTCACTGAGTGCCCCCCATTAACACCGCCAATAATAGTTATTGATTGACCTTGGCTAGTAGCATCTGCTGTATGCAAGGTTAAGGTAGTGGCGTCTGAGGTCATAACAATAACAGAGTCAGAGATTGTTGAGCTACCATTAGCTGATAATACCCTAACACCCTTTGATATGAAATTATTTGCCATGAAAGTTCTATAGCCAGTTATAGACAAGTAGTTATCATTGCCTGGAGATGAAGCTATAGCTGCTTTCCAGATACTATCACTACCATCCAATACTATACCAGAGATTACAGATGTATCTGCCGAGTTAGTTACGCCAAATATACCCATATCCCTAGTACCTGAGATACTTGCTCCATTGTAATTTAGCTGGACAAGGGAATCTTCTACTCTAAGGTTATTAGAGTCGATTGTGGCTAACTCTCCATTCAGTTGGAGCTTACTGTTAAACGTGGCATCGCCTGTTACACTAAGATTTCCGTTATTTATAGATAAGCCGTTACCAAGCCCTGAGATAGTTATATTGCCCGCATGCGTAATGTTATTAGATGCATCGCTAACCCAGGCTTTAGATGCTTCAGTTGAGCCGGCAGTAGTAATGTCAAGATAGTTAAGTTCAGCGCCTGTAGCTGTTACTTGGGTACCGGATAAAGTAAGATCGGTAGTTGTAATATTACCCGTTACATTAGTACTTATACTAGCTGCAATAGTAGTAGCAATTTGTACGTGTTGAGAACCATCAAAGCTAACTGTACCAGTAACATCCCCCGTAAGTTCAATATCTCTTGCCGTTTCCAAAGTACTAGCTGTGTCAGCATTACCGGAGAATGTTCCGCTAGAAGCAATAGTAATTTGGTTATCAGCAGAGGCAGTAATTGTTATGTTAGATCCTGATACAAAATTAATTGATTCTCCCAGAGAAACAGAATCAGCTGCACCGCCATCCACAGTCAAAGAAATGCCAGAATTAGCTAACATATTATTATCTACTGCACCTGCTGCAATAGTAGTAGCA
>CAYVOK010000009.1:0-8015 GCA_964453335.1 uncultured Acidimicrobiaceae bacterium
CCCGCCGTCGGTGGAGATGCTCAACCCGAGTGCGGTCGCCGCGTACACGGTCGATCCCGACGCAAACACCCCGAACACAAAGTCGAATCCGAGTCCGTCGCTGGTGGTTCGGTTGGTGAAGGTGGCCCCGCCGTCGGTGGAGATGCTCAACCCGAGTGCGGTTGCCGCGTACACGGTGGATCCCGACGCAAACACCGCTTGCACGGCGTTGTCGCCGAGTCCGTCGCTGGTGGTCCTGTTCGTGAATGTGTGGTTGGACGCCAGGGCGAGCGTTGGCGACAGGTGCAGTGTCGTGAACGAGATCGTGGTCGCCAACGCGCATACAAGCAGCGACGCCCCCGACCGCCGCAGACGCGTACCGAATCGCACGCGCTCCATGCTGCGCTGCTGCTCTCCACCAATCGTGCGTGCAATTTCGGTCCGCATCCAAGAACCATTTCGCTCCGGGGCCCCCAGCTCGCGCGACGGACCTCACCTCGCTCGAGCTCTACGCGACGCAGGTGATGCCCCGCTTCGGGTGAGGGTCGGCCCGTCCCGCCGGTAGCCTGCGCCCATGGCCCTGCGGTTCGTGATCCTCGGCGGGGGACCCGCCGGGCACCAGGCGGCGACGTACGCGGCGCGCCTCGGCGCCCACGTGAGCCTCGTCGAACGCGACATCGTCGGTGGTGCCGCCCACCTGTGGGACTGCATCCCGTCCAAGGCGATGATCGCCACCGGCGGGGCGATGGCGTTCCTGCGTCGCTCCGGCGGGTTCGGGCTCGTCGACACCGGCGGGACCGTCGACCTCGACGCGCTGCGGACCCGCATCGGCGGCATCGTCGACCGGCTCGAGACGAGCACCAGCGACCTGCTGCGCAGCCAGGGCGTCGCGCTCCACCGGGGCACCGGACGCCTCGTCGGACCGAATCGTGTCGTCGTCGAGACGGCCGAGGGCACCGAGGAACTCGACGCCGACGCCGTCCTCGTCGCTACCGGCAGCCGGCCGCGCATCCCCGACTGGGCCGAACCCGACGGCGACCGCGTCCTCACGACCCGCGACGCCTACCCGCCCCGCACCCTGCCCGAACACCTCGTCGTCGTCGGCTCCGGCGTGACGGGCGTGGAGTTCGTGCACATGTTCGCCTCGCTCGGCTCCCGGGTGACCCTCATCGTGTCCCGCCAGCAGGTGCTGCCCGCCAAGGACGCCGAGGTCGCCGCCGCCCTCGAGGAGAACTTCCTCGCCCGGGGTGTCGCCCTGCTGAAGGGCGCGAAGGCGACCGGCATCGAACGCACGGGCGAAGACGGTGCGGACGCCCTCCGCATCCAATGCGACGACGGGCGGATCGTCACGGGCAGCCACGTGCTGCTCGCCATCGGCTCGGTGCCCAACGTCGACGGCATCGGTCTCGACGCCGCCGGTGTCGGCCTCGACGACCGCGGGTTCCCCGTCACCGTCGGCCATCACCTGCAGACGAACGTCCCGCACGTCTACGTGGCGGGCGACGTCTCCGGGAAGTTGCCGCTGTCGTCGGTCGCTGCAATGCAGGGCCGCAAGATCGCCGAGCACGTGATGGGCCTCCACGCGCTCGAGCACCGGCACCTCGACTACGACATGGCGGCATCGGCGATCTTCACCGAACCGGAGATCGCCGACGTCGGTCTGCCCGAGGCCGAGGCGTTCGCCACCGGCCGGAAGATCCGGGTCACGAAGGTCCCCTATGCGTCGTCACCGAAGGCGCTCATCGACAACGACACACGCGGGTTCGTGAAGGTCATCTCCGACCCGGTCACCGGTGTGATCCTCGGCGGATCGATCGTGGGCCGGAACGCGGCCGAGCTGATCTCGGTGATCGCGGTCGCGGTCACGAACCGGCTGCGGGTCGGGGACATCCTCGACTCGCTGCTCGTGCACCCCTCGTTGTCGGAGCTGCTCGCGGATGCCGCCGAGTGACGGCACCGGCGAGCGACGTCACTCGATGACGACGACGATGTCGCCCGAACCGACGGTGTCGCCGGGGGAGACCTTGACGGCCTTCACGGTGCCCGCCTTCTCGGCGGCGATGTTGTTCTCCATCTTCATCGCCTCGAGCACACACACCGTCTGACCGGCCTCGACCGCGTCGCCCTCGGCGACGAGGACCTTCACGATCGTGCCCTGCATCGGGACGGCCACGTTGCCCGAGCCGCCACCGGCACCGCCGGCCGCGCTGCGGCGGGGACGCGGCGTCCGTGCGGCAGCAGCGCCACCACCGGCGACCGCGACCACCGGTGCAGATTCGGGCACCCACATGGCCACGCTGAACCGCTTGCCGTCGACCTCGACGTCGACCGTGCGTCGCACCCGCGGTGCCTCGCCGTCCTCCGTCGCCGGAGCGGCGGGCTCACCCTTGCCCGACACCACACCCGACAGGTCGAGCGTCGTCTCCACCCACTTCGTGGAGTGCTCCACCGCCGAGAAGTCCGGGTGCTCGAGGATCGCGATGTCGGCGGGGATCGTGGTCGCCACGCCCGCGATCTCGAACTCGCGCAGCGCACGGATCGTGCGGGCGATCGCCACGTCACGGTCACGGCCCCAGCAGATGAGCTTGCCGACGAGGTTGTCGTAGTACTGGCTGATCTCGTCGCCGGCCTCGTACCCGCCGTCCCAGCGGACGCCGTAGCCGGAGGGGACGCGGAGCTTCGTGATCGGACCGGGGGAGGGCATGAAGCGCCCGCCGGCCGGATCCTCGGCGTTGATGCGCACCTCGATCGCGTGCCCGGTGACGGTGACCTGCTCCTGGGCGAGCGGCAGGCGCTCGCCCGCAGCGACCCGGAGCTGCCACTCGACGAGGTCGAGACCGGTCACGAGTTCGGTCGCAGGGTGCTCGACCTGCAGACGCGTGTTCATCTCGAGGAAGAAGAACTCGCCGTCCTGGTAGAGGAACTCGCACGTGCCGGCGTTCGTGTACCCGCACGCCCGGGCGACCGCCACGGCAGCATCACCCATCGCCGTGCGGATCGAGTCGGGCAGACCGGGGGCCGGCGCCTCCTCGATGAGCTTCTGGTGGCGACGCTGCGCCGAGCAGTCACGTTCGGCGAGGTACACGTAGTTGCCGTGCTTGTCGCCGAAGACCTGGATCTCGATGTGGCGCGGCTTCTCGAGGTACCGCTCCATGTAGATCTCGTCGCGGCCGAAGTACGCCTTCGACTCGCGCTGCGCCGACTCGATCGCCGAGGGGATCGACGCCTCGTCCGGCACGACCTTCATGCCGCGCCCGCCACCGCCGTACGCCGCCTTGATGGCGATCGGGTAGCCGTACTCCTTGCCGAACGCGACGACCTGCGACGCGTCGGTGATGAACTCGGTCGTGCCGGGCACGCCGGACACGCCACCACGGGCGGCGGCGAGACGGGCCGAGATCTTGTCGCCCATGACCTCGATCGCCTCGGGCGGCGGACCGATGAAGGTCACACCCCGTTCGGTGATCGCCCGGGCGAAGTCGGCGTTCTCCGAGAAGAACCCGTAACCCGGGTGGACGGCGTCGGCACCCGACCGGGCGATCACGTCGAGAATCGCCTCGGTGTTCAGGTAGCTCTCGGCGGCCGTCCGGCCTCCGAGCGCGAACGCCTCGTCGGCGAGTCGGACGTGCAGGGCCTCTCGGTCGAGTTCGGAGTAGACCGCTACGGTCGGGATCCCGAGTTCACGACACGCCCGGATGACCCGGACGGCGATTTCCCCGCGGTTGGCGATGAGCACCTTGGAAAACACGCGTAATGAATAGCCGACCCGACCCCCTCGGTGCGAGATCGGGCCTCGAGGCCCCCGCCCGGGCGGCGCTCGCCGGGACCCGGTTCGCCCGGATCGACTGGGTCGCCGAGATCGGTTCGACCAACACCGTGCTGCTCGACGCCGCTGCGCAGGGGGCACCCGACGGCACCGTCCTCGTCACCGACCACCAGAGCGCCGGACGGGGGACGAAGGGGCGCACGTGGTTCGACCCGCCCGGTGCGTCGCTGCTCGTCTCGGTGCTCGTCCGGCCCGCCGTCGCCCTCGAGGCGGTGCACCGCACGACGCTCGCGTTCGGTCTCGCCGCCGTGGAAGCGGTCCGTGACCTCGGTGCCGAAGGCGTCGGGCTGAAGTGGCCGAACGACGTGTTCGCCGGCGTCGACGGCCCGGACGGACCGCAGGAACGCAAGCTCGCCGGGATCCTCGCCGAGTCGCGGTTGGCGGGCGGCAGGGTCGACGCCGTGGTGATCGGCATGGGCATGAACGTGCACCGACCCGACGACCTGCCCGCCGACATCGTCGACACCGCGGCGTCCCTCGACCGGCTCGTCGCCGGCCCCGTCGACCGGTGCGAGCTGCTCGTCTCGATCCTCCGCCGCTTCGAGGTGTGGATCGACCGGATCGGGACGGACGGCGGCCGGAACGACGGCACCGACCTGCTCGACGCCTACCGGGCGGCATCGTGCACGCTCGGGCGCACCGTCCGCCTCGAACTCCCCGGAGGAGTCCCCGCCGTCGTCGGACGGGCCGTCGACGTGACCCCGGAGGGTCACCTCGTCGTCGAGGTCGACGGAGTGCGCCGCACGTACGCGTCGGCCGACGTGGAACACCTGCGCAACGCGGGCTGAACCGCTGCGACGACCCCGTCGCTAGCATCGCCGACCGTGTCCGAGTCCGCTCCCGCCGACGTGCCGTTGCGGCGGACGGCGCGGCAGCGGCTCTGCGTCGCCCTCGGGGTCGTGCTCACCCTGTGCTGCGTCGCGACCGCCGGCGTGGTTGTCGCGGCGGAGAGCACCGCCGGTCGACTGCGGACCGTCGACCTCAGCCGGGCGCTCGGCTCCCCCGGGGCGGAACTCGGCGACGACGCACCGCGCAACGTGCTCATCGTCGGTGTCGACAGCGCGGATGGTCTCTCGCCCGACGACGACGTCCGGGCGCAACGCGACGCCGAGGGGCTGAACGGGTCGCTGCGCTCCGACACGATCATGGTGCTGCGCATCGAACCGTCGACCACCTCTGCGTGGATGCTGTCGTTCCCGCGCGACCTCTGGGTCGAGCTGGGCGACCGCGGGTGGAACGAGAAGATCAACGCCGCCCTCCCGACCGGCGGACCGGAACTGCTGATCGAGACCATCAGGTCGAACTTCGAGATCCCGATCGACCACTACGTGCAGGTCGACTTCGCCGAGTTCGAACGGCTCGTCGACGCCGTCGGCGGCGTACGGGTGCCGCTCACCACCGGGGTGCGCGACGACTACACCGGGCTGCTGATCGAAGAACCGGGCTGTGTCACCTTCGGCGGCGCGCAAGCGCTCGCCTACGTCCGCAGCCGCCACTTCGAGTACCTCGACCCCGACACCGGGCGCTGGGTCGACGACCCGACGTCCGACCTCGGCCGGATCAGCCGCCAGCAGGACTTCGTGCGCCGCGCCCTCGAACGGGCGGTCGAACGCGGGCTGCGCAACCCGGTCACGGCGAAGCGCCTCGTCGACACCGGCCTCGAGGGGATCGTCGTCGACGACGGCCTCGACGCCGGACGGATCCTCGACCTCGTCACCGCGTACCGGGCGTTCGAACCGTCGCAGTTGCGCTCCTTCTCCCTCCCCGTCACGTTCGACACGACCGCTGCGGGCGCGTCGATCGTGCGTCTCGTGACCCGCGACGCCGAACCGGTCCTCGGGCTGTTCCGGGGTGCCGTCCGACCCGAGGACGTCCCCGAACCCGTGTCCTCCACCACCGCGGTCGTTCGGCCGTCCCCGACGGCCGTCGTGACGTCGGTCCCCGCAACGCCCGCGTCGTCGACGACGGCCCCGCGCTACGGGATCGTGCCCACCGGCGACGTGTCGACCATCTGCCGCTGAGCACGCCGCAGGCGCAGCGCGGTTGACGGACCGCGCCGAGGGGAACATCCGACCGATCGTCCGGGTGGACGACGGAAGGAGTGACGGATGGCCCGCATCTCGGTCGTCGGCAGCGGATACGTCGGACTCACCACGGGGGCGTGTCTCGCCCACGTCGGTCACGAGGTCACCTGCGTCGACGTCGACGCCGACAAGATCGCCCGGCTGCGGGCCGGTGAGGTCCCGGTTCACGAACCCGACCTCGACCGGGTGCTCTCCGAGGCCCGGGCGGCAGGACGCCTCGGCTTCACCGACGACCCGGCCGCCGGCGTGCGCGACGCGGAGTTCGTCTACCTCTGCCTGCCGACCCCGCGCCGAGCCGACGGTGCCGCCGACCTCTCCGCCGTCACGGCCGCAGCGACGGCGATCGGACCGGACCTGCGGGCGGGCACGACCGTCGTCACGAAGTCCACCGTGCCCGTCGGCGCCCACGAACAGGTCGCGGCGGCGCTCGGCCGCACCGACGTCGCCGTCGTCGCGAACCCTGAGTTCCTGCGGGAGGGTGCGGCCATCAGCGACTTCCTCGGTCCGGACCGGATCGTCGTCGGATCCCACGACCGGGCCGCGGCCCGTCGGGTCGTCGCGCTGCACGCCCCGGCGGGCGTCCCCGTGGTCGTCACCGACCCGATCTCGGCGGAGACCATCAAGTACGCATCGAACGCGTTCCTCGCGACACGGCTCAGCTTCTGCAACGGCGTCGCCGCCCTGTGCGAGGCCGTCGGGGCGGACGTCGACGACGTGCTCGACGGGATGGGCCACGACCGTCGCATCGGCCACGACTTCCTGCGTCCCGGCCCCGGGTGGGGTGGCTCGTGCTTCCCGAAGGACACCGACGCGCTCCTCGCCATCGCCGCCGCGCACGGCTACGACTTCGGTCTCCTCCGGCACGCGGTCGAGGCGAACCGTGCCCAGTTCGACCGGGTGGTCGGCAAGGTCGTCGCCCTCGCCGGTGGTTCGGTCGCCGGCGTGCGGATCGCCGCCTGGGGCCTCACCTTCAAGGCCGACACCGACGACCTGCGTGGTTCCCCCGCCACCGAGATCCTGCGCCGCCTCGTCGACGCCGGGGCGCGCGTGTGCGCCTACGACCCGACCGTGCGACGACCTCCCGCCGGGCTCGAGGTCGAGATCGCAGACGACCCGTACACGGCGTGCGACGGGGCGCGGGTCCTCGTCGTGCTGACCGAATGGGACGAACTGCGCGACGCCGACCTCGGCAAGGTCGCCGAGGTGCTCGCCGCACGCAACATCGTCGACGCCCGGAACCTCCTGGACCGGGGCGAGATCGCACGACTCGGGTTCACCTACCGCGGCATCGGTCGGGGCTGAGGGGCCGTGGCGCACGTCGTCGTCACCGGCGGAGCCGGATTCCTCGGCAGTCACCTCTGCGACGCGCTGCTCGCCCGCGGCGACCGCGTCACCGCGGTCGACGACCTGTCGACCGGCAGACCCGCGAACCTGATCCGCCACGCCGCCGATGCACGGTTCCGCTTCGTCCGCGCCGACGTGACCCGGGCCCTGCCCGTCGACGGCCACGTCGACGTCGTCGCCCACCTCGCATCCCCGGCGTCGCCGGTGCACTACCGACGACTCCCCGTCGAGACGCTCGCCGCCGGATCGGCTGGCACACGGCGGGCGCTCGAACTCGCCCGGGAACACGGTGCGCGGTTCCTGCTGGCGTCGACCTCGGAGGTGTACGGCGACCCCGAGGTGCACCCGCAGACCGAGGACTACCGGGGGAGCGTCGACCCGGTCGGGCCGCGCAGCATGTACGACGAGGCGAAACGGTTCGCCGAGGCCATCACGGTCGCCTACCACCGCTGCCACGGCGTCGACGTCCGCATCGCCCGGATCTTCAACACCTACGGACCCCGACTGCGCGTCGACGACGGGCGTGTCGTGCCGACCCTTCTCGCCCAGGCGCTCCGGGGCGAACCGCTCACCGTCGCCGGCGACGGCAACCGGACCCGCAGCTTCGCCTACGTCGACGACGAGGTCCGCCTCCTCCTCGACCTCCTCGAGGTCGACCACACCGGCCCGGTGAACCTCGGCAGCGACGACGAGATCCGCCTCGCCGACCTCGCCGAACTCGTCCTCGACGTCACCGGGTCGAACTCACCGGTGCACCACGTCCCCGTGCCGCCCGACGACCC
>CAYVOK010000009.1:8115-9625 GCA_964453335.1 uncultured Acidimicrobiaceae bacterium
CACGACCTCGCACACCTCCACGACCCGACACCGTTCACCCGCAACGGTCGGCGGTTCTTCGCCCGGGCACTCGAACACACCGCCGCCGACGCCGACCTCGTGCTGTGCTCGTCCGAGGCGACCCGCGCCGACTGCGCGGCCGCGGGCATCGACCCGGCCCGCCTCCGCGTCGTCCCCCTCGGCGTCCGCGTCGCACCGGCCGACCTGGCGACCGTCCATACGGTCACCGCCCGGCACGGTCTGCGCCGGCCCTACGTCCTCGCCGTCGGCACGCTCGAACCCCGCAAGAACCTGCCCGCACTCGTCGAGGCGTTCCGCCGCATCGACCGGACCGACGTCGACCTGGTGCTCGTCGGGCCCGCCGGCTGGGGTGTCGAGATCGGCACGCTCGTCGCACCGCTCGGCGACCGGGTGCACGTGCTCGGGTTCCTGCCGGCGGTCGAACGGGACGCGCTCTACGCCGGTGCGGCGGCCTTCTGCTACCCGTCCACCTTCGAGGGGTTCGGCCTCCCCGTGCTCGAGGCGATGGCGCAGGGGACCCCGGTCGTCACCTCCCTCGGTACCGCGACGGCCGAGGTCGCCGGTGACGCCGCCGTCCTCGTCGACCCCCACGACGTCGGCGCCATCGGCGACGCGCTCGCCGGCCTGCTCGCCGACCCCGGCCGGGCGGCCGCACTCGCCACGGCAGGGGCCGTCCGAGCCCGGACGTTCACCTGGGAACGGACCGCAGCGGCCACCCTCGACGCCTACCGCGAGGCCGCCGGCTGAGGCTCCGACCGCGCCCGGTCGCTAGCCTCGGAGGGGTCATGGCACCCTCCACGTCGTCCACCAAGAAGCTCGCGAAGGTCGCACGCAGCTCGAAGGGCTCCTCGCTCCGTCAGCGCAGCGACCGCACGTACCCGCTGTCGATCGTTGCGATCGTCGTGATCGGCCTCGTCCTCGTCTTCTACGGCCGCAGTCAGCGGGCCAGTGCGCAGGGCATCGAACCGCGGGTCTCGGCGGACCACTGGCACGCAGCGTTCGGGCTCTACAACTGCACGACGTTCAACGCACCGTACGCGGACAAGCTCGGCGACAAGGTGGGTATCCACTCCCACGGGGACAACATCATCCACATCCACCCGTTCTCCTCGCTCGGCAGCGGGAAGCGGGCGGTGCTCGGCCGGTTCCTCGACGAGGTCGGCGTGACGGTCTCCGACACGAAGATCACCCTCCCCGACGGCAGTTCGCTCGAGGAAGGCGTGACCGAGTGCGCCGGCGGCGGCACCGGGACGATCGTCCTCGCCGTGTGGGACAGCGCGGACGACCGCAGCGCCGGACCGAGGTTCGTGACCACCGACATCGAGGACGAGCGGTTCGTGCGCGACCGCATGGCGTTCACGCTCGCGTTCGTGCCCGCCGGCACCGAGGCCGACATCCCGGCGCCGGAGAGCATCCCGCTGCTCGACCAGCTCACCGATCTCGACCCGGCGACCACCACGACCGCCGCCGCGGGCGCGACGACCACCAC
>CAYVOK010000009.1:9725-85064 GCA_964453335.1 uncultured Acidimicrobiaceae bacterium
GGTGCGCGCCGTCGTCCTCGTCGGCGGGTTCGGCACGCGACTCCGACCGCTGACGCTGCACCGTCCGAAGCAGATGCTGCCCCTGCTCGACCGACCCATGATCGAGTGGGTCGCCGAGCACCTCGGACGGGCCGGGGTCGACGAGATCGTGCTCGCCCTCGGGTACCGGCCCGAGGCGTTCCTCGAGGCCTACCCCGACGGGACCTGTGCCGGCGTGCGCATGCGCTACGCCGTCGAACCGGAACCGCTCGGCACCGCCGGTGCAATCCGGTTCGCCGCCGCCGAGCTCGGCCTCGACCGGGCCGACGAACCGTTCCTCGTCGTCAACGGTGACGTCATCACCGACCTCGACATCGCCGAGCTCGTCGACCTGCACCGCAGCGCCGGTGCCGAGGGCACCATCGCTCTCAGCCCCGTCGACGACCCGTCCCGGTACGGGGTCGTGCCGATCGACCGCGACGGCCGGGTCGAGGCGTTCATCGAGAAGCCGCCGGCCGAGAGCGCGCCGAGCCACTGGATCAACGCCGGGACCTACGTCCTCGAGCCGTCGATCCTCGCTCGCATCCCGGCCGGCCGGGCCGTCTCCGTCGAACGAGAGACGTTCCCTGCGGTCGTCGCCGAGGGACGGCTGTTCGCCCTCGAGTCGGACGCCTACTGGATCGACGCCGGCACACCCGAGACCTACCTGCAGGTGCAGCTCGACCTCGCACAGCGACGCACCGGACCGGACGCGTCGTGGATCCACCCGAGCGCGACAGTCGCACCGACCGCGCACGTGGAACGGGCCGTCATCGCCGCCGGGGTCACCATCGGCGACGGGGCGACGGTGGTGCGGTCCGTGCTCGGCGCCGGCAGCACCGTCGGTGCCGGTGCGACCGTGCACCGCAGCGTGGTGGGACCGGGCGCGGCCGTCGGCGACGGCGCGTCGCTGCACGCGCTCAGCGTGCTCGGCGACGGGGCGGATCTCGCACCCGGCGCAGCGCTGCGCGCCGCCCGTCTGCCCGACGGGGAATGAAGCCACCCCGACACGGGTACGATCCGGCCGTGGCCGGACAGATCCTCGTGACCGGCGGGACCGGCTACATCGGCAGCCACACCGTCGTGTCACTCCTCGAGGCCGGTCACGACGTGGTCATCGTCGACGACCTGTCGAACTCCTCCGAACGGGCGGTCGACGCGATCGCCGGCATCACCGGCCGTCGGCCGGTGTTCGTGCGCGGCGACGTGTGCGACCCGGAACGCCTCGAAGCCATCTTCTCCGCCGGCCCGATCGACGCCGTCCTCCACTTCGCCGCCCGGAAGTCGGTCGCCGAATCGGTCCGCGACCCCGACGGGTACGAACGGGTCAACGTGGGCGGGCTCCGCACCCTCGTCGACACGATGCGGCGCCACGACGTGCGACGGCTCGTGTTCTCGTCCTCCTGCACCGTGTACGGCGAACCGGACCAGGTGCCCGTGCACGAGGACGCACCGCTGCGGGTGGTGAACCCCTACGGCGCGACGAAGCTCGCCGGTGAACGGCTGCTCGGTGACGTCGCCGCCGCCGAACCCGGGTGGTCGGTCGTCCTCCTCCGGTACTTCAACCCGATCGGCGCCCACCCCTCCGGGGCGATCGGCGAGGACCCCCACGGCATCCCCGACAACCTCGTGCCCTACGTGATGCAGGTCGCGGCCGGGCGGCTCGCACACCTGTCCGTCTACGGCGGCGACTACCCGACCCGCGACGGGACCTGCATCCGGGACTACCTCCACGTCGTCGACCTCGCCGAGGGGCACCTCGCCGCACTCGACGCGCTCGACCGGCTCGGGCCGGGATGTCGCCCCTTCAACCTCGGCACCGGGGTCGGCTCCACCGTCCTCGAGGTCCTCGCCGCCGCCGAACGCGCCGTCGGACGACCGATCCCGCACCGGGTCGTCGGCCGTCGACCCGGCGATGCCGTGGCCGTGTGGGCCGACCCGACCAAGGCCGAGGCGGAACTCGGCTGGCGGGCCCGCCGCGACCTCGATGCCATGTGCGCCGACCACTGGCGCTGGCAGTCCTCCCACCCGGACGGTTTCGCCGGCCGGGGGGACCGCTGACGGCCCCTAGCGGAAGAGGTCCTCGGCCGGGTTGCGGACGACCTGGTCGCGCACCGACCCCTCGCCGAGCCACGACGGGTCGACGCCGCGCACGACCGCCGCGGCGATGCCCGACGCCTTCCCCATGACCATCTCGGCCGCCGAGGCGAGCTCGTCGGCGACGCACACCTCGGTCACCTGCAGCACCCGGCCCTGGGCGTCCTCGGTGCCCCGCAGGTCGGCGACCGCGGTGATCCCGGCCACCCCGATCGCGACGTCGGTCAGGCCCCGGCGCCAGGGTCGGCCGAAGGTGTCGGAGATGATCACACCCACGTCGACGCCGTAGCGGTGCCGGACAACGTCTCGGATCCGGCGTGCCGACCGGTCGGAGTCCTCCGGCAGCAACGCCGCGTACCCACGTTCGACGTTGGACAGGTCGATGCCCGCGTTCGCGCAGACGAAACCGTGCCGGGTCTCCGAGACGATGAGCTCGCCGCGGCGACGCAGGATCCGCACCGACTCGCGCTCCACGAGCGGCTTGTGCGAGAGCGGGTCGTCGGCGTCGATCGGGACGAGCATGTCCTCGGCCTTCGAGACGACCTTCTGGGTGACGACGACGACGTCGCCGTCCCGCAACGGGTTGCCCTCCGCGATCGCTGCGTCGGCGATCATCCCGCCGAGATCGTCGCCGGGGCGCACCTCGGGCACGCTGCGGATCGGGAAGATGCGGAGCTCGCCCGCTGCGGGGACACCGTCACTCACGACCAGACCTCCAGGACCGTGCGGCCGAGCGCCGCGGCGACTTCGGGGGTGCGCATCACCGTCGGCGCGACGACCGGGCGGATCCCGGCGTCGGCGACCGCAGGGGCAAGCGCGGCGTCGACCTCGTCGATCACGAGCACCGACGCGAACGGGGCGTACAGGCGGGCGACCCCGACGACCGACACGTCGTGCCCCAACTCCCGCAGCATCCGGTCGGCCGGCCCCTTCAGCGCCGCACCACCGATGATCGGCGAGACGGCGACCGTCCGGTCGCGCCGGGCGGCGACCGCGTCCTGCACGCCAGGCACGGCGAGCAACGGACCGATCGACACGATCGGGTTCGACGGGGCGACGACGACGGTGGTCGCCGTGCGGATCGCCTCGAGCACACCCGGTGCCGGTCGTGCATCGGCTGCGCCGTCGACGGCGACCGCCGTGATCGGCACGTCGTGTCGCAGACGCACGAAATAGTCCTGGAACGGCAGCCGGGTGCCGTCGGTGAGCGTCACCATGGTGCGCAACCGGTCGTCGGTGACGGGGATCATGCGCTCGGGGAGGTCCCACGCCCGGGTGATCTCCGCCGTCACCACGGACAACGGCGCTCCCTCGGCACGACGTTGCGTGCGGTAGAGGTGCGTCGCGAGGTCACGGTCTCCGAGCCGGAACCAGGTGAGACCGCCGTACCGTTCGAGCGCGTCCATCGCGTTCCACGTCTCGCCCGCGAGGCCCCACCCGGTCTCGGGGTTGATGGCACCGGCGAGGGTGTACGTGCACGTGTCGAGGTCGGGGCTCACGTGCAGACCGTGCAGGTCGACGTCGTCGCCCACGTTCACGATCGCGGTGATCGTCGAAGGGTCGACGACTTGTCGCAGTCCGGCGAGCATCCGGGCTGCGCCCACACCCCCGGCGAGCACGCTGATCACGGCGGTGACGCTACCCGGGCCGGGCCGTCGTACCCACCCGGACCGGGGTAGCGTGCGCGACATGAGCACGCCCACGGCGGAACGTGTGACCTTCGACCGGGCCCGCCTCGCGGACGTCGCCCGTCGCGCCGGCGAGCGCAGCGACGAGATCGAACAGGCCCGGCAACTGCCCCGCGACCTCGTCGACGACCTGATCGACACCGGGGTGTTCCGCATGTGGGTGCCGCGCGCCTACGGCGGTCTCGAGACCGATGTCGCCGCCGTGCTCGACGCGATCGAGACGGTCGCCTACCACGACGGTTCGACCGGTTGGTGCGTGATGATCGGCGCGTCGTCCGGTCTCGTGTCCGGGTTCCTCGACCCGCACTGGGGTGCCCACATCTTCGGTGACCCTCGCGCCGTGACCGGCGGGTTCGCGATGCCGTCGGGCACCGCGGTGCCCCAGCCGGGTGGCGGTCTCCGGGTCACCGGCCGCTGGCCGTGGGGATCGGGTACGTCGCACTGCACCTGGATCGGTGGCGGCGTGATGGTCGTCGACGAGTCCGGCGCACCGACCGCCCGGGCCGACGGTCTGCGCACGCCGTACGTGTTCTTCGACCGTGACGACGTCGAGATCCTCGACACCTGGCACGTGTCCGGCATGAAGGGCACCGGTTCGAACGACTACGCGGTGACGGACGCGTTCGTCCCCGAGGGGCGTTGGGGCGAGTTCCTGCGCGCCGAACCGACCG
Source organism: uncultured Acidimicrobiaceae bacterium (assembly GCA_964453335.1). Classification (GTDB taxonomy): domain Bacteria; phylum Actinomycetota; class Acidimicrobiia; order Acidimicrobiales; family CAIXPF01; genus VGBO01. The sequence goes on from CAYVOK010000009.1 coordinate 14,200, forward strand.
TCGACGGCCCGCTGTACCGGTTCTCCTTCACCGGCGCCCTCGCACTCGGCGTGGCGTCCGTCGGCCTCGGCCTCGCCCGCCGTGCGCTCGACGAGTTCGCTGCCGTCGCAACGGCGAAGACCCCGTTCGGCTCTGCGAAGGTGCTCGCCGAACGCCAGACGTCGCAGATCGACGCGGCGGAGGCGGACGCAGCGATCCGCTCGTCGAAGGCGTTCCTCGCCGACGTGGTCGGCACGTGCACCGCAGCGGCGGAGGCGGGGGAGCCGTTCACCCCCGAGCACCGCCGTCTCCTCCGGCTCGCCGCCACGAACGCGATGCGCCGCAGCGTCGAGGCCGTGGACCGCTGCTACGAGGCAGCCGGCGGATCGGCGATCTGGTCCTCGAGCCCGCTGCAGCGCTGCTTCCGTGACGTCCACGTCGCCACCCAGCACGGCATGGTCGCCCCGCGGACCTTCGAACCGCTCGGGCGGATGGTCCTCGGTCTGCCGACCGACGTCCGCCAACTCTGAGACCGGCGATAGCGTTCCGCCCCGTGACCGGCACCCCGTACAAGATCCAACTCGTCCTGCACGTGCTCATGGCCGTCGTGGCGTTCGGGCCGCTGTTCGTGCTGCCACGACTGCAGCGGGCCGACGGCGATGCGGCTGCGAAGTTCCACCTCCGGATCTGCCTCCCGGCGCTCGTGCTCACCTGGGTGTTCGGCATGGGACTCATGGGCCTGTCCGAGAAGACGTGGGGATTCGGCCAGCTCTGGATCGACCTGTCGACCGCCATCTGGGTCGTGCTCATGGTCATCGGCGGGGCCGTGATCGCCCCGGCGCTCCGCAAGGGCGCCGAGGGACGCGCCCGGGTCGCGGCCGGCATGGGGACCAGCCACCTGCTCCTCGTCGTCGTCGTCGCCCTGATGGTCTTCAAGCCCGGCACCTAGGATCCGCCCCGGCGGGCCGATCGGCCCGGGGGGAGAGGTACCGGCCGTGCAGGACGTCCACATCGGCGTGACCGTGCCGCAGATCAAGCGGTCGTGGCAGGAGAGCCGGACTGCGGCGACCGAGTTCGAGGCGATGGGCTTCGACTCGCTGTGGGTCTGCGACCACCTCTACGGGCCGCAGTCGCCGACGATCCCGATCCTCGAGGCGTGGTCGCTCCTCGCCGGTCTCGCCGCGGTCACCGACCGGGTCGAGCTCGGCACCCTCGTCACCCCGACCGGGATGCGGAACCCGGCGCATCTCGGCAAGGTCGTCGCGACCGTCGACGCGATCGCCGGTGGACGCGTCGTCCCCGGGTTCGGTGCAGGGTGGATGGCCCGGGAGCACACCGACTTCGGCATGCCCTTCCTGCCCACCGCGGCGCGCATGGACCAGCTCGCCGAGACCGTCGACCTGCTCCGTGCGATGTGGGACCCCGCCGTCGACGCCACCACCTACCACGGCACCTACGTGCACGCCGACGACGTCGTCTGCCTCCCCAAGCCGCCCCGCCGCCCGCCGATCCTCATCGGCGGTGCGGGGGAGAAGCGCACCATCCCGCTCGCCGCCCGTCTCGCCGACATCTGGAACAACCTCGCCGGGACCCAGGCCGACCTGCCCCACAAGATCGACCGCCTGCGCGACGAGATGGGACGAATCGGCCGTGATCCGGCCGAGGTCACCATCAGCCAGCAGTGCCTGGTGATCATCGCCGAGGACGACGCCGCAGCGGAGACCGCGATCGGTCAGGCGGAGAAGATCTTCGGCGGCCACCTCGGCGACCCGCGGGGCGACCTCGCCATCGCCGGTTCGCCGGAACGGGTCGTCGAGCAGATCCGTCGACACGTCGAACTCGGCTGCACGATGTTCATCGCCGAGTTCTTCGGCCGTGAGACCATCACGCCGGCCCGGCTCTTCGCAGAGCGGGTGCTCCCCGAACTGAAGGGCTGAGCGGGCCGGTCAGCGGCCGGCTGCGACCGCTGCCACGTCCGCGTCGACCATCATCCGCACGAGATCGGCGAAGCTCGTCGTCGGCGTCCAGCCGAGCCGCTCCGCCGCCTTCGCCGGGTCGCCGATGAGCAGATCGACCTCCGCCGGACGGTAGAAGCGCTCGTCGACCACCACGTGGTCCTGCCAGTCGAGGCCCACGTGACCGAATGCGACCTCGCAGAACTCCCGCACCGAGTGCGTCTCACCGGTCGCGACCACGAAGTCGTCGGGCTCGTCGAGTTGCAGCATCCGCCACATCGCGTCGACGTAGTCGCCGGCGAAACCCCAGTCGCGCCGGGCGTCGAGGTTCCCGAGGCGGACCTCACGGTCGAGACCCGCAGCGATCCGGGCGACCGCGTTGGAGATCTTCCGGGTCACGAACTCGAGGCCGCGGCGCGGGCTCTCGTGGTTGAACAGCATCCCGGACGTGGCGAACAGGTCGTAGCTCTCCCGGTAGTTCACCGTGATCCAGTGGCCGTAGAGCTTGGCGACCCCGTACGGGGACCGGGGGTAGAACGGCGTGCGCTCGGTCTGGGGTACCTCGACGACCCGGCCGAACATCTCCGACGAGGACGCCTGGTAGAAGCGGATCGAGGGGTCGACGACCCGCACCGCCTCGAGCAGACGGGTCACGCCGAGGCCGGTCACCTCGCCGGTCAGCACCGGCTGCCCGAAACTGGTCTGCACGAAGCTCTGGGCGGCGAGGTTGTACACCTCGGCGGGCCGGTGCTCGTCGAGCACGGCGATCATCGAGCCCTGGTCACCGAGGTCGCCGGGGACCAACGTGAGCCGGTCCTGGATGTGGGCGATCCGCTCGAAGGTCACCGTCGAGGACCGTCGCACCATGCCGACGACGTCGTATCCCTTCGCGAGCAGGAGCTCGGCGAGGTACGAACCGTCCTGGCCGGTGATCCCGGTGATGAGGGCACGCTTGGGGCGGGTCACGGTTCTCCGTTCTAGCCGTCCGCGGACGCAGCCCAGCGGCGCGCGTCCTCGAGCAGGTCGTCGAGCGTGCGCCCGAGGTCGTAGGTCGGCGTCCAGCCGGTCGCCGTGCGGAGTGCGGTCGCGTCACCGACGAGATCGGCCACGTCGACCGGACGGTGCAGGGCCGCGTCGACGGTGAGGCGCAGCGGGTGCGTCGCACGGCCGACGAGGTGGTCGGCGAGGTCCGCGACGGCGGCCGACCGACCGGACGCCACCACGTACACCGCACCCGGCACACCGTGCAGGACCGCCAGGCGGTACGCCCGGACCACGTCCCGCACGTCGCTGAAGTCCCGACGGGCGGCGAGGTTGCCGACCGGGATCTCCGTCGCCCCCGACCGTTCGGCGACCGCGATGCGTCGGGCGATCGCCGCGGCCACGAATCGGTCGTCCTGGCCCGGGCCGAGATGGTTGAACGGGCGGACCCGCACCACGCCGAGGCCGTGACCGTGGTGGAACTGCAGGGCCACCTGTTCCGCGGCCGCCTTCGATGCGGCGTAGGGGGTCACCGGCCGCAACGGCGACGACTCCGACAGCGGCAGGTCCTCGGGAAGGGCGGCGCCGTACACGTCCGCGCTCGAGACGACGAGCACCCGGTGCACGTCCGCCGCCGCACACGCCGCGAGCACGTTGAGGGTGCCCTCCGCGTTCGTGCGGAACGTCCCCACCGGGTCGGTCCACGACGTGCCGACCGCCGCCTGGGCGGCGAGGTGGTAGCAGGCGTCGGGGCGCACCGACCGGAGCAGCTCCGTCCACCCGGGCCCGTCGAGCAGATCCGGACCGCCGGTCACCGGGTCGGTCGTGGTCACGTCGTCGCCCGACGCGCGCAGGTGGGCGACGAGATGTCGGCCGACGAACCCGCCGGCCCCGGTCACGAGCGCCCGCACGACGCCTCCTCCGCTGCTCGGCGGTACAGGGCGACGAGCCCGTCCGCACACCGCTCCCACGAGAACGTCGCCGCCCGTCGCCGCCCACGGGCGACGAGGTCGGCTCGACGATCGGCGTCGTCGCACACCTGCGCCAACGCGTCGGCGAGGGCGTCGACGTCGCCCACGGGCACGATCGCCGCCGCGTCGCCGACGACCTCGGGCAACGACCCGGCGTCGGTGCACACCACGGGGACCCCGGCAGCCATGGCCTCGAGCGGCACGAACCCGAACCCCTCGTACCGCGACGGGTAGGCGACCGCCGTCGCGCCGGCGAGGAGGTCGGCGCGTGCGCGGTCGTCGACCCAGCCGAGCCGGTGGACCCGGTCCCGGTTCGGCGAGGCGGCGATCGCCCGGTCGAGCGCGTCGGCCCCCCATCCGTCGGGCCCGGCGATCACGAGCCGGAGGTCGTCGAGGTCGGGTGCGATCCGGTCGAACGCCGCCACGAGGCCCGGCAGGTCCTTGCGCGGTTCGACCGTGCCCACGGCGAGCACGTAGCGACCCTCCGCACGACCGTCCCCGAGGGCGCGGCGTCGGCCGGCGGCGGGGTCGCCGGCGAGCTGCGGGGCGAGGCCGAGCAGCACCGGGACCACACGGTCGTCGGGCACACCGAGCCAGGACCGCACCTCCTCGGCGACGAACGTCGAGTCGGTGTGCACGAGGGCCCCACGGTCGACCGCCCGCCGCACCAGCTCCGGGTACTGCAACGTGTCCCGGTTCGCGAGCTCGGGGAACCGGACCGGGGTGAGATCGTGCACGGTGACGACCCGACCCGCACGACCGGCGGGCGGGACCACGTAGTTGGTGCCGTGCACGGTGTCCACGGGACCCGTCCACCACTGCACCGGGGGTGCGTCGACGCGGCGCCACGCCTCCCGCAGGGGTCGGGCCGCCATCGGACGGTCGACCGCCCGGACGCCGACGGGGAGGCGGTCGGCGAGATCGTGCCGACCGCGCCACGACGCGGCGTAGGCGACCGGCCGCACGTCGTCGCGCTCGCCGAGTGCGGCGAGCAGATGGCGGGCGAAGGTGCCGATGCCCGTCGGATTTCCGAGGAGCGGCGTCGCGTCGAGCGCGACGCGGAGGGGGGTCAGCGCACCCCGCCGCGCACGAGGTGGACGAGACCGCGCTCGACGAGCGCACCCACACGGCGGCTCACCTCGGCCGCCGGGCCGAGCCCCGACCGTTCGAGCTCGGCCTCGACGGAGCGCCGGTACGACAACGCCTGCTGCAGTCCGAGGACCGTGAGTCCGAGGGTCGTCCTCGCTGCGCGACATGCCTGGTCAGCCACACCGTGAGGCTATCGCCGCCACCGATCGTGACCGACCTCGCCGACGGCCCGCTAGCCTCTCCTGCGCCGTGACACCCCTCGACGCCGACCTCGGCGGCCTCGGGACGACCGCCGTGGAAGCGACGGTCGACGACGAGGCCGAGGACGACGAGCAGCCCGACGGGGCGGCTCCATCCGTCGTCGCGCTCGTGGTCGCCCACGACCCCGGTCCGTACTTCGAGGAATTGCTCGTCTCGCTCGCCGCGCAGGACTACCCGAACCTCGCGGTCCTCGTCGTCGACAACGGCAGCGCCGAGGATCCGACCGAACGGATCGCGACCGTCCTGCCCGGTGCGTTCGTGCGCCGGCTCGACGGCGCCGTCGGATTCGGCGCCGCCGCGAACGTCGGTGCCCGCATGGTGGAGGGCGCCTCGTTCCTCCTGCTCTGTCATGACGACGTCGCCCTCGCGCCGAACGCCGTCCGGGTCCTCGTCGAGGAGGCGTTCCGGTCGAACGCCGGAGTCGTCGCCCCGAAGCTCGTCTCGTGGCACCGGCCCGAACTCCTCGTCGCCGTCGGCATGGGAGCCGACCGGTTCGGTGCGCCGTCGCCGTTGTGCGAGCGCGGCGAACTCGACCAGGAACAGCACGACGCCGTGCGCGACGTCTTCTACGCACCCGACGCCTGCATGCTCGTCCGCGCCGACCTGTTCTCCGCCGTCGGCGGGTTCGACGAGGAGATCACCTTCCACGGTGGCGACACCGACCTGTGCTGGCGGGTGCACCTCGCCGGTGCGCGCGTCATCGCGGCGCCCGGTGCCACCGTCCGCCACGTCGAGGCGATGGGCGGACGTCGGCCCGACGACCGCCGCCGACTGCAGCAGCGGCACCGCCTGCGCATGGTCCTCACCGACTACCGCTGGTTCCACACCATCGGCATCGGGCTCCAACAGGCGCTGCTCAGCGTCGCCGAGATCGTCATGGTGCTCGCCCGCGGACGGGTCCGTCACGCCGCCGACGTGGTCGCCGCGTGGGCATGGAACCTGCGCCGACCCGGTTCGCTGCGCGCCAAACGACGCGTCGTCCGCGGCGCCCGCAACGTGACCGACCTCGAGGTGCGCCGCCTGCAGGCACGGGGATCGGCCCGGGTCACCGCGTATCTGCGGGGCCAGCTCCGGGCCGCCGACATCGAAGGGGACACGATCACCGAGGCCGGCCTCGAGTGGGCGTCGGAGGTGCGTCGGACGGTCAGCTGGCCGAGCATCGTGACCGTGACGCTCGTCGGCGCACTGTTCCTGCTCGGCAGCCGGGGGCTGATCGGCGGCCGGGTCCCCGTCGTCGGCGAGTTCGCACCGCTGCCCGACGGTCCCGTCGAACTGTTCCGGACGTGGTGGTCCGCCTGGCGCGAGGTCGGCGTCGGGTTCGCCGGCGGGGCCCCGATCGGCTTCCTGCTGTTCGCCGTCTCCTCCGTCGCAGCGTTCGGCTCCACCGGCGTGGTCCGCACCGTCGCCGTGCTCGGTCTCCTGCCCGTCGGCTGGTGGGGGGTTTGGCGGGTTGCGACCCTCGGCACCCACACCCGCGGCAGGATCGCCGCGCTGCTCGCGTACGCCGTGAACCCGTTGCCCTACGCGGCGCTGGCGTCGGGGAGTTGGCGCGGACTCACCGCCTACGCCGTGTCCCCGTGGATCCTGTACCGGGTCACGAACCTCGGCGGGATCGTCCCCGTCGATCGTCGCCGCTTCGCCGGCCAGGTCGCCGCGCTCGGCCTCACCGTCGCCGTTGCCATGGTGCTCCTACCGGCCACCCCGGTGCTCGTCGTCGCGATCGTGGTCGCGCTCGTGCTCGCCGGGATCCTCGGTGGCAGCATCGCCGGGCTCGGTCGGCCGTGCGCCGGGACGATCGTCGCCCTTGCCGTCGCGTTCGGGCTGCACGCCAGCTCGCTCGCCACCTCGCTGACGCTCGCCCCCTTCACCGACCCCGACTTCCTGCCTGCGGGGCGGGCCGGCGGGGCGCAGGCGGTCTCCCTCGCCGACCTGGTGCGGTTCGACCCCGACGGTGGCAACGGCGGTCGGGTCGTACTCGGCCTCCTCGTCGCCGCGCTGCTCGGCCCGGCGATCGGCCGGGCGTGGCGTTGGGGCTGGGCGCTGCGCGGCTGGCTCCTCGTCACCGTCCCGCTCGCCGCGGTCGCCGTCGTGCAGGCCGCCGGCCTCGACGTCGATCTCCCGCCGGCCACGGTCGTGCTCGCACCCGTCGCCCTCGGCGTCGCCGTCGCCGTCGCCACCGGTGTCGCCGGGTTCGACCTCGACCTTCCCGGCTACCGGTTCGGCTGGCGTCAGGGTGCGAGTGTGCTCGCCGCGGCGGGTCTCGCCCTTGCGACGCTGCCGATGGCCGGACGGGTGCTCGACGGCCGCTGGGGCCTTCCCTCGACCGGGTTCGAGGGCACCCTCACGTTCCTCGACCGGGATGCGACTGCGGACCGCTCTCGGGTGCTGTGGCTCGGCGTGCCCGAGGTGCTGCCGGTCGCCGGGTGGTCGATCGAACCGGGGCTCGCGTACGGCACCTCGATCGGGTTCCCCTCGACCGGTGCACTCTGGGCGGGTCCGACGTCGGCCGGTACCGAGGCGATCGCCGACGAACTCCGCGCCGCGCGGGCGGGTGACACCACCCGGCTCGGTCGGGCCCTGTCGCTCTACGGCATCCGCTACGTGATCGTCGTCGAACGCATCGCCCCCGCACCCTTCGCGGACGAGGTCGTCGAACCGGCCCCCTGGCTCAGCAAGGCGCTCGGCGACCAGCTCGACCTGCAACAGGTGGAGGCGAACGGGGCGGTCCGGCTGTACCGGAACGTCGCCTGGCGACCGGTCGTCACGACGGTCCCGGTGGCCTCCGACGACGCCGCCGACCTGCCGTCGACCGTCGATCTCTCGGGTGCGCCCACGGGCGTCTCCGGTCTCGGGGCCACCGGTGCGACGCGCTACGAGGGGACGGTCGAGGCCGGCGTCCTGCACCTCGCCGAATCCGGGGACGTCGGCTGGGTGCTCGACGTCGACGGTCGCGACCTCCCCGCGACCCGCAGCTTCGGCTGGGGTACCCGGTTCCGGGTGGAGTCCGGTGGCGCGGCGACCCTCGAGTACCGCACCCCGGTGCTCTACCGGGTCCGCCAGGCGGCGCAGGCGGCCGCGTGGGTGCTCGTCGGGTTCGTCGCCTGGCGGGCGACGCGCCCACCCCGCCCCGAGGACGAACCGACGGAGGACGCCGCGGCGACCGACCCGGTGGAGGTGACCCCGTGAGGCCCCGTCGGTTCCTCGTCGCGTTGCTCGTCGTCGCCGTCGCCGCTGCGGCGGTGCTCGTCGACGCCGCTCCACCCCGGCGCCCTGCCGACGTCGCCGTCGTCCCTGCGTCGGCGCTCGCCCCCGTCGCCACCGCCGACGACGCCGCGAGCTCGACCTGGTACTGCGTCGCAGGCACGGCGTCGAAGGGTGGCGCAGCCGACCACACGGTCGTCGTCGCCAACCCGACGGAACGGACCGCCGAGGGGCGCATGGAGATCTTCCCCGTCGGCGGCGACCCGGTCACGGTGCCGTTGCAGGTCGCCGCGGGGTCGCGCGAGTCGATCGCCGTCGGCACGAAGGTCGAGGCCCCCTTCGCCGCAGCGGTCGTCGAGATCGCTGCCGGTGGTGTGGTCGCCGAGCACGAGGTGCGGGGCAGCGCCGGCTGGGACAGCGGGCGCTGTGCGTCCGCCGCGTCGACACAGTGGTACTTCGCCTGGGGCCGCACGGCCGGCGCCGCGAACCTCTCGTTCGCCCTGCTCAACCCCTTCCCCGAGGACGCGGTCGTCGACCTGACCTTCGAGACCGAGGAGGGGTTCGTCGCCCCGACCGCGCTCGAGGGGCTCCTCGTCCCGGCCCGGCGCCTCGTCGTGGTCGACGTCACCGAACAGGTGAGCGTGCGCACCCGCGTGGCCACCACGGTGTCGACCCGCGCCGGACGCATCGTGGCCGAACGGATCCAGACGATCGTCGGTGCCGACGGTGTGTCCGCCGTCGACCTCGGTCTCGGCGCCCCTGCACCGGCGACGGTGTGGAACTTCGCCGAAGGGCGCGCCGACGCGGCGACGGGGGAGCAGTTCTCCGTGTTCAATCCCACCGAGGAACCGGCCGAGGTGGAGATCGTCGTCGAACGGTCGGGTGCGGGCACCGGCGGTGCACCGGCACCGTTCGAGGTGCGCGTCCCCGCCGGTGGTGCGGCCCAGGTCGTGCTCAACCAGGAGTCGCGGATCGCCCTGCCGATCCGGCACACGACGACGGCCCGGTCGGTGAACGGCGTCCCCGTCGTCGTGGAACGCATCACGGCCACCGGTTCGATCGCGAAGGCACTCTTCGGCGACCTCGGGACCGACACCACGATCACGACGTCGACGACCACGTCGACCACCACGTCGACCACCACGGCGCCGACGACCACGACGACCGCGCCCGCACCGGGGGCGACGACCGTGCCACCGGCGTCGACGACCACGACCACCACGACCACCACGGTGCCGACGACCACGACGGCGCCCGGTACCACGACGACGACCCCGGGCTCGACCACGACACCGGGCGGGCTCGTCGCACTGCCGACTGGGTTCTCGGCGACGCTCGGGTTGCCGGTCGTCGCTGGTCGCTGGGTGCTCGCGACCGGCGCCCGTGACGGTCTCGTCGACGCGTCGGTCTCCGTGCTGAACGTCACGACGAGCGAACTCGCCCTCACCGTCACCACGTTCGACCGGGGCCGTGCCTCGTCGCTCAGCGCACCGGCGCGCATCGGGCCCGGGCGGCGCGTCGAGATCCCGCTCACTCTCCCGAAGGGGACGACCGGGTACCTCGTCGTGGTCGAGGCGTCCGGCGCCGTCGTCGTCGACCGCCTGCAGCCGTCGCGGACGCCCGCCGAGCTCGCCGTCGAGCCCGCGATCCCCACGCCGGGTGGCGGTACGCCGCCGGCGGTCGCGTCCTGAGGTCGGGATGGAGCGGCTCGTCGTCACCGTCGTCCTCGGTCTCCTGACCGTGGCGGTCGTGGTGGCGGTGCAACGCCGTCGCCGCAGCGCCGCGCCGGTGGAGGTGCGGACGTGGAACGTCCCGGCGCTGCTGCAGCGCGACGACTTCGACCGCCCTGCGGCGCCGTGGCTCGTCGCCGTGTTCACGTCTGCGACCTGCGACGTGTGCGCCGAGGTGTGGCGACGGGCTTCCGTGCTCGGGACGGAGGACGGTGCCGTCGTCTGCCAGGAGGTCGAAGCCGTCCGCGATCGTCGGCTGCACGAGCGTTACCGCATCGACGCCGTCCCCCTCGTCCTCATCGCGGACGGGGACGGCACGGTGCAGCGACACTTCCTCGGCCCGGTGCGGGCACCGGACCTGTGGGGGGCACTCGCAGAGCTCCGCGACCCGGGCAGCGTGCCGCCCGGCTGCGACGCGCACGGCTGAACCGGGCGAGCTACCCCGGAGCGGCGCCGCTCAGTTGGCGCCGGGTGCGACCGGGGCGGGCGGCGGCGGGGGAGGCGGCGGCGGTGCCAACGCGTCGGTGCCGACCGGCCCCGGGTTCCGTGCGATGTCGAGCAGGCGGTAGACCTCACGCCCGTCGATCGTCTCGTGCTCGAGCAGGGCCCGGGCGACGAGGTCGAGACCGTGGCGGTTCTCGTGCAGCGTCGTCCGCGTGCGGTCCTCGGCGTTGCGGAGGATGCGCTCGATCTCCTCGTCGATGATGCGGGCGGTCTCGTCGGAGTACTCCCGGGTCTGCGCCCAGTCCTCGCCGAGGAACACCGGTCCACCGGATCCCCACGCCATCGGGCCGATCCGCTCGGACATGCCCCACTCGCGCACCATGCGGCGGGCGAACTCGGTGGCCTTCCGCAGGTCGTCGGACGCCCCGTTGGTGACCTCGCCGTAGACGAGGTCCTCGGCCATGCGGCCGCCGAGGATCATCGACAGGCGATCATGGATGGAGGACTCCGCGATCGAGTGGCGGTCCTCCTGGGGGAGGGTCATCGTGACGCCGAGGGCCATGCCGGTCGGCAGGATCGTCACCTTGTGCACCGGATCGCAGCCCGGCAGGAGTGCGGCCATCACCGCGTGACCGGCCTCGTGGTAGGCGGTCATCTCCTTCTCGGCCGCGTTCATCACGACGGACTCGCGGCGGGCGCCGATCATCACACGATCGCGGGCGTCCTCGAAGTGGCGGGCCCGGATGACGTCGTCACCGGCGCGGACGGCGAACAGCGCGGCCTCGTTCACGAGGTTGGAGAGCTCGGCACCGGCCATGCCCGGCGTGCCACGGGCGACGACCGTGAGATCGACGTCGGGGGCGATCCGCTTGTGTCGGCAGTGCACCCGCAGGATCGCGAGGCGCTCCGAGTACTCGGGCAGCGGCACGACCACCTGGCGGTCGAACCGACCGGGCCGCAGCAACGCCGGGTCGAGGACGTCGGGCCGGTTCGTCGCCGCGATGATGACGATGCCCTCCGTCGCCTCGAAACCGTCCATCTCGGCGAGCATCTGGTTGAGCGTCTGCTCGCGCTCGTCGTGACCGCCGCCGAGGCCGGCGCCACGCTTGCGGCCGATGGAGTCGATCTCGTCGATGAAGATGATCGCCCGACCCATCTTGCGGGCGGAGGTGAACAGGTCGCGCACCCGGGAGGCGCCGACGCCGACGAACATCTCCATGAAGTCGGAACCGGTGACGGACAGGAACGGGACCCCGGCTTCGCCGGCGACCGCCCTGGCGATGAGGGTCTTGCCGGTTCCCGGGGGGCCGACGAGCAGCACGCCCTTGGGGATGCGAGCGCCGATCGCAGCGAACTTCGCGGGCTGGCGCAGGAACTCGATGATCTCCCGGATCTCCTGCTTCACGCCGTCGTACCCGGCGACGTCCTCGAAGGTCGTGCTCGGACGTTCGGTGGTGTAGGTCTTCGCTCGCGAACGGCCGATCGACATGACGTTGCCCATCTGGCCGCTGGCCCGGCGCTGCATCCACCAGAAGAACAGGATGAGCAGGCCGATGGGGAGGAGCAGCGGGATGAGCTGGCCGAGCAGGCTCGTCTGCGGGGTCGCCGGCTTCTGGACGACGTCCTTCTCCTCGAGCAGCGCCCGGTCGGCGTCGGAGAGCGTCAGGTAGCCGGTGGTGTTGAAGGTCGTGCCGTCGGTGTAGGTCCCCTCGATGCGACCGGTCGTGTTGTCGAACACGATCTCCTCGACCCGGCCCTCCTCGACCGCGCTGATGAAGGCGGAGTACGGGACCGTCTGGCCGGAACTCCGGTCGAGGAAGGACGAACCGACGATGACCGCGGCGACGAGTCCGAGCACGATCCACACGGCCCACTTCGGGAAGGAGGATTCGCGGGTCGGAGTGCCGCCGGAGCCGCGGGGCGGGGCAGCGTTCGGATCCATGCGGCGATGTTAGAAGGCGGCCACCGCCAATCGGCACGGGCCCCGGTAGCGTTCGGGGCCGTGGACAGCCCGACCGAGCACGCGGTGCCGACCGCGGGGGCGACGCCGCCCGGCCGGGCCGTCGGACGGTCGTTCGTGCTCCATGCGCTCGGCGGTTGGATCACCGCCCAGGTCGTCGGCAGCGTCGCCGTCGCACTGGCCCTCTTCGCGGCGACACCCACCGGCACGGCGGTCGGCACGGCCGTCGCCGCCGTCCTCGACGGGGCGGGCGACCCCGACGTGATCGCCGGCCTGACGGTGGGGACGTTCACGCTCGTCGTCCTGCCGGGTTGGATCGCCCAGCTCGGCGCGGTCGCATCCGCGACCTGGGGTGCGGGGCGGTCGGTGGTGGACACGCTCGGGTTGCGGTTCCGGGCCTCCGACGTGCCGGTCGGGCTCGCGGCCGGGGTCGGCGCACAGGTCCTCGTCGGTCTCCTGTACCGCCTCGTCGACGTCGACGCCGGGGCACCGGCGACCCGGCTGCTCGCCAAGGCCGACACGCCCGGCGCGGCGGTGACGATGGCGGTGCTGCTCGTCGGCGTCGCCCCCTTCGTCGAGGAGCTCGTCTACCGGGGTCTGCTCCAGCGCGGGCTCGGCGCCTACGTCGACGCACGGTTCGCGCTCGTCGTGACGGCGGTCGTGTTCGCGGTCGTCCACTTCCAGACGGTGCAGTTCGCAGGGCTGCTCGTCGCCGGCCTCGTCTTCGGCGGTCTCGCACAGTGGTCGGGACGTCTCGGACCGGCGATCGTCGCGCACGTCGGGTTCAACGCCACGACGGTCGGCTGGATGTTGCTCGTCGGCTCCTGAGCCCCCCGTCGGGGCGGCGGGGATGGCACGGCGCCCTGCGGCGCGACCGTTAGCCTGCAGGGCGCATGGACGAGGCCCCCACCGAGGACGTCGCCGAGGGCGACGCGCCCGACGACGCCGCTGCGACCGACGAGGTCGGCGACGACGTCGCGGACGCGGACACGGTCGCCGACGAACGGCGCCGCGCCCGTCTCGGTCCACCCCGCACGGTCGACGACTGGGTGCAGATCGGGGTCACGGCGTTCTGGGTCGTCGTCGCCGTCGCCTTCATCTGGCAGCAGGTGGGTGGCTCGCTGCTCCTCGCCGACAACCTGCCGACCGGCGGCGACATGGGGGCCCACGTGTGGGGCCCGGACTACCTGCGTCGCGAACTGCTCCCGTCGGGCCGGCTCTCGGGCTGGACACCGGACTGGTACGCCGGGTTCCCCGCGTACCACTTCTACATGGTGCTGCCGTCGCTGCTCGTGCTGCTCTACGACGTGGCGTTCAGCTACGGCGTCGCCTTCAAGCTCGCCACGGTGACGGGCATGCTCACCCTGCCGGTGGCGGCGTGGGCGATGGCCCGGCTGTTCCGTCTGCGCTACCCGGCCCCGTTGCTGGCGGCGCTCGCGACCCTGCCGTTCCTGTTCGACGGCCGGTTCACGATCTACGGCGGCAACGCAGCGTCGACGCTCGCCGGAGAGTTCGCGTTCTCGCTCAGCCTGTCCGTGGCGCTCGTCTACCTCGGCGTCGTCGGCCGCGGGCTCGAGACGGGCCGTCACCGGGCGCTCGCCGCCGCGCTGTACGCGCTCGTCATCCTGTTGCACCTCATCCCGGCGCTCTTCGCGACGCTCGGCACGATCGTGCTCGGCCTGCTGCGGGCGACGTCCGACGCCCGGCGACCGGCGGCCCGCGTGGTCCTCGGTGCGTTCGTCGGCCTCGTCGGTCTCGGCCTGTGGATCGGGGTCGCTGCGTCCGCCGTGGTCGGGATCGCGTGCGCAGCGGCAGGGCTGCTGCTGTTCCTGGCCGGGGCGTGGTGGGTCGAACCGGCGTGGCGGGCGAGCCTGCTGTGGGTGGTGCCGGTCGGGCTCGCCGGAGCCGCGGTGAGCGGGTTCTGGGCGCTCCCGTTCGTGGGGCGCCACGCGTACTTCAACGACATGGGCTGGGAACGCATCCAGCTCTACGCCGAGAACCTCGCGCCCGGTGGGCCGGCGGAGGCGGTCTGGTTCGTCGTGATGGGGCTCGCAGTCGCCGGTGCAGTGCTCAGCCTCGTCGAACGCAACCGGTTCGGTGCGTTCCTCGTCGCCATGGCCGCTGCGTCGGCGGGTGCCTTCGTGTGGTGGCCCGACACGCAGATGTGGAACGCCCGCTTCCTGCCCTTCTACTACCTGAGCCTCCACCTCCTCGCCGCGCTCGGGCTCGCCCTGCTCGTCGGCCGGTTGCGCGGGGTCGCGGGTCGTTCCGTGCTCGCGACGGCGAGCGCCGTCGTGATCCTGTTCGTGACCGCGCTCCCGCTCGGCTCCGTTCCCGGGGCGACGAAGCTGGTCGACGGGGAGCACCGGTTCCTAGGCATCGGGATGCGGCCGTCGTTCATCGACGACTGGGCCCGGTGGAACTACAGCGGGTACGAGGACAAGGCCGGTTGGGAGGAGTACCGGGCGCTCGTCGACACGATGGCCGACCTCGGTGCGTCGAACGGGTGCGGCCGGGCGATGTGGGAGTACGAGCTCGACAAGCTGAACACCTACGGCACGCCGATGGCGCTGATGCTGCTCCCGTACTGGACCGATGGCTGCATCGGGTCGATGGAGGGCCTGTACTTCGAGTCGGCGGCGACCACGCCGTTCCACTTCCTCAACCAGGCGGAACTGTCCGACAAGCCGTCCTCCGCGCAGCGTGACATGCCCTACCGCGGCTTCGACATGACGTCGGGTGTCGACCACCTGCAGCTGCTCGGGGCGCGCTACTACCTCGCCTACTCGGATCGGGCGAAGGGCGCCGCGGCGGACGATCCCGACCTCCGCCGGATCGGCACGTCGGGCCCGTGGGCGATCTACGAGGTGAAGGGCAGCGACCTCGTCGTCGGCCTCACCCGCCAGCCGGCCGTGGTCACCGGTGTGGCGCAGGACCAGAAGGAATGGCTGCCGTTCGCGGCCGACTACTACATGGACCGGTCGCGCTGGGACGTGATGCTGGCAGCCGACGGTCCCGAGACGTGGCAGCGCGTCGCCCCGGACGAGACCCCGAAGCTGCGGGCCGAACCGGACGTGAAGATCACCGATCTCGTCGTCGACGCCCAGCGCATCACCTTCGAGGTCGACCAGCCGGGCACGCCGGTGCTCGTGAAGGCGTCGTACTTCCCGAACTGGACGGCGACCGGCGCCGACGGTCCGTACCGCGTCGCGCCGAACCTGATGGTCGTCGTCCCGACGGGACGCACGGTCGAACTGCAGTACGGCCGGACCGGCCTCGACTGGCTCGGGATCGGCCTGACGCTGCTCGGCGTCGTCGCGATCGTGGTGCTCGGGCGTCGGCGCCCGCTCACGTTCGCCCCGCTCGCCGCCGCGGCGGGGGGTGGGCCGGCGTCCGTCGACGCCTTGGGCGCGCCCGTCGTGCCGACCGTCGGTGCCGGCGACGCAGCGGACGGCCCGACATCGTCGGCCTCCGCCGACGACCTGGTCGGCCCGGACGGCGAGGACGCGGACGCCGTCGTCGAGCCAGCGGACGAAACGACAGCACCCGCCTCCCCGCCGACGTGGACCCCGCCGCCGCCCACGGCGATCACCCCCGTGGTGGAGATCGGCCGAGACACCGACCGGGCCCGCCGCAGCGGCATCCCGGGTTGGACGACGCCGTTCGAGGACGACGACTGGGGTGACGCCCGCTGGGGTTCCGCCAACCCCTCCACCGACGACCCGTCGTGAGCGACCGCGTCCGCCGTCTCGTCGGTCGCTTCGCGGTCGTCGGCGCGTGCGTGACGCTCGTCGACGTGACCGTGTTCGTCCTGGCGCGGCGCGCCGGTGGTCTGTCGCTCGTCGGCGCGGCGGCACTCGCCGTCGGGGTCGCGGCGACGACGTCGTACGCGGCGCATCGCTGGCTCACCTTCCGCGGTGACCCCTATGCGCGGTGGGTGCGCCGACCGGGTGTCGTGGTCGGCGTCGTGGTCGTCGCGGGACTCGTCGACGTCGCCGTGGTCGTCCTGCTCGTCGGTCCCCGCACCACGGCGGTCGTGCCCCTCGTCGCGGGGAAGCTCGCGGCGCTCGGTGTCGGCGCGTCGTTGCGGCTCGTCGCGTTCCGGCGCGTGCTCTTCGGCGAGGTGCGGCGGCGCAGCGGTGCGGCACCGCAGCGCGACCCGGCGGCGGGTGCCGTGCGGCTCTCCGTCGTCGTCCCGGCCTACCGGGAGGAGGAACGGATCGGTGCCACGGTGGACCGGGTGCGCCGTGCGCTCGCGCCGGTCGTAGCGGACGGCGGGCTCGAGATCGTCGTGGTCGACGACGGTTCCCCCGACGGCACCTCGGCAGCAGCCCGGGCGGCGGGCGCGGATGTCGTGCTGCGCCAGGAGCCGAACCAGGGCAAGGGTGCGGCGGTGCGGGCCGGCATGATCGCCGCCACCGGTCGGACGATCGTGTTCACCGACGCCGACCTGGCGTACCCGCCGGAGCAGGTGCTGCGTGTCCTCGACGCCGTGGAGGCCGGCTGGGACGTCGTCGTCGGCAGCCGCCGCCACGTCGACACGACGACCCTCGTGGGGGCACGACGGATCCGGGAGATCGGCGGCCGGGTCATCAACCTGTGCACGACCGCCGTGCTGTTGGGACAGTACCGCGACACGCAGTGCGGGTTGAAGGGATTCCGTTCCGACGTGGCGAACCTCCTGTTCCGCCAGGTCCGCACGACCGGGTTCGCGTTCGACATCGAGGTGTTCCACCTCGCCGAGCGGTACGAGCTCGGCGTGCTCGAGGTCCCCGTCGAGGTGGAGAACTCGGAACGGTCGACGGTGAAGGTGGTGCGCGACGGGTTCCGGCTCCTGCGGGACCTCGTGCGGATCCGCCGGTGGGCGAAGACGGGTGCGTACGCGTCCGATCCGGCGGTGGTGTGGCCGCTGCCGCTCCCGGGAACCCCGGGGCGCAGCCGGTAGTCTCCTCGCCGGCGAACCGGGTGGCCGGTGCTGCCCCGACCGGGACGGATGCTCGTGCTCGACGCGATCTTCAAGGCCTACGACGTGCGGGGGGTCTACCCCGACGAGATCGACGCCGACCGGTGTCGCCGGATCGGCTGGTCGTTCGCGCGGTGGGTGGCAGAACGCGACGGGGCGACCCGGGTCCTCGTCGGCCGGGACATGCGCCCCTCGGGCCCCGAGCTCGCGGACGCGTTCGCCGACGGCGTGCAGACCGCAGGCCTCGACGTCGTCGACATCGGCCTCGTGTCGACCGACCTCGCCTACTTCGCGGCGGGTCGGCTCGACGCCCCCGCCGCGATGTTCACCGCGTCGCACAACCCGGCGCAGTACAACGGGATCAAGTTCTGCCGTTCGGCGGCCCGGCCGGTCGGCTCCGACAGCGGCCTCGCCGAGGTGCGCGACGGCGCTGCCGCCGAACCCGTGCAGGTCGGGGACCGGGGGAGCCGGAGCAGCGTCGACCTGCTCGACGACTACGCCGCGCACGTCCGGTCCTTCGTCGACCCCGGTGTGCTGCGGCCGTTGCGGATCGTGGCGGACACGGCGAACGGGATGGGCGGCCTCGTCGTCCCGGCGGTGTTCGCCGGGCTGCCGTTCACGCTCGAGGTCCTCTATCCCGAGCTCGACGGCACGTTCCCGAACCATCCGGCCGATCCGATCCAGCCGGAGAACCTGCGGGATCTGCAGAAGCGGGTGCTCGAGACCGGTGCTGACGTCGGGCTCGCGTTCGACGGTGACGCCGACCGGGTGTTCCTCGTCGACGAACGCGCCGAGCCGCTGTCGGGTTCGCTCACGACGACGATCGTCGCCGCCGGTCTGCTCGACCGGCATCCGGGCTCGACGATCGTGCACAACCTGATCTGTTCGAAGGCGCTGCCGGAGATCGTGCGGGAGCGTGGCGGGGTGCCGGTGCGGACCCGGGTGGGGCACAGCTTCGTGAAGGCCGTGATGGCCGAGACCGACGCGCTCTTCGGCGGCGAGCACTCGGCGCACTACTACTTCCGGGACAACTGGCGGGCGGACTCGGGTTGCATCGCCGCGGTGGTCGTGCTCGAGCAGCTCTGTCGGGCCGGTGTCCCGCTGTCGGAGCTGCGACGGCCGTTCGAGCGCTACGCGGCGTCCGGTGAGATCAACACCACCGTCGCCGACCCGGCGGTCGTGATCGACCGGGTCGCTGCGGCGTACGCGGCGCACGACCAGGACCGCCTCGACGGGCTGACGGTCGACTGCGGTGCGTGGTGGTTCAACCTGCGTCCGTCGAACACCGAACCGCTGCTGCGGCTCAACCTCGAGGCCGGCACGGCCGCCGAGGTCGCCGCCCGTGTCGCCGAGGTCCGCGCCCACTTCGGCTGAACGCCCCCCACCCCGCCCACGGTCCCCACCGTCCGACCCCGGAGCACCCCATGCCGCTCGACCCGTTCCTGCTCGAGATCCTCGCCTGTCCCGAGGACAAGGGCCCGTTGCTGTACATCGAGGCCGAGGACACGCTGTACAACCCGCGTCTGCGGCGTCGCTACCGCATCGTCGAGGGGATCCCGGATCTCCTCGTCGACGAGGCGGAGGCGGTCGACGGGGCCGAGCACGACCGGCTCGTCGCGCTCGCCGGCGGTTCCTGAGGACGTCCGCCCCCCGTGTACGAGCTGCAGAACCCCGCGCAGCGGTACGACTGGGGTTCACCGACCGCCATCCCAGCGCTGCTGGGCGTGCCCGCCGACGGGAGCCCGGTCGCCGAGGTGTGGATGGGGGCACACCCCTCCGCGCCGTCGATGGCGGTGCTCGACGACGGGAGCACGGTCGCCCTCGACGTCCTCGTCGCCGGTGCGGACTCCGGTGCGGGGCCGGATCTCCCGTTCCTGCTGAAGCTGCTGGCCGCCGAACGGCCGTTGTCGCTGCAGGCCCACCCGGACGCGGCGCAGGCGCGGAGCGGGTTCGCGGCGGAGGAGGCGGCCGGCGTCCCGCGTGACGCTTCGACGCGCACCTACCGGGACCCGAACCCGAAACCGGAGCTCCTCGTCGCGCTCACCCCGTTCGAGGTGCTGTCGGGCTTCCGTGCCCCGGTGGTCGCCGCCGACGTGGTGCGGGCGTTCGGGTTGACCGCCGCGGCGGACCGTCTCGCTGCGGGGGATCTCACCGGGGTGCTGTGGGACTGGTGGGGTGCCGATGCGGCGGGGCGCGCAGCGGTGGCCGACGCGGTCGCCGCCGGCGCGGCGCGCGCTGCGGCGGACTATCCCGAGGAGGCAGCGCTCGTGGTCCGGGCGGCTGCGTTGCACCCGGGCGACGTGGGGGTGGCGGTCACGTTGCTGCTCAACCGGCTCGTGCTCGCGCCCGGCGAGGCGCTGTTCGCCGCGGCCGGTCGTCTGCACGCCTACGTGGCAGGGTTCGGGGTGGAGATCATGGCGAACTCCGACAACGTGGTGCGTGGCGGGCTGACGACGAAAGCGGTCGACGTCGCGGAACTGCGCCGCATCGTGCGGGTCGAGCCCGAACCGCTCGTCGCGTTGCGACCGGTGCCCGTCGCCGGGACGCCGGAGGCGGTGTTCCCGTCGGGCCCGGCGCCGTTCCGATTGGGGCGAGCGACGCTCGAGGGCGGACCGTGGACCCCGCGGCGTCTCGGCGCCGAGGTGGTGCTGTGCACCGACGGTGCCCTGACCCTCCGCGCCGGTGACCGCACCGTGCACCTGCGAGCCGGTGGTTCGGTGTTCGTGCCGGCCGGATCGCCGACGTACACGGTCGAGGGTCGGGGTGCGTGCTTCCGGGCGAGCGCGCACGCCGACGACGTCCCGTCGCTCTGAGCCCGGGGGCGGTCGACCGTCAGTCGGGCCCGCGCCCCTACACTGCTCCAGTCCGCCCCCGGCTGTCGCCGGCCGTCCCGTGGAGCGCCATGTCCTCCTTCGACACGCTGATCAACCCCGCCATCGACCGCAGGGGTGACTACGCCGTCGCCGACCTCGGTCTCGCGGCGTTCGGACGCAAGGAGATCAGCCTCGCCGAGCACGAGATGCCCGGCCTCATGTCGATCCGGGCGATGTACACCGACGACCAGCCGCTGCGTGGTGCGCGCATCACCGGTTCGCTGCACATGACGGTGCAGACCGCCGTGCTCATCGAGACCCTCGTCGCGCTCGGCGCCGAGGTGCGGTGGGCGTCCTGCAACATCTTCTCCACCCAGGACCACGCGGCCGCTGCGGTCGTCGTCGGTCCGGACGGCACGCCGGACAACCCGCGTGGCGTCCCCGTCTACGCGTGGAAGGGCGAGACCCTCCCCGAGTACTGGTGGTGCACGGAGCGGGTGCTGCTGTGGCCCGACGGTGGTCCGAACCTGATCCTCGACGACGGCGGTGACGCCACCCTGCTCGTGCACAAGGGCACGGAGTACGAGGCGGCGGCCGCGGTCCCGGCGACGGCGGACGACGATCCCGAGGAGTGGGCGGTCATCCTCGACCTGCTGCGGGACTCCCTCGCAGCGGACCCGGGGCGCTGGACCCGCATCGGCGAGGGCATCCGAGGGGTCTCCGAGGAGACGACGACGGGTGTGCACCGCCTCTACCAGATGCTCGAGCGCGGTGAGCTCCTGTTCCCGGCGATCAACGTGAACGACTCGGTGACGAAGTCGAAGTTCGACAACAAGTACGGCTGCCGGCACAGCCTCATCGACGGCATCAAGCGGGCGACCGACGTGATGCTCGGCGGCAAGGTGTCGGTGGTGATGGGCTACGGCGACGTCGGCAAGGGGTGCGCCGAGTCACTGCGGGGGCAGGGCAGCCGGGTGATCATCACCGAGATCGACCCGATCTGCGCCCTGCAGGCGGCGATGGACGGTTACGAGGTGACCACCCTCGAGGCGGTGCTCGACCGGGCCGACATCTTCATCACGGCGACGGGCAACAAGGGCATCATCAGCGCCGAGCACATGGCCCGGATGAAGCACGGGGCGATCGTCGGCAACATCGGCCACTTCGACAACGAGATCGACATGGCCGGACTCGCCCGGCTGTCGGATGTGCAGCGGGTGACGATCAAGCCGCAGGTCGACGAGTACGTGTTCCCCGACGGCCACTCCGTCATCGTGCTGTCGGAGGGGCGCCTGCTGAACCTCGGCAACGCGACCGGCCACCCGAGTTTCGTGATGTCGGCCAGCTTCGCGAACCAGGTGCTCGCCCAGATCGAGCTCCACGCGAAGGCCGACGACTACGAGCTCGGCGTGTACACCCTGCCGAAGAAGCTCGACGAGATGGTCGCCCGCCTGCACCTCGACGCCCTCGGCGTGCGGCTCACGAAGCTCACGCCGGAACAGGCCGACTACCTCGGCATCCCTGCCGACGGCCCCTACAAGTCCGACCACTACCGCTACTGAGCGACCGGGTCGGACGGGGGATCGACGTGGCGGGGGGCCAGCGCGCGACCGTCACGTTCGCGTTGGTGTGCGCGTCGACGCTCGGGACGTTCACCGCGCAGGGGCTGCTCTACCCGGCTCTGCCGCTGTACATGACCGACGAGCTCGGCACGTCGAAGGCGATGGCCGGGCTCGTGATGTCGGTGGTGTCGGTGTCGGCGGTCGCGGTGCGACCCTGGGCCGGTGGCTTCGTCGACCGCGTCGGTCGTCGCCCGCTCATGCTGGCCGGACCGGCGTTGTTCGCGCTCAGCGCGATCGGTCTGATGCTCACCCGCTCGGTCGTGCTCGTGCTGCTGCTACGGCTCGTGCAGGGTGCGGCATCGGCGGGCACCTACACGGCGGCGGTCGCGATGACGGCCGACGTCGCACCACCGGAACGACGCGCCGGGTTCCTCGCCCTGTTCAGCACGTTCTTCTACGTCGGGTTCTCGGCCGGGCCGTACGTGGCGGAATGGTTGATCAGTGCGACCGACGGGTTCACCGCCGTGTGGTGGGCGGTCGCCGGGTTCACCGTGGCGGGAGCGCTCGCCGCGGCGGGTCTGCGGGAGACCTTGCCCGACGGTGCAGCCGACGCCCCTCGGGTCCCGGCGCTGCAACGGCTCTTCCACCCCGCCGCGCGTGGTCCGGGCATCGTGTTCTTCTGCATCGGGATCGGCTGGACGTCGGTCGCTGCGTTCCTGTCGCTGTACGCCCGTGAGATCGGGCTCGCGTCCTCCGACGTGCTGTTCCTCGCCCTGTCGGTCACCGTGCTCGCCACCCGGTTCGGAGTCGGTGGCCTCGCCGACCGGTACGGGCGCCTCCGGGTGGCGTTGCCGTCGACGGTCGCGATCGTCGTCGGTCTCGCCGGGGTGGCGTTCGTGCGGTCGCCGCTGCCGGCGATCGTGTTCCTCGTGATCTTCGGCATGGGGTATTCGGGCGGGTTCCCGGCGCTGCTCGCGATGGTCGCCGACCGTGCCCCCGATGCCGAGCGCGGGACGGCGATGGGGTCGTTCAACGTCTACTTCGACATCGGCGCGCCGCTCGGGGGGTACGGCGTCGGCCAGCTCATCGAGTGGGGCGGGTTCCCGCTCGGGTTCGGCGCGGTCGCCGCTGCGGCCGCCGTCGGCGGCCTGGTGCTCCCCTTCGTCGGGCGCAGCGACCGTCGCGTCGCGACCTGACGGTTCGCCGTCAGGTCGCGCCGAGCGCGTCGAACAACTCGGTGCGCAGCCGCAGCAGGTCTGCGCTGCCGAGCGCAGCGTGCGGCCGCGGGTGCGGCAGGGGCACGTCGACGGTGTGCACGAGCCGTCCGGGTCGGCCCGACAGCACGACGACGCGGTCGGAGAGCACGAGCGCCTCGTCGACGTCGTGGGTGACGAGAAGGACGGTGCTGCGGTGCTCGGTGCGCAGTGTGGCGAGCCAGGTCTGGAGGTCGCGCCGGGTGAGCGCGTCGAGCGCCCCGAAGGGTTCGTCGAGCGCGATCGTGGTCAGGCCGGCGACGACGGTGCGCAGCAGCGCGACCCGCTGGCGCATCCCGCCGGAGAGCTGCGCCGGCCAGGCCCGCTCGAACCCGGCGAGCCCGAACCGTTCGAACAGGCGGGCGGCGTCCTCGACGGCGGTGGCCCGGTCGGCACCGCGGGCCTCGGCCCCGAGGGTCGCGTTGCGCAACGCCCGTCGCCACGGCAGCAGCAGGTCGCGCTGGGGCATGTGGGCGACGCGTCCCGGTCGACCCACGACGTCGACCCCGTCGACGGTGACGGTGCCGGTGGTGGGAGTGAGCAGACCGGCGACGACACGGAGCACGGTCGACTTCCCGCAGCCGCTCGGTCCGAGCAGCGTGGTGAACCCGCCGGTCGGCACCGTGAGGTCGATGCCGTCCACGACCTCGAGGTCGCCGTAGCGGTGCCGGAGCCCGCGGATCTGAATCACGCCGCGGTCACGACCCGGGCAGGAAGTCGTTCGTGAACGCCGCCGACGCGTCGACGTCGGCGGCGAGCAGGCCGGCGCCGGTGAGGAACGCGGCGAAGTCCGTCCATGTCGCCCGCCGCTGCACGCCCCACGGGGCGTCGTCCGTGTAGCGGCCTGCGAGGTACGCGGCGCTGCGGCGCACCAGGTCGGCGTCGAGCTCGGGGACGGCGGCGAGCAAGGCGTCGGCGGCGGCCTCGGGCTCGTCGTCGGCGACCGTGTACCCGACCGACGTCGCCCGCAGGAACGCGCGGATCGCATCGGGACGCTCGTCGAGCACCTTCTGCGAGGTCACGACGATCGGGGTGTACCAGTCGGGCAGGCACCGGTCGGCCGACGCTGCGGCGGGGTCGTAGAACGGGAAGCGGACGAGCTGCATGCCCTCGAGCTCGGCGAGGCGGATCACGTCCCAGCCGTCGAAGACCCACACGGTGTCGTAGTCGCGCCGTTCGAGCCCGACTCGGTAGTCGACGTTGCCGACCTCGACGTAGCGCACGCGGGAGGGGTCCCCGCCGTCGCAGCGGACGAGACGATCGACGAGCGCCTTCTCGAGCTCACCGCCGAAACCGCCGTAGGTGCGGCCTTCGAGGTCGCGCGGTCGGGTGACCCCGCGGTCGGCGGGCACGACGAGGCTCGACGTGTTGTGGGCGAGGATCGCGGCGACGGAGACGGCGTCGACCCCGGCGGCCCGGGCCGGCAGCAGCTGTTCGGCCACGGAGATCACGATGTCGACGTTGCCGGCCGCGAGCTGCGGCAGGCCGCCGTCGTCGGACGGTTCGACGATCGTCACGTCGAGGCCGGCCCGCTCGTAGAGCCCTTTCGCCTGCGCGAGGTAGATGCCGCTGTGGTTCGTGTTCGGCGTCCAGTCGAGCATCACGGTGAGCGCGGCGCGGTCGTTCGCGCCGTCGCCCCCGGCGCTGCACGCCGCAGCGAGCACGGCGCACACCAGGGCGATCGCAGCTGCAGTCGTCCGTCGGATCCTGCGGGTGGGGGTCATCGGTCCTCCTCGAGAGTGGTCCAGGGGGTGAACAGTCGGGCGAACAGGCCGGTCAGCAGGTACAGGGCCATCGACAGCAGGACGACGACGGCGATGCCGGCGAAGACCTGGTCGTACCGGAACGCCCGGCGGGAACGGTCGATGTAGAGGCCGAGCCCGGACCGTGCGCCGATGCTCTCGGCGATGACCGCGCCGGCGACCGCGTAGGTGAGGGAGATGCGCAGGCCGGCGAACAGGCCGGGGAGCGCGGCGGGCAGCAGCACCAGGCGCAGGGTGCGCAACCGACCGGCGCCGTAGGAGCGCACCAGGTCCGCGAGGTCGGTGTCCGCGCTGCGGATCCCCGCTGCGGTGGCGACGGTCACGGGGAAGAACACCACGAGGGCGACGACGACGACCTTGGGCAGCAGCCCGAACCCGAACCACAGCACCAACAACGGTGCGAGGACCTGGACGGGCACGGTCTGGGACGCGACGAGGACCGGTCCGAGGGCGGCCCGCACCGGTGCGGCGAGCGACACCGCGACCGCGATGAGCACCCCCGCCGCGACCCCGACGACGACACCGAGGGCGGTTTCGCCGAGGGTGGTGACGACGTGGCCGGCGAGCGTGTCACGGGTGCGGACTGCGGCGGCGACGACGTCCGAGGGCGGTGGGAGCACCGTGCTCGCCCCACCGGCCCGGCGTGCCCAGACCTCCCAGAGGCCGAGCAGCGCCGCGACGAGCGTGACGGGGGGTGCGACATCGCGCAGGCGTGCGGTCATCGGTAGGGGCCGGCGAGATCGTCGATGGTCGGCTGACGGGCGGGGTCGCGGGTCTGTTCGACCTTCACGACGGTGACGACACCGTCGGCGCCGGCGCGCAGGGTCGCCTCGTGCACGGCGCGCACGAGCGGCCACACCTCGTCCGGTTCTCCCTCGACGGCGGTGCCGAGCGGTCCGACGACGTGACGGAGCCCGCTCGCCCGGACCACGGCGATCGCCGCCTCGACGTGCGCCCAGCGCCGTTCGGGTGTGCCCGACGGCGACGGCAGGACCTGGATGTCGACGATCATCCCTGCATTCCCTCCGCTCGTATGACCGAGATCAGGTTCTGGGGTTTGCTCTCAGCCCGATCCGTCTCGGGCACCCCCAGCAGGCGACACCCACGGTAGCGCGGGGCGCGGCGGGAGAGGAGTCCGGACGGTAGGGTGCGCGCATGCCGAGCGTGCAGCGCCTCCGTCAAGCCGTCCTCGTCGCCGCCGACTACGACGCGGTCGCCGACCGCATCCGGTCCGAGTTCCGGCTCGACGCCCCCTTCCACGATCCGGGTGTCGCCGAGTTCGGGTTGCGCAACGGTGTGTTCGCGATCGGCGACACCTTCCTCGAGGTCGTCTCCCCGACCCGTGCGGGTACGACGGCGGGCCGGTATCTCGACCGGGTCGGCGGTGACGCCGGGTACATGGTCATGTTCCAGGTGCCGAGCGTCGACGCGGCACGGGAGCGGATGGAACGGCTCGGCGTGCGGATCGTGTGGGTCGCCGAGGAGGAGGACATCTTCGACCTCCACCTGCACCCGCGTGACGTGCCCGGGGCGATCGTGTCCCTCACCGAGGCGCGTCCCGCCGGTTCGTGGCGCTGGGCGGGTCCGGCGTGGGCGGGCAAGGTCCCCGAGCACCGCCCCGGCGGGGTGACGTCGATGACCGCGCGCGCCGCCGACCCGGCCGCCGTCGCCGCCCGCTGGGCGGAGGTGCTCGACGAACCCGTCGCCGCCGGTGCCGCAGGCCCCGAGATCATCCTCGACGGCGGCGCCCAGGTGGTGCGCTTCGTGCCCGCCGACGGTGGGCACGAGGGCATCGTCGAGGTCGGCATCGCGTTGCCGGCCGCCGACCGTGCGGGCCGCGACGCCGTGACCGTCGGCGGGGTCCGCTTCACGCTGACCGACGCATCCTGAGCAGCCGATGCCGGGCACGATCCCGCCGACCATCACCTGGGAGGGTGACCGGATC
This sequence comes from uncultured Acidimicrobiaceae bacterium, assembly GCA_964453335.1. Taxonomy (GTDB): domain Bacteria; phylum Actinomycetota; class Acidimicrobiia; order Acidimicrobiales; family CAIXPF01; genus VGBO01. The sequence goes on from CAYVOK010000009.1 coordinate 41,070, forward strand.
CGGCTGATCGACCAGCGCCGCCTGCCCGGCGAGCTGGTCCTCGTCGAAGCGACGACGGTCGACGAGCTGTGCGGGTACATCGCCACGCTCGCGGTGCGTGGCGCACCGGCGATCGGTGTCGCCGGGGCCATGGGGGTGGCGCTCGCCGTCGTCCGTGGCGAGGACCCCGTCGCCGCCGGGGAACGGCTGCGGGCCACACGACCCACGGCGGTGAATCTCGCCTGGGGTGTCGAGCGGGCGTTGCGCGCCCCGGATCCCGTCGCCGAGGCGGTCCGGCTCGCCGCCGACGACGTGGAACGGAACCGGGCGATCGGTCGGCACGGGGCACCGCTCCTCGCGGATGTGACGAACGTGCTCACCCACTGCAACACCGGCGCGCTCGCGACCGTCGGGTGGGGGACCGCGCTCGGGGTGATCCGGGCGGCGCACGAGGCCGGGGCGGCGCTGCACGTCTGGGTCGACGAGACCCGGCCGGTGTTGCAGGGGGCCCGCCTGACGGCGTGGGAGTGCGACCGGCTCGGGATCCCGGCGACGCTCGTCGCCGACGTGATGGCCGCTGCGCTGATGCGGGCCGGTCGCGTCGACGCGGCGATCGTGGGCGCGGATCGCATCACGGCGAACGGTGACGTGGCCAACAAGATCGGCACGTACGCCGTGGCGGTCGCGTGCCGACACCACGGGATCCCGTTCTACGTGGCGGCACCGCGGTCGACCTTCGACCACACCCTCGCGTCCGGCGACGAGATCGAGATCGAGCGGCGGGCCGCCGAGGAGGTGACGACCGTCGGCGGTGTCCGGGTCGCGCCGACGGGGATTCCGGTGGAGAACTGGGCGTTCGACGTGACCCCGGCTGCCCTCGTCACCGCGTGGATCACCGAGGACGGCATCTTCCGCACCCCGCCCGGCCCCGACGTCGCAGCCGCTCCGTAACGTCGGGGGCGTGTGGTTCCCGCCCCGCTGCCCGGTCTGTGATCAGCCGGGGGCCGCGCCGTGCGAGCGGTGCGTGCCCCTCCTCGTCGACGTGTCCGCCTCGCCGTGGTGTCTGCCCGGTGTCGACGCGGCAGTGGCCGCGCTCCGCTACGACCCGGCCTCCCGACGCCTCGTCGCCGGGCTGAAGTACCGGGGGAACCGGGCGGTCGTGAACTGGCTCGTCGACCGGCTCGCGCCTGCGGTGCTGCGCCATGCGGCGGTCGGCACGACGCAGCTCACGTGGGCGCCGACGTCGCCGGCCCGTCGCCGCGCGCGTGGCTACGACCAGGCGGAGGAGCTCGCCCGGGCCCTCGCCCGTCGCACCGGCCTCCCGGCGCGACGCCTGCTGCGGCGGGAGCCCGGACCCGGACTCACCGGGCGCAACCGGTCCGACCGAGTCGGCGCGGTCGTGTTCGTCGCAGTGCGGCCGTGCGCCGGGACGGTGTTCGTGGTCGACGACGTGGTCACCACCGGGACGACGCTGCAGGCGGCGGCGGCGACGCTCCGGGGAGCCGGCGCGGATCGGGTGGTGGCGGCGGTCGCCGCGCGGGTACCCCCGTCGTGACCATCGGCCCTTGTGGCCGCCGAAGCGGAGGCGCATCATCTCCCCATGCAGGTAGCCGTCACGAATCGCGGTACCGACCTGACCGATGAGGCCCGTGCGGTCGCGGTCGACAAGATCGGTCGTCTCGACCGGTTCCTCGAGGGGATGCAACGTGCCGAGGTGCGGCTCTCCCGCGAACACAACCCCTCCATCGCCGAGAAGGAGGTGTGCGAGGTCACCATCGAGGGCAACGGCCACGTGGTGCGCTGTCGGGCCAGCGCCGCGGACATCCCGACCGCGGTCGACCGGGCGGTCGACAAGCTCGAGCACCAGCTCGCCCGCCTGAAGTCCCGCCTGCGTCGCCGTCCGAGCCACGCCCGGCGGCCGACGAACGGCATCCCGGCGACGGCCGTTCTCGACGACGAGGACCACTCGATGGCCGACGACGCCTACGTGACCCGTGCCGGGGAGCTCGTCGTCAAGCGCAAGTCGTTCGCACTGCAGCCGATCTCGGTCGACGACGCGGTCCTGCAGCTCGAGCTGATCGGGCACAGCTTCTACCTGTTCACGAACGCGGAGACCGGCCGTGCCGCCGTCCTCTACCGCCGTGTCGACGGGTCGCTGGGCCTCATCGACCAGGCGTGAACCTCCCCTCGTCGGGGCGGTCGCGCCGCCGCCGGTAGGCTTGCCGACCGCATGGGCGTATTCGACCGCATCCTCCGGACCGGTGAGGGCAAGATGCTCCGGTCCCTCCAGGCCCTCGTGCCCGACATCGCGGCGCTCGAGCCCGAGCTCGCCGCGCTCGACGACGACGCGCTCCGCCACCGGACCGTCCTGTTCCGGGAGCGTCTCGACCGTGGGGCGGCGCTCGACGATCTGCTGATCGAGGCGTTCGCCACCGTCCGCGAGGCGTCCCGGCGGGTCATCGGCCAGCGGCACTACGACGTGCAGCTCATGGGTGGTGCGGCGCTGCACTTCGGCTGGGTGGCCGAGATGCGTACCGGTGAGGGCAAGACGCTCGTGTCGACCCTGCCCGTGTACCTGAACGGTCTCGCCGGCACGGGCGTGCACGTCGTCACCGTGAACGACTACCTCGCCCGGCGCGACGCCGAGTGGATGGGGCGCATCCACACCTGGATGGGGCTCACCGTCGGCATGGTGCTGCCCGGCAACGACGACCCGGCGACCAAGCGCGCCAACTACGCGTGCGACGTCACCTACGGGACGAACAACGAGTTCGGGTTCGACTACCTGCGCGACAACATGGCGATGTCCGCGGAGGACAAGGTCCAGCGTGGGCACGCCTATGCGATCGTCGACGAGATCGACTCGATCCTCATCGACGAGGCCCGGACCCCGCTCATCATCTCCGGTCGGGTCACCGATGCCGCAGCGCTCTACCAGCGGTTCTCCTCGGTCGTCCGCCAGCTCGGCCGCGACGAGCACTACGAGGTCGACGAGGAGAAGCGGACCGTCGCCCCGACCGAAGCCGGTGTCGAACGGGTCGAGGAGCTCCTCGGCGTGGAGAACCTCTACGACCTCGGTCGCACCGACCTCGTCCACCAGCTCCAGGTCGCGCTCAAGGCGAAGGAGCTGTTCAAGCGCGACAAGGACTACATCGTCGAGGCCGGCGAGGTGAAGATCGTCGACGAGTTCACGGGCCGAACGCTCGAGGGTCGTCGCTGGTCGGAGGGCATCCACCAGGCGATCGAGGCGAAGGAAGGGGTGCGGATCAAGGAGGAGAACCAGACGCTCGCCACCGTCACCCTGCAGAACTACTTCCGCATGTACGACAAGCTCGCCGGGATGACGGGCACCGCCCAGACCGAGGCGAGCGAGCTCGCCACGACCTACGGCCTGCAGGTGGTGCCGATCCCCACGCACCGGCCGATGGTGCGCGTCGACCACGACGACCTGATCTTCAAGACCGAGACGGCGAAGTTCGAGGCCGTCGTCGACGAGATCGTCCACCACTACGAGGCCGGTCGCCCGGTGCTCGCGGGTACGGCGTCGGTCGAGCACTCCGAGCTGCTGTCGAAGCTGCTCACGCGTCGCGGGGTCCGCCACGAGGTCCTCAACGCGAAGCAACACCTCCGTGAGGCGGAGATCATCGCCCAGGCCGGTCGTCCGGGTGCGGTGACGGTGGCGACCAACATGGCCGGCCGCGGCGTGGACATCCTGCTCGGCGGCAACCCCGAGCTCATGGCCCTCGCCGACCTGCGGGCCGAGGGGCTGCCGGCGACCACCCCCGACGAGGTGCGCCGCCGACCGCTGGTGCTGCGGGAGGAGCTCGCCCGGCTCCGCGCCGCGGGGGCCGACGCGGACGTCGTCGCCGGTGTCGCCGACGAGCTCGACCTCGCCGAGCGTGCGGCCGCCCGTCTCGACGAGCGCACCGCCGCACACGCCGGGGAGACCGCTGCGCAGGGGGAACGGGTCCGTGAACTGGGCGGTCTCGTGGTGATCGGCACGGAGCGGCACGAGTCGCGCCGGATCGACAACCAGCTCCGCGGTCGTTCCGGTCGGCAGGGCGATCCCGGTGAGAGCCGGTTCTACATCTCCATCGAGGACGACCTGATGCGCCTGTTCGCAACCGGTCTGATGGAGCGCGTCATGAGCGCGACGATCCCCGACGACGTGCCCATCGAGTCGAAGATGGTGACGAAGGCGGTCGAGCGGGCGCAGACCACGGTCGAGCAGAAGAACGCCGAGATCCGCAAGAACGTCCTCAAGTACGACGAGGTGATGAACGCCCAGCGGAAGGTCGTCTACGGCCGCCGCGACCAGATCCTCGCCCGTGGGGATCTGCGCGGGGAGTTCCTCGAGTCCCTCGCCGAGGTCGTCGACGGGCTCGTGAGCCGCCACCTGCCCGACGGGACGGCCGGCGACTGGGACCCGCACGCGCTCCTCACCGACGTCGCCACGTACTGGCCGACGTCGCTCAGCGAGGCCGACGTCAGCGACGTGCGGTCCACCGACGAGCTGTACGAACGGCTCGCCGGCGAGGCGACGGCCGCGTACGAACGTCGCGAGGCCGAGCTCGGCACTGCCGTGCTGCGCGAGATCGAACGGCGGGTGCAGCTCTCCCTCGTCGACCAGCGCTGGCGCGAGCACCTCTACGAGATGGACTACCTCCGCGAGGGCATCGGCCTGCGGGCGGTCGGCCAACGGGATCCGCTGACCGAGTGGCAGCGCGAAGGCTTCGACATGTTCGGCCAGATGCTGGCGTCGGTCGCCGAGGACTTCGTCCGGATCGTCATGCACGCCGACGTGCGCACCGAACAGGCGGGCGGCGAGGCCGAGGAGGCCGACGTGCTCGCGTCGTTGCCCGAGGCGGCCGAACCGACCATCCGCGACGTCGCCTACTCCGCGGCCGAGGAGCCGGTCCGCCCGACCGCCCCGACCCTCACCCTGCCCGGTGCCGCACCGCGCAGCGCGCCGCCGACCGCGACAGCCGAGGCACCGAAGGTGGGCCGCAACGCGCCGTGCCCGTGCGGGAGCGGCAAGAAGTTCAAGCAGTGCCACGGTGCGGCGTGAGGCGGGTCCGTCGTGCGTGATTTCTCCTCCGACCTGAACGCCCTGCGGGCTCGTCTCGCGGAGGCGGAGCGCTACCTCGCGATCGACGAGCTGCGGGCCCGCCGCCCCCAGCTCGAGACCGAGATGGCCCGGCCCGACCTGTGGGACGACGCCGAACGGGCCCGCAAGGTGCAGACCGAACTCGCCGCCGTCGCGGGCGACCTCGACCTGTTCGCGTCGCTCGACCGTGCCGTCGAGGACGCGACGGTCCTGCACGAGCTCGGCGTCGAGGAGGGTGACGACTCCGTCGAGGCGGAGCTCGAGGCGATCGTCGCCCGGCTCGGCGCACAGCTCGACGAGCTCGAACGCCGTTCGCTGTTCACGGAGCCCTACGACACCCACGACGCGGTGTGCGAGATCCACTCCGGAGCCGGTGGCACCGACGCCCAGGACTGGGCGGAGATGCTGTTGCGCATGTACCGCCGGTGGGCGGAGGAGCACGGGTTCACGGTCGAACTCGACGCGGTGACCTACGGTCAGGAGGCGGGGATCCTCTCGGCGGACTTCATCGTGCGGGGCCGGTACGCGTTCGGGATGCTGCGCGCCGAGCGGGGCACGCACCGTCTCGTGCGGATCTCACCGTTCGACAACAACGCACGCCGCCAGACGGCGTTCGCCGGCCTGACGGTCGTGCCGTTCATCGAGGACGACGGCGAGGTCGAGATCATCGAGAAGGACCTGCGGATCGACGTGTACCGCTCCCAGGGTGCGGGTGGCCAGCACGTCAACACCACCGACTCGGCGGTGCGGATCACCCACATGCCGTCCGGCATCGTCGTGAGCTGCCAGGTGGAGCGCTCCCAGATCCAGAACCGTGAGCGGGCGATGCAGATGCTGCGGGCCAAGCTCGCCGACCGTGCCCGGCAGGAACGCGACGAGGAGCTGAACCGGCTCGCCGGTGAGAAGAAGAAGGTGGAGTGGGGGAGCCAGATCCGCTCCTACGTGCTGCAGCCGTACCAGATGGTGAAGGACGAGCGCACCGGCCACCAGACCTCGAGCGTCGAGGCCGTCCTCGACGGTGACGTGCAGGACTTCATCGACGCGTACCTGCAGTGGCAGCGCGCGGAGTCGGCGACGAGCGCCTGAGCGTGCCGGGGTCGCACCGATCCCGGGGTCGGCGTGGGTATCCTCGGAAGGTCCGTCGGACAGCCCCCACCGGGCTGTCACGGGCCTGAACCCCCACCATGATCAAGCTCGACAACGTCTCGAAGATCTACAAGGGCGAGGTTCATGCCCTGCGGAACGCGAACGTCAACATCGACAAGGGCGAGTTCGTGTTCCTCGTCGGCACGTCCGGATCGGGCAAGTCGACGTTCATCCGGTTGCTGAACAAGGCCGAGGAGCCGACCGAGGGCCGGATCTTCGTCGCCGGCAAGGACATCGCCCGTCTCAACAGCTGGAAGGTCCCGTACCTGCGCCGCAACATCGGCTGCGTCTTCCAGGACTTCAAGCTGCTGCCGAACAAGACGGTCACGGAGAACGTGGCCTTCGCGCTCGAGGTGATCGGTCGTCCGGCCCACGTGATCCGGTCGCAGGTCCCTGCGATCCTCGACCTCGTCGGTCTCACGGCGAAGGCGCAGAACTTCCCGGACGAGCTGTCCGGTGGTGAGCAGCAGCGGGTGTCGATCGCCCGGGCGTTCGTGAACCGTCCGCTGATCCTGCTCGCCGACGAGCCGACCGGGAACCTCGACCCGGGCACGGCCGTCGGCATCATGCGACTGCTCGACCGCATCAACCGGACCGGTACCACGGTCGTCATGGCCACCCACGACCGCGGCATCGTCGACACGATGCGCCGCCGGGTCATCGAGCTCGAGAAGGGCAACATCGTCCGTGACCAGTCGCGTGGCGTCTACGAGTAGCCGCACCCGGTCGCTGGAGGAGTTCTGATGTCGATCAACATCGGTTACGTCACCCGGGAGACCGGGTCGAACCTGCGCAGGAACCTGAGCCTCACGCTCGCGTCGATGCTCACGGTCGCCGTGTCGCTGTCGCTGTTCGGCGCGGCCGTCCTCATCGCGCAGGGCGTCGGCAACATGACCGCCCGCTGGCAGGGTGGCATCGAGTTCATCGTGTTCATGAACCCGAACGCCACGCAGGAGCAGCTGAACGGCGTGCGCACGGCGCTCGACGCGAACCCCGAGGTCGCCTCGGTCGACTACGTCGACAAGGAGGCCGCCTACGAGGAGTTCAAGGAGTTGTTCTCGCGCTCGAAGGAGATGGTCGAGGCGGTCGACGCCGAGGCGATGCCGCCGAGCTTCCGGGTCGCCCCCCGCACCACCGATGCCGATCTGATCCAGGCCCTCGGCCAGGAGTACGAGAACCGTGCCGGGGTACGAGAGGTCGTGTTCGCGTTCGAGACGGTCCGCACGATGCAGAACGTGACGACGTGGATCACCCGGCTCATCATCTTCATCGGCACGGCGTTGCTCGTCGCGGCGGTGATGCTGATCCTCAACACGATCCGGATGGCGATGTTCGCCCGCCGGCGTGAGATCGAGGTGATGAAGCTCGTCGGCGCCACGAACTGGTTCATCCGGGTGCCGTTCATGATCGAAGGGCTCATCCAGGGCGTCATCGGTGCGCTCGTCGCGATGGGTGTCGTGCAGGGCCTGAACGTGGCGTTCGACCGGGGGTTGAACGACAACGAACGGCTGCGGATCTTCGAGGGTTTCGTCGTGCGTGCGTCGCAGCTCGGGGTGACGATGGCGGCGCTGCTCGCGCTGGGCTGCCTGATCGGTGCCATCGGGTCGGGCATCGCGGTGAGCCGCTACCTCGACGTCTGAGCCGGCACGGTCGCCGGGCTGTCGTGGAGGGGTTGTCCGACCTCGCCGACGCCGTCGGTGTCCTGCGTGGCTACCACGCCACGACCGGGGAGTGGGTCGAGTCGTCGACGGACGACCTGCTCGCGACACTCCGGGCGTACGGCCTCGATGTCGAGGGCGGTGGGAGCTGCGCCGTGCTGGCGGCGGAGGTCCGTGCCCGTGCGGCGCAGCGGCCGCTCGCACCGGTCCTCGTCGCGTGGGACGGTCGCCTCGACGGTGTGCGGGCGGGTGGTGACGCGTCGACGCTCGACGCCCCGGGTCGGCTCGACCTCGAGGGCGGTGGCGCGGTCACCGTCGAGGTGCGGGCCGGGGTGGTGCGGGTCCCCGGTCGTGTCCCGTTCGGGGTGCACACCCTCGCGGTCGGTGCCGACGTCGCGTCGGTGATCGCCGCGCCGCGGGTGGCGTGGCGTCCCGCGGCGGGGGAGGAACGTCGCTGGGGTGTGTTCGTCCCGACGTACGCGCTGCGGACGACACGCAGCCGTGGCATCGGCGACCTCGCCGATCTCGGCGCCACGTTCGACTGGCTCGACGGCCACGGCGGGCAGGTCGTGATGACCCTCCCGCTGCTCGCGTCGTTCCTCGACCCGCCGGCGGAGGTGTCGCCCTACACGCCGGTGTCGCGCCGGTTCTGGAACGAGCTGTACCTGCCGGTCGACGACCCGTCGGGCGGTGGTCCGCCCGACGACGACCTCCTCGTCGACCCCGCAGCGGTGTGGGCATGGCGTCGGCCCGTGCTCGCCGCTCGGGCCGAGGCGTTCTTCGCGGCCGGTGGTTCCGCCGACCTCGACGCATGGGAGGCGGCGAACCCGCTGTCCGGCGAGTACGCCCGGTTCCGGGCGGCCGGGGCCCGGCACGGTCGGGACTGGCGGCGCTGGGGTGCGCGCCTGCCCGACGACGTCGATCCGGCCGAGGTGCGCTTCCACCGGTACGTGCAGTGGCGGACCGACGTCGCTCTCGCCGAGCTCGCCGCCCGGGTCCGACCCCGGGGTCAGGTCCTGGCGCTCGACCTGCCGCTCGGCAGCCACCCCGACGGGTTCGACGTGTGGCGGGAACGTCATCTCTTCGTCCCCGGGATGTCGGCCGGTGCGCCACCCGACGACTTCTTCCCCCTCGGGCAGGACTGGGGCTTCCCGCCCGTGCACCCGGAGCGGTCACGGGAGGAGGGTCACCGTTACTGGCGGGCATGCATCCGCCACCACCTGCGCCACGCAGGTCTGCTGCGGATCGACCACGTACTCGGTCTCGCCCGCACGTTCTGGGTCCCGCACGGTGTCGACCCGCGCCGGGGCGTGTACGTGCGGGGACCGATCGAGGAACTGCTCGCCGTGGTGTGTCTCGAGGCCGCCCGTGTCGGTGCGGCGGTGGTCGGGGAGAACCTCGGCACGGTCCCGCCGGAGGTGACGGTGACGATGGTCGACCACGGTCTGCTCGGCTGTTCCGTCGGCCAGTTCGACCTGTGGCGGGTGCCGTCGGAGGGGTACCTGCCTGCGCCGCCGCCGTCGGTGGTCGCCACGATGAACACCCACGACACCCCCACGTTCGCCGGGTTCTGGTCGGGTGCGGACATCGCGGACCGGGCCGACCTCGGGCTCATCGACGCGGACCACGCCGCAGCCGACGAGGCCCGCCGGGCGGGGTTGCGCACCGCGGTCGGCGGCGCGCTCGGCGTCGACGCCGACGCGTCGACGGCGACGGTGCTCGAGACGGTGACGGCGGCGGTCGCGGCGTCCGACGCCGCGTTCGTCGTGGTCAACGTCGAGGACGGGTGGGGTGCCCCCGACCCGCAGAACGTGCCGGGGACGACGGTGCAGCGCCCGAATTGGCGCCGTCGCGCCGCTGTGCCGCTCGAGGGGTGGGACGCGACCCCGGGGCTCGTCCGTCTCCTCGGTGCGGTGACGCGGTCGAGGCCCCGCCCACCACGGGACGGCTGGTACCGTCCCACGGGTTCGCCCGGGACCGCCGGGCGGGTGCAGGGTCAGCACGAGGGGGCGGGATGAGCGAGTCGACGTTCGAGACGATCCGGTACGAGGTCGCCGACCGGGTGGCGACGATCACCATGAACCGGCCGGAACGCCTGAACGCGTTCAACGTCCGCATGCAGCAGGAGATGATCGCGGCGTTCGACCTGATCGACGCCGACGACGACGTGCGGGCCGTGATCGTGACGGGTGCCGGGCGCGGGTTCTGCGCGGGCGCCGACCTCGAGAAGGGTGCGGACACCTTCAACTACGACCGGACGGACGCCACCGCGAAGGTCGGTGGCATCGAACGGGACGGCGGGGGTCTGCTGACGCTGCGCATCTACCAGTGCAACAAGCCGGTGATCGCTGCGGTGAACGGTGCGGCGGTCGGGATCGGCGCCACGATGCAGCTCCCGATGGACGTGCGGATCGCGTCGACCTCCGCACGGTTCGGGTTCGTGTTCAGCCGACGCGGGATCGTTCCCGAGGCGTGTTCGACCTGGTTCCTCCCGCGGCTCGTCGGGATCAGCCAGGCGCTCGAATGGGCCTACTCGGGGCGGGTCTTCTCGGCCGACGAGGCGCTCGCCGGCGGTCTCGTGAGCCGGGTCGTCCCCGACGAGGACCTGCTGCCCACCGCCCGTGCGCTCGCAGCAGAGATCGCCGAGAACACCTCGGCGCTGTCCTGCACGCTGATCCGGCACATGATGTGGCGGCTCCTCGGTGCCGACCATCCGATGGAGGCGCACAAGCTCGACAGCCGTGGCGTGCAGGCGCTCGGCCGTTCGGGTGAGGCGGCCGAGGGTGTGCTCTCGTTCCTCGAGAAGCGTCCCGCGGCGTTCCCCGGGAAGGTCTCGACCGACCTGCCGGACTACTTCCCGTGGTGGACGGAGCCCGAGTTCTCCTGAGCCCCGTCGGGCTCGAGGTGGGACTCGAGCGCGTCCCAGAGCCGTTCCGCCTCGTCGTCGAGTCGGTCGACCGCACCCGGTCGCCGGTCGGTCGCGCGTGGCGCCCGGTCGTGCCAGAACGCACCGCTGTGGCGGGCCGCCGACGGTTCGGTGAGGAGCCACACGAGGTCCGCAGCGGCGTCGCCCGGGGTGCGCAGCAGGGGACGGAGCGGCCCGTGCAACGGGCCGAGCACGTCGGCTGCGACCCGGGTGTCGACGATCCCCGGGTGGGTGGCGTGCACGGCGACGCCGGCGGGGGCGAGTCGGCGGGCCCACGCCCGGGCGAGGAGCACCTCGGCGCGCTTTGTCGCCGCGTAGCTCCCCCCGAGCGGTGACCGGGCCAGGTACTGCACCCCGGAGGACACCCACACGACCGTCGAGCCGGCCGACAGTGCGGCGCGCACCGTCGCGGTGAGCACGTGTGCCCCGACGGCGATCCCCGTCGCCGGGGTGCCCGACCCGTTCGTACCGTGCACCGCTCCGGCGTTGTGCACGAGCCCGGTGATCGGTGCACCGTCGAGGAGTGCCTGTCCGAGCGTGCGGGCGGCCGCCGGGTCGGTGAGGTCGGCGGCGAACGCGGTGACGTGCGTGTTCCCGGTGGCGTCACCGACGAGCAACCGGGCCCGCTCGGTCCGGTCGGGGTCGCGTCCGACGACGGTCACGTCCGCGCCGAGTCGGGCGAGGAGTGTCGCGGTCGCGATGCCGATGCCCCGGGTCCCGCCGGTCACGACGTAGCGCCGACCGGTGAGGTCGTGGTCCGGATCCGCCGCGTCGACGCCCGCGAGACGGTGGCGCAGCGCGCGACCGACTCGGGTCCATCCGAGCGGGCCGGACGCCTCGAGGACACGGTCGACGACGCCGTCGGCGGTGAGGCTCACGTCGCCGCCCCTGCCCGGACGGCGTGTGCCGCGGCATCCGCAGCGGTGATCGCCGGGGACGGACCCAGCATGCGCTGCATCATGTCGAGCACACCGACCGTCGCCGGGCGCACGACGAGCGCGTCGGCGAGGGGACTTGCGGGCAGCAGCAACTCCCGCCGGGCCCACCCGGGGAGCAGGCCGACCGCCGCTGCGGTGACGACCCCGTAGGCGGGTCGCAGCCGTGCGGGCATCGGCGGGGCGACGAGGAAGCGGACCGCCTCCCGTGCCTCCGGGGTGGCGTGCAGCTCCGGGCGCACGTCCCGCAGGTAGGTGGCGAGTGCGTCCTCGGTGCGGGGCGGGTCGATCACCCCGAGTCGTTCGCCGACGAGGGCCATGTCGGCCACGTACCGGTCGCCGTCGGAACGGTCGTAGGAGCCGGTGCCGTAGCGCCGGGCGGCGGCGAGGAAGCTGTCGACCTCGGTGGCGTGCACCCAGGCGAGCAGGTCCGGGTCGTTCGCCCGGTACGGCAACCCGTTCGGTGCGACACCGGTGACCCGGTCGTGCACCCGGCGGATCCGTTCGATCGTCGCCTCCGCAGCGCTCGTCGTCCCGTAGGTGGTGAGTGCGAGGAACGCAGCCGTGCGATGGAGGCGTCCCCACGGGTCGGTCCGGTAGGCCGAGTGTTCCGACACGGCCGCCATGGCGACGGGGTGCAGGGTCTGCAGGAGCAGGGCCCGGAGCCCGCCGACGACGCCGCTGCGTTCGGCGTGGAGCCGCCACACGACGTCGTCGGGGCCGAACAGGCCCGGGTCGTCGTCGGTCCGGGCGAAGGACGCCTCCGGCAGGGGCGGGGGCGTGAGCAGGGCGCGCGCCTCCGCTTCGACGGCGGAGGACCAGGGGTTGCCCATGCGGGCGAGGCTACGGAGGGTGCCGCTGCTAGGACGAGGCGGGGCGGGCGCGCACGCCACGCCGGTGGACCGCACCGGGGTGGCGGTCGGGGAGCCGTGGGGTGCCGAACAGCTTCTCGCGCAGCGGTCCGGGTCGGTAGCCGTCCTCGAGGAGGCCGCGTTCCCGCAGCACGGGCACGACCCCGTCGATGATGTCGACGAAGGTCCCCGGTGTCGTCGAGTACACGAGGTTGAAGCCGTCGATGCCGGCCTCCCCCCAGTCGGCGAGCGCGTCGGCGACCTGTTCGGGGGTGCCGGTGAGGAACTGGCCGGCCATGTTGGCCCGCATCAGGTCCCGGAAGGTCCGGGTGCCCTCCGGGGCGTTCTCGAGGAGGCCGCGCACGACGCCTTGCATCGCCTGACCCCGGAACGACTCGAGGGGGGCGTCCGGGTCGTACGCGCCGAGGTCGACGCCGAGCGCCCCGCTCAGGTGGGCGAGCGCCCCGTCGGTGGAGAGCTGCTCGAGGTAGGTGGCCTCCTTCGCCCGTGCCTCCGCCTCGGTGCCGCCGACGATGATCGACAACCCCTGGAAGAACGCGATGTCGTCGGGGTCCCGCCCGTACGCCGCGGCGCGCCGCCGGATGTCCGGCACGGGCCCGGTGCCCGCGGCGAGGGCGGTCCGGGAGGTGATGACGAACACGCCCTCGGCGTGGCGCGCGGCGAACTCGCGTCCCCGGTCCGACGACCCGGCCTGGAACAGCAGCGGGGTGCGCTGCGGCGACGGTTCGCACAGATGCGGTCCGGCGACCCGGAAGTGCGGGCCGACGTGGTCGATGCGGTGCACCTTGGCAGGGTCGGCGTAGATCCGGCGGCTGCGGTCGGCGAGGACCGCGTCGTCCTCCCAGCTGCCCTCCCACAGCTTGTAGCCGACCTCGAGGTACTCGTCCGCGTAGTCGTATCGGCCGTCGTGGTCGGGCAGGTCGTCGAGGCCGAGGTTCTCCATCGCGTTCGGCAGGTACGTGGTGACGATGTTCCAGCCGACTCGTCCGCCGGTGAGGTGGTCGAGGGTGGAGCACTGTCGGGCGAAGGTGAAGGGGTGCGCCTGGTACACCGACGACGTGAACGCGAAGCCGAGGTTCTCGGTCACCGACGCCATCGCGGGGATGAGCAGCATCGGGTCGTTCGCCGGCACCTGCATGCCTTCGCGGATCGACGTCTCGCCGCCGCCCCGGTAGGTGTCGTAGAGCCCCATCACGTCGGCGAGGAACAACGTGTCGAAGCCGCCCCGTTCGAGCAGGCGTGCGAGCTCGAGCCAGGGTGCGAGGCCGGCGTACTCGAGCTGGCGCGTGTCGTCACGCACCCACAGCCCCTGTTGGATGTGGGAGACGCAGTTCATCGAGAACGCGTTGAGGATCAGTCGCTTCGGCCTGCGCATCGTCGTCCCCCGGTTCCCGGTCCGCCCGTTCAGTCGGTGTTCTGGATGTCGGCGACGATCGCGGCGAGGCGCTCGGCGTCGGCCGGACCCTGCACCGGGATCGAGAACTCGACCCGGTCGCAGATGCCCCGGTACCGCTCGACGACGTTCCGTCCGATGTCGTCGTAGGTGCCGATCACCGCGATCGCTTCCACCATCTCGTCGCTGATCCGGTGCTCCATCTCGTCCCAGCGGCCCTGCCGTGACAGCACGGACAGGTCGTCCGCGACGTCGTCCCAGCCGTGCAGGTCGAACACCGGCCGGTACGTGCGGGTCGACGCGTAGAACGAGATCCGGGAGCGGACGTTGCTGACCCGGGCCTCGAGTTCGGCTTCGGTCGGCGCGGTGATGATCAGCGGGCTCGCGACGACCGACACGGCGTCGTCGGGACGGCCGGCGTCGGCGGTGCCGAGGGCGATCGCCGGTTGCAGGACCTCGGCGAGGTAGCGCCGGGTGCAGATCGGGTGGGGACGCACGCCGTCGGCGATACGGCCGCCGACCCGGGCCATGTGCGGGTTCACCGCGGCGATGTGCACCGGGATGTCGGGGTGCTCGATGGGTCCCGGGTCGAACAGCGGGTTCATCAGCGTCAGGTCGTAGTGGGTGCTGTGGAAGTCGAGGGGTGTGCGGTTCTGCCAGCAGTCCCACACGGCGCGGACGGCGCCGACGTAGTCCTCGAGCCACGGGCCGGGCTTGTGCCACGTCATGCCGAAGCGCCGTTCGATGTGCCCCTTCACCTGGGTGCCGAGACCGAGCACGAACCGGCCCTGCGACGCCCGTTGCAGCGTCCAGGCGGCCATCGCCGTGATCGTGGGGCTGCGGGGGAACGCCATTGCGACGGCCGTGGTGAGGCTCAGCCGTTCCGTCGACGTGGCGGCGAGCGCCATGACGACGTAGGGGTCCTCCTTCGTCTCGGTCAGCACGAGTCCGTCGAACCCGAGTCGTTCCACGAGCGCCGCGTCCGCAGGGACACCGGGCAGGTCGACGGGCTTCTCCGTCTCGCGGATGCCCGGATCGACCTTGCCGAGCGGCAGGTGGGTCTCGACCTTCATCGTGTCCTCCCCGTGTCGACCCCCCGGCCGAGCACCGGCCCAGGGTAGGCGCACGTCGGGGGGACGGCGCACGTCCGGTCGTGCCGCGGCAGAATGTCGGCGGATCGGACCGGCCCGGGTCCGTCCGTCCGAGGAGGCGTGGTGCAGGACGCGACACGGATCGCCGACTACGAGCTCGTCGGCGCGCTCGCCGAGGGCGGGCACGGTCGGTTCCATCTCGCCGTGCCGCCCGCGCGACTCGGTCTCGACGTCGAGCGGGTGGTCGTGAAGGTCGTCGCCGGTGGTGACGAGACGGCGTTCCGGCGCTTCACCCGGGAACTCAAGCTGTTCGCCCGGGTGACGCACCCCAACCTCGTGCGCCTCTTCGACGCCGGTCAGCACGAGGACCGGTTCTTCTATTCGATGGAGTGGTGCCCGGCTGGCACGCTCGACGACCCGTCCGCGCTCGACGTTCCGGCGAGGATCCGCGCCGTCGCCGAGGTCGCGCGGGCGGCGCACGCCCTGCACGAGGCCGGCATCGTCCACCGCGACATCCGACCGGGGAACGTGCTGCTGCGGGCGGACGGGTCGGCGGTGCTCGCCGATCTCGGGCTCGCGCAACTCGGGTCGTCGTCGATGACGTCGATGGCGTCGATGTCCTCGATCGGGTACGTCGACCCGGAGCTGCTGCGCGGTGGTTCCGCAGGTCGTCCGACCGACGTCTACGCGCTCGCCACCACGTTGCACCGGGTGCTCACCGGCGAGGACGTCTTCGCCGGCCTCGACCCGTCGGACCCGATGCTCGCGATGCGGACCGTGCTGCGCCGGCCGCCGACGGTGCGACGGGACCTGCTCGACCAGCGGGTCGCGCAGATCATCGAGTCGTCTCTCGACCCCGTCGTCGAGGCGCGCCCACCCACCGCGGAGGCGCTCGCCGACCTCCTCGACGGATCGACCGGAGGAACCGGAGCATGACCACCCACGTCGTCGTCCCCCATCACGGTGCCGGTGCGGGCCGGCTCGTCCGCCAGGGCCGCACCGTGCTGTTCACGACCGGTGACGGTCCCGCGACCGCCGCACTCGTCGGCTGGTGCCGCTTCGTCGGCGACCGCTCGGCCGCCGACGTCCTCGCCGATCTCGGCCGGGTCGTCGACGCCGGCCCGGCGGTCGGTCCGTTCGTGCTCGTCGTGCTCGACGACGACGGGGTCGAGATCGCCGCGTCCGGTGGGTTGCCGCTCGCGGTGCGGACCGCGGCCGGGGTCGAGGTCGTCGCAGGCGAGGGACTCCAGCGGCGGTCCGTGCCCGGTGTGGAGGGGCTGTGGCTCGTCCCCGACGGGTCGGTCGCCGACCCGCTGCTCGAGCTCGAACGCGGTGTGGTCGCCGCCTCCGGTTTCGAGGTGCGGATCAGCCGCCCGGCCGCAGCCGGGGCCTGGGCCCCGCCGCCCGCGGCCGAGGCCGCCCCCGCCCCGCAGGTCGTCTCGCTCCTGACCCCCGATGACGAGCTACCCCCGGCGGAGCCGCTCCCGGTTGCGGTCGCCCCGGCACCGACACCGGAGCCCGTACCGGCCCCTGCGCCCGAACCGGCCCCGGAACCGGCGCCTGCGGCGGCGGTCCCCGACACGCCCGCCCCGCCCGCCCCGGGCGGCTCGATCGTCGAACCGATGGAGCCCGCCGACGACGAGCACGTCCACGTGCAGGGGCTGCGGTGCTCCCGCGACCATTTCAACGACCCGCGGGTGCGGTACTGCGCCGTGTGCGGGATCGCGATGCACCAGGCGAGCTTCATCCTCGTCGAGGAGATGCGCCCGCCGCTCGGCGTGCTCACCTTCAGCGACGGCTCGCACCGGTCCCTCGCCCGCACGGTCGTCCTCGGTCGTGACCCGGTCGACGACCCGGCGGTCCTGCGGGGCGAGGCGACGGCGGTGCCGCTCGCGGACGTGACGAACACCCTGTCACGGGTGCACGCCGAGATCCGCCTCCTCGGGTGGGACGTCCTCATCGTGGACCGCGGGTCGACGAACGGCACCTACGTGTGGGACGAGGCCCGCCAGGCGTGGGACCGGCTCGTGCCCGAACAGCCCCGTGCCCTCGTGCCGGGGACGCACGTCGCGTTCGGGCGCCAGGCGGCGACGTTCGAGTCGCCGCTCCGTCAGCGCTGACCGCCGCCGGCCGGAGCTACTCAGCGACTGCTCAACGGTTCGACCGTGTCGCCCGGTCGCCAGCGGTCGAGGCGTTCGGTGATCGCGACCCGGTCACGGGCCCCGGGGTGGACCTGCAGCACCGCAGTGCCGTCCTCCCGGCTCGCAGCAGCGACCACGAGGTCGGCCTGCGCGCCCGCCGGAGCAGCGACCACGCCGAGCGAGCGCAGCCCGCGCAGCAGGCGCCCGCCGCCGCCGTCGACACGGAGCGGTGCCGCACGGTGCAGCGCGAGACGGGCGGCGACCTCGAGTGCGGCGCGTTCGGCGTTCGTGCCCCCGCCCGGCGCGGCGATCACGCCGTCGACGGCGACGTCCCCGCCGACGACGACCACGTCGGTACCGGACCCGGTGACCGGTGCGACGAGATCGACGTCGGCGGGACCGCAGACGACGGCGTCGGGGGCGAGCCGGCCAGCCTCGCCGACGATGTCACCCGCACGGTCGGGGCTCACCCGGCTGATGACCGTGCAGGAACCCCCGGCGTCCTCGACGCGCTGCCGCAACGCCTCGGTCTCCGCGAGCGCATCGGCGATGCCGGCCACACCGACGTCGGTCCCGACGAGGCGGACGAGGTGCACCTGCGCGTCACGGCGAGCGCCGCTGAAACCGATCGCCACATCGACGAGGGGGATCGCCGTCGCCGGATCGCCGACGACGACGAGCACCCGATCGCCACCACCCGTGCGTTCCGACTCGGCGATGTCGCGCTGCAGCCAGCGGTCCGGGTAGACGAACTTGAGCAGCGGCCCCGACATCGCCGTCGTGACGATCGCCATGATGACGAGCATCGTGTACGTCTGGTCGTTGATCACCCCGGCGTCTCGACCGACCTGGAGGATCACGAGCTCGGCGAGACCGCGCGTGTTCATCATCGTGCCGACCGCATAGGACTGTCGGCGGGGGACGCCGGTGACCCGGGCGGCGAGCGCACCCCCGACGAACTTGCCGATGCACGCCACGGCGAGGATGGCGAGCGTCGGGGCGATGTCGCTGCGGCCGAGACCGCCGATGTCCACGCCCTGGCCCGCGACGACGAAGAACACGGGGAGCAGGAGCTGCACACTCACCCCGTCGAGCCGGTCGGCGATCGCATGGAACAGGCCGTGTGCGTCGCGCCGAGGCACGATCGCGCCGAACAGGAACGCACCGATGAGCTCGTGCACGCCGATCAGCGAGGTCGTCCAGGCCGATGCGAGCAGGCCGATGAGCAGGAGCGCCAGGTGCTCCGGGGCGAGCTTTCCCGACGCCCGGTACGACCGCACCACGAAACGCTCGAGGAGTGGTCGCACGACGAGGACGAGCACGGCGACGAACGCGAGCAGTTCGGCGAGCATGACGAGCACGCTGCCTGCACCGCCGCCGCCGGCGAGCGCAGCAGCGAACGCGAGCAGGGTGAACGCGACGATGTCGTCGATCGCCGCGCAGGCGATGAGGAGGATCCCGAGCGGGATCCGGAACATGTCCCGTTCGGCGAGGATCCGGGCGAGGACGGCGAACGCGGTGCCGCACATCGACACACCGAGGAAGAACGAGAACGGGAACTTCTCGACGGTCCGCCCGACCGGCGGTGTGGTACCCGCCTCCTCGGCTGCGGCGATCTTGCGTTCGACCTCGGGTGACGTGCAGGCGAGCGCCGCACCTCCGCCGAGCTCCTCGGCCTTCGTGACGCTCACGGCCACGCAGCTGTGGTCGTCGTGCAGGTATGTGCCGAGCACGCCGATGCCGAGCAGGAACGGGAACGCGATCGAGGTGAGCGAGATCGCGAGCGCCCGCTTCCCGCTCTTGCGGACGACGTCGAGGTCGACCTCGAGGCCGACGATGAACATGAACAGCACCAGGCCGAGTTGGGCGACGAGCTTCAGGTACGGGCGGACGGACTCGGGGAAGAGCAGGTCGTCGAGATCACCGGGGAGCAGGCCGAGGAGGCTCGGGCCGAGCGCGATGCCGGCGATGATCTCGCCGATCACCACGGGTTGGCCGATCTTCCGACAGAACGCCCCGACGACACGCCCGAGCGCGAGCACGATCACGAGACACAGGAGCAGGCGGACGAACGGGTCGGCTCCCGGTGCGCCGGCGGCGAGGATCGGCATGGCGGGCTCCTGTCGTGCTCAGCCCCGTGCGGCCTTCGCGGTCGCTTCGTAGACGAGGTTGAAGAAGTCACCGGCGTCGACCTCGTCGGCGGTGCGGCCGAACACGACGACGGACTCGATCGAGATGTTGGCGCCCTGCACGGTCGCGGCGAAGAACTCGGTCGCGGTCACCGTCACCCCGTCCGCCGAGTAGTCGACGGCGTAGGCGGCGGTCCCGGTCGGGTCGTCGCTCGGGAGCGGGGTGAGACGGAAGGTGAGCACCTGGCCGTTCGAGAGCACCGAGGGCTCGGGGCAGGAGGCCGCGAAGCCCGCCCATTCCGCGAACGCCGCCTCGGCGGTCTCGACGGAGCTGTAGCGGGTGAGGCTCACGAGCGCGCTGCGGTCCCCGCCGGTCGTTTCGAAACTCCGACTCGCGTGGCTCTCGGCGGGGATCAGGTCCTTCCCGCACCAGGCGGTGACGCGGTTCCCTGTTTCGACCTCGACGACGGTGGTGCCGAGCGCAGCGCCGATCTGGGCGGGTTCGAGCAGACGGGCACGAAGAGCAGTCGGGCTCAGCGGTCGCACGGTTCCGTTCGTGACCGCCTCCTCCGTTGTGGCGGTCGTCGCGCTCCCGTCGCCGGTGCCGGTGCTGCGCAGCAGGGCGAACGCCCCGAGGCCGGCTCCGGCCGCGACGACGAGCAGGCCGAGCACGATCCGGCCGCCCCGGCGCCGTCGCGGCGGGGCGGCGGGGGTGGCGGCGCCGGGTGCCGCCGTAACCGCTGGTGCCGGTGGGGCTGCGGGTGGGGCTGCCGGTGGGGCTGCCGGTGGGGCTGCCGCTGGTGCCGGTGGTGCCGGTGGGGCTGCCGGTGCGACGGGGGTGGCGGGCTGCACGAGCGTCGGCGGTGCGGGCGGGTCGATGTGGGTCGGGGTGTCGACCGGTGGCCGAGACGGTGTGGCGTCGGAGGACGGATCGGTCGCCCATCCGGCGAGCGCGACGGAGGAGTCCGCCCCCTCGGTGGCGCGCACGGCCCCCATCGCGGTCGAGGTCTTCGGATCGCCGCGACGGCTGATCGGGACCCCGGGGAACGCTGCCGACACGAGGCGCTCGACGAGCGGGGTGCGACTCGCTCCGCCGACGAGGGAGATCGCCTCGAGCTGATCGGCCCGGAGCCCGGCGTTCGTGATGCAGCGGTCGAGGAGGGCGATCGTCTCCTCGATGTAGGGGGAGATCAGGTCCTCGTAGGCGTCCTGGGTGACGCGCACGGTCCGCATCCCGTCGGGGAGGGCGACGAACGCGTCGGCGTAGGGGTGGGCGGACAGCATCTCCTTCGCCCGGCGCGCCTCCTTCCGGAGGTTCGCCGCCACCTGCATCCAGGTCCCGTCCGCGCCGACCTGGATGGCGTCCCACACGTCGGCGGGGAGCTGCGCCCCGATGTGGTTGACGAGGATCTCGTCGAAGAGCTCGCCGCCGATCGTGTTGTCGCCACCTGGACGGCCCACGACCCGGAACCCGGCACCGTCGGACGCGACGACCGCCGTGTCGAAGGTGCCGCCACCGAGGTCGTACACGGCGATGTGGTCGCCGTCGTCGACACCGACCTCGCTCGCGAAGGTGAGTGCTGCAGCGACCGGTTCGGCGACGAGGGTGGCCGCACCGATCCCGGCGCGCTGTGCGGCGTCGAGGAGACGGTTGAGCCACGGTCGGTTCCATCCGGCCGGGTGGGTGAGCTTGACCGCGGTCGGCGCCCCTCCCATCTGGCGGACGGCTTCCTCGTACACGTGGGCGAGCTGTGCGCTGACGAGGTCGACGACCTGGTACGGACGCCCGTCGAGCACCACCGGCACCTGGTCGCCGAGGCGGCTCTTCGGCGCCCGCAACGTCGCCCCGGGGTTCGACGACGCGAGCTCGTCGGCGACCCGGCCGACGACGATGCGGTCCCCGTCGGCGAGCACGACCGACGGCACCCGTCGTTCCCCACCGATCTCGATGACCTCGGGTTCACGGCCTTCGACGCGCGCGGCTGCGACCGTGTAGCTGGTGCCGAAGTCGATGGCGAGGATCCAGGGTCGCGTGGCCACCGCTGATGCCTTCCGGTCGGGTGCGGCCCAACGGTAGCCGTTGCCGTGTGCACGTTCGCACCGCGGTGCAGCAGCGGGGCGTGCGAGCGGCGACAATGGGGGCGTGGCGGACGCAGGGCGGATCGGGCGGTACCGGGCGGAGAAGGCACTCGGTGCCGGGAGCTTCGCGACCGTGTGGCTCGCCTACGACGAACTGCTCGAGACACGGGTCGCGATCAAGGTCCTCGCGGACAACTGGGCGCGCAACGCCGGCGTGCGACAGCGCTTCATCGACGAGGCCCGCATCCTGCGGCGCATCGACCACGAGCACATCGTGCGGGTCCACGAGATCAACGAGCTCGAGGACGGCCGGCCCTACATCGTCATGTCGTGGGCGGACCGTGGGACGCTCTACGACCGGATCGCCGCACGGACGTCCGACGACCCGTACCCGGTCGCCGAGGCGATCGCTCTCGGCGTGGAGATCTGCGAGGCGTTGGCCGTCGTGCACGACTTCGGGGTCGTGCACCGGGACATCAAACCGTCGAACATCCTGTTCCGGTCGGTGCGCACCCACGAGCGCATCGCCGCGCAGCGGGCCGGCCGGGACCGCGGTGACGAGGCGGTGATGATCGCCGACTTCGGTCTCGCGAAGGATCTCGCTGCGGCGAGCGGGTTCACCCTCGCCGCCGGCACCCCGGCGTACATGGCACCCGAGCAGGCGGAGGCGTCCTCGGTGATCGATCGTCGGGTCGACGTGTTCGCGGTGACGGCCGTCGTCTACGAGTTGCTGTGCGGTCGGCCGGCGTTCAACTCCGACACGCTGTCGGGGGTCCGGCGGGGTCGGGTGAACCAGGGTGCAGCGCCGCCGTCGACGTTGCGGGCCGGACTCGACGCCCGGTTCGACCGGCTGATCGCGCAGGGCCTCGCCCATCGTCCCGACGACCGGTTTCCCTCGGTCATCGCGCTCGCGGCAGCGCTCACCGAGCTCGCCGGGCCGCCCGCTGCGCCTGCGGCAGCGCCGCCTCCACCGCCTGCGGCGCCGGCGACGGTGGTCGGTTCGGTCGGTCCGACCGGCGCGCCCGTCGAACCCGTCGGTGCCGCCGGGCGCGTGCTCGACCTCGTCTCCGCGGTACGCGGTCGGGTCGTCGCACCGGAGGGCATCGACGCGCTCGCCACGGCCGAGGAACGGTTGCGCCGCGACGTGCACGTGGTCCTCGTCGGCGACACCGGGGCCCGTGCGACGGGCGGTTCGGTGCTCGGCGACGTGCTCGCGCAGCGGCCCGGGGTCACCGTGGCCCGGGTCGCATCCCCCGACGACCCGGCCGTCGCCGAGGCAGACGTCGCCGTGCTGCTGCTCGGTGCCGACGCACCGGCCCCTGCGGAGGTGACGAGCCACCTCGGCGCCGTCCTCCGCCGGGCGGTCGCCGGTCCGGTCGCCGTCGAGGTGCTCGTCGTCCCCGCCGGTGACGGTGACGCCGCCGCGGTTGCCGCCGACCTCGCCGGTCGGCCGTCGATCGGCGTCGGTGCCGGTGTCCCTGCGGTCCTCGACGACGACGCGATGGTCCGCATCGGTGCGACCGCCGCCGAACTCGCCGCACTGCGCGCCCCGCTGCTCCGGGCGTCCGCCGGGCTCGCATGGCTCGAGGTCGCCGCTGCGGGTGCGGGATCACCGGCCGATCGGGCGGCGATCCTCGAAGAGGTCGATCTCCTGCGGGGTGAACTGCCGGCGATGAGCGAGCTCACGCTGCTCCGGGAACTCGCCGGTGGTCGGGCGAACCTTCCCCCGCCGCTGCGCGACCAGGTCCGTCGGCTGCTGCTCTTCGCCGTGCCGTCGAACCGGCTGGGGCTCCCCGACGACGCCGATCCCGGGGCGTTGCGGGCTGCGGTGACCGCGCTCGGTACCGAGTGGCGGGTGCTCGAGAACACCGGCCGCGTCCCCTTCACCGCACGCAAGGCGATGTTGGTCGCACAGCAGTCCCTCGACCGGATGCACGCCGAACTCGTGCCCGACGCCGGATGAGCACGGACCTCCCCGTCTACCGGGGCATGGACGCGGCAACCGTCGAGTCGCAGTACCAGCCGAGCATGCACGTGCCGTCGCTCGCACCCTTCGTCGAGGCGTACGCGCAGCAGGGGGCGGCAGCGCGCGCCGCGGTGCCGTGCGAGCGGGTCGCCTACGGCGACCATCCTGACGAGTGGCTGTGGTACGCCCCGGCCGGGCCGGTGGCGCCGCTGTTCGTCTTCGTCCACGGCGGCTACTGGCGCCGCCTGTCGGGTGACGACGGTTGCTTCCTGTTCCCCGCGGCCCGGGCTGCCGGCTTCGCGTGCGCGTCGGTCAACTACTCGCTGTGCCCGCACGAACCGCTCGACGTCCTCGTGTCCCAGGTGCGGCGTGCCGTGCGCTTCCTGCTCGGTGGCGGGCTCGGCGGGCACGACCCGAGCCGGGTGCACGTTGCCGGCCACTCCGCCGGTGGGCACCTCGCGGCGATGACGATGCTCGAGGTGCCGGACGTGGCGGGGTGGGTCTACGTGTCCGGGGTGTTCGACCTCGAACCGATCCCGTTCACGACGATCAACGACGACGTGCGCCTCGACGCCGCGACGGCGCGCCGACTGTCGCCGCTCGCCGCGCCGACGCCGGACCGCGGCCCCGTGCCGGTGGTGGTCACCTGGGGTGCCCTCGAGACGGCGGAGTTCGCCAGGCAGTCGAGAAGCTGGGCGCGTCAGTGGACGTCGGTGCCCTCGCACCGCCCCCCGACGGTCGTGGCTGCGGCCGGACGCAACCACTTCGACGTGCTGTTCGACCTGCTCGATCCTGCGACGGCACTCGGCGCGACAGTCGTCGCCCAGGTCGGTTCATCGGTCTGATCGGCGGTCAGCCGAGTACCAGCGGCACCCGGCGTGGCCCGCGCACCTGTCCGGCGGCGTAACTCACGCTCGCGCCCTCCGCGAGCCGGAACTCGGGGAAGCGCTCCAACCATCGGGCGAGCGCGATGTTGATCTCGAGGCGTGCAAGGTTCGAGCCGATGCAGCGGTGCACGCCGAGGCCGAAGGTCGCATGGCGGTTCTCCGCCCGGTCGATGAGGACCTCGTCCGCACGCTCGAACGCGGCGGGGTCACGGTTCGCGGCGGGGAACGCCATGAGCACCCATTCGCCGGCGCGCACCGGGCACCCGGCCACCTCGGTGTCGATCTCGGCGACGCGTGCCATCGACACGGGCGCGTAGGCCCGCAGGAACTCCTCGGTCGCGGTCGGTACGAGCCCGGGTTCGGCGACGAGTCGCCGCCGGTCGTCGGGATTACGGCCGAGGTGCTCGAGTGCGAACCCGATCGCCGACCAGGTCGTGTCGATACCGGCGATGAGCACGAGGAACAGCGTGTTCACGATCGCGGTGTCGTCGAACCGATCGTCGTTGCCGGCGACGTCGAGGAGGAACTCGACGATGTTGCGTCCCGGGTCGACGGTCGTCCCTGGGCGGTCCGCCCGTGCCGAGCGGGTTCGTTCGAGGAGGTCGGCGAGGTAGTCCGTCATCGCGCGCGTCGTCCGTCGAAGGAGGTCGACGTCGCCGGGTCCGACCTCGATGAGGTCGTGGATCCAGTGCCGGAACCGGTCGCCCTCTGCCGCGTCGACGCCGAGCATGATCGCCGTTATCTCGCTCGGCACCGCCTGCGCGTAGTCCGAGGCACCGTCACAGGTGTTGCGACCGGCGAGCGCGTCGAGCCGTCGGGTGCAGATCGCCTCGATCTCGGGCGCCCACCTGGCGGTGTTGTGCGGGTTGAAGAACGGGAGCATCGCCCGGCGCAGTTCGGTGTGGATCGGCGGGTCGAAGTTGAGCGGTGGCAACGGCAGACCGGGGTGCGACGTCGGGACGGCGTTGACGATCGTCCTCCGGCTCGAGAACCGGGCAGGGTCGTGGACCACCTCGTCGATGTCCGCCCAGCGGGTCAGCACGTGCACGCCCCCGTACTGGTCGGTGTGGGCGACCGGGCAGTGGCCGCGCAGGGATTCGTACACGGCGTAGGGGTCCTCGACGAAGGTCGGGTCGAGGTGGTCGAAGTCCCTCGCCCAGTCGCGTGCGGTCATGTGGCTCCTCCTGTGACGGGACGGGTGGCGGCGAGCCGGTCGAGCGTCGCCGTGAACTCGGCGACCGTCCGGCGGATGATCTCGGCGGCGGGCAGGATCTCGTCGATCCGACCGGCGACCTGACCGAGTTGGGGGAGCGACGCCTCGAGGTTCCCGTGCTCGTAGAGCTCGGCGATGTCGGCGAGCAGGCTCATGGCGTTGCCGCCCTCGTCGAACTCGAACCGCGACGTCGTGGTGGTGCGCAGGGCCCGTACCGGTCGTCCGGCGTGCCGGTTGGCGAGGAAGGTGTCGGTCTCCGCGGCGTCGACGACCGCCTGCTTCATGTTCTGGTGCACACCGGACTCGGTCGCAGCGACCATGCGCGTGCCCATCTGCACGCCTTCCGCCCCGAGCGCGAACGCCGCGGCCATCGAGATGCCGTCCGCGATGCCGCCCGCTGCGATCACCGGGACGTCTACCGCACCGGCGACGAGGGGGAGGAGCACGAGCGAGGTGACGTCCTGCATCGACTTGAACCCTGCGCCTTCGCTGCCCTCGACGACGAGGCCGTCGACCCCGGCGTCGACGGCCTTGCGGGCTGCGGCGAGCGACGGCACGACGTGGAAGACGGTGAGGCCGGCGTCCTTGAGGCGGGCGGTGAACGTGCCGGGCGAGCCGGCGGACGTGGTGACGAACCGGATGCCCTCCGCCGCGATCATGTCGACGATGGCGGCGTCCTGCAGGAACGCGATGGGCAGGTTCACGCCGAAGGAGGCGTCGGTGCGATCGCGGGTGCGGCGGATGTCGTCGCGGACCCGGTCGAGGCCGAGGGAGCCGGGTACCAGGCCGATCGCCCCGGTGTCGGCGACCGCGGCGACGAGCTCGGGGCCGGCGATGAACCCCATCGGTGCCTGCACGATCGGGATCCGGGCGCCGAGCATGCGGGTGACCCGGTTGTCGAACGCGGGGATCGGTGTGCCCTCCTGCACCGCTCAGCCCTCCACGACCGTCCAGGCGGACAGGTCGTAGTCGTCGGGAAGGGGCAGGAACAGGTTGCGACGTGGTCCTTCGACGTCGCGGGAGATGTGACCGCGACCGGTGGTGTCGTCCGCGAGGAGGATGTCACCGGGGCCGAGGCGGCGGACCTCGCCGTGGCCGGTCTCGAGCTCGACGGCGCCGAAGAGGTTGACGACGAACTGGCGGCGCGGCGCGGGATGGAAGTCGAGGTCCTGGCCCGGGTGGTTCAACCTGTACGCCATCCCGGTGACGGGCAGCC
Source organism: uncultured Acidimicrobiaceae bacterium (assembly GCA_964453335.1). Lineage (GTDB taxonomy): Bacteria > Actinomycetota > Acidimicrobiia > Acidimicrobiales > CAIXPF01 > VGBO01. The sequence goes on from CAYVOK010000009.1 coordinate 67,808, forward strand.
AGTCGGTGAGGAACCCGTAGGGGCGCTCGGTCATCGGGGCCTCGAGCGTCTGGAAGTGCGACTCGCCGTCGTCCCCTGTGTAGATCCTCGTCACGCGCATGGCGCCGAGGCTACGCCTCAGCCGCGGCGGCGGTACGGACGGATGCCGTCCTCGGGGACGACGCCGAGCCGACCCTGCTGGAAATCCTCGAAGGCCCGGATGAGTTCGTCCCGCGTGTTCATCACGAAGGGGCCGTACGCCGCGACCGGCTCGCGCAGCGGACGACCGCCGAGGAGCAGCACGTCGAGGGCACTGCGGTCGCCGGCGGCGACGACGAGGTGGTCACCGTCGGCGAGCACGGCCAGTTGGCCGGTGCGGATCGGCCGGTCCTCCTCGCCGACGCTGCCGTGCCCCTCGAGCGCGTAGACGAGCGCGTTCGACGCCCGGTCCCAGGGGAGGCTGAGACGTGCACCGGGTGCGAGGGTCGCATGCGCGAGTGTGATCGGCGTGTGGGTGCGACCCGGTCCGTGGTGACCGTCGAGCTCGCCGGCGATGAGCCGGATCAGCGTGCCGCCGTCGGCGGAGCTGAGCAGGGTGATCCGGTCGGCTTCGAGGTTCTGGTAGGCGGGCTCGATCATCTTCGAGGCGGCGGGGAGGTTCACCCAGAGCTGGAACCCGTGGAACAGCCCGCCGCGTACGACGAGGTCCTCGGGCGGTGTCTCGATGTGGAGCACGCCCCGCCCCGCGGTCATCCACTGGGTCGCGCCCTCGCCGATGGTCCCGCCGCCACCGTGGGAGTCCTGGTGCACGAACGCGCCGTCGAGCAGGTACGTCACGGTCTCGAACCCGCGGTGCGGGTGCCAGTCGGTGCCGCGCGGTTCGAACGGGCCGTAGTCGACGGCACCCATCTGGTCGAGGTGCAGGAAGGGGTCGAGGTCTGCGACGGGGACACCGGCGAACGCCCGCCGGACCGGGAACCCCTCGCCCTCGAACCCCTCCGGCGCCGTCGTGAGCGAGCGGACCCGCCGTGCCCGGGGCGCGGTCCCGTCGGCCGTCGGCTCGGGGAGTCGCAGGCGGGGCAGGGTCAGGGTGTCGGCAGTGACGGCGGGCACGGGATCTCCTCGGTGTGGACGGTGGTGCCAACCGGCGTGACCGGACCGCCATTCCCGGCGGTGCGCCCCGCCGCTCAGGTCGGAGGGTACCGATCGGGCACGGCACCACCGAGGTGGAACACGTCGTGCAGGTCGTCGGCGACCTGGCGCAGCACGGCAGCGAGCTCGAGATCGTCGAGGAGGTGGGCGGGCAGGGCCTGCTCACCGTGCAGGGCGCCGAGGAGGTTGCCGGTGACGCTGCCCGTGGAGTCGGTGTCGCCGTCGTGGTTCACCGCGAGCAGCAGGGCGTCGAGGAGGGCGTCGGGACCGGGGAAGGCGAGCGCCGCGTACACGCCGATCGCCAGCGTCTCCTCGGCGACCCAGCCCTCGCCGAGCGTGGCGAGGCGCGCAGCGTCCGCCGGGCCGTCGGCGGCGAGCGCCCGTGCTGCCCGGAGGGCACCGAGTGTCTCGTCGTGCCCCGGCCGGGTCTGCACCAGCGCGTCGGCGGTGTCGAGGGCCTGCTCGAGCGACCTCCCAGCGAGCAGTTCGGCGACGAGCACGGCGTGCACCCCGGCGGCGAGGTAGCCGCTCGGGTGCCCGTGCGTCAGGGCGGCGGTGCGCACGCCGAGGTCGAACGCTGCGGCGCCCGTGGCTGCGATACCGGCGGGAGCCGCCCGCATGATCCCCCCGCACCCCTTCGACGCGTTCGGTGGCCGGTCGACGGTGCCGACGACCCCGGACGCGAGGGCGGTCAGACACGTGGTGCCCGGTCCGCGCAGCGCGTGCAGATCGGCGACGCCGAACATCCAGCCGTCGCGCACCTCGCCCGCTGCGGTGGGTGGGGTGTAGCCCTGGGTCGCGAACCAGCGCCAGTACGCCCGCTGCACGTGTGCGTCGGTGTCGGCCGCCGGGCCCGCGGCCCGGGCCCGCAGCAGTCCCTCGGCCGTGAACAACGTCATCTGGGTGTCGTCGGTGACGGCCCCGCCCTCGCGGCCGTAGGCCGGGGCGTAGCCCGTGACCCCGGCGGGGCCGAACCGGGTGCGGATCGTCGTGAGCGAGTCGAACTCGACGGGGGCGCCGAGTGCGTCGCCGATCGCCCCGGCGAGGAGGCAACCACGGATGCGGTCGGTGAGAGCGGTGGACACGAGGGCGACCGTACCGGGCGGGTGTGACGTCGTGCCGGGCGGATGCCGGTAGGGTCCGGGGCCGTGCCGTCGGCGATGTTCCGGTCGTTCTCGTCGAGGAACTTCCGCCTGTTCTTCGTCGGCCAGTCGATCTCCCAGACCGGGAACTGGCTGACGATGATCGCCCAGACGCTCCTCGTCCTCGGCCGCACCGACGACAACGGTGTGGCGGTCGGTGTGCTCACGGCCTGCCAGTTCCTGCCGGTGCTGCTGCTCGGGGCGTGGGCCGGCCTCGTCGCCGACCGGAGCGACAAACGGCGCCTGCTGCTCCTCGTGCAGTCGGCCGCGATGGCGAAGTCGCTCGTGCTCGCGCTGGCGGTCTTCGCCGGTGGGCCTCCGCTGTGGGTCGTGTACGCCATCGCGCTCGTCGGCGGTCTCACCACGGCGTTCGACACCCCGTGCCGCCGGGCGTTCATCGCCGAGATGGTGCCGCCCGAGGCGGTCGCGAACGCGGCGAGCCTCAACTCGGCGCTCATGACCGGGTCACGGGTGGTCGGTCCGGCGCTCGCCGGGGTGTCGGTGGCGACGATCGGGTTCGGGTGGACGTTCCTCCTCGACGGGCTCAGCTACGTCGCCGTCCTCGGTGGTCTGCTCGCGATGCGCACCGCCGACCTGCGTCCCGCCGAGCGTGCCGCCCTCGAGCGCGGTGGCGTGCGCGCCGGGTTGCGCCACGCCCGTGCGGTGCCCGAGCTGTGGATCCCGCTCGTGATGCTCACGATCATGGGGATCTTCGCGTTCAACTTCGCGGTCGTCGTGCCGCTGCTCGCGAAGACCACGTTCGGCGGCTCGGACCAGCTCTTCACCGTGATGTTCTCGATGCTGAGCGTGGGCTCGTTCATGGGCGCGCTGTGGGCGGCACGGCGGACGACGGCGACGGTCACCGGTGTGGTGCGGGGCTCGGTGGCATTCGGTGCGGGCATGGCTGCTGTCGCCGTGTCACCGTCGCTGTGGGTGGCGTTCCCGGCGGTGGTCGTCGCCGGGTTCGCGAGCATGCAGATCATGACGTCCGCGACCGCGCTCATCCAGACCCGCGCCGCGGCGGACTTCCGTGGGCGGGTGCTCGCGCTGCAGGCGATGGTGTTCCTCGGCTCCACGCCGATCGGGGGCCCGATCGTGGGTGCGGTCTGCGACGTGTTCGGCGCCCGGGCCGGGTTTGCGGTCGGTGCGGCGGCCTGTCTCACGGCGGCGCTGTGGGGACGGTCGCGCGCCCGGCGGGCCGTCGTCGCGGTCTAACGTCCGCGCCATGACCGACCGTGTCCCCGTCGCGATGGTGTTCCCGAACCTGCGGGTCGCCGACGTGGGCCGTGCGCGGGCGTTCTTCGCGCAGCTCGGGTTCGGGTTCGACGAACGGTTCAGCGACGAGGCGACGGCCTGCCTCGTGCTGAACGACACGACGTCGGTGATGCTGCTGTCCCCCGAACGGTTCGCCTCGTTCCTCCCCGGCGGGCGCACGGCCGCCGACCACCGCTCGGCGTCGGAGGTCTACCTCGGTCTGCTGCTCACCGACCGCGACGCCGTGGTGGCGATGGTCGAGGCCGCGCTCGCCGCCGGCGGCGCACCCGCCCGACCGCCCGAGGACCTCGGGTTCATGTACGGGTGGAGCTTCTGCGATCCGGACGGCCACGTGTGGGAGCCCTTCACGATGGACCCGTCCGCGGTGCCGCCGGCCTGAGATCGCCCTCAGCGGGTGGCCGCCACGAGCGCCCGCACCCGAGGGACGACCTCGGTCGCGTACAACTCGATGCAGCGGCACAGGTCGGCGTGGGGGAGTGTCCCGGAGCTGTACTTCAGCACGAACCGTGTGAGGCCGAGGGCGGGTGCGACGCGGGCGATCTTGCGGGCGACGGTGTCGGGACCGCCGACGAACAGTGCGCCGTCGGGACCCGCGGTCGCCTCGAACTCGGCACGACTCGTGGGGGGCCAGCCGCGCTCACGGCCGATCCTGTTGCGCATCACCGACCAGTGCGGCCAGTACGCCTCACGCGCCTCCTCGTCGGTCGGTGCGACGTGTCCGGGGCTGTGCATGCCGACCGGTTGCGGTGCGTGCCCGAACCGGTCGAGCGCCCGCTGGAACAGTTCGACGTAGGGGGCGAACCGCAGCGGTTCACCACCGATGACGGCGAGCATGAGCGGCAGACCGTGACGGGCGGCGCGGACGACCGACTCAGGGCTCCCGCCGACGCCCACCCAGGTACGGATCCCGCGCTCGGTCGTGGGGTAGATGCGCTGGTCGTGCAACGGGGGGCGGGTCGTCCCCGTCCAGGTGACCGCACCCTCCGACCGCAGTGCGGCGAACAGGTCGAGCTTCTCTTCGAAGAGGACCCCGTAGTCGCCGAGGTCGTGGCCGAACAGCGGGAACGACTCGGTGAACGACCCGCGTCCGAGAACCACCTCGGCCCGGCCGCCCGACAGTCCGTCGAGGGTCGCGAACCGCTGGTAGACGCGCACCGGGTCGTCGGAGCTGAGCACGGTGACGGCGGACGTGAGGCGGATGCGATCGGTCCGACCGGCGATCGTGCCGAGGACGACCTCGGGGGCGGACACGGCGAAGTCGACGCGGTGGTGTTCACCGACCCCGAAGCTGTCGAGGCCGGTCCGGTCGGCGAGGACGGCCTGCTCGACGACGTCGCGGAGCACCTGGGGGTGGGGGACGGGTCGGCCGTCGGCGTCGACGGTGGCGTCACCGAAGGTGTCGAGCCCGAACTCGAGGTGCTCACTCACAGGCCACGCCGTCCTTGTCGCCGTCGAGTGCCGTCCGGTACCCGGGCTGTCCCTGGTAGAGCGGGGCGGCGCCGGCGGCCCGGACGGCCGCGCAGTTCTGGTAGTAGACCGCGCCGTTCGCACCGGTCGTCGGGGCAACGGTCGTCCCGGTGATCCCACGCCCCGACGTCGATCCGAAGCCCGGGCACATGTGCGCGGTGGCGTTGTCGGCGGCGATGTACTCGTCCTCGCGCGGGTGCCACCCGTAGCCGTCCCGGCTGTCGTAGCGGGCGATCGCGAACCCGCCGGTGATCTGTGCGAGTCCGGCGTCGAGCCCGTCGACGTCGATGTAGCGGATGATCCGGCCGTAGCGGTCCCGGTCGTCGCTGTCGGCCTGGGTGAGGACGACGGCACGTCCGAGCGTGAGCGACGACATGTGACGTGTCGCCTCGCCGTAGCCGCACTCGCCGCGCTCGGGGGTGTCGATGCCGGCCACGCGGACGGTCTCGGCCACGCCACCCGGTCCGCTGACGTCGACCGTGTCACCGTCGACGATCCGGGTCACCGTCCAACCTGCGGTCGCCGGGCGACCGCCGGGCGATGCGGCGGCCCGCGTCGTCGTGGTCCCGGCGCGTGTGGTCGACGTCGGCCCGGTGCCTGTCGCGCCGATTCCACCTGCGCTCGTGGCGCCGGTGGCCGCACGCGCTCGTGCGTCGTCCGCATCGGCGAGCACGTCGTCGACCGTCGGGTCGACGCCCGCCTCGTCGACCTCGCACCCGGCGAGCAGCAGGAGCGCGGCGACCACGGCCGCAACGCCCCGTCGTCGGCCGGTCATCCGGCCGTCGGGTCGACGAGCAGCTTCACCGCCTGGATCCGTCGGTGCGCGAGGTCGTCGATGGTCCGACCGAGGTCGTCGAGGGTGATCGTCCCGTCGTGGAGTGCGGTTGCGTCGATGCGGCCGGTGCGGATCAGGTCGGCGGCGATGGCCATCTCCTCGAGGGTGAACACGAAGGAGGTGTCGACGCGCACCTCCTTGCTCATCCACCGGATCGGCTGGACGGTCGCGTCACCGGACGTGACACCGAGCATGCACACCGACCCGCCGCGACGGACGAGGTCGACGGCGGCCTGCAGGGTCGCGGGGACCCCGGCGCAGTCGAACGCGATGTCGGCGCGCAGGCCGCCGGTGACCTCGTTCAGGTGTTCACGGAGTTCCGGCCCGGGTGGGAGTGCGACGTCGGCACCGACGGCGAGTGCCCGCGCCCGTCGGGCTTCGTCGACCTCGACGGCGATCACGTGCCCGGCGCCGCCGACGCGTGCGCACTGCAGCGCCAACAGGCCGATCGGCCCGCAGCCGACGACCGCGACGACGTCGCCCATGTGCATGCTGCTGCGGCGCACACCGTGCAGGGCGACGGCGGTCGGTTCGACGATCGCGGCCGCGACGTCGGTGATGCCCGCCGGCATCGGGCACAGCCGGTTCGCGTCGATGGCGATCGAACGGGCGAACCCGCCGTTGGTGGGTGCGAGGCGGCCGGTGTACCCGCTGAACGCGACGGAGCAGTACTCGGGCAGGGCGGCACGGCACTCCGCGCAGGTGCCGCAACCCGGTGCGATGCCTGCGGTCACCCGGTCGCCCTCGGACACGACTCGGACTCCGGCGGCGACCTCGCGCACGACGCCGACCCATTCGTGGCCGCACACTCCCGGGTTGTAGGCCCAGCCCTCGGTGTACGCGTGGACGTCGCTGCCGCAGATCCCGCACAGGAGCACGTCGACGACTGCCTGTCCGGCTGCCGGTGTCGGATCGTCGACCTCGGCGAGTTCGAAGGAGTACCGGCCGGTGATCCGCCCTGCGCGCATGGAGGTTTTCTATCAGCCGCCGGTGCGCCGGAGCCGGGGCGAGACGATCCGCTTCCAGCCGAACGCCGCCACGGCGAGGACGATGCACGCGATCACGACCCACTGGAACCGTTCGACGACACCGCCCACGCGCTCCCACTGGTCGCCGAGCACAGCGCCTGCGCCGATGAGTGCGCCGTTCCAGATCGCGCTGCCGACGGCGGTGAACACGGTGAACCGGACGAGCGGCATGCGTCGGAAGCCGGCGGGCACCGAGATCAGCGACCGGATGAGGGGGATGCAGCGGCCGACGAGCACGGTGACGGTGGACCGCCGGTCGAACCAGGCCTCGGCACGTTCGAGGTCGTCGAGCCGCACCCCGAACCACCGCCCGTACCGTCCGATGATCCGGTGGAGACGGTCGTGGCCGATCCACGCTGCGAGCCCGTACAGGATCCAGGCGCCGACCACCGATCCGAGGGTCGCGCCGAGGAACATCGCGGTCAGGGAGGCGTCGCCGCGACCGGCGACGAAGCCGGCGAGGGGGAGGACGAGCTCGGAGGGGATCGGCGGGAAGACGTTCTCGAGGGCGACGAGGAGGGCGACGCCGACGGCGCCGAGGGACTCGACGATGCGGGTGATCACGTCGGTCAGGCCGGAGAACACGGAGCCTGACACTATGGGCCGGTGTTCGTCGCCGCGGTGATCGCCGTCGAAGGGGTCGCCGTGCTGCAGTGGGTGGCGCTCGTGGCCGCCGGGGTCGGGGCCGGTCTCACCGGGAGCGTGGCGGGGCTCGCCTCGCTGGTGTCCTACCCGGCGCTCCTCGCGGTCGGGCTGCCTGCAGTCGAGGCGAACGTGACGAACACCGTCGCGCTCGTGGCGTCGACGGTCGGATCGGTCGGTGGGTCGCGGCGCGAGCTCGCCGGGCGGGTGCGACCAGCGTTACGGCTCGCTGCGGCGGGGCTCGTCGGCGGGGCGGCAGGTTCGGCGCTGCTGCTCGTCACACCACCGGGGCTCTTCGAACGTCTCGTGCCGTTCCTCGTCGCCCTCGGTTCGGTCGGGATGCTCGTCCGAGGACGGCTCGTCGACCGGGGGGACCGCCACTCTGCGATTGCACCGGCAGGCTGGTCCGCCGTGGCGGTGGTCGGTTGTATCGGCGTCTACAGCGGGTATTTCGGTGCCGGCGCCGGGGTGATGCTGCTCGCGCTTCTCTTGCACGTGACCGGGGACCGGCTCCCGGTCGCGAACGCCATGAAGAACCTGCTGCTCGGTGTTGCGAACAGCACCGCAGCGTGCGCGTTCGCGTTCTTCGGTCCGGTGCGGTGGACGACGGCCCTGCCGCTGGCGCTCGGGCTCGTCGTCGGTGGTGCGACGGGCCCTGTGGTGGTGCGGCGCTTGCCTGCCGACCGGTTGCGGATCGCGATCGGGGCCGCCGGGCTCGGCCTCGCCGTCGTGCTCGCACGTGACGTCTACCGGTGATCGGGGGGTCGTAGGCTCCCGCCGGTCACCATGCAGCCCACCTATCGCCGAGACGTCGACGGCCTCCGCGCCCTTGCGGTCGTGCCGGTCGTGTTGTTCCACGCCTTCCCCGCGTTCCTGCCGGGCGGGTTCGTGGGCGTCGACGTCTTCTTCGTCATCTCCGGCTTCCTGATCTCGTCGATCATCTTCGGTGCGGCCGATCGCGGTGCGTTCAGCTACGCAGACTTCTACCGCCGTCGTGTGCGACGCATCTTCCCTGCCCTCGGTCTGGTGCTCGCAGCGACCCTCGCCGTCGGTTGGCTCGTGCTCCTGCCCGACGACCTCGCGCACGTCGGCAAGCACGTCGCCGGCGCCGTTGCGTTCGTTGCGAATCTCGTCTCGTGGCGTGAGGCCGGCTATTTCGACGTGGCGTCGGAGTTGAAGCCGCTCCTCCACCTCTGGTCGCTCGGGATCGAAGAACAGTTCTACATCGTGTTCCCGCCGGTCGTGCTCCTCGCTCGCCGGCTGCGGATCCCGCGGATGGTGCTGCTCACCTCAGCCCTCACCCTGTCGTTCGCTGCGTGCGTCGTGGGTACCGGACTCCGTCCAGGGGCGGCGTTCTCACTCCCGGTCACCCGGGCCTGGGAGCTGCTCGCGGGTGCGGTTCTCGCCGACGTCGCGTTGCGCGGCGGGTTGGCGAAGATCACCGGGCGTCGTGTCCTTGCGGATTTCGTCTCGGTCCTGGGGGTCGGCGCGATCGTCGCGGCGGTCGTGACCTTCGACGGTTCTCAGGCGTTCCCTGGTTGGCGGGCCGCTGTACCGGTCCTCGGGTCGGCGGCGGTGATAGCGGCCGGGCCCGATGCGCTCGTCAACCGACGCGTGCTCGGTCGACGCTTCCTCGTCGGGATCGGCCTCATCTCGTATCCGTTGTACCTGTGGCACTGGCCGCTGCTGGTCCTGCCGCGCCTTGCCTCCGGGGCGCCGCTGTCGTCGGCGTCCAGCGCGGTGCTCGTCGGTGCTGCAGTTCTGGCAGCAGTCGTCACGTATCGGTTCGTCGAGCGCCCGCTGCGCTTCTCGACCCGGTTCCCTCGGCCGACGCTCGTTCTTGCGTCGGTACTCGCTCTGATCGGCCTGCTCGGGGTCGCCGTCCGGATCGCGGACGGTGCTCCTGGTCGCTACCCGCCTGCCCTCGAGGCTCTCGCACGGTATGAGGTGGACTACCTCACGGACGGTCTGTCCGGATCGTGCTGGTTGGCGAACGACGACCCGGTCCGTGGATTCGCACCGTCGTGTCTCCCCGTCGGCGGTGATCCGCTCACGGTCGTCTGGGGTGACTCGCACGCAGCGCGACTCACCCCAGGCCTTCGGGCCGTGGCGTCGGGTATTCGTATCGGGCAGCTGACGAGGAACTCGTGCCCTCCCGTCCTCGACGTGGAGTACGAACGCTGCCGGGAGTCGAACGACGCGATTCTCGAGACACTCCGTTCGGTGCGCCCGGGTCGAGTGGTGTTGCACGCTGCGTGGAACGACTACCCCTACGTCGACCGGCGGGACCGGGTGATCGATCAACTCCTGGTGACGGTCGACGCGCTCCGTTCGGCCGGCATCGCCGAGATCGTCGTCGTCGGCCCGTCGCCACGGTGGGCGGGTGCGCTACCGGACATCCTCCTGCGCTCCGCCCTCCGGGCCGATAGCGACGGGTTCACAGACCGGACCGCTGACGGCTGGCGACGCGACGCGGCGGCGCTCGACGACGAGCTCCGTGGCCGGCTCGCCGATGTGCCCGGTGTCTTCTACACGTCGGCCGTGGAGCAGTTCTGTGATCCGAGCGGATGCGTGACGACGGTCGACGGCACCGCAGCCGGGCTCGTGACCTTCGACGACGGACACCTCACGACCCCGGGGGCGACCGTCGTGGCGCGAGGCATGGCGGCGCGCTGGTGAGCCGTCCGGACGGGGGGCATGGATGAGCGGCGCAGCGGTCGGTTCGGTGATCCTCGGCCTGGCAGCAGTCGCGCTGTTCGCCACGGGCTGGAGACGATGGCGTCGTTCCGTCCGTCTGGCGGACACCCCGACCGTGCCTCCGTCGGCGGTGCCGTTCGGTCGGGTCGAGTGTTCCGGTCGCGCGGCGGTCCCGCAGGGTTGGTCGACGGTGGGCCGTCGACCCGCGGTCTGGTACCGATTCCGGCTGCAGGAGTACCACAAGGACTCCGACGGTGACGGCGAGTGGCGAACGCGCGCCGAGGCCAGGAGCGCGCGTCAGTTCCTCCTCGTGGACGATCACGGCACCGTGCTCGTCGACCCGGACGGTGCGATCGTGGACGCGATCACGAGCGAGGCGTCCGACCTCGGGACGTTGACGCTGCACGTACTCGCCAAGGCAACGGAGACCGTGGTCGCCGCAGCGGGCGTGGATCCCGATCGGCCGATCGCGAGTCTGCGTGGTCGGTGGAGGGTTCTCGAGGAGTACCTACCGGTCGGCACTGTCGTCACGGCTCTCGGTCCTGTGCTGCCTGCGTCGACCGACCCGTCGGTTCCCGTGTTCCGACGCGGGGAGTCGGGACCTGGTGGCTCGGGCGACCTCTACCTCGGTCATGGATCACCTGACGAGGTGGAGGCCCGGAATCGCCGGGGTGGGCTGCTCGTCGTCCTGACGCCGCTGCCAGCAGGTCTGGCCGTAGGTGGGCTCCTGTCGTCGCGTGGTGTTCCATTCGCCGTCGGACTCGCATTCGCTTCGCTCGGGTATGCAACGGCTGTGGTCCGTTGGGCGCTCGACCGGTACAACCGGATCGTCTTCGCTGCGAATCAGGTCGAGGCGTGCTGGTCGATGGTGGATGTCGCTCTCGCCCGCCGGGCGACGCTCGTGCCGCAACTCGTCGCTGTGGTCGAGGCGGCGTTTGCGAGCGAGGCGGCGGTGCAGGAATCCATGGCGATCTCCCGTTGGCAGCACCGGGAGCGGGTCGACCTCGTGGCTGCCGATGCCTCGGGCGCTGTTGCGGCCACGGTGTTCCCTCGGATCGCAGCACTTGCCGAGCAGTACCCGTCGTTGACGACGAACTCGAACGCGCTCGAGCTCCAGCGGCAGCTGGCTGACGTCGAGCGTCGTATCGCCTCGGCGCGTACCGTCTACAACGATGCGGTCGCGCTCCTGCTCGACCGGATGCAACAGTTCCCGAGTTCGCTCTTCGCCGGTCGGTTCCGTGACCGCCGGTCCACCTACTGGAAGGTCTGAGGTCGCCGATGCTGATCGTCCTCGTCGTGGTCGCCGTCGTCGTGGCGGTCGTCGTGGGTTGGGTCGTCTCGCAGTACAACCGACTCGTGTCGCTCGCGAACGCGGTCGACGCTGCGTGGGCGAACATCGACGCCCAGCTGAAGCGCCGCCACGACCTCGTCCCGAACCTCGTCGAGACGACGAAGGGGTACGCAGAGCACGAGCGGGCGACCCTCGACGCGGTCGTCGCCGCCCGCAACAGTGCGGTGACGGCTTCGGGTCCGCGCGCTGCCGCGGCGGCCGACGGCGTGCTCGAGGGGGCGTTACGGCAGTTGTTCGCCCTGTCCGAGGCATATCCCGACCTGAAGGCGAACCAGAACTTCCTCGAACTGCAGCGGGAACTCGCTGCGACCGAGAACGTGATCGCCGGAGTCCGCCAGCTCTACAACTCGGCGGTGCAGGACCTCAACACGAAGCGTGAGGTCTTCCCGACGAATCTCGTCGCCGGTTCGAAGCCCCGTTTCGCCGCCCGTGAGTACTTCGAGGTCGCCGACGGCACCCAGCGCGAAGCGCCCCGGGTGCAGTTCTGAGGTCGCAGGCGTCGCCCCCGCTCAGCGGCGAGTGACGCAGTCCTCGGCGATCGTGCTCGCGCCGCCCTCGGCCCAGATGGTGGTGCTCGTCGACGAGAGCGGCGTCGACGTCGACGCAGGCGCCGCGACGTTCGGGAGGTCTACCGCCGGCGGGTCGATCACCTCACGGGTGAGGCGGCGGATCTCTGCAGGGTCCCAGTCGTTCCCCTCGACGATCGGTGGGATGAGGGCGAGCGTGCGGCCGGCGGAGATGTCCGTGCCGGCGAGGCGGAGCAGGCTCCGGATCGTCTCGGGGCGCAGGTTGGTACGCACCCGTTCGGCGATGACCTCGCTGACGGCCGGCCAGCGGGTGGCGACCGTCCGGCTGTCGGTCTGTGCGGCGAGACTCGCGAGCACGCACCGCTGACGTCCCATCCGTTCGAAGTCGGAGTCGGCGCTGCGGGTGCGGGCGTACGCGAGGGCGTCGGTGCCGTCCATCTCGTGCCACCCCTCCTCGAACCAGGTCGGGACCGGGTGCTTCTCGTTCGCGATGGTGTCACCACCGGGGACGCCGATCGGCACGTAGATGTCGACACCGCCCATGGCGTCGATCACGTCGACGAAACCGGCGAGATCGATCACGATCCATGCGTGGATCGGCTGTCCGAGCAGTTCCGCCATCGAGGCGGCGAGCAGCGACGCACCGGGCACCTCGGTCGGCCCGAGCGCCTTGCGCACCGTCGCAGCGTTCTCGTCCCCCCACTGGTAGAGGTCGCTCAGGAACGGTTCGTACCCGTCGGGGAATTCCTCGCGCAGGATGCCCGGCGGCACGGGTGCGCCTTCGAGATTGCGGGGCACGCCGATGATGGCGACGTCGCCCGTGCCCGGGTCGAGCGAGATGATGTTCATCGAGTCGGTGCGGATGCCGAATCGGTCGGGCCCGGCGTCGGCGCCGACGAGCAGGATGTTCATGCGTGGCAGCGACCCGGGTGCCAGCGGGATCGTCGTCGTCGCCGACTCGGTTGCGAGGGGGCTCGGCAGGGCGATCGGTGCCTCGACGAAGGTCTGTTCCGCGATGTTCACCTGCGGGACGAGCACCCACAGCGAACCGGCGACCGGCCCGCCGACACCGAGGGCTGTGGCGAGCACTGCACCGACGGCGGCGCGCGCCGACGGCCGGGGTCGGCGGGGCAGGTCCCGCCACTGGGTGTATGCGCCGGCGAACGCCGCGAGCGCGGCGACGACGATGAGTACAACGGTGCCGAGGAGTCGACGTGGTGAGATCAGCAGATCCGCCCATCCGCCCTGCCCGCCGAGCTGGGCGGCCTCGACAGCGAGGGCGGCGAGGGTGACGAACTGGGCTGCGGCCACGTACCAGTGGCGACGGAGGAACGCGAACGCGCCGCCCGAGATGGCAGCGACGAGGGGGGAGAGCACCCGCCAGGTGGGGGAGACCGTCGGCGTGTCCGTCACAGGGCCTCCATGGTCGCACCGTGGTGGTTCCGGACGCCATCTGCGCCCCGGCGGCATGGCACGATGCCCCGATGGCTCCTCCGCGTGATCATGTCGTGCCGGCGTCGCGTCGGGAACAGGTCTTCCTCGCCGGTCCCCGGTTGCGGCGCCGTGAGCTGCGCACGCTCGCCCGCGTGTTCGCCGAGCTGCTGCGCGGCTTCCGGGCCCTGCACTTCGTCGGCCCGTGCGTGACCGTGTTCGGGTCGGCCCGCATCACGCAGGGGGAGCCGGCCTACGAACTCGCGCGTGCGACGGCAGCGGCGCTCGCCCGTGAGGGATTCGGCGTGATGACGGGTGGCGGCCCGGGGCTCATGGAGGCAGCGAACCGTGGCGCCCGTGAGGCGGGCGGGGTCAGCATCGGCTGCAACATCGAGCTCGAGCACGAGCAGCAGCCGAACCCGTACCTCGACGTCAGTGTCGATTTCGACTACTTCTTCGTCCGCAAGGTCATGCTCGTCAAGTACTCCTACGCCTTCGTGGTCATGCCTGGCGGCTTCGGCACGGCGGACGAGCTCTTCGAGGCGTTGACGCTCATCCAGACCGGCAAGATCCACGACTTCCCGGTGGTGCTCGTCGGTACGGAGTTCTGGGAGCCGATGCTCGGTCAGTTGCGGCGCATGCTCGCGGACGGCCTCATCGCCGAGGAGGATCTCACCCAGCTCCTCGTCACCGACGACGTCGATGCGATCGTCGCCCATGTGCGGGCGCACGCGGTCGACCGTTTCCGCATCGGGGAACGGTTGCGCCCGATCCGGGCGATCGGCGAGCGGGCTGCCTGACGGCGTCCCGACGGTCCCGCTCAGTCGTCGAACCCCACGAACTGGGCGATCGACGCCGCGGGCACCCTGGGTGCGCGGACGTCGTTCGCAGCGAAGTCACGGGCGGGCCAGCCCATGGCGACGCAGGTCATGATCACCTGGTCCTCGGGGATGTTGCCGAATTCGCGCACAACCGGGGACTGCATGATCCCCTGCCCGTTGATGACGGTGCCGAGCCCCCGGTCCCATGCGGCGAGGCAGAGCCCGTAGGTGACCGCACCGAGGTCGAAGTGCCCGATCGTCTCGAGACCCATGTCCCGGTCGTAGGTGACGACGATGGAGACGGGTGCGTCGAACTGGCGGAACCCGCGCAGCATCCAGTCGGTGCGCCCCGCCTTGTCCTCGCGGATCCCCATCGCGTCGAAGAGCTGGTAGGCGATCTCGACCTGGCGTTCCCGGTGCACGCCCTCGTAGGAGCCCTCCACCGGGATCTCCCGGCTGGGCTTCACGCCGGCGAGCGTGCGCTCGGTGTTCCCCTGGCGGATGCGGTCGAGCGCGTCGCCGGTGACCACGTTGAAGTGCCAGGGCTGGGTGTTCATCGACGACGGGGCATACGTGGCGAGCTCGATGATCTCGAGGATGAGCTCCTTCGGCACGGGGTCGGGCCGGAAGCCACGAATGCTGCGTCGGTCCCGGACGAGGTCCTCGAACTCCATGTGACGGTCCCCCTCGTGACGTCGGGCGGCGTGCCCATCGGCGGACATCGATCCTATGTCCGTGCCCGCTGGGGTGGGATCGATGCCCGCCGCACCGGCCCGCACGGGCCGATGGCTCAGGGCTGTACGACGACCCAGCCGCGGCGTTGGAGTTCGGCGGCGAGCGCTTCGTCGGGGATCGACCGCAGCCGTGGGTCGGGCTGGGTCGCGACCGGTACCGGTGGTGCGCCCTCGAGCTCGGTCTCGAGCTGGGCGATGAACGCGTCCGCCTCGTCGCGGTTGAACTTCCCCCCGGCCTGACGCTGTGTCAGCCCGAGCGGACCCCGGGCGTCACGGAAACCCTCGTGCCCGGCTGCGCTGAGCAGCTCGAGCAGCCGGGCGACCTGTCGTGCGGTTGCGGGTGGTCCGGCGGGTCCGTTGAAGGCCATGGCGGCAGTCTGCCCGGTCCCGGTGACATTCCGGGCCACGGGTACGCTCGTCCGATGCCGGGCACATGGCCGCCGATCGTGCTGGTGTCCGTCGTGGAGGCGGCGACGGTGCTCGGCGCGCTGTTCCTCTACCTGGCGCCACGTCCGAGCCGGCGACTGCTCGATCTCCTGTTGGGCGCGGCCGCCGGGCTGATGCTGTCGGCGACCGTGGTGTCTCTCCTCGTCCCGGCGATGAAGGACCCGGGGCGGCTCGGTCCGTTCGGCCTCGGTGGGGCGGTTCTGGTCGGTGCGCTCGCCGTCCGTTTCGTCGACCGGGTCGTTCCCCACGACCTGATCGCCCGCGGACCGTCGATGGCCGACGTCGACGCTGATGCCGTGCGGCGGTCGACGTTGCTGGTCAGCGCCATGGCGATCCACAACGTGCCCGAAGGGGTCGCCCTCGGCATCGGGGTCGGCGCCGACGCCGCTGGCAGCGGGCTCGCGCTCGCGATCGGGCTCGCCGCGCAGAACCTCCCCGAGGGCTTCGCCGTTGCGGTGGCCCTGTTCGCGCTCGGTTGCCGGCGTCGCACCGCCGTGGCGCTCAGCACGCTCACCGCCGTCATCGAGTTCGCCGGGGGGGCCGCGGGCCTCGGCCTCGCCGAGATCGGGTCGGTTCTGCCCGGGCTTCTCGCGGTCGCCGCCGGAGCGATGCTCTACGTGGTGATCCACGAGATCGTCCCGCAGGCACATCGCAACGGCAACGAGTCACTGGCCACCACCGGTCTCCTCGCCGGCTTCGCCGTGATGTTCGCCGTCGGCGTGGCGCTCGGCTGACGGCGGGGCACATCAGCACGGCTGCCCGGCGGAATCAGGTCATCGGGCTGCCCGTCCTGCCGGATCGGTCGGTGCCCGTCGGGCCGTACGCGAACAGGTCGCACACGGAACACGGATCCTGCACGGTCGCCCCAGGGCGAGATCGTGAGCTTCCTCGTGGTCACGTCCGGTAGCACCGGAGGCGGCCAGGATGGTTCTGCAGCGGGGACAGCGGGGACCAACGGGTCGAACGGACAGAACGGCGCTCCTGGCCGCGACGGTGCCCTGTCTACGCCTGTGTCGCTTCCGGCCGGTTGGGTGGACAGCCCCGGTGTGCTGGGCCAGACGGCGTTCATCGCGTTCTCCGGTCCGGTCGCACTCGCCTGCACCGGCTGCGTCGACCCGTCCCGGGCCGGCCTCGGCCGCCAGTTGGTCTCGGTTACCGTGCGCGGTCGCTAGGGTCCGGTCCGTGCCGACGACCCCGGGTGACCGTTCCGCGCAGTTCCCTGCGATCGAGCGGAAGCACGGTCGCCCGATCGACCACTGGTTCGCGGAGCTCGCCCGCCTCGGCGAGGCGAAGTACGCCGACCAGCTGGCGTTCCTCCAGGAGCAGCACGGGTTCAGCCGGGCCCACGCGAACGCGGTCGTCATGACGGCACGCGGGTCGACGTCGTCGCGGCGCTTCGCCGATCTGGAGGAATATCTCCGCTTGCTCGGAGGCGTGCATGCTGAGCTCGCACGACGGATCATCGCCACCATCGCCGACGCGTTCCCCGAGCTCGAGCTCGTGATCGCCTGGAACCAGCCGATGTTCCGGTTCGGCAAGGACTACGTGTTCGGCCTGTCCGCATCGACGAACCACCTGTCGATCGCGGCGGTCGGAGTCGATGCGGCGGCCCTCCTCGCCGACAGGCTGCACGGGTTGTCGACGACGAAGAAGACGGTGCGGATCCCTCTCGACTGGGAGGTCGACGCGTCGCTGCTCCGAGACCTCGTCGCAGCACAGCTCACAGCAC
>CAYVOK010000009.1:85164-105269 GCA_964453335.1 uncultured Acidimicrobiaceae bacterium
TGGGAGGTCGACGCGTCGCTGCTCCGAGACCTCGTCGCAGCACAGCTCACAGCACGTGCCGATCGACCGCAGCGTGCATGATCCTGGGGAATCTATGGAACCGACGACCGTACGCTCATCCCACGACCTCGTCCTCGAGCGCGTCGTGCCCGTCCCGCAGGAACACCTCTGGCGCGGGTGGACCGACCCGACGGTGCTCGTCCGCTGGTTCACGCCGGCGCCGTGGGTGACGACGGAGGCCGAGGTCGAACTGCGTCCCGGCGGGATCTTCCGCACGGTGATGGAAGGCCCCGACGGTGAACGGAACGAGGGCGCCGGTTGCGTCCTCGAGGTCGTCGAGCCGCGTCGGTTCGTCTGGACGAGCGCGCTCGGGCCGGGGTTCGTCCCGAACATCGTGACCGAGGGGTTCGCCTTCACGGCGATCCTCGAGTTCGACGCCGTGCCCGGCGGCACCCGCTATCGGGCCACCGCTCGGCATGCCACCCCGGACGACGCCGCGACCCACGCGGCGATGGGCTTCGAGGCCGGGTGGGGCGCTGCCCTCGACCAGCTCGTGGCGCTCCACGGCGAGGTCTGACCGCCCCGCACCGGGGCTCGTGCTGGTGGAGCTGGGGGGAATCGAACCCCCGTCCGCTGAAAGGTCACCGTTCGCGCTACGACCATTCCCGAGTTCCCGGCTCACGGTCGCCGGCTCGCCGGGTCGAGTGGAGCCGGAGCTCCTGTCCCGCCAGAACTTTCTCTGAGGTCAGTGGTCTTTCCGCACCGTCAGTGGTCTCTCCGCACCGTCCCCCACCGCTTCTGTTGCCGGGCTGCGATGAGCTGGCCCCGCGTGCCGTCGCCGGTCGCTGTGTTCCTCACGTCACCTGACGGATCAGGCAGCGAGAGTGAGATCGTCCGTGTTGGCGTCTCATTGGGTGCCCCGTTTCACGAGTCTGAGCAACTCGGGTCGCACGTTCGACTCCCGGTTCCAACGTCGAAACCGATCAGCCCCGTACAAGGACCGCATGCTACCCGCCCGCTGGGGCACAGGCGTCGGGTCAGCGTTGGCGGCGTGCGTCGGCGAGCGCGCGGCGGGCCTCGAGATCGGCATCGCGCCGGGCGAGCACCTGCCGCTTGTCGTAGGACTTCCGCCCTCGTCCCATCCCGAGTTCGACCTTGATCCGGCCGTCCTTCAGGTACACCTGCAGCGGAATCAGCGCGAGGTGCTGCTGCTCGGCGATCGACTGCCAGCGGAGCAGCTCCGAGCGGTGCACGAGGAGCTTCCGTTGTCGGTCGGGTGTGTGCGCCCCGACCCCGTGACCGAACGCGTACGGCGCGATGTGCATGCCGATCAACCACAGCTCACCCCGCACGACCCGGGCGAAGGCCTCGTCGAGTCGGGCCTTCGCCTCGCGCAGCGACTTCACCTCGCTGCCGGTCAACTGCACACCGCACTCGAGGGTCTCGATGATCTCGTACTCGCGGCGGGCGAGCTTGTTGGTCGCGAGCACCCGGTTGCGCTCGTCACGCTGTCGCTTCACGTCCGCTCCGCTCGTCCCGGGTCGACGACACTACCGACCGGATCCGGTCGACACCCCGGGCGACACCGACGGCGACCACCACGAGCGCGACCCCGGCGAGCGCTGCGCCGCGCGTCACCGAGCCGTCGGCGCCCGCGCAGGTGCCGTCACAGTCGATCTCGACGACGAGGGCGACCATCAGCGCGCACCACGCCCCGAGCACCAGGTAGGCGACGGTGCGGACGGTCCGCCGCACCGCCCTCGTCCGGACGGCACCCACGAGACCGTCGAACAGGCCGACACCGAGCGCGACGGGTGCACCGGCGACCGCCGCCACGATCCCGGCGATCAGTGGGCCGCCGATCGACTCCTCGACGATGCCGCTCGCCTCCGGGTAGCCGACCCGTGCGTTCGCCCACACGGCACCGACGAGCACGACGGCTGCGGCCGCGAGCGGGGGGAGCAGACGCTCGGCGCGGGACGCTCGTGACGCAGGCACCCGACCAGTTTCGCGCCCGGCGCCGCTACCGTTCCCCCCGTGCTCAGCCTCGACCGGGACACCTACCTCGACATCGTCGCCCAGGCGCTCGACGAGTTCCCCCTCGAGTGCTGCGGGCTGCTCGCCGGTGACCCGACGACGGGCCGGGTCGTCCGCTACCACCGCTGCCGGAACGCGGCGGGGTCGAGCCGTGTGTACACGGTCGACGCCAAGGACCAGCTGCGGGCCAGCCGTGCTGCGGACGACGACGGTCTCGAGATCATCGGCGTCGTGCACTCGCACACGCACACGCCGCCGTACCCCTCGCCCACCGACGTCACGCAGGCACCCGACCCGACGTGGCACTACGCGATCGTGTCGCTCGCGCACGGCGAGGCGTCGCTGCGGTCGTACCGGATCGTCGACGGCACCGTGTCCGAGGAACCGGTCGTGGTCGCACCCGCTGGCGGGTAGGTCCAGGCAAACAGATAAACTCCGATCCGTTACGTCGACATTCGACGCACCGTCCGATCGACCGCACACCCTCCGGGAGTCCCACGTGGCCGTAAGCGTCCGTCTGCCAACCGTGCTCCGGCCCCACGCTGCCGGTCAGACCGTGGTCGAGGCCGAGGCCGGCTCGGTGGGCGACATCATCGCCGGGCTCGTCGCCCGCTTCCCCGGGATGTCCGGCCACCTGCTGAACGAGGCCGGGGAACTTCAGCGGTTCGTGAACATCTACGTCGACGACGAGGACATCCGGTACCTCGACAAGGCGGCCACCGCCGTCGCCGACGGTGCCGAAGTCACCATCCTCCCCGCCGTCGCCGGCGGCGCCTGAACGGAACGACGATGACACGTGTCGCGTCGGTGCTCGACCTGATCGGCAACACACCGGTCGTCGACATCTCGGTGCTCTCGCCGAACCCCGACGCGCGCATCTTCATCAAGCTCGAAGGCGGCAACCCGGGCGGCTCGGTCAAGGACCGGATCGCCAAGGCGATGATCGAGAAAGCCGAACGCGACGGTGAGCTGTGGCCCGGCCGACGGATCCTCGAGCCGAGCTCGGGCAACACCGGTATCGGGCTCGCCCTCATCGCCCGGCTGCGCGGGCACCCGATCACGATCGTGATGCCCGACAACACCACGAACGAGCGTCGGCAACTGCTCGAGATGTACGGCGCCGACGTCGTGCTCACCCCCGGGGCCGAAGGTTCCAACGGTGCGGTGCGGCGGGCCCAGCAGCTCGCTGACGAACACCCCGAATGGGCGTTCCTCTACCAGTACGGCAACGAGGCGAACCCGCAGGCGCACTACGACACCACCGGGCCGGAACTGCTGCGGGACATCCCTGAGATCACCCATTTCGTGACCGGTCTCGGGACGTCGGGGACCCTCCTCGGTGTCGGCACGTACCTGCGCGAGCAGAAGCCCGACGTGAAGATCTTCGCCGTCGAACCGCCCGCCGGTGAGAAGGTCGAGGGGTTGCGCAGCCTCGACGACGGGTTCATCCCGCCCGTGTTCCTCAAGTGGGGCGGCGCCGACCTGCTCGACGGCAAGCGCATCGTGCGACCCCGTGAATCGGTCGAGTGGACCCGACGTCTCGCGTCCGACTGCGGCATCTTCGCCGGGGTCTCCACAGGGTCGGCTGTCGCCGGGGCGATCAAGGTCGCCGAACGGCTACCCGCAGGCGAGCACGCCACCATCGCGGTGATCTCCCCCGACGGCGGGTGGAAGTACATCTCGACCGGTATCTACACCGGTGACATCGAGACCGCTGCGGCGATCGCGGAGACCGTCAACACCTGGTGATCCGACCACGTCGGCGGGGTACCGCACGGCGTGGCCGATGGCGCGATCTGGGGTTGGCTCGCAGGTGCGACGCTCGCTGCGACGATGCTCGCCGTCGTGCCGGGATGGGAACGCGGCACCGCCGAACGTGCCGCAGCGATCCGCCTCGACGCAGTCCCGGCCGACCGGGGTGTGATCGTGCGCAGCGACGCAGTGCCCGATGGTGGTGCCGTCGACGTGCGCACGGTGTGCGTGCGCGGTGGACGTCGACCCGACATCACCTGGGACCGGCTGCCGAACGACACCGCCGAGGTGGCGGTCGTGACCGAACTGGTCGAACGCGACGGGACGCGGCGGGTCCACGACGTCGTGCTGCGGCTCGACCCCGCCCGGGCCGGGTGGCACGCAGGTGGGCCGCAAACCGGGGGCGATGCATCGCCGTTCGTCGCCCCGTGCCGCAGCGGTGCGTCGACGATGCGGATCACCGTCGTCGCGCTCCACTCGCCCCTACTGGCCGGCATCGACGGTGGTGACAGTGCCGCGACGGTGCTCGACGCCCTCGCCGCGCACGCAACGGCACGACGCACGATCAGTTCGGCCTTCCTCCGCTGAGGCCGGGGCTGGCATCATCGACCGGTCCGTCCGCACCGTGCGGTCGCGACGGTGAGGAGTCCCCATGCGTGCCGACGGTCGTGCCCCGGACGAACTGCGTCCCGTCAGCTTCGAACGCGACTTCACCGAGATGACCCCCGGATCGGTGCTCGTCACGTTCGGGCGGACCCGCGTGCTGTGCACCGTGTCGGTCGACGAGGACGTGCCGCGGTGGATGAAGGGCAGCGGCAAGGGCTGGGTGACCGCCGAGTACAACATGCTCCCCGGCTCGTCGCCCGAACGGGTCCGACGTTCGACGACGAACGGCCGCTCGCAGGAGATCCAACGGCTCATCGGTCGTTCGCTGCGCGCGGTCACCGACCTCGTCGCCATGGGTGAGGTGTCCATCACCGTGGACTGCGACGTACTGCAGGCCGACGGGGGGACGCGCACCGCGTCGATCTGCGGCGCCTACCTCGCACTGCACGACGCCTGCACCCGGCTCCAGCGTTCCGGCCGTCTGCGGACCCACCCGCTCACCGACACGCTCGGTGCGATCAGCGTCGGGGTCGTCGACGGGACGCCGCTGCTCGACCTGCCCTACGTCGAGGACTCCGTCGCCGAGGTCGACTTCAACGTGGTCATGCTCGGCGACGGCACCTTCGTCGAGGTGCAGGGCACCGCTGAGGGCAAGTCGTTCCGGCGGGACGAGCTCGACGCGCTCGTCGACCTCGCCGCAGCGGGGATCGGCCGTATCGCAGAGCTGCAGCGCGCCTACCTCGCCGCCCCGCTCGGGTGACCGACCGCCGGGAGTTCGTGTGCGCCTCGGCGAACCCGGACAAGGTCGCCGAGCTCGCCGCGATCCTCGACGGGGTCGGCATCGAGCTGCTGCCGCGGCCCACCGACGTCCCCGAGGTCGCCGAGGACGGACGCACGCTCGTCGACAACGCCCGCCGCAAGGCAGTCGCCCTCTGCCGGGCGACGGGTCGGCCTGCGATCGCAGACGACACCGGGCTCGAGGTCGACGCCCTCGACGGCCGTCCCGGGGTCGACGCCGCCGTGTACGCCGGACCGCGCGCGACCTATGTCGAGAACGTGTCGATGCTCCTCGGCGAGCTCGCAGCGGTCGGTGCTGTCGGGCCCGTGGGGCGGGCGGCGCGGTTCCGCACCGTTGCGTTCGTCGCATGGCCCGACGGTCGGGAGACGATCGCCGAGGGCGTCGTCGAGGGTTGGATCACCGAGGCAGCTCGGGGCGGGGGCTGGGGGTACGACCCGGTCTTCGCCGTCGGTGACCTCGGCGGGCGCACGTTCGGCGAGGTCGACGCGGTGACCAAGCACGTCGTGTCGCACCGGGGCCGGGCGTTCCGGCGGCTCGCCGAACTGCTCGACACCATCGACTGAACCGGCTGGTTGTCACAGGGGGAACGTACGTTCGCCCGTATGGATCTTGCTCGCATGGTCGAGGTTCTCGAAGGGGTCGACGTCACGGCCCTCGATGACGACGAACTCGCCGCAGCGGTGCTCCGGCAGGAACGGCTCGTCGCTGCGGTCGCCGCACTCGGTGCGGTCCTGCACGACGAGTTCGGCCGCCGCGGTCGCTGGGCGCTCGACGGTGCCCGCAGCGCGGCGACCTGGGTGGCGGCGCGGACGGGTACGCGACCGGCGGCGGTCGCCGCCTCGGCCAGGACGGGGGCGGCACTGCGGGCGCTGCCCGACGTCGCCACGCTGGCCCGCAGCGGTCGGCTCGGCGTCGAGGCGCAACGCGAGATCGGGCGGGTCGTCCGCTCGTTCCCGGTCGCTGCAGCCCGCGACGCAGCGCTGTTCGTCGAGTGGGGGACGCAGCTCGACGCCGAGGGGTTCGCCACCGTGTTGCGCCACTGGCGTGCTGCTGCGGAGGATGAGGCCCGTGCGGTCGACGCCTCCCTCGGCGGACCGGCGGAGGAACCGAGCCGGCTCCATCTCTCCCGCGGGTTCGACGGGCGCTGGCAGCTCGACGGGTCGCTCACCGACACCGACGGGCGCGAGCTCGCCGCCGTGCTCGACGCCGGCGTCGATCGGCTGCTCCGGTCGGCTGCGGCGGGGGACCCGTCGCTCGAGCGTCGACCGGCATCGGAGCTCCGGGCGATCGCACTTCTCGGACTCACCGCCCAGGAGATGCGCGACCCGGGGCCCCGGTCGGTGCCCGACCGGTACCGCGTCGCCGTGACCGTCCATGCGGACGAACTCGAGCGGGGCACCTTCCAGACCTGCGACGCCTACGCCTACCGGGTCGTCGTCGGCTCGGAAGGCGAAGTGCTCGACGTCGGCCGGGCCAGCGCACGCTGGTCACCGGCGATGCGCCGGGCGATCACCGCCCGAGACGGTGGCTGCATCTTCCCCGGTTGCGACCGGCCACCGTCGTGGTGCGACGTGCACCACTGCAGACCGTGGGCCGACGGCGGGGTGACGGCGGTCGACAACGGCGCCCTCCTGTGCCGACACCACCACCACTTCCTGCACGAGCGGGCGTGGACCGTGCAGATCCCCGCCCCCCGGGCCGCACCGCAGGTGTTCCGACCCGACGGGACCCGCTACCGGATCCACCGACATCCGGCGGAGGAGGAGGCAGCGTGACGGCCGTCATGTACCCGACCGTCGCCCCTAGGATCCGCGGCATGGCACCCAAGCTGCGCCGTGTCCTGAAGCCGTGGGAGTTCCTGCCCGAACTCGTGGTCGTGGGAGGGCTGGGGTTCTTCCTCGTCACCAAGACCGATGCGGCGCTCGCCTCGTTGACGAGCCCACGGGCGCTCGGCCTGATCGGCGCTGGCATCGTCGCCTGGGTCGTGGGCCGGATTCTGCTGCGGATGTGGCTCCGCAGCATCGCGATCCAGTTCGCACTCTTCGCGATCACAGGTCTCGGGGCGCTCGCCGTCATCCTCGTCCCGGCCTACCGGGTCACGACGGTCGTCGAGGCGCCACCACCCCCGGCCGCCGTCGCAGGTAGTACTGGAGGCACGGGCGGAGCCGCTGTGGCCCCGGCTCGGACGGGCACGTTCGTAGGCATCGACCACCGGGCAAGTGGGACGGTCACGTTCACGAAGAACGGTCCGACCTCGGTGATCGGCCTCGTCGACTTCGAGATCGAGCCCGGTCCCGACTACAAGGTCTACGTGGTCCCCGGGGCCGACCAGCGCAAGTCGACCGGCGGCACGAAGATCGAAGCCCTGCGTGGGAACAAGGGCACCCAGTACTACGAGGCGCCAGCAGGGATCGACCTCACCACCGGGGAGTGGACGCTGCTCATCTGGTGCGAGATCTTCGGCGTCCCGATCGCGAACGCCACGCCCCGCTAACCGACGGTGACGCGCAACCGCACCCGGCCGACACTCCGACCCGGTGCGGCGATGTCGAAGGGCTGAGTGGGTGAACGGTCGAGTTCGGTCGCGCCGTCGAAGAGCGCGACCGAGGCGTGATAGCGGCCCTCGACGAAGGGGAGATCGTGGATCGTGAGGCGGATCGTGCCGACCGATCCGTCGACTGTGCCGAGATCCTCGGCGGTCGCGGCGAGAGCGCCGTCGTTCGCATGGATGAACAGGCGGGGTCGGACACCCTGCAGATCCCGGTCCGCCGTGAATACCGCTGACAGCTCGAGAGTGGCGCCGGGTGTGTAGACGCGATCCTCCAGCACCGGTGTTTCGACTCGGACCGGTCGGTCGATCGCGTCCGGTACCGGTTCGCCCCGCTGTTCGAGCGAACGGCGGTACACGAGCGCCGCCTCGCCCGGGTCCCCGTCGAAGACCTGACTGCCGTGGTCGAGCACGACCACCCGGTCACAGATCTGACGGGCGAGATCAGGGGAGTGGGTGACGAGGAGCAGCGTCCTACCCTCGTGCTGGAACCGGGCGATCCGGTCGAGACACTTGCGCTGGAACGCCTCGTCACCGACCGCGAGCACCTCGTCGATGAGCAGGATCTGCGGTTCGACGTTCACGGCGACGGCGAACCCGAGCCGTGCATACATGCCCGACGAGTAGTGCTTCACCTGGCTGTCGATGAACGGGCCGAGCTCGCTGAAATCGACGATGTCGTCGAAGATCCGCTCGACCTGCACCCGGGAGAACCCGAGGATCGAACCGTTCAGGAACACGTTCTCCCGACCCGTCAGGTCCGGGTGGAACCCGGCGCCCAGCTCCAAAAGCGCAGCCATGCGACCGCGGACGCGCACCGAGCCCGACGACGGGCGGATCGTGCCGGCGATGCACTTCAGAAGGGTCGACTTCCCCGACCCGTTGTGGCCGAGAAGACCGACCGACGAGCCGGACGGCACCACGAACCGGATGTCGTCGAGCGCGTTGAACCGCGTCGTCGTGTTCCGGCGCAGCGTGAGCACCCGCTCCTTGAGGGACTTCGCTGGCTCCGAATGGCGGACGAAGCTCTTCGTGACCCCGACGACCTCGATCGAGTTGACGGTGCTCACAGCTCCTCACCGAAGTTCGCCTCGAGCCGACCGAACACCCACAGCGCGAACCAGCACGCCACCACCGCGACCGCCCCTGCGATCGCGAGGTTCACGAGGTACCAGGACGCCGGTCGGAACAGGAGCCCGAACGGGTCCGTCGCCGGGTCGGCGGTCGGTGTCGGGTTGTAGAGCACCCGCTGGAACGTGGTCGTCACTGCGATCATCGGGTTCAGCAGCACGAGGCGTTCCGCTCCGGCACCGAACCGGGCCCGGACCTGATCGGCCACGAAGTCGTACTGGTAGACGACCGGTGTCAACCAGAACATGGCCAGCATCAGCAGTTCGACGAGATGCTGTACGTCGCGCAGGTACACGTTCAGCGCCGAGAGAAGGAGTCCCAGCGCGAGCGCAAGGAGCGTCGCGACGACGAGCGCGGGGACGAGGAGGGGGAGCATCGCCCAGTCCGGTGGATGGCGGAACACGATCATGCCGACCGCCAGCACGATGAACTGGAAGGCGAAGTTGACGAGCACGGCACCGATCGAGCTGAACGGCAGGATCTCGCGAGGGAACCACACCTTCTTGATCAGCGACCCGTTCGAGACGATCGACGCAGTGGCCGTCGTCGTCCCCATCGAGAACACGTTCCAGGCGAGGAGGCCGGACAGCATGAAGATCCCGTACAGCGGGACGGCGCTGCGCAGGAAGAGCCCGAAGACGACCGAGAAGATCGCCAGGTACATGAGCGGGTTGAACAGCGTCCAGACGAACCCGAGCGCGCTGTTCTTGTACTTGACCTTCAGCTCGCGGCGCACGAGCTGGCTGAGCAGCTCCCGGTAGTTCCACACCTCCCGCATCCGCTCACGGATCGGTCGGGCTCGGTCGCTGTTCTCGACGACGGTCAACTCCGTCGAATCGCCGTCACCCACGTCGGTCGACGCTACCAGCGGCGGTCTGCGCATCGAGTGACTCGACCGCTGCCACGGTCCGCTTCTGGAGCTCGGCGAGCTGGTCGACGAGCGGGGCGAGTTGCCACGCCGTCAGGCGGTGGATGACCCGCTTCACCCGGGCGACCCACGGCCGGGGCGACGTCGGCAGGGGGAGCAGGATCGGAGGGAGGAGACGCAGCGCCTCGACCGCCTCGTTCGTGCTTGCGACCTCGTGGCCACCTCGGGCTGCGGCCCGTTCGCGGACGAGCGCCTGCGCTTCGGCCCGGTCCTTGGGTGCGTCCATGTCCACCTCGCTCATTCCGGCCGCCTCACGGAGCGCGACCACCAGTTCTTCGTCGTCGTCGACCAGCCGGGTCGTCGGCCCGGCCTGGTCCTCGAGCCCACCGACCCGACGCACGATCGCCGGCGTGCCGGCGAGGGCGCACCGTTCGATCACACCGGACGACCAGATCTCCCGGTAGGGGAGCACGACGACGTCTGCCGCTCGGATCCAGGCGTCGAACTCGGCATCGCTCACGTAGCGGTCGTGCAGGTGCGCCCCGGGGATCCGGGCGCACAACGTCCGCAGGCGATGGACGTGGGCGAGGATGTCGGGTGCGTCGACCCGGGCCGATCCGACGACGTGGTACTCGGCGTCGACGCCCGAGCGTGCGAACGCCTCGAGCGCCCGGTCGAACCCCTTGTGTTCCTGCAGGAACCCGATGGACAGGAACACGAACGCATCCGGGTGGATGCCGAGCTCCAACCGGGCGGTCGGTCGGTCGACCGCCGTGTGCGACGCGAACGACCGTCCGTGATCGATGCGGCGGAACCGGTCCTCACCGAGCCTCGATTCCGCTGCGAGGCGCGTCTGCTCGGCGGCCGTGTGCACGGTACGGTCGGCGGCGCCGGCGAGGAAGAGACGGCTGAGGAACCGGTGCGGTCGCCGCCCGACGCCGAAGTTCGTCTCGTGGATGCGGAGCTCCACCGGTACGAGCCGGACGAGCGCCACGAGGATCACCCAGGTGATCAGCGCAGCGGGTCCGTTCGACGAACGGCCGAAGAAGAGCGCCGGGTGGTACTGCACGATGACCCGGTCGTAACCCCGTGCGACCCGGAGCAGGGCGAGATTGCCCCGGACCCGCCCGAGCGGCAGGTGGTGGTGGGCGGCGGATGGCAGCGGGGACAGGACCTCGACGTCGTCCCCTGAGGCGCGGAGCCAACGCACCTCCTGCACGGCGTACGCGGCGATCCCGTCGCGGTACGGGGCGTACGGCGACACGACGAGAAGGCGGCTCACGGCGCGGTCCACGCGAACAACGTGGCCTCCATCCGGTCGAACACACGCTCCGGCAGGTAGTGCTCGGTCACGTACGCACGTCCGGGTGCGGCGAGACCGGCGACGAGGTCGGGTTGTTCGGCGACGAGACGTAGGCACTCGACGAGTTCCTCGTCGTTCCGGTACGTGAGCCCCGCGCCCGAACGTTCGACGTGCCATGCGACGACGGCGCTCGCAGCGTTCGCGATGACGGTGGTGCCGGCCAGCCACGACTCCATCACGACCCGGGAGAAGCTCTCGAGCGCGGACGGTTGGACGCAGGCGGTCGCTGCGGCGAACGCGTCGTTCCGGTCGTCCTCGTCGAGGAACCCGAGGTCGGTGACGAACGGTGCGAGATCGGCGGGGATCGCCGGATCGCCGACGCCGGCGGTCACGAGTCGCAGGTCGAGTCCTTCACGTCGCCTCGCCGTACCGAACGCGTCGAGGAGACGACCCCAGCCCTTGCCAGGTTCCCGTCGCCCGGCGTAGAGGAGGAACGGTCCGTCGATGCCGTAGCGACGCCGAAACCGTTCGGCGTCGTAGCCGGTCGGAGGGAGGATCGGGGCGCCGACGACCTCGGTGCGTGCCGTCCGAGCGGGGACGACTCGTCGCGCCAAGTCGCGTTCCGGTTCGGAGAGGAACCAGATCCCGCGTGCGCCCGACAGCATCGGCTCGTACACGTCGAGGAACACCTCGGGCTCGTCGTGGAGGCACGGCATGACGATCGTCCGATCGGGCGCGACCGATGCCGTCGCGAACGTCGTCCATGCGAGGTAAGGCCCGGTCACGATCGCCCGGTAGTCGGCTGCGTGGTCGAGGAGATGGTCGAACAGCCCCGGGCACCGGAACGTGTCGTTCAACCAGAGTTGCTGTTCCGTGATCGTCGGCCGCCGTCGCGCCGTGATGAGCTGGTGGACCCGCCAGCGGTGCTCGCCCGGGGTGTCGACCACGGTCGGGAAGCGCCGGACGGTCACGGCGCCGTCACGGTGCACGCCCGGCGGGTAGTGGTTGGCCCACGTGTAGTGGTCCTGTGCGCAGGTCGTGAGGATCTCCACCGGCCAGCCACGTTCGGCGAGTCCCGCAGCGACCTCGGCGAGCACGGCTTCGGCGCCACCGACGACCTCGTCGCCGAACCGGGGCGGGACGAATGCGATCGTCCCGGTCCGTGCAGTCACGGCCCTGAGGCTACTCAGGAGGTCGCAGCGCGCAGTCGGATGGCTGGTATCGCGGCGATCATGTGGTCGCCCGGGCACGCGGTCGCGTTGAGCAGGCCGTGGTAGGTGATCCGTTCCGTCGCAACGGTGAATCCGGTGAGCGCTTCGTCGTCTCCGGGTGAGCGGACGTAGAACTCGTCGCTCGACGCGAGGAGGGCGGCAAGGACGATGTCGTCGAGGGTGAGAAGTTGGCCTGCCCAGTACGTGTGGCCGCTCGGATCCGGATCCCGGAGCAGGATGTCCCGATAGAGATCGCGCACGCGACCGAGACGTGATTCGATCGAGGCGTAGAACCCGGCGACGATGCCCGGCGGATCGGCGTCGCCGGAGGTGAGCAGTCCGGACCAGAACTGCAGCCCGGATGCGTCCGGCGCGCGACCGAGAAGTTGCTGGTAGAGGCCTGTCACGTAGGCGCTCGGACTCCCTGCGGCGCGGAAGTACTCGGTCGAGCCGTAGAAGTACACGGCGGCGGTCTCGAAACGCAGGCCGTTCCGCATCTGTCCGATCCAGTAGGCCCGACCTGATGGATCGGCCGGCCGGCCGAGGACGTCGCGGTAGAGGCGGTCGACCATGGCTCCGGCCCAGGCGTCGGACTGTGCGAGCTCGAGCGCAGCGTCGAACCGACCGATCTCGTCGATCTGCAACCGCAGGGATTCTGCCTGTGCGTTCGTCGGTGGGAGGCCGATGAACGTCTGGAACAGTGCGATCGGATAACCGGGGCGGGTGGCCGAGGCGAGTTCCTCGAGGGTGATCGGGCCAGAGGTCGATTGACCGTGGGCCTGGAGCTTCCACGCGGCGTAGTCCCCGAGCGCCTCGATCATGGGCGTCGTCGGTGTCGATTCGCCGGTGTCGAAGCTGCCGAGACCGAGGGCGCCGCTGGTTGTCCAGTTGTACCCGGACGCGTGGGCTCCCTGGATCGCCTTGTCGTGGCCTCCGGTGCGAGCCTCCCAGATCGTTCCCGCAGCGTCGACGATGACGTTGTACCCGATGTCGCACCAGCCGTTCGATCCGACGTGGTAGTCGTAGATCCCCTGGATGGCGGCGATCACGTCCGGCTCGGTCAGCGGGAGGTGGGATCCGCCGCTGCCCGTGTGGTGGACGACGATCGCCTTGACGAATGGTCGCTCGACGGGTCCGTCGGAGCAGTCCGGGTTTGCCCAGTCCCAGGTGCGACCGCCTGTCGCCCAGTCGGCACGCGCCCGAATCGCCGGACCGTTCGGCCCGGTGTCGAGGAGACTCATGGCCCGGACGGTCGGTTCGGGCTCGCTGACGTGCACCGTTGTCACGCGGATCGTGACCGGGGTTTCGGTCGTGAGCTCGAGCGCGTCGGTGGCGCGGCCGAGCCACAGGATCGTCGCCTCGGCGTCGGCGGGTACGTCGACGTGTTCGGGTGTTCCCCATCCGTTCGCCCGGCTTCGCACGGTGATCTCGGTGGGAACCGAGCCGACGAGAAACGCAAGCTGGGGGCGGTCGGTGAGGTCGACGACGACGGGAACTCCAGGCGTCAGGACGACGGTCGCCTCGCCGGGCGATCCGACCTGTTCGGTGGTTGCGGCTGCCACCGCTGCTGCGGTTGGCGCAGCGAGGGGGAACATTCCGGCCAGGAGCAGGAGCGGCAGCATGAGGCGTCGCACGGATCCGAGGGTACGGAGGCAGGCTGGCGATCCGCTGAAGATCGCCGTGTCTCTCACGGAACTCTCACTCAGGGAGCCGAGTACCTGTTGAACGCCTCGTCGGAAGCGGCGAGATACGCGGCGAGCCACATGTCGCCGAGGCGGGGGAGCTCACCGGCCCAGTACGCGTGACCGCCCGAATCGGGGGCTCGGCCGAGCACCCGCTGGAACAGCGAGCCCACGCGGTCGCGCCGCGACTCGATGGAGGCGTAGAAGCCGGCGGTCACGCCGACACGGCCGAGCGTGCCCGACTGGAGCAGCCCGACCCAGTACGCCCGACCCGACGCATCGGCGGGGCGGTGCAGGAGATCCTGGTAGAGGGCGTTGACGAACCCGGTCGCCGTGCTCCCGTGCTGTGCCCAGTACTCGTCGCCGCCGTAGAACCACAGCGCAATGTCCTCGAGGCGTGCGCCGCCGGCGAGGACGCTCACCCAGTACGCGCGCCCGGCCGGGTCGGCCGTCCGGCCGAAGACCCGCTGGTAGAGCTGGTCGACCTCGTACCCGGCCCAGGCATCGGACACGGCGAGGCTGTACGTGAACCCGGCGCGGTTCCCGGCTTGGACGTCGTCGGTCCACGCGTTGGCAGCGGAGCCACCTGCGGATTGGCCGGTGAAGATCTGGGAGATGCGGTCGATGTAGCGACCGACGCCGCACGGGGGCGGTGAGAACCAGTCGGACTTGAGGCCGATGTCGTAGCGGAAGTCGTCTCCGGCTACGTCGACGGCGCCTCCGCTGAAGGTGAGTCGCACCGTGAGGACACGGCCGCCGTCGGCGCCGAGTCCGTTGCGGGCGATGACGCAGAGGTCCTGGAGTTGGCCGCGTCCACCGCTGTAGGTGGCTTCGACGGTCGTTCGTGCGATCGTCGTCGACCAGTTGTGATTCGGGTTCCCTGGCGTCGCGTCGCCGGCGTCGGGCACAGCGGGGAATGTGCCACCGGTCGTCCAACCCCCGGTCGAGGAGGAGAACTCGGTGCGCGCGATGGTCTGCGTGCCGCTGTGGATCCGCACCACGTTCGCCGTCGAGGCAATTGCGGCGTCAGTCGTTGCGTACTCGATCTGCGTCGCTCCGCTCCCGGGCGCGCCTTCTGCAGCACCGCGGTAGACCTGGCACGACTCGGTGTCGCAGGTGTCGAATGTCCCACCGGCGCCTGGCCAGCCCGCAACCATCCCTGCGTACGCGTAGGAGCGGGCTGCGACTGCCTGGGCCTCGAGCGCAGCCTGGCCACCGCTCGAACCCCACGATGCCGGAGACTCCCGTGGGACGACGCCGCGGAGGTACTGCTCCATCGGAATGTCGTTCACGGTGCGGGTACCGATGCCGGCGAGGTGGACGACCTGGAAGCGGCCGCGGAAATACCTCGGGTCGTCCTGCGTGCGCGAAGCGTCGAACCGCCAGTTGCACACGTTGACGAGCTTGTTCCGGTCGAAGGCGCCACCGTCGTCACCCTCGGGGTCGAGCGCATTCCACACGTTCACGGTGGCCGACGAACCCGTCGAGATGCGGTTCGTCCGGGTACCAGCACCGCAGGCACCGGAGTACGTGTCGATCCAGAACTGGCTGCCGTCGTGCCAGACGACGACGCTCGAATATCCGATCGATCCGGTCGCGCTGGTTCGAAGATTCGGGCCGTCGGCGCTGAACAGCGCCGTGCCGCCGTCGAAGTAGCGGATCTTGACCTTGATGTTGCTGCGGGGTGCGTAGCCGGTCACACCGACGACGCCGGCCTGGGTTCCGCCGTAGAAATGGTCGAGGATCTGGGCGCTGTTCCAGCCGGCGAGGGCGTACCCGTAGGAGCCCCACTGGCCCATGCCGCGGCCGTGGCCGTAGCCGTGGCCGGTGATGGTGATCGAGTCCGGCATGACGGCACCGGCGGGGCCGGCGATGCCGAGCAGCGTCGCGCACATGGCGGCGACGAGCGCGACGGGTCGGATGCGATTGCGCACGGGTCACCTCCCTAGGGTGTACCGGGGTAACCGCCGTGCGTGGTCGTGGCGTTACCCGGTGCGGGAAAGGCTACCGACACCGCTGTCATTTGCGGCGTGGGTGGCGCGCTGTCAGCGTTCCCGCAGGTCGACGCCGAATTCGGCCCGGTATGCCTCGACGAACGCGTCGGTCGGCTGACCCCAGGTGGCGATCCACGCCTCGTCCGACATGCCCGCCCGCCAGGCGAGCAGTTCGGCGGCGCCCTGGCCGACCGGCACGCGGAAGGGGCAGGTCGGGTCGACCGCCGCCCGGACGACGGCCGCGGCGACGACCTCGGGTTCGGACGCCCGGGCGTGAATCCAGCGCGAGGCGAGACCCCAGTTCCGGTTCACGTCCCGGTAGAGGCTGTCCCGGGGCGGTGGTGCGGTCTTCTGCTGGATCGGGGTCCGGATGGCCCCCGGTTCGACGACGACGACCCGGCCCCCGAAGGCGACGAGTTCTGCGGCGAGTGCCTCGCTCCATGCTTCGAGGGCGGCCTTCGACGCCCCGTAGGCGCCCATCGCCGGCTGGTTCACCCGGGCCACGAACGAGGAGATGTTGACGACCACGCCGCCGCTCGTGCGCAGGTGGGGGAGGGCGGCCACGGTGCAGCGCACCGCGCCGAACAGGTTCGTCTCGAACAGGGCCCGCCAGTCCTCGATCGGGAAGTCCTCGGTCGCACCGGTGGGTGACGTCCCGGCGTTGTTCACGAGCACGTCGACGGGTCCGGCCGCGGCGAACGCCGCGGCGACCGATGCGTCGTCGTCGACGTCGAGCGCCACCACCCGCACGTCGTCCGGCAGGCCCGTGGGGTCGGGTCGGCGCATGGCCGCGACCACGTCGAACCCGGCCGCGTGGAGGGCGAGGGCGCTGGCCCTGCCGATCCCGGTCGAGGCACCGGTGACGAGCGCGTGACGACGATCTGCGGGCGACGGCATGACACGGATTCTGTACGATCCGAGCCATCACCGTCGGGAGGAACCCATGCCCACGACCCGCCCATCGACGCCGGCCAACGTCAACCATCTCGTGCTGAACGTGCGGGATCTCGAGACGTCGCACCGCTTCTACACGGAGATCCTGGGCTTCGAGCAGTGCGGTGCGCTCGACCCGGCAGCGGGCATGACGATGCGCTTCTACCGGTCGGGCCCGGAGAGCCATCACGATCTCGCGCTCTGTCAGGCGACGGTCGATGCCGGTGAGGCCCCCCAGTGGAAGATGAACCACGGCCGGGTCGGCGTGAACCACTTCGCGGTGTGCTACCCGACGCGGGAGGCGTGGCTCGCACAGCTCGAGCACATGCAGGCGAACGACGTCGCGTTCCTCGTGCGGGGGAACCACGGGATGACGCACAGCGTCTACGTCGCGGATCCGGACGGGAACGGTGTCGAGGTCCTCTACGAGCTGCCCGCCGAGGTGTGGGAGGGCGATCTGAACGCTGCGTTGAACCATTTCGAGCCGCTGAGCCGGAAGGGTCCCGAGGCCCTCGTGGACGACACCGACTACACCGTGTTCGGGCGCTGATCGTGCCGGCGATGAGCGCGGCGGACCGCGCCGCTGCGGCGGCGTCGCTGTTGCACGCCGAGACGACGGGGGAGTGGACGGAACCGATCTCGGACCGCTGGCCCGACGCCGACGTGGTCGACGCCTACGCGATCGCCGGTCTCGTGACCGAGGCGAAGATCGCCGCGGGGCGTTCGGTGAAGGGGCACAAGGTCGGGCTGACCTCGAAGGCGATGCGGTCCCTGACCGGTGCGACCGAACCCGACTTCGGGGCGATGTTCGACGACTGGTTCGTTCCCGAGGGTTCGGTGGTTCCCCGCTCCCGGCTCAACCGGCCGCTCGTCGAGGTGGAGCTGGCGTTCGTGCTCCACACCCCGCTCGTCGGACCGTCGGTCCACGCCGCCGACGTCATCCGGGCGACGGATTTCGTGTTGCCGTGTCTCGAGATCGTGGACTCGCGCTACCGGTCCCGCGGGTCGAACGGGCTCGTCGACTCCATCGCCGATGCGGCGTCGTGTGGGCTCGTCGTCCTCGGCGGGGTGCCGCGCCAGCTCACCGACATCGACGTGCGTCGGGTCGGGGCGACGCTCGCGCGCAACGGTGAGATCGAGGAGTCGGGTGTCGCGGCCGCGGTCATGGGAAACCCGGTGAATGCGGTCGCCTGGCTCGCGAACAAGCTCGCCGAGTTCGGGGTCGGGCTCGACGCGGGCCACGTCGTGCTGTCCGGTTCGTTCATCCGGGCGTTCCCCTTCGGTGCCGGGGACACGCTCGTCGCGCAGTTCGACACCTTCGGTGAGGTGACGGTCGCGCTCGGGGACTGAGCCGGTTCAGCGTCGTTTCGTGTGGACCACGTGGGTCGACGTCGCCGGGAAGAAGGTCGACTCGTGCCTGTCGTCCCAACGGACCCGGTAGTGGACGAGGTCACCCTCGCCGAGCACCTCGAGCACCTCACCGCGGCGCGGCGGCCGCCCCATCTCCATCAGGTCGACGACGAGTTCGTCGCCGATCTCGGCATGCACGTCCATGCCACCGTCATGCCCGCGCTCAGACCGGCTGACACCTCGGGCACGCGTACGCCCATCGGCCGGAGAGATCCCAACGGTCGACGGATGTCCCGCATCGCAGGCAGTGTTCCTGCCGGTAGATCCACGTGGCGCGTCGCAGCCGCCCACGGGTGGTGCCGAGGACGGCGGGGTCGACGGTGATGATCCGGTTGTCCCGGACGCCCCGTCGCAACATCGCCCGCAGCGTCTCCCACAATGCGACGAGCTCGTCGCCGTCGATCGACGTGCCGGGTCGGAGCGGGTGGATGCCGTGCACGAACAGTGCCTCCGCCCGGTAGACGTTGCCGACACCGGCGACGACCGCCTGGTCGAGCAGCTGCAACCCGATCGCCCGACGTGACCTCCCGGCCCGTTCGACGAACCGGTCGGGGCGCCCGTCGCGGCGCAGCGGGTCCGGTCCGAGCCGGGCCACGATCCGGTCGCGGTCGGCCGACGTGCCGAGGCTGCAGTCGGTGGGGCCGGTCACCTCGACGGTGACGTCGCCGCGGGTCATCCGGACCCGGGAGGTCGGCCGTGGGGCGTTTCGGTGGAACTTGCCGAACAGGCCGAGGTGGATGTGCAGGACCCGGTCGTCCGACCACCGGTAGAACAGGTGCTTCCCGTACGCCTCGATGCGTTCGATCGTCGAACCGTCGAGGAGCGCGGCCCCGGCCTCGAATCGGCCCTGCGGCGAGCTCACCCGGACCGGGCCGCCGAGCAGGTCGGCGGTGTGATCACGGGCGAGCCGGTGGATGGTGTGGCCTTCGGGCACGGGGGTTCGCTCCTGCGGCGGTGTCAGCCGGTGTAGTTCGGGCCGACGGCAGGAGGCGCGCTCGGCGGCTGGGGGAGTAGTCCGATGCCGAGCCCGCCGTTGGTTGCGACGTACAGGGTGGTCGCGTCGGCGAATGCCCAGGTCACGTAGTTGTCGCCGAGGCCGTGTGCGGTGGTCCGGTTCGTGAACGTGGCGCCGCCGTCGGTGGAGATGCTCAGCCCGCCGTCGGTTGCGGCGTACACGGTGCTCCCGACTGCGAACACACCTTCGACGTAGTTGTCGCCGAGGCCGTGTGCGGTGGTCCGGTTTGTGAATGTGGCGCCGCCGTCGGTGGAGATGCCGAGCCCGGCCGGAGTCGCGGCGTACACGGTGCTCCCGGCTGCGAACACACCTTCGACGTAGCTGTCGCCGAGGCCGTGTGCGGTGGTCCGGTTCGTGAATGTGGCGCCGCCGTCGGTGGAGATGCCCAGCCCGGCCGAGGTCGCGGCGAACACGGTGCTCCCAGTTGCGAACACGGCGAGGACGGCGTTGTCGCCGAGCCCGTTCGACGTCGTGCGGTTCGTGAACGTGGCGCCGCCGTCGTTCGAGATGGCGAGCCCGAGGGATGTCGCTGCGTAGACGTTCTGCCCGTGCACGACCACGTCGAGGACCTCGTTACTGCCGAACCCGTCGCCCGTGCCCCGGTTCGTGAACGTCGACCCCCCGTTCGTCGAGATGCCCAGGCCTCCCCCGTACGTGGCGGCGTAGACCGTCGATCCGACGGCGACGACACTCTGGACGCGGTTGACGCCGAGACCGTTCGCGGTGGTGCGGTTCGTGAAGGTGGCACCCCCGTCGGTCGAGATGCCGAGCCCGCTGTAGGTCCCCGCGTACACGGTCGTTCCGACGACGAACACG
>CAYVOK010000009.1:105369-122140 GCA_964453335.1 uncultured Acidimicrobiaceae bacterium
GATGCCGAGCCCGCTGTAGGTCCCCGCGTACACGGTCGTTCCGACGACGAACACGTCGAACACCTCGTTGCTCCCGAGTCCGTCGGCGACCGTCCGATTCGTGAACACGTCGACGTTCGCCTGCGCGACACCTGTCGACGTGGTGATCCCGACGAGGGGACCGGCGAACGCCGCGAGCAGCACGAGGACCGGGAGGACGAGGCGTCGGCGGTGAGGCCGTGCGGCGTTGCCGGGTCGCTTCGACGTCACAGAGACCTCCTCGGGCACGGTGTGGTGCTCGATCATGTCAGGTGCTGCCGAAGCCGCGGAGTCCCGCCCACGCGAGTCCGGCGACGGTCTCGGCGAGTTCGTCGGGGTCGGCGACGCAGCCCTGCTCGATCCAGTGGCGGCAGGCCCCTTCGGTCAGGCCGACGACGGCGTGGCCCAGGACGTCGCGTTCTGTGGCGTCCACACCGGCGAAGCCGAGCAGCGCCGACACCGAGTCGGCGACGGCGGTGCCGACCGCGCTCGCGGTGCGGGCGAACTCCTCGTCGCGGCGGGTGCCCGATCCGAACAGCAGGGTGAACGCCGCCCGGTCGGCGGCGACGAACCGCAGGTAGGCGCGCACCCCGGCGAAGACCTGTTCCCGTGGGGTCGCAGCCTCGGCGGTGGCGTCCTCGATCGACCGGCGCAGACGCTCGCCGACCTCGGTGAGGGTCTCGTGGTAGAGGCTGCGCTTGGAGGGGAAGTGCTGGTAGAGCACCGGCTTGGTGACCCCGGCGGCATCGGCGACGTCGTTCATCGAGGTCGCGTGAAACCCCCGTGTGGCGAACACGGTGAGTGCGACGTCGAGGAGTTGGCGGCGCCGTGCGGCGGCGGGCAGGCGGGTGGCCACGGACCGATGTTACGGGCCGGTAGGGAGCCTCAGTGACGTCGGACCTCGCCCCGCTCGTGACGCTCGGCCGACTTGATGCCGTACCCGAACACGATCGCAGGGGCGAGGACGAGGGATCCGACGACCAGCATGTAGATGATCGCCGACGTCATCCAGCCGGTGAAGCGGGTGACGACACCGACGGCGAAGAGGATGCAGGCGAGCGCGTACAGGCCGTACCCGACCCGCTTGCCGAGGCGGACCTGCCGCCTCACCCGCTCCCGGCGGAGGACGACGTCGTCGGTGCGGACCACGGCAGCGGACCCTACTAGGGTGCGCCGCGTTCACGGAACGGTGCGGGGGAGGGTCACGATGGCGGACGTCAAGGCGGAGATCGCGGCGAACGTGTGGCAGGTGGTCGTCGAGGCGGGGGCGACAGTCGCCGAGGGCGACGAGCTCGTCATCCTCGAGTCCATGAAGATGGAGATCCCGGTCGTCGCCCCGGTCGGCGGCACGGTCGCCGAGGTGCGGGTGAAGCCCGAGGACCAGGTCCAGGAGGGCGACGTCCTCGTCGTGATCGCCTGAGGTCAGCGACCGCTCCCGCGCACCGAGCCGGTGAGCGGGACGAGGTCGGTGTCGTAGGCGGAACACACGACGGTGCGATCACCTCGCACCCAGGTCGACTCCACGGGTCGGAGGATCGCGATCGCGAGCGTCGACGTCGTGTAGTCGTGGCCCACGTAGGGCTCGAAGCCGGACAGGCAGCCGCTGCGTGCCTGACGTTCCATCGCCCGGTCGCCCGGGAACGGCACGGTCGGCGCCGCCTGGATCGTGAAGACCGCGAACACCTCGGCGTCGTGCGGTTCGGTGCAGGGGCGTGCCGTGAGCACGTGCCGGAGCCGGTCACCCTCGGTGACGACGTGGTCGTTCACGCAGGTGCCGACGGCGAGTTCGCCCTCGACCGGCCGACCCTGCAGCGGGGCGCCGACCTGGGGGTCGGCGGGGGTGCCGTTCGCGCCGGTCGCCGTGCGCGGGGCAGCCGGGTCGACGGTCGTCGTCGTCCCGACCCCGCCGCTCGCCGTGGGTTCGTCCGTGGCGACGGACGCGACCTCGCCACAGGCGGCGAGGATGCCGACGAGGGCGGCCAGGACGACGACGCGGTGCAGGTGGCGGTGCATCTCAGTAGAGCGGGAGCAGGCGCTCGAGGTCGGCGAAACAGAAGTACAGCCCGACGAGCGCCGGGGGAGTCGCCGCGGCTCGGATCCCGACGCGGACGTAGAGGCGACGGGGTCGCCGAGCGGCGAACGTGACACCGCCGACGAGGGCGGCGGTGGCGAGACCCCAGCCGATCGTGCCCACCAGCGTGGTCGGTTCCGACTCGACGAGCGTGCTCGTCGTGGTCGTGACGCTGCGGCTCGTGCTGATCGGGTTCGGCGCCGTCGTCGGCGCGGCGGTCTCGAGCATCCCCCAGACGACGAGTCGCTGGGCGTCACTGAAGCGTGGGTGGCAGGTGGTGAGCGTGAGCCGGTCGTCGCCCTTGCCCTCGACGACGTCGATCCGTTGCGGGGCGACGACCTCGCTGCCCGCGACCCGGTACCTGGCGGTGCCGTACACGGTGTCCACCAGGATCAGGTCGCCGGGTCGGAGTTCGTCGAGGCGGGCGAAGGGGGCGCCGTAGGTCGTCCGGTGGCCGGCGATCGCCGCGTTCCCACGCTGACCGGGGAGCGGGGTCCCCGCGTAGAGGCCGGGGCCGTCGCGCAGGTCACCGAGATCCGTGCCCCACACGACGACCTTGTCGACGCCGATGTCGGGGATCCGGATGCGGGCGACCGCGTCGCCCGGCGCCGGGTCGAACTCGGGGACGACGCCCTCCTCGGGGGTACCCCCGGTGGTCGACATCTGGTCGATCACGGTGGCGAACTCCTCGACGAGGGTCTGTTGCGCCCGCTGTTCCGCAAGCCCGGTGCCCCAGAGCTGGTACCCGACGAACGCGAGCACGAGGGCGCCGGCGACGACGAGGGTGCGGCCGACGAGGCGGAGCACGATCGACGTCGTGGAGGCGGCGCGGTCGGCGGGCATCGGGACCGTGAGGCTACCGGCGATAACCTTGCCGGGTCCCATGGAGCCCGTTCTCTCCCTTCGCGGCGTCGTGGCCGTCCTCGGCCGCTTCCCGGCGCTCGCCGGCGTCGATCTCGACGTCGAGGCGGGATCGACCGTCCTCCTCGTCGGGCCGAACGGTGCCGGCAAGTCGACCCTCCTCCGTCTCTGCGCCGGGCTCGTCGGCGTGACGTCGGGGACCGCGACGGTTCTCGGACACGATCTTCGGGCCGGCCGGCGTGAACTCCGCCGGCGGGTCGGGTACCTCGGGCACGCGAACGGCCTGTACGACGAGCTGACCGTCCGGGAGAACGTCCGCTTCTGGGCCCGGGTCGCCCGGGTCGACGACCCGCCCGCCGCGGCGGAGGAGGCGCTCGACCGTCTCGAGGTCGCCACACGGCTCCGGGACCTCGGCGTCGGGCGACTGTCCGCCGGACAGCGTCGACGGGCGGCGCTCGCGGCGTTCGTGGTCCGCCGGCCCGAGCTGTGGCTGCTCGACGAACCCCACGCCGGTCTCGACGCCACCGCCCGTGACGATCTCGACGGGTTGGTGCGCGCGGCGACCGCCGCCGGCGCGACCGTGCTCGTGGCGTCCCACGAACTCGAACGGGCGACGGCGCTCGCAACCCGGACCGTGCGTCTCGAGGGCGGGGTGGTCGTCGATGTGGCGTGACGCCCTGACCGTCGCCGGGCGCGACCTGCGGATCGAGTTCCGTTCCCGTGTCGCGCTCAACCAGGTCGTGCCCTTCGCGTTCATCGTCCTGTTGCTGTTCGGGTTCGCGCTCGACCCCGACCGGGGGATCCTGCAGAAGGTGACCCCGGGTCTGTTCTGGGTGACGGTGCTGCTCAGCGCGCTCGTCGTGGTCCAGCGCAGCTTTGCGATCGAACGCAGCGACGGTGGGCGCGACGCGCTGCGGGTCGGCGGGATCGACCCGGCCGGGGTGTTCCTCGGCAAGGGTGCGGCGATCGTCGTCGTCCTCGGTCTGTTGGAGATCGCCCTGCTCGCAGCGGTCGCGGTGCTCTACGGCGCGCCGTTGCGCGGCTGGCCGTTGCTCGTGGTCACGGCCTTCGTGAGCACCGTCGGGATCGTGGCCCCCGGCACCGTCTACGGGGCGCTCGCGTCGGGCCTGCGGGTCCGTGAGACGGTGCTCCCACTGCTGTTCCTGCCCGTGGTGGCGCCGGTGATGATCGGGGCCACCCGGGCCTTCGAGGCGGCATTCGACGGGTCGTCTGCGGCAGGGTGGCGGTGGTGTGGTCTGCTCGGCGTGTTCGCGGTCGCGTACACGGCACTCGGCATGCTGCTGTTCGAACCCCTACTGGAGGAGTCGTGACGATCACGGGAACCGGTTCCCGGGCGACGCGTTCGCTCGGCCTCGTCACCCTCGCGCTGTGCGCGCTCCTGGCGTTGCTCGGCCTCGTGCTGAGCCCGCCGGACGTGGCCATGGGCGAGGCGGTCCGGCTGTTCTACGTGCACGTCCCCGCTGCGCTCGCGTCGTACGCCGGGATCGCGGTGCTCGGGGTGGGCAGCGTGCTGTACCTGTGGAAGCGGTCCCTCACCTGGGACCTGCTCGCTGCGGCCGGCGCCGAGATCGCGCTGGTGTTCACTGCGCTCACGCTCGTCACCGGCAGCCTGTGGGGTCGGCCGACGTGGGGCACCTACTGGGAGTGGGACCCGCGCCTGACGGCGACGGCCGTGCTGTTCCTGCTGCTCCTCGGCCACGTCGCCGTGCGGGCCGCCGGCGGCGACGTGCACACGCGGGCGCGGCGGAGCGCAGTGGTCGGCCTCCTCGCGACGGTCGACGTGCCGATCGTGCGCTACTCGGTGGACTGGTGGCGGAGCCTGCACCAGCCGGCCACCCTGTCGAAGCTCGACCCGACGATCGACGGTCTGATGCTGTTCACGGCGTTCGTCGGGATCGTCGCCTTCATGGCGGCGTTCCTGTGGTTAATGGTGCACCGCTTCCGGGTCGCCTGGCTCGAGGAACGGGCCGAGGAGCAGACCCTCGTCGGGGCGATCGCCGAACGCCGGGCGGAAGGGGGACGGTCGTGAGTGCCGTCGGTCACGTGATCGTGGGCTGGGCCTTCAGCGGCGTCGTGCTCGCCGCCTACGCTTGGCGGGTGCTGCGCCGAGGTCGCCGACTCTCGGCCGTCGTCCCGGAGGACCGTCGTCGATGGACCTGACCCCGAATCCGACGCCGCCCCGACGGCGCCGGCGGCGGACCGCCGTCCTCGGCGCCGTGGTGGTGGTCGTGCTCGGGGTCGTCGTCGTGCGCGGGCTCGGGGACGCCACGCTGTACTTCCACAACGTCGACGAGGCGGTCGCGATGCGCGCCGAGCTCGGCGACGACCGGTTCCGCCTGCAGGGCGCGGTGGTCGACGGGACCGTCGACCGTGCCGGTGAGGTCACGAGCTTCGACGTCACCTACAACGGGGTGCAGGCGACCGTGCGCCACCGGGGGGAGATCCCCAAGATGTTCGCCGCCGGGATCCCCGTCGTCCTCGAGGGACGCTGGTCGGGTGACGCGTTCGCGAGCGATCGCATGCTCGTGAAGCACAGCGAGGTGTACGTGGCGGAGAACCCGGACCGGGTGACCGGGTACGGGGAGTCGACCCCGACCTCATGAACCTCGCCCTCGGCAAGGCGGGCGTGGTGCTCGCGTTCGTGAGCGCGCTGTCGGGCGCGGGGACCCTCACGTTCGCGCTCCTGCGGCGTCGCCCCCATCTGCACCGGCTTGCCGTCCCCTACGCCCTGCTGTCCCTCCTCGGCGCCGTCGTCGCGTTCGGGGCGATGGAGCGGGCGTTCATCCAGCGCGACTTCACGATCGCGTACGTGGCCGAGCACGGCAGCCGCGCCACCCCGGACCTGTTCAACCTGACCGCACTGTGGTCGGCGC
The DNA here is from genome assembly GCA_964453335.1 of uncultured Acidimicrobiaceae bacterium. GTDB lineage: Bacteria > Actinomycetota > Acidimicrobiia > Acidimicrobiales > CAIXPF01 > VGBO01. Next base: position 111,214 of record CAYVOK010000009.1, read on the forward strand.
TCGAGGGATCGATCCTGCTGTGGGGTCTCGTGCTCGTCGGCTACGTCGTCGCCGTCGTGTGGAAGTTCCGCACGAAGCTCGAGGACCCCCTCGTCGGGTGGGCGCTCGTGACGCTGTTCGCCGTCAGCGTGTTCTTCTACGGGCTGATGATGCAGCCGGCCGACCCCTTCGTCCGCTTCGACCCGCCGCTCGGGTACGACGGACCGGGGCCGAACCCGCTGCTGCAGAACCACCCGCTGATGGTGTTCCACCCGCCGATGCTCTACCTCGGCTACGTGGGCTTCACGGTGCCGTTCGCGTTCGCGATCGCGGCGCTCGTGACCGGCCGGGTCGGCGAGGGCTGGCTGGTGGCAACCCGGCGGTGGACGCTGATCGCCTGGGGCTTCCTGACCGCCGGGATCGTCCTCGGTTCGTGGTGGAGCTACGAGGTCCTCGGCTGGGCCGGGTACTGGGGCTGGGACCCGGTCGAGAACGCGAGCTTCCTGCCCTGGCTCACGGGCACGGCGTACCTCCACTCGGTGATGATCCAGGAACGGCGCGGCATGCTGCGGGTCTGGAACCTGGCGCTGCTGTGCGCCACGTTCAGCCTCACGATCCTCGGCACGTTCCTCACCCGTTCGGGGGTGATCGAGTCGGTGCACGCGTTCGCCGAGGGCTCGATCGGACCGATCCTGCTCGGGTTCTTCGCCGTCGTCGTCGCCGTGTCGGTCGGCCTCATCGGCTGGCGCGGTGACGCGCTGCGGGCACCGGGTCGGATCGATTCGGCGCTGTCACGTGAGGGCGCGTTCCTCCTCAACAACGTGCTGTTCGCCGCGTTCGCGTTCCTCGTGCTGTTGGGCACCGTGTTCCCGCTCGTGCTCGAGGCGGTGCGGGACCAGCGGGTGTCCGTCGGTGCGCCGTACTTCGACCAGATGTCGCGTCCGGTCGGCCTCGTGCTGCTGTTCCTCATGGCGGTCGCCCCGGTGCTGCCGTGGCGCCGGACCACCACCGAGACGCTCGCCCGTCGCCTCCTGTGGCCGGCATGGCTCGGCGCGGGGGCGCTCGTGACAGCGGTGGCGGTCGGTGCACGCGGCTACGCGCCGCTGCTCGCGTTCCTGCTCGGCGGCTTCGCCGGCGGAGCGGCGCTGCGCCAGGTGGTGCTCGCCACCCGACGCCAGGGTTGGCGTGGCCTCGTCGGTCGGGCGAACGGCGGGATGATCGTGCACCTCGGTGTCGTCCTCGTCGCGGTCGGCCTCGCGGCGTCGTCGAGCTACCTCGTCGACGGGGAGTTCGAGCTGTCGATCGGGGAGGAGGCGACGCTGTCCGGGCACACCGTCATCTACCTCGGTACGGAGACCGTCGAGTTCCCCGAGAAGGTGTCGATGCGGGCCCGGGTTCTCGTCGACGGCGAGGTGGTGCACGAGCCGAGCTTCAACATGTTCCGTTCCGCCGGTCAGGGCGTCGGCGAGCCGTCCGTGCGCACCTCGCTGTGGAACGACGTGTACCTGACGCTCGAGCAGCCGCTCCCCGTCGACGACGGGCCGGCGGTGATCCGGGTGATCATCCAACCGCTCGTGAGCTGGATGTGGATCGGCGGCGGCCTGATGGCGCTCGGGACCCTCCTCGCCGCGTTCCCGGGGCGGCGGCGTCGCCCGACCGACCCGGTGTCGGCGCCCGTGGCGGTCGAGGCATGACAGCCCGACGCGCCGCGCTCGCGGTAGGCGTGGTGCTCGTGGCGTTCACGGTCGTGCTCGTCGTCGGACTGCTGCGTCGCGACGACGACACCGCTGCGATGGCGCCGAGCCCCCTCGACGGCGAGCTCGCCCCTGCCCTCGCCGGGCCGACGATCGACGGGTCCACCTACGACCTCGACCGTGACCGTGGGGCGTGGGTGATCGTCAACTTCTTCGCGACCTGGTGCCCGCCGTGCGTACGGGAGCACCCCGAACTCGTTGCGTTCGCCGAACGGCACGCGGACGGCGACCGGCGGGTCCTCTCCGTGGTGTTCGGCGGCCCGGGTGAGGCCGAGGCGACCCGGAAGTTCTTCGACCGCAACGGCGGCGACTGGCCGGTGCTGCTCGACGACGGCGGCCGCGCGGCGGTCGACTACGGCGTGACGAAGGTGCCGGAGTCGATCCTCGTCGCGCCGAGCGGCATCGTGGTCGGCAAGATCCGGGGTGGGGTGACCGCGGACGGGCTCGACGCGGTGATCGACGCGCTGGTCGTCGGGGTGGGATCGTGAACCGCCGGGTGCTGACCGCACTGTGGGGTGTGGTGCTCGGGGTGGTCGCGGTGGCCTTCTCCATCGGTGTCGTCGCCGGTGGCGGTCCCCGTTCCGACGAGGAACGCACCCGCGACCTCGCCGAGGAGTTCGCCTGCCCGCAGTGCGCCGGGCAGTCGGTGGCCGAGTCGGCGACGCCGTCGGCCGTGAACGTCCGCCAGGAGATCGCCCGCCTGGTCGACGGGGGTGCGACCGACGCCGAGGTGCGGGCCCGCATCACCGACCGGTTCGGCGACGACGTCCTGCTCGCCCCGCCGGGTCGTGGTGTCGTGTCGCTCGTGTGGGTGGTGCCGGTCGCGGTCGCGGTCGTGTCCGTGGCGGCGCTCGGGCTGGTGCTGTGGCGCTGGCGTGACCCGCTCGGCGACGGCGACCCCGACGACGCCGACGTGGACCTCGTCACGGCGTTCCTCGCGGAGCGGGCCGAGGCGACGGAGGAACCGTGACCGAACGGGACCTCGAGGCGGAACGCGACTTCCTCGCCCGTTCCCTGGTGGATCTCGACCGTGAGCTCGCAGCCGGTGACATCGACCCGGCGGACCACGCGGCGTTGCGTGCCGACTACGTGCGGCGCACGGCCGAGGTCCTGCGGGCCATCGAGCAGCGCCGTCCCGCCGCACCGCCGCCGTCCCGCCCGCGGTCGCCCTGGCGCAGCGCCGGTCTCGCGATCTTGGTGGTGGTCGCGGCGGTCGGTGCCGGTCTCGTCGTCGCCCGCACCGCCGGGACCCGCACGTCGACGGCGAGCCTCACCGGCGACATCCGGGCCTCGACCCGCCAACAGCTCCTCGAGTGTTCCGAGCTGTCGGCGGCGTCGATGCGCGGGTCGGCGTCGACGCTCCTCGACGCGGTCCGCTGCTACGACGGCGTGCTCGCCGCACAACCCTCCGACGCCGAGGCGCTCGCCTATCGCGGCTGGCTGCTGGTGCGGACTGGTGACGAGCGGCTCGCAGCCGAGGGGCGTCGCAACATCGACGCGGCCGTCGCCGCCGATCCTGCGTACCCCGACGCCCGGGCGTTCCGCACGATCGTGCTGTTCCGGGCCGGGGAGCTCGACGCGGCGCGCAGCGAACTGACCGCGCTCGAGGCGCTCGACCCGCCGCCGCTGATGCTGCAGCTCCTCGACGGGTTCGGGGTCCGTCAGGCGCTGCGGGGCTGACGATCAGTCGCCGGCCGCGACCTCGAAGTCGCAGGCGACCTCGCCGGTGAGGAGGGAGCCACCGAGGACGGGGTCGCTGGCCCCGTGCAGGGCCGACATCATCCCGCGGATCATGCCGCGGTCGACGGCGCAGATCACGGGGTGCACCACCTCGGCACCCCCGAAGGGGCAGTGCTCGGCGACGATGCGGAGCTCGTCCACCCGGGCGGCGAACCCGTGCGCCGTCATCGCGTCGGCGACGACGTGCAACGCCGCCCGGAAACTGCGCTGGCTCTCCGCCGCATCGCCCATCGACGTGGCCATCGCCCGCCCGTACTCGGCACCGACGTCCTCGGCGAGCTGTTCGGCCTGTTCCCGGGGGAGCAGGGCGAGGGCGCGCTTGAGGAGGTTCACGAGGACGGCGTCGTGGCGCACGGCGACGTGCGGGGTGAGCTCCGCCTCGGTCGCCCGGTAGCGCTTGGAGGGACGCCCGGCGCCGGTGCGGCCCGACCGGCCGACGACGACCTCGACGTACCCACCGCCGGCGAGCTTGTCGAGGTGGTGGCGGGCGACGTTGACGTGGAGGCCGAACGCCTCGGCGACCTCGGCGGCGGTCAGACCGTCGGGTGCGTCGTGGACGGCGAGGAAGATGTCGCGTCGGGTCGGGTCGCCGAACGCGGACGAGATCGCGGTCACCGTGGACGCGAACTCGGTCGGATTCAGGGCAGGACGGGACACGTCGGTATTCTACCTATCCCGATAGGAGAAATCCCTCGACCCCGGGGAGACCATGACCGTCACCGAAGCCCAGGTCCTCGACGCCCTCCGTCCGGTGGAGGACCCCGAGCTGCGCCGCTCCATCGTCGACCTCGACATGGTGCGCTCGGTCCGGGTTGGCACGGACGGGGTCGTCGGCGTGACCGTCGCCCTGACCATCGCCGGTTGCCCGCTCCGCGCCGAGATCACCCGCCGGGTCGACGAGGCGGTGCGCGCCCTGCCGGGCGTGTCCCGCACCGACCTCGAGTTCACCGTGATGACCGACGAGGAACGCGCCACGCTGCGCGCCAAGCTGCACGGCGACCCGGCTGCGACGGCCGGCTCCGGCCCGGCGCACGGTCACGCCCAGGGGCGGACGATCCCCTTCGCCGACCCGGCGAGCCGGACGCGCTGCCTCATGATCGCCTCCGGCAAGGGCGGCGTCGGCAAGTCGTCGCTCACGGCGAACCTCGCGATCTCCCTCGCCCGCCGCGGTCACCGAGTCGCGGTCGTCGACGCCGACGTGTGGGGGTTCTCGATCCCGCGCATGCTCGGTGTCGACCGTCCGCCGGTCGTGATCGACTCGATGCTCGTCCCGCCGGAGGTCCACGGCGTCCGCTGCATCTCGATGGGGTTCTTCGTCGAGGAGGACCAGCCGGTCATCTGGCGTGGGCCGATGCTGCACAAGGCGCTCGAGCAGTTCCTCACCGACGTGTACTGGGACGAGCCCGACTACCTCGTCGTCGACCTGCCGCCGGGCACGGGTGACATCTCCCTCTCCCTCGCGCAGTTCCTGCCCCGCGGCGAGGTCTTCGTCGTGACGACCCCGCAGGAGGCGGCGCAGAAGGTCGCGCAGCGTGTGGCGTTCATGGCCGAGAAGGTCCACCTCGACGTCCGCGGTGTCATCGAGAACATGAGCTGGTTCACCGGCGACGACGGCAAGCGCTACGAGATCTTCGGGTCGGGCGGCGGCGCCGAGCTCGCGCAGCGTCTCGAGGTCCCCCTGCTCGGCCAGGTGCCGCTCGTCCCGGCGCTCCGGGCGGGTTCGGACTCGGGTCGGCCGGTGGCTGCGCTCGACCCCGAGGGTGAGGCGTCGCTCGCGATCGCGGCGATCGCCGAACGCATCGACGTCGAGCTCCGGCCGACGAAGCTGTACCGCCCGGCACTGAAGATCCTCTAGGTTCATCCGGCACCGTCGAAGGGATGGAAGGCGTGGACGTTCGCATCGGGGTCACCGACACCCCCAAGGAACTGGTGGTCGACCTCGGTGACGGGGACCGCGACGCGGTCCGCGCCGACATCGAGGCCGCGCTCGCCGGGTCCGCCACCGTGTTGTGGCTGACCGACAAGGACGGCCGCACGATCGGGGTGCCCGCGCAGCGCATCGCATACGTCGAGATCGGACGGCCCGACGGGGGCCGGACGATCGGGTTCGCCGCCGACCGCTGAGCCCTGCGTGACCGTCCCGCTGCTCGACCGCCGGCTGGTGGTCGTCACGGGCAAGGGAGGCGTCGGCAAGACCACCGTCGCCGCTGCGCTCGCGACCGCTGCAGCAGCGTCGGGTCGTCGGGTCCTCGCCTGTGAGGTCGACGCCACCGGCGCCCTCGCGGCCGCGCTCGGCGTCGCCCCGGTCGGCTACGAACCCCGTCGGGTCGGGCCGCGTCTCGACGTGATGGCGATGGACACCGAGGCGTCGCTGCGGGAGTACCTGCGGCGCTATCTGCGGGTGCCGTCCGTCGGACGGCTCGCCCCGCTCGCGGCGATCTTCGACTTCGTCGCCACCGCCGCTCCCGGGGTGCGGGAGATCCTGACCATCGGGAAACTCGCCTACGAGGTGAAGCGGGGGGCCTACGACCTCGTCGTCGCCGACACCGTCGCCACCGGGCACGTCGTCGCGCAACTTGCCGCCCCGGCGACGATCGGCGAGCTGGTGCCGGTCGGCGCGATCCGGGAGCAGGCGACATGGATGCAGGACATCCTCGCCGACCCGGCGCGGACCGGGGTCGCCGTCGTGACCACCCCCGACGAGCTGCCCGTCGCCGAGACCGTCGACCTCGTCGGTGCGATCCGGGACGCCACCGTCGTCGACGTCGCAGCCGTGATCCTGAACCGGATGCCCGCTGCGCCGGCCGCCGCGGCCGGTGCGCCTGTCGACCTGTTCGCAGCCGCGACCGTGGCACGGCTGCGGGACGAGGTCGGTGGCGGCGTCGACGTCGTCCTCGACACCCTCGAACGGGCGCGACGGCGCCACGAACGGGCCTGCGAGCGGGTCGCCCCGCTCGACACGGTCGAGGGCGTGGCCCGCCACACCTTCCCCGAACTCGTCGACCACCCGCCGGGTGCCCGTGCCACCGGGGTGCTCGCCGACCTCGTGATCGAGGGTGCGTGGTGACCGACGCGTCGGTCGTCCTCGTCTGCGGTCCCGGCGGGGTCGGCAAGACGACGGTCGCCGCAGCGATCGCTGCCGCCACGGCTGCGCGACGGGACGCACGCGTGCTCGTCGTCACGGTCGACCCGGCCCGCCGGCTCGCCGACGCGCTCGGCATCAGCACGATCGGCAACGCTGAGACCGTCGTCGACCCCTGGCGGTTCCCGGAGCCCCCGCGCGGGACCCTCGCCGCGGCGATGCTCGACACCGTCGCGTCGTGGGAGGACCTGGTGCGCCGCAACGCACCCGACGTCGCGACGGCGGACGCACTGCTCGCGAACCCGCTGTACCGCACGGTCACGTCGCGGTTCGCCCACAGCCACGACTACCTGGCCCTCGAACGCCTCCACGACCTGCGGGCGTCGGGTCGCTACGACGTGGTGGTCGTCGACACGCCGCCGAGCCGTTCGGCGCTCGACGTGCTCGACGCGCCGCGCCGCACCGCCGAGTTCTTCTCGTCCCGCCTGCTGCGCTGGCTCGTGCCGGCCGGACGGTCGGCGGCGGCGCGCCCGTTCCGGCTCGTCGCCGACCGGCTCCTCGGGGCGCGCTTCGTCGCGGACGTCACCGAGTTCTTCACCCGCCTCGCCACCCTCGAGGAGGGGCTCGTCCGCCGGACCGCCGAGATCGAGGCGACGCTGCGGGACGGGTCGACGTCGTTCGTGGTGGTGACGACCGCGGAGGACGGCCCGGCGGCGGAAGCGGCGGCGCTCGTCGGGGCGCTCGGCGAACGGGGGCTCGCGGTCGACACCGTGGTGTGCAACCGGATGGCCGAACGGACCGTGCTCGACCCCGCTGCGAAGGAGGCGGCCCGCAGCCTCGGCCGCCATGCCGACCTGTTGGCGGCCCGGCTCGGTGCGGCGCCCGCGGACGACGTCGCAGCGACCGCCCGGATGCTCGCCATGGCCGGTTCGTCCTTCGCCGACGAGCGTGTCGTCGCGGCACGCCAGCACCGGGTCGCGGAGGAACTCGCCGCGCTCGCCCCGAAGCTGGTGCGCCTGCCGCGTCTCGACGGCGACGACGCCGCGTCGGGTGACGTCACCGACGTCGGGGGGCTCGTGGAGCTCGGCGGGCTCGTCCTCGACTGAGTGGGCGCACGTAGGCTCGTCACCGTGTTCAGCCTCGCCGAGCTCGCCCGGGTGCACAGCACGCTCGGCGAGGACGACATCGAGCACCTGCAGCGGCTCGTCGCCGGGTGGGCGCTCCTCGCCGACCTGTCGTTCTCCGATCTCCTGCTCGTCGCGCCCGAGCGTGACGGCGGCCTCGTCGTGCTCGGCCAGGTCCGACCGTCGACGAGCCGGACCGTGAACCACGCCGACCTCGTCGGCCGGATGCTGCCGCTGGTGGAACGTCCGCTCGTGGAACGCACGCTCGTCGACGGGTACACGTCGACCGGCGAGGAGGGCGGCCCCGACGAACCGCGCCGGGTGGTCGCCGTGCCCGTCCGACGTGCCGGTGCGGTGGTCGCCGTGCTCGTCGCCGAGTCGCCGTCGGAGGGCGGTCGTCGGGTCGGTGGTCTCGAGAAGGCGTATCTCGGCGTGTTCGACCGGTTCGTGGCGATGATCGCCGCCGGCTCCTTCCCCTATCCGCACGGCGACGTGCCGATCGACGCCGGCCCCCGGGTCGGCGACGGCGTCCTCGTCCTCGACCGCGAGGGTCGGGTCACCTACGGCTCACCGAACGCGAACTCGGCGCTGCACCGCCTCGGTGTACTCGCCCAGGTCGAGGGACGGTCGCTCGCGCAGCTCGGCCTCGACGACGGTGTGGTGCGGGCGGCGACGACGACGGCACGCCCGCAGGCGACCGAGCTCACCCGGGGGATGAACACCCATGTCGAGGTGCACTGCCTGCCCCTCCTCGACGACGGGGACCCTGGTGGGAGTCTGCTGCTCGTGCGAGACGTGTCGGCCGTGCGTCGCCTCGACCGGTTGCTCGTCTCGAAGGACACGTACATTCGGGAGATCCACCACCGGGTGAAGAACAACCTGCAGACGATCTCGTCGTTGCTGCGATTGCAGGCGCGCCGCGTTTCCTCACCCGAGGCTCGGGCGGCCATCGAGGACTCGGTCCGGCGGATCGCGTCGATCGCCGTGGTGCACGAGACGCTCGCGCTCGAGGCTGGTGACGACGTCTCCTTCGGCGAGATCGCCCGACCGATCGTGCGGATGGCCGAGGAGTCGGTGACGACCCCGGTTCGGTTCCGTCTCGACGCCGACCCGGTCGCGCTGCCCGCCGAGATCGCCACGCCTCTCGCACTCGTGCTCACCGAGCTCGTGCAGAACGCCGTATCCCACGGCTATCCGGCCGGGGCGGGCGAGGGCGTCGTCGACATCACGTTGCGGGTGCAGCCCGATCGTCTGGCGCTCACGGTGCGCGACGACGGGGTGGGACTCGACGCCGCGGCGACGCAGCCGTCGAGTTCGACGGGCCTCGGTCTGTCGATCATCCGCGCGCTCGTCGAGGGCGAACTGTGCGGGACCCTCACCCTCGGGGACCGTACCGACGGTCGTCCGGGCGCCGAGGCGCTCGTCGACGTGCCGGTCGCCCGTACCACCGCCTGAGGCGGCGAGGGATCAGGAGACGTCGCGGCGGCGGACCAGCCAGGTCTTGCGCAGACGGCGGCGCTCGTCCTCGGACGTGCCGCCCCAGATCCCGGAGTCCTGGTTGGTGAGCAGGGCGAACTCGAGGCAGGGCTCGGTCACGGGGCAGGCATCGCACACGGACTTGGCCGTGGCGATCTGCTCGAGGGCGGGACCGGTGGTGCCCACCGGGAAGAACAGGTCCGGGCTCGTGTCACGGCATGCCGAGAGATCGCGCCAGTCGTCGTTCTCGGCGGCGAGCGTGAGATTCCGGGAGGAGGAGAGAGCCACGGGAAAGTTCCTTGCAACACCCAACGGGGACCGAGGGACGGTACCGGCGGCGTGCCCGCGACGCAATGGTCGCGCGACGAAATCTTCTCGGAATCCTCACGGAGTGACGAATGTCACGCCACCCGGGGTGAAGGTGATCGTGGCTGAGACGCGGGGGGCGACCACCTCGCCGTCGACCTGCACCGGCACCGGACGGTCTGCGGTGACCACCACCGGGCCGGTCGCGTCGAGGCGTCCCAGCCGTGCACCGATCACCCCGCCACGGGCGGTCACGGCCCGCAGGCCGTCGACCAGGGTGGCGGCGCCGAGGGACCGGAGCAGCAGCACCGTCCCCTGCGTCCGGTCCGCCCGGGGCAGCAGGTCGACCCCGAGTGCACCGAGCCAGACGTAGGGCGACCGGGCGAGCGCGACCACCCAGCGGCCACGGTGGCGGCGACCTGCACCGTCGACGACGTCGAGGCGCGGCCCGCCGCGACCGAGCGGCCCGACGGCCATCTCCGTGCCGAGACACCAGAGGAACCAGATCCCCCGCAGGCGGTGCTTGCGGGAGGGGTGCGCCTCGGCCCGTGCGACGACGGCGGCGTCGAGCCCGACACCGGCGTTCGCGAGGAACACGCGGTCGTCGAGGCGGCCGACCGTGCCGGTTGCGCGCCGACCGGCCCGCAGCGCCGACACGAGCTGGCCGAGCGCCCGGTCGGGCCGACGCTCGAAGCCGAGGGAACGGGCGACGACGTTCGTGGAACCGGCGGGGAACGGTGCGACGGCGGCGTGCGGCCCCGGTGCGGCGAGGAGGCCGGCGACCACACCGTTGAGCGTGCCGTCGCCGCCGACGACGACGATCACGTCGGCCGACGCGTGGGCGCGACCGGCCTCGACGGCGTCACCCGCACGACCGGTCCGTACCACGGTGACCGTCGCCGGCACCGCCGCGACGGCCCGGACCACCCGGTCGGGGAGCTCCGGATCGGCGACGACCGACGTCGCCACCGGGTTCGTGACCACGACGACCTGCATCGACACGATTCTGCGCTCCCGTGCAGCACGGCGCCGGTGATTTGGCAGAACGCCGGGTGCGGGCGAGAATACGCACATGCATGTCGTCGTCTGCGTGAAGCAGATCCCGGACCCTGCCGAGCCGGGGTCGCTCGACCCGTCCACCAAGACGCTGAAGCGTGACCAGAAGCTGATCCTCGACGAAGCCGACTCGTACGGCGTCGAGATGGCGCTGCAGCTCGTCGACGCCGCCGGCGGCGGGAGCGTCTCGCTCGTGTCGATGGCGCCGAACGGCGAGACCGCCGGTCTGCGCACCGCGCTCGCCATGGGTGCCGCCGATGCGATCCTCGTGTCGGACCCGGCACTGCAGGGCACCGACGCCCTCGGCACCGCCCGGGTGCTCGCAGCGGCGATCGGCCGGTCGACCCCCGACCTGGTGCTCACGGCGACCGAGTCCTCCGACGGCTACACCGGCACCGTGCCGATGCAGG
>CAYVOK010000010.1:0-104527 GCA_964453335.1 uncultured Acidimicrobiaceae bacterium
CATGTGTTAAGCACGCCGCCAGCGTTCGTCCTGAGCCAGGATCAAACTCTCCGTCGAGATCTTCGCGTACGCCGGCAGAACCGTCGCACGCTCGATCAATGAAGAGCTGTCTTCCTCGTGCCGAAGCACGATTGGACTCTTTCAACGTCACGGACCGAAGTCCATGACGAGCTCGGAATCGACTTGGGTTGGTCCACAGCACCGAAGTGCCGCGGCCTCCCCGCACTAGCCGTTTTCGTCCTCTCTTCCGTTTTCAAGGAACGCCCGACCGTGGGTCGAGATCCTCAGTGGGCAGATGCTCATGGCGTCGCCGCCTGCAGTGCTGCCCTGCCACCGGCTTACCGGGGCGAGTGGCCAACTTACCGACTCGGTGGGGCTGTGTCAACCCCGGGACCGAGAAACTTCAGCGGGCCTCGACGAGTGTATACGCCGAGCGTCCGCGCCGGACAAGCAGCCATCGGCCGTGCAGCAGGTCGTCGACGCCGAGCTGGTCTCCCGGCTCGATCCGCCGGCCGTTCACGGTCCAGCCCCGCTGCTCGAGCAACCGCCGCGCCTCACCCCTTGATGCGGCAGCGCCCGTGGCTGCGAAGATCGTCACCGGATCGACTCCCGCAGCGAGGTCGGACCGGACCACCGCTGCGAGCGGGACCTCGGCCGCGAGCATGTCGAAGGTGGCGGCATCGGCGATCGTCACGTCGCCACCGAAGAGCACCTCGGACGCCGCGGCCGCCGTCGATGCAATGGCGCCGCCGTGCACGAGGGCGGTGACCTCGCGGGCCACGCGTCGCTGACCGACGCGACGGCCGGGATCGGCGAGGTGCTCGGCGACGACCTCGTCGATTTCGGGCACCCTGAGCAGCGTGAGCTGCAGGAGGAGGCGCCGGACATCGGCGTCCTCGACGTGCATCCACCCCTGGTAGAAGCGGTACGGGCTCAGTCGGTGGGCGCCGAGCCAGAGCTGTTCGCCGGATGCCGACTTGCCGTACTTGGTGCCGTCCGCACGGGTGAGCAGCGGCCAGGTGAGGCCGTGCACGGCAGCGCCGTGCCGCTTCCGCACGAGCTCGACGCCGAGGGAGATGTTCCCCCACTGATCGGATCCGCCGACCTGGAGCTCGCAGCCCTCGAGTTCGAACAACTCGGCGAAGTCGTTCGCCTGCAGGAGCATGTAGCTGAACTCCGTGTAGGAGATCCCCGTCGTCCCGGCGATGCGGGCACGCACCGATTCCTTGCCGAGCATCTGGTTCACGGTGACGTACTTCCCGACGTCGCGCAGGAAGTCGATCGCGCTCATCGCGACGGTCCACGAACGGTTGTCGACGAGGCGGGCCTGTGCCGGACCGGGTTCGAAATCGAGGAACTGCCGCAGCTGCGGCACGATGCCCTCGAGGTTGCGGGCCAGTCGCTCGTCGTCGAGCAGATTGCGCTCCTCGCTGCGTCCGCTCGGGTCCCCGATCATCCCCGTCGCACCGCCGGCGAGGGCGATCGGACGGTGGCCGGCGAGCTGGAAGCGACGCAACGTCACCAGACCGATCAGGTTCCCGACGTGCAGCGAGTCGGCCGTGGGGTCGAAGCCGCAGTACAGCACCATCGGCCCGGCTGCGAGCCGTTCCCGCAGCGCCGCTCGATCGGTCGTGTCCGCGACGAGACCGCGGGCCTCGAGATCGTCGAAGAGCGTCGGGTCCACGGTCGTCACCCCAAGAATCTGCCCTGTGGGCGACGCGCGCACCAAGTGGTGCGGACACCGATTCACCGCTGCGATCGGCGAGAATGGAGCCGTGCGTCGCCGTCCGGTCGCCTTCGTGGTCGCCGCCGCCCTCGTCGGGTCGGTCCTGTCGGGGTGCGCGTACCGCGTGCGTGCGGTCGGGGTGGTCCTGCCGGCCGTGTTCGAGTCGTCGCGCGTCTTCGCAGCCGACGGCACGCTCATCACGACGCTGCGAGCCGAGGTGAACCGCGACCTCGTCCCCTACAGCGCCATCCCGAAGTCGCTCGTCGACGCGACGATCGCCATCGAGGACCGGCGGTTCTTCGAGCACAACGGTGTCGACCCCCAGGGCATCATGCGGGCGGCCGGGGCGAACGCCGCCGAGGGCGGGATCGCCCAGGGCGGCTCGACGATCACCCAGCAGTACGTGAAGAACGCGTTGCTCGGACCCGAGCAGACCGTGAACCGCAAGCTCCGCGAGATCGCGCTCGCCTGGCAGCTCGAGCGCACGACGTCGAAGGAACTCATCCTCGAGCTCTACCTGAACACGATCTACTTCGGGCAGGGCGCCTACGGCGTCGAGGCGGCGGCGCAGACCTACTTCGCCAAGTCCGTCGGGAACCTGACGGTCGAGGAGTCCGCAGTCCTCGCCGGCCTCATCCAGCTCCCATCGGTCACCGACCCCTTCAACGAACCGGAGCTGGCCCTCGCACGACGCAACGTCGTCCTCGACGCGATGCTCGAGACCGGCGCGATCGGCGAGGCGGAACACGCCCGGGCGACCGCGACGCCGATCGTGCTCGGGAAGAAGGCGCCGGAACCCGTCGAGCGCTATCCGGCCGGGCACTTCGTCGAAGAGGTGAAGAAGTTCATCCTCGCGGACGAGCGCTTCGGCGCGACCGACGAGGAACGGAAGCGCCTCCTCTTCGGCGGTGGCCTCAGGATCCACACGACGCTCGACCTCGGCATGCAGGCCGCCGGCGAGGCGGCGATCGCGTCGGTGCTGCCTGACGGGCAGGGCCTGCCCGAGGCGTCGATCCTCGCCATGGATCCACGCACCGGTCACGTGCGGGCCATGGTCGGCGGTCGCGACTACTTCGGCACGTCGCCGTTCGCGAAGTTCAACCTCGCCGTCGGTGAGGGTCGCCAGTCGGGATCGTCGTTCAAGCCGATCATCCTCGCCGCAGCACTCGAAGAAGGCGTGCCGCTCGGCAAGGTGTACCCGGCGCCGCCGGAACTGCAGATCCCCATCCCCGGCCAACCGAACTGGATCGTGCGGAACTACGGCGGCAGCGGCGGTGACGCGACGAACCTCGTGCAGGCGACGATCAGCTCGTACAACACGGTGTACGCCCAACTGATGCGCGACGTCGGCCCCGAGGACGCCGTCGCCATGGCGGCCCGACTCGGCATCCGCTCCCCCCTCCAGCCCGTCTACGCCGCCGTGCTCGGCACCGAGAACGTGAACGGCATCGACATGGCGACGGCGTACTCGACGTTCGCGAACCGAGGTGTACGCACCGACCCGGTTCTCGTCACCAAGATCACCGACTCGACCGGCAACGTGATCTTCGAGGCGCCGAAGGTCCAGGAACGGGTGCTCACCGAGTCGGTCGCCGACCAGATGAACTCGGTCCTCCAGGACGTCGTCTGTTGCGGTACCGGTACGGCCGCCCGCATCGGGCGCCCCGCTGCCGGGAAGACCGGCACGGCCGAGAGCTACCGCGACGCCTGGTTCGTCGGCTACACGCCGAACCTCACCGCTGCGGTCTGGGTGGGCTACCCCGAGGCCCAGATCGCCATGGTGCCCCCGAAGACGCCGATCTACGTGAGCGGCGGCTCGTACCCGGCGCAGATCTGGGGGGCCTTCATGGGCGTCGCCACGGCGCCGCTCCCGGCCGAGTCCTTCGTCCCACCGAGCGTCAAGGTCGCCCCCGTGATCCAGACGACCACCACGCTGCCGACGGCGACGACCGTCCGACCGACGACCACGACACGACCGACCACGACCACGCGATCGACCACGACGACTCGACCCACGTCGTCGACCACGACGTCGAGCACACCCTGAGGACACCCGGATGCACCCGATGCAGGAACTCGCCGCACGGCGTTGGTGGAAGCGGCCGAGCGGGATCGCCGTTGCCGTGATCGTCGTCGGTTCGTTCGGGCTGTGGGGGTACGCCCTGTCGGGCCTCGCCGAGCGGACCCCGCCCGACACCCTCACCGCACCGTCGTTCGCCACCGCCGCCGAGCCCCGCTGCGCAGCCGCACGCGCCGCCATCGACGAACTCCCGCTCGCGATGACGGCACGCTCGGCGGTCGAGCGGGCGGGGACGCTGGACGAGGCCACCGACATCGTGGCGGCGCTCGTCACCGAACTCCGTACGATCCCCGTCGACGGTGCAGTCGATCAAGCCCTCGTCGAGGCCTGGCTCGGGGATTGGGACCGCTACGTCGACGACCGACGGCGATACGCCGACGCACTCCGGATCGACGCGACGGCACGCTTCACACTGACGGCGCGCAACGGCAAGAACTACACACGCACGATGGACGCCATGGCCGACGTGAACGACATGCCATCCTGCCGCACGCCCGGCGACGTCGGCTGAGCGACACCCCGCTCAGCGCAGGAGCGCGGACGCGACGTCGAAACCCACCCGCGCCAGGCGCAGCAGCCCGACGTCGGCACCGAGCTCGCCGAGATCGGACTCGGTCACCCACCGAAGACCGAGCGACTCGTGGTTGCCCTCGAACCGTGCCTCAGGTGGCGCCACCACGACGAACCGGACGTCGAGGTGGTCGTGCGCCGACTCACCCGGCGGCTCGACACGGTGCACGTCCACGTCGACCGCCGGCACCACGACCCTGAGTCCGGCGATGCCGGTCTCCTCGGTGGCCTCGCGCAGCGCCGCTGCGGCGAGATTGCCGTCCCCGTCGACGTGCCCGCCCGGCTGCAGCCAGCGACCGAGCTTGCGGTGGAGCAGGACGAGCGTGCGACCGGCCGACGCGTCGACGACGAGCGCGGACGCCGTCAGATGGCCGGGGCGGGCGGTGCGATCGAGGACCTGCTCGATCGTGTCGCACGCCGCCAAGACCTGCGCACGGAACGCCACCGCCGTCGGGTCGTGGACGACCGTTGCCTCGAGCTGGGCTCGCGCGACGTCGACGCCGACCCCGGTGCGGAGTTCGGGATCCGACGCCTCGAGCAGTCGGTACCCGCTCACGACTCGCGGAGCCTGCCTGCCTGGGCCTCGAGCTGCTGCTGGAACTTCTGGAGCTGCTTCGCGACCTCCACCGGCCCACCGGCACCGCGCGTCGTGCGCCGCGTGACGGCGACACCCGGAGCACACAGCGCCGCCGCCTCCTCGCCGAGCGCGGGGTGCGCGGCGACGAGCTCGGGCAGGGCGATGTTCCGCTCGAGCGAGTCCCGCACGAGCGACCCGACGAGCGCGTGCGCATCACGGAACGGTGTTCCGCGCCCGACCAACCACTCGGCGAGATCGGTCGCCGCCAGGTAGGGGGAATCAGCGGCCGACTCCATCCGGCGACGGTCGAACCGGACGGTGGCGAGCAGGCCACGCATCGCCGAGAGCGTCAGGCGCACCTGGTCGACGGCGTCGAAGAACGGCTCCTTGTCCTCCTGCAGATCCCGGTTGTACGACAGCGGCAAGCCCTTCAGCATCGCCAGCAATCCGGTCAGATGACCGATCAGACGAGCCGCCTTGCCGCGCGTGAGCTCCGCGATGTCGGGGTTCTTCTTCTGCGGCATCATCGACGAACCCGTCGAATACCGGTCGTCGAGCCGCAGGAACGCGACCTCCTCCGACGCCCAGATCACGACCTCCTCGGCGATCCGGGACAGGTGCACACCGAGCAGGCTGAGGCAGAACAGCGACTCCGCCACGAAATCGCGGTCGGACACCGCGTCGAGGGAGTTCTCGAAGACCCGGGCGAACCCGAGCTCCCGGGCGGTGAACGCCGGGTCGAGCGGAAGCGACGAACCCGCGAGCGCCCCCGCACCGAGCGGCGACACGTCAGTGCGGCGGCGAGCGTCGAGCAGACGCTCGACGTCCCGCGAGAGCGCCCAGCCGTGGGCGAGCAGGTGGTGGGCGAGGAGCACCGGCTGCGCACGCTGAAGGTGCGTGTACCCCGGGAGGTAGGTCTCCCCCGCCTCGCGAGCCCGGTCGAGCAGGACCTGCTGCAGGCTCGTCACCCGGAGTGCGATGTCGAGCAACTCACGCTTGGTGTACATCCGCAGGTCCGTGGCGACCTGGTCGTTGCGGCTGCGTCCGGTGTGGAGCTTCGCCCCGGGCGGACCGGCGAGCTCGGTGACACGACGTTCGACCGCGGTGTGCACGTCCTCATCCGTCGGGGCGAAGACGAACGTCCCCGTGGTGAGCTCGGACTCGACCTGGTCGAGCGCGTCGAGGATGGCGGCGGACTCCGCCGGCGTCAGCAGACCGGCGCGTTCGAGACCACGCACGTGCGCCCGGGACCCGGTCAGGTCGTCGAGCGCGAGACGCTTGTCGAACGGCAGGCTGATGGTGAACGCCCAGAGCTCGTCGGCCGGAGCCTCCCCGAACCGCCCGTGCCACAGGGGGGCTGCACCGGTTGGTGTCTCCCCCGCTCCCTGCTCCCGTTCGGTCACGATCCCGTCCTTTCCGAGCGGGCGTCGAGGCCCGCGAGTTCCCGGAGCTGCGCGGCGAGCGCGCTCCCCGATGTCGTCTCTGCGGCCACGACGAGCAGGGTGTCGTCCCCCGCCACCGTGCCGATCATCCCGCTGAGTCCCGTCCGGTCGAGCGCGGACGCCACGACGTGCGCCGACCCGGGCGGCGTCCGCAGAAGCACCAGGTTGTGGGATGACTCGACCTCCACGACCCACTCCCCCATCACCCGGCGGAGGTGATCGGTGTGGCCACGAGGCTCGACCGGCTGTTCGGGGATCGCGTACGCAGCGTCGCCACCGCGCACGCGGACCTTCACCGCGCCGAGCTCCTCGAGATCACGGGAGACCGTCGCCTGGGTGGCGACGATGCCCGCCTCGGCGAGCAGCTCGACGAGCTGCGCCTGGCTCGTGACCGCCCTCGCCTCGATCAGCTTCGCGATCCGGTGCTGGCGTTGCGCCTTCGACAGACTCATCCGGCCGCCTCCCCGAGCAGCAGCGCGAGAACGCCGCGAGCGGCATGCATCCTGTTCTCCGCCTGGCGCCACACGAGCGACGTCGGTGCGTCGAGCACGTCGTTCGTGACCTCCTCGCCGCGGTGCGCGGGGAGGCAGTGGAGGAACCCTGCGCCGGGCCTCGCCCGGGCCATGAGTGCGGCGTCGACCCGGTAGGACGCGAACGTCACCCGACGGGCCTCCGTCTCGGCCTCCTGACCCATCGAGATCCAGGTGTCGGTGTACACGGCGTCCACGCCGTCGACCGCTGCGGCCGGGTCGTCGGTGACCGTCGGCGCGCGGCCGAGGGCACCGAGACGCCGCAGGTCGTCCTCGGACAGGCCGTAGCCCGCCGGGCTCGCCACCCGCGTCTCGAGACCGAGCATCGCCGCACCCGTCACGAAGGACCGGCACACGTTGTTGGCGTCGCCGACGAACGCCACGGCCCGCCCGTCGAAGCCGCCCCAGACCTGGCGCAGCGTGAGCAGATCGGCGAGCGCCTGCATCGGATGCGCTCGGTCGGAGAGCAGGTTCACCACCGGCAGGACCTGCACGGCGGCCATGCCCTCGACCATCTCGTGGTGGAAGACCCGTGCGCCGACCGCCGCGTGGTAGCAGGCGAGCGTGCGCGTGACGTCGGACACCGACTCGCGCCGGCCGAGTCCCACCTCGGCGTCCTGGCTCGTCACGGGCTGTCCGCCGAGCTGGTAGACCGCTCGTTCCATCGAGTGACGGGTCCGCAACGAGGGCTTCTCGAACAACAACGCCATCGACGCGCCGCGCAGCACGGCCGGGGGATCGGCGACCTCGGCCAGATCGAGCGCACGGACCAGTTCCGACGAGGAGAGATCGTCCACGTCGAGGAGGTGGCGCATCAGGACACCGCCTGCGCCCGCAGCACCATGTCGAGGATGCGCACACCCTCGGCGAGCTCGACGTCCGAGACGGTGAGCGGCGGGGTCAGACGCAGCGCCGTCGCGGTGATCGCGTTGACGACGAGGCCCGCGTCGAGGCAGGCGTCGGCGACCGCCTTCGCGTCGCTACCGTCACCGAGCTCCGCCGCCAGGATCAGCCCTGCGCCGCGCACCGACTGCACACCCGGCAGCGCCTCGAGGGCGGACCGCAGCACCGCACCCATCCGGTCGGCGCGCTCGGCGAGACCGTCGCGCTCCATGACCTCGAGCACGGTCCGCGCAACAGCGGTCGCGAGCGGCTGCCCCGAATAGGTCGAGCCGTGGTCACCGGGCCTGAAGGCGGCCGCCACGTCGGCACGCGCCCACAGGGCGCCGATCGGCATGCCGTTCCCGAGCGCCTTCGCAAGACAGACGACATCGGGGCGTACGTCGTGGTGCTGGAACCCGAACCAGCGGCCCGTCCGCCCGAGTCCCGTCTGGACCTCGTCGAGCATCAGGAGAAGGCCGTGCTCGTCGGCCAGACGCCGGGCCGCCGCCAGGAACTCGGCGGACGCAGGATTCACCCCGCCCTCACCCTGGATCGGTTCGAGCAGGATCGCCGCAGTCGTCCCGTCGATCGCCGCCTCGAGCGCGTCGACGTCGTTCAGGGCGACGTGCCGGAAGCCCTCGGGCATCGGCGCGAACGGCTCGTGCTTCGCCGGCTGCCCGGTCGCCGCGAGCGTCGCGAGCGTGCGCCCGTGGAAACTGCCGTAGGTCGTGACCACACCGAACCGGCCGTGGCCCGCCCACTTCCGCGCGAGCTTGATCGCCGCCTCGTTCGCCTCCGCACCCGAGTTGCAGAAGAAGACCTGTCCCTCGGCGCTGCCGGAACCACCGGCGATCAGCCGGTCGATCGTCCGGGCGACGTGCCAGGCGTGCTCCGTCGCGAAGATCGACGACACATGCAGGAGTGTCGACGCCTGCCGGGCGATGGCGTCGGCGACCTCCGGGTGCGCGTGGCCGAGCGCGACGACGGCGAGACCTCCGAGGAAGTCGAGGTACTCCTTGCCGTCCCGATCCCACAGACGGGTACCGCTGCCGCGGACGAACATCACCCGGGGCGGACCGAAGTTCGGCATGATCGGACAACGGACGAGATCGTCCGGTGCGCCCATGTCGGTGCGGTGGTCGATGGTCATGGGAACTCCTCCGGATCCGGGGTGATCATCGTGCCGATCCCCTCGTCGGTGAACAGTTCGAGCAGCAGGACATGTGGTCGACGTCCGTCCACGAGATGCGCCGAAGACACACCGCCGTCGACCGCCGCGAGCGCCGCGTCCGTCTTCGGGATCATCCCGGACGACACGCTCCCGTCGGCCACGAGGCCCCGGAGCTCCGACGCCGTGCAGACCGAGACGAGACTCGACGGGTCGGCGACGTCACGCCGCAACCCCTCGATGTCGGTGAGGAACACGAGCTTCTCCGCCCCGAGCGCCACGGCGACGGCACCGGCGACCGTGTCGGCGTTGATGTTGTACGCCTGCCCGTCCTCGTCGACCCCGATCGTGGCGATCACCGGGACGAGGTCCTCGGCGAGCAGGCGGTGCAGCAGGACCGGGTTCACGCGGGCCACGTCGCCCACGAAGCCGAGCGCCGGATCACGGGGCGTCGCCACGATGAGCGACGCGTCCTCGCCGCTCACACCCACGGCGAGGGGGCCGTGACGGTTGATCGAGCCGACCAGCTCACGGTTGACCTTCCCGACGAGGACCATGCGGGTGATCTCGAGGGACTCGGCGTCGGTGACCCGCAGGCCGTCGACGAAGGCGGTCTCCTTGCCGAGTCGGTCCATCATCTCGGTGATCTGCGGCCCACCGCCGTGCACCACGACCGGCTTCAGGCCGACGCTGTGCATGAGGGCGACGTCCTGCGCGAAGAAACGCTCGCTGTCGGGACCCATGGCGTTGCCGCCGTACTTCACCACGACGACCCGACCACGGAACCGCTGGATGTACGGCAGCGCCTCGGCGAGCACGTGCGCAGCGAGGTCGGCGTCGACGGAACGGTCTCGGACGGTCACGGGTACACCCCCACGATCGGCAGGCCGGTCGTCTCCTCGAGCCCGCACATGACGTTCGCCGCCTGCACGGCCTGACCCGACGCGCCCTTCGTGAGGTTGTCGAGCGCGCCGATGGCGACGATCCAGCCCGTGCGCTCGTCGACCCGGTACGTGAGGTGGACGCTGTTCGAGCCGAGGGTCGCCTTGGTCGAGGGCGACCGTTCGTCGACGACGACGAACGGCTCACCGTCGTAGAACGCCCGGCAGTGCTCGAGCACCGACGCCGTCGAGGGTGTCGTCCCCGCAACCGGTCGGGCGTAACAGGTGGCGAGGATGCCGCGGTTCATCGGGGCGAGGTGCGGCGTGAACAGCACCTGCGCACCACCGCCGAGCGCCTGCTCGATCTCCGGTGTGTGGCGATGGTGGAGGAGGCCGTACGCGGTGAAGTCCTCGTCCACCGTGCAGAACGTCGTGTTCGCCTTGGGTGGCCGCCCGGCACCCGAGACGCCGGATGCCGCGTCGACGACGATCCCCGTCGCCTCGACGAGGCCGGCGCGCACGAGCGGAGCGAGCGCGAGGACGGCCGTCGTGACGTAGCAGCCGGGGGCGGCGACGAGGTCGGCCCCGGCGATCTCGTCACGGAACAGCTCCGGCAGGCCGTAGACGAAGGAGCCGAGCAACTCGGGGACGTGGTGCTCCTCGCCGTACCAGGTCGGATACAGCGAGGCGTCGCGGAGCCTGAAGTCGGCAGCGAGGTCGACGATCCGACGCGCGCCGGCCGCGCGCAGCTCGGGCACGAGCCGCTGGGACGCACCATGGGGCAGCCCGAGGAAGACCAGGTCGGCCGCTGCTGCGGCTGCGACGTCGACCTCGTCGAAGCGGCGGTCGCCGTAGCCGGCCGCAAGACTCGGGTAGAGCTCCGCGATGGGGACCCCGGCCTGGCTGTCACCCGTGGCGAGGACGAGCTCGAAGGCCCGGTGCCCGAGGAGGAGGCGGAGGAGTTCGGCGCCGGTGTAGCCGGACGCACCGATGACGGCGACGCTGTGCACGTCGGAAAACAATACGTTGTCTTGCATAGTCATGCAAGGGCGGAGCAGTGAGGGCTGCCATAGGGTGCGCAGATGACCACCGAGGACCGGACGAGCCGGGCATGGCGGGCCGTCGGAGAACTCCACCACCGCTACCTCACCGGCTGCCTCCTCGGCCTCGTGCAGCGGCACGGCGAGGCACGCGCCGCTGCAGTCTGCGAGGCGACCTTCCGGCGCCAGCACCTCGAGGCGTTCCTCCCGGGACTCGCCAAACTCGGCCTCACCGGACTCCCCCACGCCGTCGCGTGTGCGCAGTACCACGTGCTCTCGAACGCACTCGGTGGCGTCCGGGTCGTGTGGATCCCCGAGACCGACCGCAAGTCGTGGGTCCGGTACCTCCCGCCGCGCTGGATCTTCGACGGCACCGCCGTCGCCGGGATCCCCACCGATGTCAGCCGGGCGATGCTCCGTGGCTGGCACGCACACAACGGCCCGACCCTCGGCAACCCACGCCTCGGCTTCGTCTGCACGATGCAGACCGTCGACGGCCAACCCGGCCTCGAGGGCTACTACGTCGAGGAGGACCGACCGCTCGAGCCCCACGAGCGGCTGCGGTTCCGCCCCGGCGAACGGCCCCTGCGCGACCCCGAGCCGTTGCCGTTGCCGAACTGGGACCCCGTCCGCCTCGCCAAGGTCGAGCGCAACTACGCGCTCGCCTACACGCGTTCGCTCCTCGGCGAGGTCGCCGCCGTCCTCGGACCGCTGGAAGGGGCCCACACCCTCCGCCTCGCCGGACGTCAGGTCGCCATGCAGTACCGACCGACGCTCGACGAGATCCTCGGCGTCCATCTCGACGCACCCGACCTGCTCGTCGAACTCCTCCGGGCCCAGGACGACGACGCCGTCCGGACCGACACCACGGACGGGACCTACGTGACCGCACCGACGTGTCGGACCCTCGACGGGTTGATCGTGCCTGCCGAGACCTTCGAGGGCTGGAACGGGCTCTGGGAGGGACTCGCGCAACTCGACGGGCTGCGCCTCGACGTCGTCGAACGCGCCGACCTCGGCGACGACGCCTATATTTGGCGCTTCAGGCCGCAACCCGGCCCGAGCCGATGATCAACCCCGGAGACGGCCGCCCACTGCGGTGACCGCCTCGATGCACCGACCACGGACCTCGGCGGCCTCGGCGTCGGTCAGCGTCCGGTCGGGCGCCTGCAGGCGCAGACGGAACGCCAGGCTGCGCGTACCCGCCGGGACCCGGTCGCCGCGGTAGACGTCGAAGAGGCGGAGATCGACCAGCAGGTCCCCGCCGGCCGCACGCAAGGCATCCCCCACCGCCGACGCCGGTACCGCGTCGTCGACCTCGAACGCGAGGTCGACGTCGCTCGACGGGAACCGACTCACCCGCCGGTACGTCCGCGTTCCGTGCGGCAGACCGGCGAGCGTCGTGAGATCGACGTCGAGCCAGGCGACACGCTCCGGCACACCGAACGCCCCGAGCACGTCGGGATCCACCTCACCGAGCACACCCACGACGACGCCGCCGACCGACACCTCCGCCGCCCGCGACGGATGCAGGCCCGCAACGACGGCGTTCACCAACCGGACGTCGTCGAGACCGAGCGTGTCGACGACCGCCTGCCAGGCCTCGACCGCCGCAGCCGCGTCACGGCCAGCTCGTGCCACGGCGAGGAACTCGCGCTCGTCGGGCAGCTCCGCCGACCGGTCGGTCGGCAGGTACACGTGCCCGACCTCGAAGACCTCGAGACCGACGTTGCGGTGCGAGGCGTTGTAGGCGAGCGTCTTGAGGATCCCCGGTCGCAGGCTCGTGCGCATCACCGACTCCTCGGCGACGAGCGGGTTCGTCACCACCACGGCGTCGGTGTCGAACCCGGCCCGGTCGAGATCCCCCGGGGCAAGGAACGGGACGGGCATCACCTCGGTGAGCCCGAACCCGACCAGGGCACGCCGGAGCGCGCGGCGCTCCGCCTGCGTCGCGGTCAGCGATCCGGTCTGCGAGGTCGGCACCGGGACGGTGCGCGCGATCCGGTTCAGGCCGTACTGACGGGCAACCTCCTCGATCACGTCGATCTCGGTGGAGGAGTCGACCCGACGGAACGACGGGACGTCGACGTCGTGGTCGGCACCGACAGGGGTGCACGCGAAGCCGATGGGCTCGAGGCACCGCCGCACCTCGGCCGGGGTCAGTGCGGTGCCGAGGATCGCATTCACACGGTCGGTCCGCAGCCGGACCGTCGCCGCAGCGGGCAGGGAGCCCTCCACCACGAGGGTGCCCTGGGCGACCTCGACGGGCGAGGACGCTGCGAGCACCTCGACGAACCGGTCGAGTGCCCGTTCGATCGCCTCCGGATCGGCGCCACGCTCGAAACGGGTAGAGGCCTCCGACCGCAGACCGTGCCGACGAGCGGTGCGCGCCACCGTCATCGGATCCCACCACGCCATCTCGAGCAGGACGTTCGTCGTCGCAGCGGAGATCTCCGTCGACGCGCCGCCCATCACACCTGCGAGCGAGATCACCTCGTCCGAGCCGTCCGTGACCACGCCGTCACGGACGTCGAGGGCACGGGTCGCACCGTCGAGGGTCACGAGGGACTCCCCGGCGCGGGCCCAGCGCACCGCGACCGCCGAACCTGCGACACGGTCGAGGTCGAAGGTGTGCGACGGCTGACCGAGCTCGAGCATCACGTAGTTCGA
The DNA here is from genome assembly GCA_964453335.1 of uncultured Acidimicrobiaceae bacterium. Classification (GTDB taxonomy): domain Bacteria; phylum Actinomycetota; class Acidimicrobiia; order Acidimicrobiales; family CAIXPF01; genus VGBO01. The sequence continues at coordinate 13,567 of CAYVOK010000010.1, forward strand.
CGCGTCGACGACGTTATTCACCGGGCGCATCCCGCACGCGGTGAGACGATCGGCCACCCACGACGGCGACGGCCCGACCACCACACCACGCAGCACCCGCGCCGCGAACCGACCGCAGAGATCCGGCGCGTCGTTGCGGAGCGACACCACGTCGGCGACCGGCCGACCGGTCGGCGCCGGGACGGTGGGGACGGCCAGCCGGAACGGCAAACCGAGGCGGGCTGCGAGATCACGCGCCACACCGGCGATCGACAACGCATCGGGACGGTTGCCGGTCACGTCGAGGTCGAACAGGACGTCCTCGGTGATCCCGAGTGCCGAGCGCAGGTCCGTGCCCGGGACGAGGGATGCGTCGAGGATCCGGATGCCGTCCTCCGCGCCTGCGAGACCGAGCTCGGCGGACGAGCACAGCATTCCGTTCGACCATTCGCCGCGCAGCTTCCGACGCTCGATGCCGAGCCCGTTCGGCATCGTCGTCCCGATCGTCGCGAGCGGCACCAGATCACCCGGCGCCATGTTGAACGCACCGCAGCACACCTGCAGGGCGACGCCGTCGCCGGCGTCGACGTCGACGAGCTGGATACGGTCGGCAGCGGGGTGGGGGCGACACGCCAGCACCCGGGCGACGAGGATCCCGTCGAGCCCGGCACCGATGGGGACGATCTCCTCGACCGCGAGGCCGAGGGAGGACAGCTCGTCCGCGAGCGCGTCGACCGACCCCTCGAGGGGGGCGAACTCACGCAGCCAGGACAGGAGAACCTTCATGCAGGGTGCCTTGCGACGAGGCCCGCGACCGCGGACCGGGACTCAGAACTGCGACAAGAAGCGGATGTCCCCGCTCCAGAACTCACGGAGATCGTCGACCCCGTGGCGGGCCAACGCGAAGCGGTCGATGCCGAAGCCGAACGCGAAGCCGGACCACTCCTCGGGGTCGATCCCACCGGCGCGCAACACGTTGGGGTGCACCATCCCGCAGCCACCGAGCTCCATCCACGTGCCGTCGGGGCGCTGGATGTCGAACTCGGCCGACGGCTCGGTGAAGGGGAAGTACGACGGTCGGAGCCGCGACGTGAACGACCCGCCGAAGAACGCCTTCGTGAACTCCTCGAGCGTCCCGGCGAGATCCCCCATCGTGATGCCACGGTCGATCACCAGACCTTCAATCTGGTGGAAGACCGGCATGTGGGTGGCATCGGGCGTGTCCTGGCGGAAGACACGGCCCGGACAGATCACGTAGATCGGCGGCTCCTGGGCCAGCATCGCCCGCACCTGCACCGGCGACGTGTGGGTGCGGAGCAGTGTCGATCCCGGGGTGCCCCACTCGACCCACAGCGTGTCGAAGCTCTCGCGGGCCGGGTGGCCCTCGGGGAAGTTCAGCGCCCCGAAGTTGAGCGCCTCGGTCTCGATCTCCGGGCCCTCCGCGACCTGGAATCCCATGCCGAGGAACACGTCCTCGAGGCGCTCCCACGCTGCGGTGAAGGGGTGGACGCGCCCGACGCGCCGCCCCGGCACCAACTCGGTCAGGTCGAGGCGCTCGGCCTCGAGGCGCAGCGCCCGCTCGGCCGCGCCGAGCGTCGCACGGCGGACGTCGACCGCGGCGGACAGCACATCGCGTGCCTCGTTCAGCAGCCTGCCGACAGAACGCCGCCCGTCGTCGTCGAGGGACGCCAACGACCGCCGGAGCTCCACGACCGGAGCGCGCCGACCGAGCACCGACGTCTCGACCGCGCCCAACGCGTCGAGGTCGACCGCAGACGCGATCGCATCGAGTCCGTCGGCCAGCGCCCGTTCGATCTCGGCTTCCATCGCCGAGGAGCCTTGCCCCCCTGCAGCACTCACGTCCAACTCCCTCCGGCGGCAGCGACACGACGCTGCCGCACCGACTCGAACAGGACCACCGATCCGGCAATCGCCGCGTTCAACGACTCGACACCCGACGACATCGGGATGCTCAGCAGCCCGTCGCACCGCTCGACCAGATCGGCGGGCAGACCGCGGGCTTCGTTGCCGACCAGGACGGCGACGTCGCCACCGAGGTCGACCTCCTCCGGCGCCGCACCGCCACGGGCGACGAGCGCCACCGAACGGAAGCCCGCTGCCGCGAGGCCGCCGACCGGGTCGACGTCGTCGACGAGCGGGATGCGGAAAACCGAACCGGCTGATGCCCGAACGACCTTCGGCGCCCACGGGTCGGCACCGCCGACCCGCACCACGGCTGCTGCTCCGGCCGCGTCGGCCGCTCTGACCAACGTGCCGACGTTGCCGGGATCCGCCACGTCGACGAGGACGAGGACGAGACCACCGAGGGGCGACGAACCCGGCGCCGGGATCTCGACCACCGCCGTCACACCCTGCCCGGTGACGAGATCCCCCGCCTTCGCGAGCGACCCGTCGGGCACCACGTGCACCGGCACCCCGGCGAGGCTGGCGGGGAGCGACGTTCGGTCGAAGCGCTCCTCGACCGCGACCTCGACGATGCGGACCCCGTTGCGGACCGCGTCGTCGAGCGCCCTCGGGCCCTCGACCACGGTCCGCCTCGCAACCCGCCGCTCGGACGGATCACGGTGCAACGAGGTGATGCGACGCAGGACCGCCGGGCGACCCGACGGGCCGGCCCCGATCCCTCCGACCACGGTGGACCTCGGAACGATCAGGCGTCGGCCGCTGCGAGCGCCTCGCGGGCCACCACGACGAGGCCGGCGAAGGCCGCCGGATCGGTCACGGCGAGATCAGCGAGGACCTTGCGGTCGACCTCGGCACCGGCAGCCTTCAGGCCGGAGATGAACCGGCTGTAGCTGATGTCGTTCAACCGGCACGCTGCGTTGATGCGCTGGATCCAGAGCCGGCGGAAGTCACCCTTGCGGGCGCGGCGGTCACGGAACGCGTACTGCAGCGAGTGCATGACCGCTTCGTTGGCGGCACGGTAGGAACGGCTGCGGTTGCCGTAGAACCCTTCGGCACGTTCGAGTACGACGCGACGGCGCTTCTTCGAGTGGACGGCACGCTTCACACGAGCCATGACGGATCCTCCAGGATGGGGAGAGCGGACGGACGGGGAGCGGACCGGGTGGACCCGGTCGCACGGGAAGACGCGCTGGGCGTCACATCCCGAGCAGGCGCTTGGCACCCGCCTCGTCGGCGGGAGACACGACCTGCATCGGCTTCAGGCGACGCGTCCGCGTGGACGGCTTCTTCTCGAACAGGTGCTTGCGGAACGCACGGCCACGCTTGATACGACCGGTACCCGTCACCTTGAACCGCTTGGCGGCCCCGCGATGCGACTTCATCTTCGGCATGGTCGGTACTTCCTCCTCCTCGGACCCCGCGGGGCCGGCGGAACGAACGGGACGACGCGCTCCCCGCGTCGTCGGGATCACTCGGTCGGGTTCTCCGCAGCTGCGGCCGGCGCCTCGGGCTCGACGCCCTCGCCACCCTCACCCGGTTCGGACTCGCTCCGACGACGTCCCTGCCCCTGACCCTTGCGGTCCGGTGCGAGCACCATCGTCATGTTGCGCCCGTCGAGCTTCGACTGGACTTCGACCCGGCCGACATGGGTCACCGCAGCGGCGACGTCGTCCAGGATCTTGCGCCCGATCTCGGGGTGGAAGATCTCCCGACCCCGGAACATGATCGTGATCTTGACCTTGTGCCCCTCGTGCAGGAACTTCTCGACGCTCCGGGTCTTGGTGTCGAAGTCCGCCTTCCCGATCTTCGGGCGGTACTTCATCTCCTTGAGCACCACGGCGGTCTGGTTCCGGCGCGATTCGCGGGCACGCTGCGACGCCTCGTACTTGTACTTCCCGTAGTCCATGATCCGGACGACGGGCGGCACGGCCTTGTCGGCGACCTCGACCAGGTCGAGCTCGAGCTCCCTGGCGAGAGCGAGAGCCTCCGGGAGAGGCTTGATGCCGATCTGGGAGCCATCCGGCCCGACGACACGGACCTCGCGGGCGCGGATCCGGTCGTTGACCCTCGGCTCGTTGGCGGCGGGCGTTGCTATCTCTGATCACTCCCCATGGGCGACGCTCTTCCTCCTCGTGGTGCTGCGTCGGTCGGAACTCGAACCCACACGCCGGCCACCGAGAGGGGCGGGCGCCGAAATGCCGACGCCCGAGAGAGCGGCGCCGCAGCGCCCCTCGTCGCACATCGACCCGGCGCACCCGCAGGTGGCCGGGTGGGGACGCATCGTGGGCGACGCACCCCGCTTCCGGATTGTCACGCCGGGAACCAGGGTCCCCGAGCGCGGCGTTAGGTTAGCAGCATGAGCAGCCTGTGGACACCGGGCGGGGAGTTCCCCGCCGAACCGACCCCCGAGGGCCCCGGGCCCGGCGGTGGAACGACCGTGGACGAGGCCGCCGCCGCACGCATCGCGGAGATCAACGCCGCGCTCCGGGCCGCACCCGCCGACGTCATCGTCGTGAACCATGCGATGGGCCTCTACCAGCTCGCAGCCGTGCACCTCTCGGCACCCGAACCGGACTTCCGGTCGGCCCAACTCGCCATCGACGCGCTCGCCGCGCTGCTCGACGCCTGCGAAGGACGACTTGGCGCCGACGAAGCGACCATCCGGGACGCCCGCAACCAACTCATGCTCGTGTTCGCGCAGCTCGCCGTCCGGCACCGCGACGCCGACTGACCCACCCGGTCCGCCGGGTCAGGCCGGCTCGACCCGATCGGCCTCCCACACACCGTGGTGCCCGGGGCGCTCGACGAAGCGGACCCGCGCCCCGACGTCGACGTGGCGCGACCCGTCCGCCACCGCAGCGGCGTGGAACCGCAGCACCCGACCGGCCGCCTCGATCGTCCCGATCCCGTCGGGATCGTCGAACACCGTCACCGTGCCCGTCGGCGCCGGACCGCTCACGGGATGATCTTGAGGATCGGGAGCTCGAGCACGTCCGTCGCCCCGAGCTCCATCAGCGTCGGGATCAGCGTGTTGATCCCACGCTTGGGCACGACCGACTCGACCGCGTACCCGGCGCCGCCGTACAGCTCGTTCACCGTCGGCGCCTTGGCGGACGGCATCGCACCGATGACCGCGTCGAGCCGCTCCCGCGGCACGTTGAGCTTGAGCAGCACGCGCCCACGGGCGTCGAGCGCACCGAGGAGCAGGGTCCGGATCTGCGCCATCGCATGCGCCTTCGCAGGATCGGCAGCTGCGGCCGGGTTCGCGACCAGCTCCGTGTACGACGTCACGATCGTGTCGATGATCTTCAGGCCGGCCGCACGGAGGGCCCGGCCGGTCTCGGTGATGTCGACCACGCAGTCGACGATGTCGGGGACCTTCGCCTCGGTCGCACCGTAGGAGAGCCGGATGTCGGCGTCGATGCCCTTCGACTCGAAGAAGCGACGGGTCAGATTCGGGTACTCGGTCGACACCCGCAGACCGTGCGGCAGGTCGGCGACCGACGTGGCGGCCGACTCCTGCTGCACGGCGACGACGATGCGGACCGGGTTCGACGTCGCCTTGGAGTACGCGAGCTCACCGAGGCTGCGCACGTCGGCACCCGTCTCCTCCACCCAGTCACGACCGGTGATCCCGATGTCGAAGAGCCCCTCGGCGACATACGTCGGGATCTCCTGGGGGCGCAGGATCCGCACCTCGGCGATCCGCGGGTCGTCGATCGTCGCCTTGTAGTCGACCGACGAGCTGCGGTTCACCGTGAGATCGGCGGACTCGAACAGGTCGAGCGTGGCCTTCTCGAGGGAACCCTTCGGGAGGACGAGCTTCAGCACGTCGGCCGACGCTAGCGCGCCCCGACGCCACCCCCGGCACCGGGCGATACCCTGCTCGGCGGTGTCAGCCCCCTCCCCCGCGCCGCTCCGCATCGGACCGCACACCGTGTGGCCCCCGATGGTCCTCGCCCCCATGGCCGGGGTGACGAACCCGCCGTTCCGCAGCCTCTGCCGCACACTCGCCGCCGCCGAGGCCGCGCCGGCCGCCGACCCGGCCCCGCAGCCGGGCATCTACGTCGGCGAGATGGTGTCCGCCCGTGCCCTCTGCCACGGCGACCGCCGCACCTGGGAGGAGTTCGTCGCGTTCCCCGTCGACTGCGGAGTACGCAGCCTGCAGCTCTACGCCACCGACGCCGCCGACTGCGGCGAGGCGATCCGACGACTCGTCGGCGACGGCCGTGTGGACCACCTCGACCTGAACTTCGGCTGCCCGATGCCGAAGATCACCCGGCAGGGCGGGGGCGCCGCGGTGCCCGCCCGGCCCGACATCCTCGCCGCCATCGTCCGCGCCGCCGTGCGCGCCGCGGAGGGGATCCCGGTCACCGTGAAGTTCCGCCTCGGCCTCGACCGGGACCACCTCACCCACGTCGCGACCGGTCGGATCGCCCGGGAAGAGGGTGCCGCCGCCGTGGCGCTCCACGCCCGCACCGCCGACCAGCTCTACGACGGCAGCGCCGACTGGGATGCGATCCGGGAGCTCCGTGATGCGGTGACCGACATCCCGGTCCTCGGCAACGGCGACCTGTGGGAGACCGACGACGTCGTCCGCATGCTCGCCACAACCGGCGTCGACGGTGTCGTCATCGGCCGGGGGTGCCTCGGACGGCCATGGCTGTTCCGCGACGTCGCCCGACGCCTCCGCGACGGCTCGAACGCACCGGCGCCGACACTCGGCAGCGTGGTGGCGACACTGCGGACCCACCTCGACGACCTCGTCGCCTGGCGCGGGGACGAAGGGCGCGCCGTCCGGGAGTTCCGCAAGCACCTGTCCTGGTACCTGAAGGGCTACCCGCTCCCCGGTGGTGACCTGCGCCGCACGCTCGCCGCTTGCGAGGACCGTGCGACGATCGACGCGCTCCTCGCTGATGTCGACCCCGACGCCGTGGTCGACCCCAACGTCCTGCGCCTCCCCCGGGGCAAGGGTCCCGGACGGCGGGTACGAGTCGCCCTCCCCGACGGTCACCTCGACGACGCGGTCACCGACCCCCACCTCGCCCCGGTCGGCGGCTGAGGACCCGCCGGGTCAGTGCGGCGACGGCTCGTCCGCGAGCAGGCGGAGCGCATGGGGCACCACGTCGATCACCGCACCGAGACACTCACGGGCACCGGCCGGGGAACCGGGCGTGTTCAGCACGAGCGCACGACCGACCGTGCCCGCCACGCCCCGTGAGAGTCGACCGAGCGCCGGGTTCGCTGCGCGCATCGCCTCGGCGAGGCCCGGGGCCTCACGCTCGAGCACCGCACGCGTGCCCTCCGGTGTGAGGTCACGGGGACCGAACCCCGTACCGCCGGTCGAGACGACGACGCCGTCGAACCCGGCTGTCATGGCACGGAGCGCCGCGGCGACGGACTCGGTACCGTCCGCCACCACCCGGCGCTCGACGACCACGAACCCGGCAGCCGACAACACCTCCGCGAGCGCCTCGCCCGAGCGGTCGACGCGGGTTCCGGCGACCACACCGTCGGAGACGGTGAGCACCTTGGCGGACAGGCCGTGCGCGTCGACGTCGGGCATGCCCGCACGGTAGCGGTCGTCGAACGGCTCACCCGACGTGGCGGAGCACCAGCACGAACATGCCGTCCGCACCACCGTCGGTCGGCAGCGCGAGCGCCCCACGGCCGCACGGCTCCCACTCGACGGGTGCCGCAGCAGCCGCGGGGACCGGGACCGCAACGAGGTCCGGAAAGGTCGCCTCGGCCCACCGGTCGACGTCGAACGTCTCGACGGCCGTGAGCGTGCACACGCTGTACACGAGCGTCCCCCCGGGGCGCAGCACCCGCCGCGCCTCGACGAGGAGTTCACGCTGCAGCACCGCCAACCGTTCCGGACCCGCCTCGTCGATCCGCCAACGGGCGTCGGGGCGACGACGCAGCGAACCGAGGCCGCTGCACGGCGCATCGAGGAGCACACGATCCGCACACCCCGACCGCAGCGGCAGCGCCCGACCGTCGGCCCGGAGCACCGCCATGCCCTCGGCGCCGGTGACGACACGGTTCCGTTCGAGCAGCCTGGCCCGGGCCGCCTGCAGCTCCACGGCGACGACGCGACACCCCGACGCGGCGAGCGCCGTCGCCTTGCCCCCCGGTGCCGCGCACACGTCGACGACGACCTCGTCCGGGCGGGCGCCGACGAGGTCGACGACCGCGAGCGACGCCGGGTCCTGCACGTACCCGTCGTCACGCACGTGCGTCTCGGCCCGGCCGTTCATCGCCTCGAGCGCGCGGATCGCACGGTCGTGCCCCACGTCGGCCACCAGCCGGTCGACGATCCAGTCGGGATAGCTGAGACGGGACGCCTCGTCGGGGGGCGTCGGCGGGGCGGTGGCGATGCGACGCAGGACTGCGTTCACGAGGCCGCGGGCACGACCGCCGACCGCGTCGACGGTCGCGGAGACCGCCGCATGGGGCGGGGTCCCGAGCACGACGAGCTGGTAGGCGCCGAGACGTAGCCCGGCCCGGGTCCGAGGGTCGACGTCACGGACGAGGAACGGGTCGATCATCGCGTCGAGGAGCCGGCGGGCCCGCGTCGTGCCGTAGACGAGCTCGGTGACGAACCGCCGATCGGCGTCAGCGAGACCCGAACGTTCGAGCAGATGCGGGAGGACGAGGTTCGCGTACGCGCCGTCGTCGATGCGGAGCAGCGCATCGATCGCCACCGCCCGGGCGGAACGCTGCGGACGCTGCGCGGCCCGGGCCGCACCGCGGGTCCGACCGCTCACGTGCCGAGCCGATCGTCGGCACCGGGGCGGACACCGTGCAGCCACGCCGACGCGTCGAGGCGGCCGCGCCCCTCGGGCTGCACCTCACCGAGCTCGAGCCAACCGTCGCCGGTGGCCACCACCACACCGTCGAGCGATCCCGGTGCCGGGGCGTGCGACGTCCCGCCCGGTGCAGCGCAGGGGCGGGCACGGTGCACGAGCAGGCGTGCACCGCGGAACGTCGTCCAGGCCCGTCCGATCCGCACGACCCGGTGCAGCACGACCGCCGAGGCATCCCACCGCAACCGGCGGTCGTCCGCGGTCAGCTTCGCCGCGTACGTCGGCACACCCACCTGCTCGGTCGGAGGACCGAACCCGTCGGCGCAGCAGTCGAGCAACGCCTCGACACCGACGGCGACGAGACGGTCGCGGAGCTCGTCCGCCGTCTCGTCCGGATCGATCTGCACGGCGACGGACCGGTACACGCCACCCTCGTCGAGACCGGCTTCCACCGCCATGACGCACACGCCCGTCTCGACGTCACCCTCGAGGATCGCCCGCTCGACCGGTGCTGCGCCGCGCCAGCGAGGGAGGAGGGAGAAATGGAGGTTCACGAGTGGCAGATGACCGAGCACCGGAGGGCGCAACAGTGCGCCGTAGGCGACGACCACCCCGACGTCGGCGTCGACCGAGGTCACCGCGTGCACGTCGCTCGTCACCTCGAGGCCGAGCTCGAGCGCTGCCGCCTTCACCGGCGACGACGAGGTCGCGCCACCCCGACCACGACGACGGTCGGGACGCGACACGACGAGCGGGACCTCGATGCCGGCGCGCACGAGGGCGACGAGCGGCGGGACGGCCGCCTCCGGTGAGCCGAGGTACACGACACGCCGGACCGTCGAGGGAGGGAGCGGCAGCGACGACACGGGGCGACGCTACCGGAGCACCTCCGCCGTCCCGGGTAGCGTCGGCGCGATGGCGGCGCCCGAGCAGTACTTCACCGAGCAGCCGCAGGTGCCCTCGGCGCCGTCGTCGGTGGCACTCGCACTCCCCGACCTCCACCTCCGACTCACCACCGACCGCGGGGTGTTCTCGGGGTCGCGGGTCGACCCCGGCACCCACTACCTGCTCCTCGAGGCCCCGATGCCGCCCGCCGACACCACGGCGACGTTCCTCGACCTCGGTTGCGGGTACGGGCCCATCGCCCTGACGCTCGCGAGCCGGGCACCCCGTGCCACCGTCTGGGCCGTCGACGTCAACGAACGCGCCCGCGACCTGACCGAGACGAACGCGCGACAACTCGGCCTCGCCAACGTCCGTGTCGCCCACCCCGACGAGGTCCCCGCGGACCTCACTCTCGACGGGATCTACGCGAACCCTCCGATCCGGGTCGGGAACGCGGCCCTCGACGCCATGCTCCGACGCTGGCTCCGCCACCTCACACCGACCGGACGAGCCCATCTCGTGATCGGCCGGAACCTCGGTGCCGACTCCATCGCACGACGTCTGCGTGCCGACGGATGGCACGTGGAGCGCCTCGGCTCACGTGCCGGGTACCGCATCCTCACCGTGCACGGCGCCGAGGTCGCGGCGTGAAGCCGCTCGGACCGACCGACCTCAAGCGGCTGCACCGCTCGTGGCGGCGCCGCACCGAGGGCCGGATCGCCGTCCTGCTCGACGGGGTGCAGAACCCCTTCAACCTCGGCGCGATCGCCCGGACCTCGGCCGTGCAGCGGATCGAACGCGGGTGGATCGTCGGCGAGGACGTCACGATGCAGCACCCCAAAGCCCGGAAGCTCTCGATGGGCACCGACCGGCTGGTCCCCTGGGAACACGTGCCGACGACCGCTGCGGGCATCGCCGCAGCTCGGGCCGCAGGGTTCGCCGTCGTCGGGGTCGAACTCACCGGGGAGGCGAAGCCGATCTTCGAGGTCGACCTGCGTCGACCGACCTGTCTCGTCGTCGGGCACGAGGAACGGGGCCTGTCGGCGACGGCGCTCACGTCGTGCGACGACGTGGTCTACCTGCCCCAGGTCGGCAAGGTCGGGTCGCTGAACGTCGCCACCACGCTCGGGATCGCGCTCTACGAGGTGCGCCGCCAGGAGTGGGCGGGGGAACCGACCGACACCCCGCCGCACTGACGGGGCGTCGGCCGCGCGCCCTCAGCCGGCGCCGCCCGCCGCCTGGATGTCGTGCTGCACCCGCACCAGACGGACCTGGAGGTCGGCGAGATCGCCGAGCAGGCGGTGCAGCGACGACTTCGTGTCACCCCACGCAGCGCGGAACTGTGCGGCGTGCGGCCCCTCCCAGTTGGCGGGGTCGCCGGCGACGTCACCGGCCTCGCAGAGCTGACGGACCTGGTCGGCGAGACCACCCTGCACGATCGACTGCATCCGTGTGAGCGCGGACATCGCCGTCGGGGTCGAGAGGATCACGGTGGACATGGGTACTCCTTCGTCGGATCACGGTGGGCGGGCATCACGCAGCCTGCGAGCGTCCCGTCGAGGGCAGGGAACCGAGAGGAAGGCAGAACCGGACGGGATCGGACGAGCCGTCGACGAGACGGGCGACGCCCGCCCGCGGCGCGAGCGGGCCAGGGCGCAGGCCCCGCCATCCGAACGCCTCAGCCGCCCGCTCCGCCACCGTCTCCTCGACCGCGACCACGGCAGCGGGGAGACGGGTCACCCAGTGTCCGAACGGCGAGACGAGGCGATCGAGCGCGACGACGACCACGACGGGTCGGCCCGCATCCATGGCACGGGTCACCGCGTCGGCGGCGTCGTCCCCGGGGCCGTCCACGGTGACCAGGTCGATGATCGACACGCCGTCACCCGCGATCACCGACCGCAGCGCTGCGGTCAGGCTTGTCGCGGTGACCGACGTGCGCACCACGACGAGGACGACGTCGCCGGGGCCCGCCGCGACGGTCAGCGGACCCAGGGGATCACCGCCGACACCGAGGGGCAGCACGACCCCACCTCCCGCGCGACGCACCGCCGCCCCGAGCGCGGCGCACCCGACGACCTCGGGCAGGACCGGGAGCGGCGGGGGCGACGCACCGGCCGGTTCCGCCGCCCCGTCGTCGTCGGGTTCGACGAACTGCACCCAGCACCCCGTCCGCACCCGGAAGGCCCGGCCCGGCGGACCGTACGGGAGCGGCGGGCCGCTAAGCAGCAGGTCCGACGGGTCGACCCCGCCGAGGAGGATGCGTTCGGTGGCGGCGCCGAGGAGCGGTCCACGCACGGCACGAGACGCGGTGGACCCGACGACGAGTCGGACGCCCCGGGGATGCCCGGCGAGCGCGGCCTCGCAGAGTTCTGCGACGAGGTGGCCGGACGACGCGGACGAGGCTGCGAGGTCCTCGACACCGACCACGATCCGGTCCGCGTGACCCGACCGAGGCCCGACTCCTGCGGAGGGGTCCCTGACCCGGCGGAGCAGGGCCAGGACCCGTTCATCGTCACCGGGTCGCAGGATCTCGACACCACGCGGTGCGAGCCTCGACCCGGGGTCGACGTCGCCGAGGAGGTAGGCGTGCACCCTGCCGTCGCCCTGTGTGCGTGCCGTCGCGCCGACGACGACACGCACGCAGGTCTCGACACCGCTTCCCGGTGGACCGACGATGACGACTCCACCGCCGTGCAGGTCCGGCCCACCGCCGACCTGCACGCCGTCGTCGAGCCGGTCCTCGAGCCAGATCGGCGGCGATTCCTCCTGTCGACCGTTCCGGTGCAACGCCGTCGAGGTCACGAGCGTGCGCCGGTCGAGACGGTCGGGCAACGGTGGCGTGCACGCGCCCACCGCCGCCACGGCGCCGTCCGCGGCGGCACGGATCGCGTCGACGACCCGCGCCACCTCAGCCGCCGCACCACCCTCACCGACGACGGGATCGACACGACGGACCTGGCCCCGGCCGGGAGGTGACGGTCGGCGCACCACCCGTGCCACCTGCGCGACGACGGAGGGCGCTGCCCCGGTCCGGACGAGCGCGCGCCCTGCAGGCCACGTCGTTCTCTCGGCGCGCGGCGACCGCTCGTGCTCCACGCCGTCGACGGTCGAGGACCGCAGGTCGATGCGCACGGCGATGTTGGCCCGCAGCCGTGGCGACAGTGCAGCGTCCACGGACTGGGTCGCGAGCACGAGGTGCAGGCCCAGGCTGCGACCCGCACGCGCCACGTCGGCGAGCTCGTCGAGATCACCTCGTCGCTCGGCGGCGAGCGCGGTGAACTCGTCGACGACGACCACGAGACGGGGAAGACCGAGTGACCGCGCAGCATCCGACGTGATCGACTCGGCCCCCGCGACACGCAGGAGGCGTTCCCGTCGGCGGAGCTCGGCGCGCAGCCCGCGGGCCAGACGGTCGGCGCCACCGCGCAGGTCGTCGTACGTGGCGACGACGTGCGGGAGCGCCTCGAGCCCGTCGAAGGTCGCGCCGCCCTTGTAGTCGGCGAGGACGAACGTGAGGAGCGACGGTGGGACGCTCGCGGCCAGGGCGAGGATCCAGCTCCGGAGCAGTTCACTCTTGCCGGATCCCGTCGTGCCCACGAGCAGCGCATGCGGTCCGTCGCGCACGAGATCGAGGGACAGCACGCTCGTGGCCGTCCGGCCGAGACCGACGGCGCAGGAGGCGGGCCGCGCCGAGCGCCACGCAGCACGCACCGACGCCTCGTCGGCGGGATCGAACCCGAGCACGTCCGACAGCGAGACGGACGCAGGCGGACCCGCGGCGTCGCCGCACTCACGGAGCGGCGCGAGTGCACGGGCGACGCGGCGGGCCGCCTCCACGTCGAGACCGCAGATCCGTACCCCGTCGAGCCGGGTCCCCGTGACGAGGTCCGTGCAGGACGCACGACCCGGGCCCCCGGCGAGGTCCAGGACGACGGTGCAGTGCGGTGGGAGGTCGTCCCAGCTGCGCGCGGTCACGACGGCGCGCCGGGTGGTCGACCCGACCGCACCGAGCGAGACGACCGCCGACGAGTCGGATGCACGACCGGCGGCCTCGGCGTGCGGGAGCCAGGCCGCCCAGGACCAGTCGGCGTCGCCCTCCACCCCGGCGAGATCGACCGGGATCGCCGAGGGTGGGCCGTGCACCACCAACTGGGCGACGGCCCAGCGCGCGACCGCTGCGGTCGCGACCGGCGGCCCGACGACGCCGAGGACACCCACGCGGACGAGCACCGGCTCCCAGATCTCGGCCGACTCGGCGGGTGTGGTGGCGCGGACCTCCCCCACGGCCACCTCGTCGACGTCCTCGTCGCCGACGCGTCGCACCCACCGGCCCGGAGCTGCCCCCCGGGCCATCGCCTCGACGACCACCGGGTCGGGGGCCCGCACCCGCGCCCAGCGTCGGACATCGGTCGCGTGGAGCCGCCATCTCGCCGACCACGCCGCCGCGGCCTCGCCCTGGTCACGCCGGCGCACGCGCGCCGCACGGAGCTCGATGCCCAGTCGCAGCACGACAGGTCCGGCGACGAGCACGGCGACGGCCGCGCGCAGCACCGGCCGTCCGGCCCCGAGGACCGAGAGGGTGACCATGCCGAGGCCGAGCGACGCGACGAGGCCGACCAGCCCGGCCGGGTCGAGCCCGCGCCGTCCGGTACGCGCTGCGTCGTCCGTCGGTGGCCGTACCGGGGTGGCCGGTCGCCGTTGCACCGGCACACGGGGCGCCGGGCGGAACGAGGTGAACCACGGACCCTCGCCCCCGGACCCGACCGGGCCCGGACGTGCGCCCGGTTCCGGACGTACCGCGGCCGGGACGATCCTGACCGTGGTGCCGTCGTCGAAGCGCACGATCGGACCGGACGATCGGTCCGGGTCGTCGTCGGGCGACCCCACCACCCGGGCGGAACCGTCCCGACCGTGGACGACCGGTCTCCCGCCGCCGATCGTCAGCACCGACTCCCCCACCGCGAACGCAACGCCCGACGATCCCGACGCCCGCAGACACAGCCCGCCGCGCGCGCCGCCGACCACGGCCAGCGCCCACGGTCCGGCCGGGACGTCGACCGACCCGGGTGCATCGACCTCGACGAGTGACCCGTGGACGAGCCCGACCTCGACGAGTCGGTCCGACCGCTCCACGGCGACCCCGTCCACCGTCACCGACCCGGGGGCCACGACCTGCACGGCGGCGAGCAGCGCGCCCACCGACGCGTCGGGAGCAGCGGCGACCCGCACCCGCTGCGCCCGACCACCGTGGACACCGATCTCGACCTCGAAGGGTGCCGACACACCCCGATCACCGGAGGAAGGACCGGTCATGCATCGAAAGATACTCACATGCTGTGGGGAATACTGTGGACGACGGCCTCAGAACCGCAGCGGGTCGACCTCGACCCGGACGCGACCGGTCCGTTCCCCCAGAGTGAGCGCCTCCTCGAGCGTCGGGTGATCGCGCGCGATCACCAGGTAGGCACCGTCGTTCGGCCCGAGCACGTCGACACCGACCGCGGACGGACCGCCCGCGGTGATCGGGGCCACGAAATCGTCGGCTGCCGCACCGGAGATCCGTGCGACGGCGCGGAACGGAGGGAGGTCGAGCATGCGGCGCCGCTCGATCTCGGCCGCCGCCCAGCGCGTCGGGTCGGCGTCGAGGAGCGAGGCAACGACCTCGTGGTCGGGGACCGACGTCTGCAGCACGATCCGGCCACCGCCGGCGCGTCCACCGACTCGACGTGCGGCGAGGACGGCGAGCGCGAGGACCGCCTCCGACGCGCCGACCACCGGCGCGAGGAGGTCCTCGTCGAGTCCGAGGAACACGACCGTGTCGAGCGACCCGACGCGGTGGAGGAGCGCCTCGGTGCCGACGAAGAGCCGCTCGTCACCGATCGGCGGGCTGGTGGTCGCCGTCAACTCCACGACCGGCGCACCCGTGAGCGCCTCGACGTCGTCCCGGATGCGCGCCACGCCGGGACGGCGCACAGCGAGTCGGGTGGCACCGCAGGCGAGGCAGCCACCCGGACGTCCAGCGCCGCACCGCCGGCACTCGAGCGAGCCGTCACCGAGGGCGCGCATGGTGGCCCCGCAACGATCGCAGCGCACGAGCACCGCACACCGGGTGCAGGACAGCAGCCGGGCACGTCCCGTCCGGTTGTAGACCACGCCCACCCGTCCCCCGCCACGGAGCAGGTCGACGATGCGCGGCGGGTACAGACCGACCCGTGGGTCGAGCCCGCGCCGGTCGATCACCTCGACGGTCGGCCAGCCGTTCCGTTCGTCCGTCCGATCGGGCGCGATCGTCCGGTGCGCGAGTTGGGTCTCGGTCCGCAGGAACGGCGACAACAGCACCGCCGGGACGCCGGCCCGACGGGCCCGTTCGACGACGACGTCACGGGCGTGCCATGTCGGTGCCCGCTCGTCCTGGTAGCGCTCGTCGTGCTCGTCCACGACGACGACCGCAGCGAGGTGCGGCAGCGGGAGCCACGCAGCGGCGCGACCGCCGACGACCGTCGCACCGCCCGCAGCGCCCACCCAGTCGTCCGGTCCGACCGCGGCGACACCGGCCTCCCGGAGTCTGTTCCGGATCGAGGTAGCCCACGCCTCCGACGGGACGAGAACGAGAGTCTGGTCGCGCCGGGAGGCCTCGAGCACGAAGGGGAACGGGTCCACCGCCGGCGGCCAGCGCACCGCCACGGCACCGGACACCCCCTCGAACGCCGCAGCCACGATGGGATCGACCGCGGCCGGAACCCGATCCGCCGTCGGGCGTCGCGGCACGACGGCACGGACGTTCCGTGGCGGGCTCGCCGCCCGCAGGAACGTCACCCGCCGCCCAGCCCAACGGCGCGCCGCCCAGTCGGCGAGGTCAACGAGATCCGGTGGTGGCCCGATGCCGCTGACCCGTGCGATCGGCCGGAGCGTCACACCGGGCGGGGGTGGTGCCCCGATCTCGGTGATCCACCCGCGGACGCGCCGGCCCTGCAGGGGGACGCGCACGATCGACCCCACGCCGACGCCCTCAGCGAGCGCGTCGGGGAGCAGGTAGTCGAAGGGACGGTCGAGGGCGGGCAGGTCCACGAGGACCCGCACCACCGTCGACGTCGTCGCGGTCACCGGACCGACCCGCGGTCCGAACGGGGTCAGAGACCGAGAGCCGACCGAAGGTCGCCGACGCGGTCCGTCTGCTCCCACGGGAAGTCACCGGTACGACCGAAGTGCCCGTAGGCCGCCGTCTGCCGGTAGATCGGTCGCCGGAGGCCGAGATCCCGCAGGATCGCGGCGGGTCGCAGGTCGAAGACCTGCTGGACGGCGTCGCTGATCCGCTGCGGGTCGACCACCGCGGTGCCGAACGTCTCGACCATGATCGACAGCGGGCGGGCGACACCGATCGCGTACGCGACCTGGATCTCACAACGTCGGGCCGCACCCGAGGCCACCACGTTCTTCGCCACCCAGCGCGCCGCGTAGGCGGCCGAACGGTCGACCTTGGACGGATCCTTCCCGGAGAAGGCGCCGCCGCCGTGGCGGGCGTAGCCACCGTAGGTGTCGACGATGATCTTGCGGCCCGTGAGGCCGGCGTCACCGACGGGACCGCCGATCACGAAACGACCGGTCGGGTTGACCCACACCGTGTAGTCGTCGTCCTGGAACCGCTCGGGGATCGTGGGACGGATCACCTGCTCGATGAGATCCGGCCGGATCATCGTGTCACGGTCGACGCCGTCGGCGTGCTGGGTCGAGATCAGCACCGTCGTGAGGCGGACCGGTTCGCCGTCGCGGTACTCGAAGGTGACCTGCGTCTTGCCGTCGGGGCGCAGGTACGGGATCGCCCCGGACTTGCGCACTTCGGTGAGGCGCTCGGCGAGACGGTGGGCGACGTGGATCGGCAGCGGCATCAGCGCATCGGTCTCGTCGCACGCGTAGCCGAACATCATCCCCTGGTCGCCCGCACCCTGCTTGTCGAGCTCGGCATCGGGGTCGGCGGCCGCACCACGGACCTCCTCGGCGGCGTCGACGCCCTGCGCGATGTCGGAGGACTGCTCGTCGAGGGCGACCATCACACCGCAGGTGTTGCCGTCGAACCCGTAGACGCCCTTGTCGTAGCCGATGTCGCAGATCGTCCGACGCACGATCTGGGGGATGTCGACGTAGGCGTTCGTGGTGATCTCACCGGCGACGATCGCGAGGCCCGTGGTCACCATCGTCTCGCAGGCCACCCGGCTCATCGGATCCTTCTCGAGGATCGCGTCGAGGACGGCGTCGGAGATCTGGTCGGCCATCTTGTCGGGATGCCCCTCGGTCACCGACTCCGAGGTGAAGGTCCAGTTCGCCATCGTGTGCTCCTCGCCCGCTCGCTGCTGTGCCGTGGGTCCGCATCATCGGTACGGACCGTCGAACCGGGGAGAACTTAGCGGGTGGGCGGGACGCGGCGGTCGTTCCACAACGACTCGGCCACGTCGACCACCGCTGCGGCGACCTCGCGCTTGGAACGCAACGGCACCTCGACCTCTCGGACGCCGTCCGGTGCCGACGGGTCACGCACGAGGACGACCACCTGGTTGGTGTCGTGTTCGAACCCCACCTCAGGCGCTGCGACGTCGTTCGCGACGATCGCGTCGATGCGCTTGCGTTCGAGCTTGCCGAGGGCGTGGTCGCGCACCGCGGAGGTCTCCGCTGCGAAACCGATCACGACCTGGTCGGGACGTCGGCTCGCACCGATCGCCGCGAGGATGTCGGGCGTCGGTTCCAGCACGACCAACGGCACGCCGGCGTCCTTCTTGATCTTGTCGCCCGCGACCGCCACCGGGCGGAAGTCCGCCACCGCCGCGGCCATGAGGACGACGTCGACGTCGGGCAGCGCACCGAGGACGGCGTCGTGCATCTCCTGCGCGGTGTCGACACGCGTCCGCCGGACACGCGCGGCGAGCGGCCGGTCGACGGTCGTGACGACGTGGACCTCGGCGCCACGGGCGGCGGCCTCGTCCGCGAGCGCGTGGCCCTGCTTGCCCGACGAGCGGTTACCGATGAAGCGCACCGGGTCGATGGGTTCCCGGGTCCCGCCGGCGGTCACGAGCACGCGCACACCCCGCAGTGACGGCGGGGTGAGCGCCGCAGTGACGGTGTCCACGATCGTCGCCGGTTCGGCGAGACGACCCCGGCCGTGGTCGCCACCGGCCAGGCGCCCCTCGGCCGGCGGCACGACGTGGACCCCGCGCCGGCGGAGCGTCGTCAGGTTGTCCTGCACCGCCGGGTGGTCCCACATCTCGGTGTGCATCGCCGGGCAGATCACCACCGGCGCGGTCGTCGCGATGAGCGTCGCCGTGATCAGGTCCGCGGAGATGCCCGCCGCATAGGTACCGATCAGCCGGGCGGTGGCGGGGCAGACGAGGATCAGGTCCGCCGTCTGACCGAGCCGGGTGTGCGGGATCGGGCTCGTGTGTCGGCCGGGGACCGGGGCGTCGACCCCGATGTCCCAGAGTGAGCGGACGACCGGTTCCGAGGCCAGCGTCGAGAACGTGGTCGCACCGACGAAGCGCTCCGCGCCGGCGGACAGCACGGGGATGACGTGCGCGCCGGCGTCGACGAGCCGACGGCAGACCTCGACCGCCTTGTACGCGGCGATGCCCCCGGTCACGCCGAGGACGATCCGCTTCCCCTCGAGCCCCGTCACCGTGGGCGCCCGGACTCAGTCCTCGCCGGCGTCGGCCGCGGCCGCGGCCTCGGCGGCCGCGATGTCGGCCAGGGCGGCCTCCTCGGCGGCGCGAGCCTCTGCGCCGTCGATCCCGACGATCTTGTCGGCGTCGATCTCCTCGAAGGCGATGGAGAGCGGCTTGCGGGCCAAGGAGGTGACCTGCGGCGGGACCATCGCACCGAGGCCGTCACCGAGGTGCCCGAAGTAGGCGTTGATCTGGCGTGCCCGCTGCGATGCGACCGTCACGAGCCGGAACTTGGAGCCGGTGCGGTGCAGCAGCCCCTCGATCGGGGGGTTCACCATCGTGTCGTGACGAGTGGGCAAGGGAGCGCCTCCGGTGAGTCGCACTGCGGACGCCGCAGAACGGCTTCGCATGCTAGCAGCGCCGCTCCTGCAGCCGACAGCGCGGTCAGCCGCGTCGGGCGCGGGCGTCCCGGATGAGCGACACGAGTTCGGCCGTCGCCCGGTCGAGATCGTCGTTCACCACG
Organism: uncultured Acidimicrobiaceae bacterium; assembly: GCA_964453335.1. Classification (GTDB taxonomy): domain Bacteria; phylum Actinomycetota; class Acidimicrobiia; order Acidimicrobiales; family CAIXPF01; genus VGBO01. The sequence continues at coordinate 33,339 of CAYVOK010000010.1, forward strand.
ACGAGCGCCCCGAGCTCCTGGCCCCGGGCGGCCTCGCCGTCGGCCTTCGCGAGCCGCTGGGCGATGACCTCCTCGGGGTCGCCGCGACGACGCAGCCGTGCCTCCTGGGCGGCGCGTGTCGGTGCCTCCACGAAGACCAGCAGCGCGTCCGGTCGACGCTCGACGATCTGCGCGGCGCCCTGCACGTCGATCTCGTAGACGACGTCACGGCCCTCGGGTGGGTCGACGAGTGGGGTGCCGTAGAGATTCCCGAGGAACTCGGCCCACTCGAGGAAGCCGCCGTCGCGGATGCGGTCCTCGAAGGTTGCCCGGTCGACGAAGACGTAGGCGTCGGGCGCCTCACCGGGTCGACGGGCACGTGTCGTCCAGGACCTGCTCAGCCAGAGCTGCGGGTCGAGTGACAGGAGACGGTCGACGATCGTCCCCTTCCCGGCTCCGCCGGGGCCCGAGACGACGACGGTGAGCGGGGACGGCACGATGGTCGAGACGCTTCAGCGGCCGCCCGGGAACGCTGCGAGCAACGCCCGCCGCTGCTGCTCACCGAGACCGCGGACCCGGCGCGTCTCCGCGATCCCGATCTCCTCCATGGTGCGGCGCGCCTTCACCTTGCCGACCCCGGGCAGGGACTCGAGCAGAGCGAGGACCTTCAGCTTCCCGACGATGTCGTCGGTCTCTGCTGCCTCGAAGATCTCGGGCAGCGAGAGCGAGCCCATCTTCAGCCGTTCCTTGAGCTCGGCGCGCACACGCCGGGCCTCGGCAGCCTTCTCGAGGGCGAGCGCTCGCTGCTCGGGGGAGAGAGCGGGGGGATTCGGCATCCCCCGACCTTACCCGACCGCCCCCGACACCCCGGAGCACCGGCGGTCAGCGCCGATGGGCCTCGCCGACGAGGTCGCGAACGGCTGCGACGCCGTGGTCGGCGCACCACACGGTGAGCTCCTCGAGGACCCGCCCCGACGCCCGCGGGTCCGCGAAGTTGGCCGTGCCGACCTGCACGGCGACGGCGCCGGCGAGGAGCAGCTCGACGGCGTCGACACCGTGGGAGACACCACCGACCCCGATGATCGGCAGGTCGGGCAGCGCAGCGTGGACGTCGAACACCGCGCGCACCGCCACGGGGTGGACGGCCGCACCGGACAGCCCGCCGCGGCCGGCACCGAGCACGGGGCGGCGGGTCTCGACGTCGATCGCCATCCCCAGGACGGTGTTCGCCACCGTGACCGCCTCGGCCCCGCCCTCACGCGCCGCCTCGGCGACCTCGACGATGCGGTCGGTGTTCGGGCTGAGTTTCGCCCAGCGCGGCAGTCCTGCGACGGCGGTGGCCCGCAGCACCTCGCGGGTGCTGACCGGGTCGTGGGCGAAGATGCGGTTCCGGTCCTCGAGGTTCGGACACGACACGTTGACCTCGACCGCGGTGATCGAGCCGACCGGCGCACGGGCGAGCATCCGGGCGGCCTCGGCGAAGTCCTCGACGGTGCGACCCCAGATCGACACGACGACGCGCGCCCCGCTGCGACGCAGAGCGGGCAGGTCGTCGTCGATCCACCGTTCGACACCGGGACCCTGCAGGCCGACGCTGTTCAGCATCCCGGCGGTGGTGGGATGCAGACGCGGGGCCGGGTTCCCCTCCCAGGGGAATGGGGCGAGTGACTTCACGACGACCGCGCCGAGCCGCCGCAGGTCGAGGTACGCACCGAGCTCGGCGCCATGACCGGCGGTTCCCGCCGCCGTCATCACCGGTGCGTCGAGACGCACCGAGCCGACCTCGGTGGTGAGGTCGACCTCGTTCGGCGCCACCGGCGTCGCGGGACCGGTGGTGTCGTTCATCGGATCTCGAGGGCCATCTGGGCGGGGCCCCCACGGTGGAAGTCCTGCAAGCTCCGCACGGTCAGCGGGCGTTCTCTCCGGTCGCGCAGACCGTTCGCCGCAGCGAGGGCCGCCGCAGCGGTGGTCACGAGGGGGATGCCGTGGCGCCCGGCTGCGGCCCGGATGTGGGCGCCGTCGGCGCGTGAGCCACGGCCCCGCGGGGAGTTCACCACGAGATGGACCGCCCCGGAGCCGATGAGGTCGACGGCGTCGACCCCGCCCTCCTCCCCCACCTTGGAGACGACCTGGTCGACCTCGATGCCGGCCGCGCGCAGGGCGGCGGCCGTCCCGGTGGTCGCGACGATGCCGAACCCGAGCGCACGCAACACCCGGGCGGCCTCGACGCCGACGACCTTGTCGCGGTCCGCGAGCGAGAGGAACACGTTGCCCTCGGACGGCAGCCGTGTGCCCGCGGCGAGCTGGCTCTTGAGGAACGCCATCCCGTAGGTGGCGTCGATCCCCATGACCTCGCCCGTCGACCGCATCTCCGGACCGAGCACGGCGTCGGCCTCAGGGAACCGGTTGAAGGGCAGCACCGCCTCCTTCACGGCGACGTGCCCGCGCACGGGCGGTCGGACGAGCCCCTCCCCCTCGAGCTCGGCGAGCGTCGCACCGGCCATGAGCCGGGCGGCGATCTTCGCGAGCGGCACCCCGGTCGCCTTCGCGACGAAAGGCACGGTCCGCGACGCCCGGGGATTCGCCTCGATGACGAAGACCTGCCCGAGCTTCACCGCGTACTGCACGTTGAGGAGGCCGACGACACCGAGCTCGTCGGCGAGGGCCCGGGTGTGGCGGGCGAGGACATCCTGGGTCTCCGCCGACAACGTCACCGGCGGCAGCACGCACGCCGAGTCGCCGGAGTGCACCCCGGCCTCCTCCACGTGCTCCATGATCCCGCCGACGAGGAACGCACCGGTGTGGTCACGCAGGGCATCGACGTCGACCTCGACCGCGTCCTCGAGGAACCGGTCGATGAGCACGGGACGCTCGGCGGAGAGCCCGCCCTCCCGACCGAGGCTGCCCGCGAGGGCGAGTTCGGCCATGGCCGTGCGCAGCTGGTCGACGTCGTAGACGATCTGCATGGCCCGACCGCCGAGTACGTAGCTCGGTCGGACGAGCACGGGGAAGCCGACCCGCCCGGTGATCTCGACCGCCTGCTCGACGGTCGTCGCAGTGCCGCCCGCAGGCTGGGGGATCTCGAGCCGGGCGCACAGGGCGTTCCAGTGCTCGCGGTCCTCGGCCCGGTCGATCGCCTCGGGCGCGGTGCCGAGCACGAGCTCGGCGGGGAGCTGGTCGGCGAGCTTCAGGGGCGTCTGCCCGCCGAGGGCGACGATCACACCGACGAGGCGGCCCGCACGCTGCTCCGCCTCGATGACGTTCAGCACGTCCTCGTGGGTGAGCGGCTCGAAGTACAGGCGGGACGACGTGTCGTAGTCGGTGGACACGGTCTCGGGGTTGCAGTTCACCATCACCGCGTCGAACCCGGCGTCACGCAGCGCGAAGCACGCGTGCACGCAGGCGTAGTCGAACTCGATGCCCTGGCCGATCCGGTTCGGACCGGATCCGAGGATGACGACCGCGGGCCGGGTGGAGGGCGGGACCTCGTCCTCCTCCTCGTAGGTCGAGTAGTAGTACGGCGTCTCGGCCTCGAACTCGGCGGCGCAGGTGTCGACGGTCTTGAAGGTGGCGACGACCCCTGCTGCGACCCGGGCCGCCCGGACGGACCCCTCGGGGACGCCCCAGAGGTAGGCGAGCTGTGCGTCGGAGAAGCCGAGCCGCTTGGCCCGGCGCCACGCGGCGCGGTCCAGTGCGTCCGGACCGCCGGCCGCGGCGAGGGAGGCCCGGGCCTCGGAGATCCGCAGGATCTGGTCGCAGAACCACGGGTCGATCCGGCAGGCGTCGTAGACCCGTGCCGGGTCGATCCCTCGCCGCAACGCCGCCTCGACCTGGAACAGACGGTCCGGGGTCGCGACGGCGAGGGCTGCGAGGAGCTCCTCGTCGTCGAGCGCGTCCGTGACCGCCTCGGCGGGATCGGCGTTCAGGCCGGCGCGTCCCTGTTCGAGGGATCGCATGGCCTTCTGCAGGCTCTCCGGGAACGTCCGCCCGATCGCCATGACCTCACCGACCGACTGCATCTGCGTCCCGAGACGCCCCGAGACACCGGGGAACTTCTCGAACGCCCAGCGCGGCACCTTCGTGACGACATAGTCGATCACCGGTTCGAAGCTGGCGGGCGTCTTCCGGGTGATGTCGTTCGTGATCTCGTCGAGCGTGTACCCGACGGCGAGGCGGGCGGCGATCTTCGCGATCGGGAACCCGGTGGCCTTCGACGCGAGTGCCGAGGACCGCGACACCCGCGGGTTCATCTCGATGACGACCATCTCGCCGGTGCCGGGGTGGACGGCGAACTGGACGTTCGAACCACCGGTCTCCACACCGACACGACGCATGACGGCGAACGCGGCGTCGCGCATCGCCTGGTACTCGACATCGGTGAGCGTCTGCGCGGGGGCCACGGTGATGGAGTCGCCGGTGTGCACGCCCATCGGGTCGACGTTCTCGATCGAGCACACGATCACGCAGTTGTCACGGTGGTCCCGCATCACCTCGAGCTCGAACTCCTTCCACCCGGCGATGGACTGTTCGATGAGGATCTCCGAGATCGGGCTCGCGTCGAGACCGAGGGCGGCGATCTCCTCGAAATGCTCCCGGGTCGCGGCGATGCCGGTCCCGCGGCCACCGAGGATGTAGGCCGGGCGCACGATCACCGGCAGGCCGATGTCGTCGACGACGCGCATCGCCTCCTCGAGCGTGTGGGCGATCCCCGAGCGCGGCACACCGAGGCCGATCTCGATCATCGCCTCCTTGAAGCGGTGGCGGTCCTCAGCGGTCGCGATCGCCTCCGCGTTCGCCCCGATCAGTTCGACGCCGTACCGCTCGAGCACACCGGACTCGACGAGTTCCATGGCGAGGTTCAGACCGGTCTGACCGCCGAGGGTCGGGAGCAGGGCATCGGGCCGTTCCTGGGCGATGATCCGCTCGAGGACCGTCGCGTCGAGCGGCTCGACGTAGGTGGCGTCCGCGAACTCGGGGTCGGTCATGATCGTCGCCGGGTTCGAGTTGGCGAGCACCACGCGGTACCCCTCGGCCCGCAGCACCCGGCACGCCTGGGTTCCGGAGTAGTCGAACTCGCAGGCCTGGCCGATCACGATCGGGCCGGAGCCGATCACGAGGATGGTCGAGATGTCGGTACGGCGGGGCATCTCAGTGGTCTCCTCGGCTGCGGGCGAAGCCGTCCATCAGGTCGGCGAACAGGTCGAACAGGTAGGTCGGATCGTGCGGACCCGGACCGGCCTCGGGGTGGTACTGCACGGAGAAGCACCAGCGGCCGACGCTGCGCAGCCCGCCGACGGTCCCGTCGTTCAGGTTCCGGTGCGTCACCTCGACGTCGCCACCGAGTGACGCCGGGTCGATCGCGTAGTTGTGGTTGTGCGAGGCGATCTCGACCGTGCCGGTGTCGACCCGCAGGATCGGGTGGTTGCCACCGTGGTGACCGAACGGCAGCTTGAACGTCGTGCCGCCGAGCGCCGTGCCGAGGAGCTGGTGGCCGAGGCAGATCCCGAAGATCGGCACGTTGCCGACGAGGTCGCGCACCGTCTCCACCGCCCACGGCAGCGCCGCCGGATCACCGGGACCGTTGGAGAGGAACACGCCGTCGGGGCGGCCGCGCAGCACGTCGGCGGCCGGCGTCGTCGCGGGCACCACCTCGATGGTCGCGACCTCGGCCAGGCGGCGCACGATCGACTCCTTGATCCCGAAGTCGTAGGCGACCACCCGCCGGCCCGTCGCCCCGGGAACGACACGGACGTCGTTGCGGGTGACGGCGCGCACGTGGTCGACGCCCTCGGTGCCGCCGTCGGCCTGCGCTGCGGCGAGCAGTGCGTCGACGGGGGCGGTGCCGAACGCGCCCGGCATCGCGCCGCGGTCACGCAGCACCCGGGTGAGCCGCCGCGTGTCGACCTCGGTGATCGCCGGGATCCGGTGCCGCACGAGGAAGTCCTCGAGGGACTCCTCGCTGCGCCAGTTCGACGCCCGCCGCGCCAGTTCGCGCACCACGATCCCCCGGCAGTGCGGGCGCACCGACTCGTCGTCGGTCGGGTTCGTCCCGTAGTTCCCGATATGGGGGTAGGTGAAGGTGATCACCTGCCCCGCGTAGGACGGGTCGCTGATCACCTCCTGGTAGCCGGAGAGCACCGTGTTGAACACGATCTCGCCGACGGCGATCCCCTCCGGTGGCCGCCAACCGGCGGCGACACCCTCGAAGGTGCTGCCGTCGGCGAGCACCAGGTGCGCGAGCTCGTTCATCGTTGCGCCTCCGCGTCGATCACGACGGCGATGCCGTCGACAAGGGTGTGGCGGGCCCGTCCCCGCAGTGTGCGGCCGACGAGCGGGGTGCTGGCCGTCAGGCTCGGGTGGGCGGATCCGCCGACCGTCCAGGTCGCGTTCGGGTCGAACACGACGATGTTGCCGGCGCGACCCTCGAGCAGTGGTCCGCCGTGGCGCTCGTCGATGCCGGCGATGCGCGCCGGCCCGTCCGCGAGGACCGCGACCGCGCCGGTCGGCGAGCAGCCGATCGGGTCGAACACGAGCGAGGTCGAGAAGGGCAGCATCGCGCCGCCCGGGGCCGCCTCGGCGAAGGGGACGTCCTTCGCGATCGCGGGAACGGGGACGTGGCCGCTCGCGAGCGCGTCGACCGCACCGGCGCGCACCGCCTCGGCGATCGCAGCACGATCGGCACCGGGTCGGAGCGGCGGTGCGACCTTGTACGCCGGATCGAAGTCTGCGCAGTCGCCGTCGACGAGCACCGCGTGGGCAGCGGTCACGTCCGCGGTGAGTGCGAGCCCGGCGCGACGGGCGGCGGTCACCATCCCGATCGATGCCGCCGTCGAGAGGTGCCGCAGGTGCAGACGCACGCCGGTGCGAAGCGCGAGGGCCAGCGCCCGACCGACGCCGAGCTCCTCCGCCTCCGCGGGAATGCCGGCGATGCCGAGCAGAGACGACCACGCACCCTCGTGCATGTGACCTGCGGCGGCGAGCAGCGGGTCGACGGGGTCGAGCGCGACGGTGACGCCGAGGTCGGCGGCGTAGGCCATCGCACGCCGCAGCACCGTCGGGTCCTCCACCCCGTGCGGGTCACCGAAGATGCGGACCCCGAGCGCGGCGAGCTCGGCCATGGGGACGAGACGCTCCCCCGCTGCGCCGAGCGTCAACGCCGCGGTGGGCACCACATCGCAGGCGGCGCCCGTCGCGAGCGCACGCAGGTGGTGCAACTTCGCCGGTCCGTCGAGCGGATCGACATGGTCGACCGCCACCACGATCGCAGTACACCCCGCGAGCGCTGCGGCCCGGGTCGCCGTGGCGATCGTCTCGGCGGTCGGGTCCGCAGGCTCACCGACCCCGGTGAACAGGTCGACGAAGCCGGGCATCACGTAGGCGCCGTCGCAGTCGAGCACGGTCCCCGACCGGCCGGCCGCCGCGTCGGGGCCGACCGCGACGATCGTCCCGTCGACCACGACGACGTCGGCACGCCGTTCACCCCCGGCGTCGACGACGACACCGCCGCGGAGCAGCACGACCTCAGACATCGCCGGAACCTCCCGGGTCGGACACCGGGCCGGCGCCGAGGAGACGGAACAGGACCGCCATACGGACCGACACCCCGTTCGCCACCTGGTCGAGGACGAGGCAGCGCGGGTCGTCCGCAACCTCGGGGGCGATCTCCACCCCCTGGTTCATCGGCCCGGGGTGCAACACCACCGCATCGGGGCGCAGCACGTCGGCCCGCCTGCGCGTGAGACCGAACCGGGCGACGTACTCGGCGAGGGACGGCACCAGCGCCGCGCCCTGCCGTTCGAACTGCATGCGCAGCAGGTACACGACGTCGACGTCGGGGAGGACTGCGTCGAGATCGTTCACGACCCGCACCGGCCAGGTACCCGTGTCGGGCGGCAGCAGCGTGCGAGGTGCGACGAGGGTGACCTCGGCGCCGAGGGTGCTCAGCGCCCAGACGTTCGACCGGGCGACACGGGAGTGCGCGATGTCACCGACGATCGCGACCCGGAGACCGTCGAGCGAACCGAACCGGCTGCGGAGCGTGAACGCGTCGAGGAGGGCCTGGGTGGGGTGCTCGTGCCAGCCGTCGCCGCCGTTGACGACGGCCGCGTCGACCCAGCTTGCGAGCTGCCATGGAGCGCCCGACGCGCTGTGCCGGACCACGATCGCGTCGACGCCCATGGCCTCGATCGTGCGGGCCGTGTCCTTCAGCGACTCGCCCTTCTTCACCGACGACGTCCCGACGCTGAAACTCAGCGTGTCGGCCGAGAGCCGCTTCGCCGCGGTCTCGAAGCTCAGCCGGGTGCGGGTCGAGTCCTCGAAGAACAGCGTCGCGACCGTGCGCCCCTGCAGCGCCGGGACCTTCGGGATCGGACGCGCGTTCACCGCCCGGAACGAGTCGGTGAGGTCCAGCAGCCCGGTGAGCTCCGTGCGGTCGAGCCCCCGGACACCGAGCAGGTGCCTCATCCCTGCACCTCCCCGACCTCGACGCCGTCCCCGTTGACCCGGACCACCTCGTCGCGCCGAGTCGGCAGGTTCTTGCCCACGAAGTCCGGCCGGATCGGAAGCTCCCGGTGGCCACGGTCCACCATCACGGCGAGCTGCACCGCACGGGGCCTGCCGTGGTCGTTCAGCGCGTCGAGGGCCGCCCGCACGGTGCGCCCGGTGAACAGCACGTCGTCGACGAGGACGACGACCCGGTCGGTGACCTCGACGGGGATGTCGGTGACGCCGTGCGGCATCACCGTCCGCAAACCGATGTCGTCGCGATGGAAGGCGACGTCGAGGGTGCCCGTCGGCGGACGCGTCCCGTCGATGTCGCAGAGGGCGTCGGCGAGCCGGCCCGCGAGGTGGACACCACCGGATGCGAGACCGACGAGGACGACGTCGGCCGTGCCCCGGTTGCGTTCGGAGATCTCGTGCGCCATGCGCCACACCGCACGCTGCACGTCGCCGGCGTCGAGGACACGGGTCCGGGGAACGAAAACGCCCCCGGTCGGGGGCGTGGGCGACACAGGTTCCGGGGATGCCGGGGCGTGCATGGTGCTCCTGTCCGTCCGGGCCTCACAGGACCCGCTTCACGGTCAGTCCGGCACAGTAGCAGCCGGGCGCAGCTCGTCTGCGACACGGGCGAGCACCCCGTTCACGAACCGCCCGGACTCTGCGGTCGAGAACTTGGTCGCGAGCTCGACCGCCTCGGCGAGCACGACACCCGTCGGCGTGTCGGGCCGGTGCGCGAGCTCGAACACCCCGATGCGGAGGACCGCCCGGTCGATCGCGGCCATGCGCTCCACCCGCCAGCCGGTCGCGAACCGGTCGAGCAGCTCGTCGATCGTCGTCACGTGCTCGGCCACGCCGGTCACGAGCTCGACTGCGAACGCGTCGGGAGCAACCGGCTGCTCGGCGACGACGTCCCCGACGGCGACCCCGCGCGACTCGGCCTCGTACAGGAGCGAGAGGGCCCGCTCACGGGCCAGACGACGGCCGCCGCCCCCGGCTCGAGCCATCTCAGGCCCGGGTCAGGTAGTCGCCGCTGCGCGTGTCCACCTTCACCCGGTCCCCCGGGTTCACGAACAGCGGCACCTGGATGACCCGGCCCGTCTCGAGCTTCGCCGGCTTGCGGGCGCCCGAGACACGATCGCCCTGCACACCCGGCTCGGTCTCCGCGATCGTGAGCTCGACCGACGCCGGGAGCTCAGTCTCGATGATCTCGTCCTCGTACATCACGAGGATCGCCTCGGCGTTCTCCACGAGGTAGTCCGACGCGGAACCGAGGGCGGCCGGACCGACGTTGATCTGCTCGTAGGACGACGTGTCCATGAACACGTAGTCGGCACCGTCGCGGTAGAGGAACTGCATCTCCCGCTTGTTGAGGATGGCCCGGTCGACCTTCTCCCCGGCTCGGAACGTGCGGTCGACGACCTGACCGGTGCGGGCGTTCTTGAGGGTCGTCCGCACGAACGCGCCGCCCTTGCCGGGCTTGACGTGCTGGAAGTCGACGATGGTGAACAGCCCGTCGTCGAGGTTCAGCGTCATGCCGTTCTTGATGTCGTTCGTGGTGATCATCGCCATGATCGGTCCTCCCTGGGACGACGGTCCGGTGGCGAGGTCAGGCCGACCGCGCCGGCCGCAGGACGGTCGGGAACTCGGTGAGGCTACGGCATCCGTCGTCCGTCACGACAACCGTGTCCTCGATGCGCACACCGAACCGGCCGGGCAGGTACACGCCCGGTTCGACGGTGAGGACGTGGCCGACCTCGAGGTCCACCCCACCCGAACGCGGCACCGACGGGGCCTCGTGGACGTCGAGCCCCACCCCGTGGCCGGTGCCGTGGGTGAACCACGCCCCGTAACCGGCCGCCGTGATCGCACCGCGCGCCGCGGTGTCGACGGCGGACGTCGGCGCACCCGGTCGGACCGCAGCACAGCCGGCACGCTGCGCAGCGGCGACCACCTCCCACACCCGGGCGGCCTCCGTCGTCGGGGTCCCCGTGCAGAACGTCCGTGTCATGTCGGACCGGTACCCGTCCACGACCCCGCCGACGTCGACGACGACGAGGTCGTCGAGGGCGACGACCCGGTCGGTCGGCCGGGCGTGCGGCAGCGCGCCGTTCGGGCCGGACGCGACGATCGTCTCGAACGCCGGTCCCGAGGCCCCGGCGTCGACGAGCGCGGCGTCGAGTGCCCGGGCGAGCTCGAGCTCGGTACGGGTCCCGTCGACCAGCGGCACGATCCGGGCAAGCGCCGCGTCGACCGCTGCAGCGGCGGTGGCGATGCGCGCCAGTTCCGCCGCGTCCTTGCGGGCCCGGGGCACCTCGACGACACCCGACGTCGGCACGAACTCCACCCCCGGCACGATCCGCCCGAAGGCACGGACCGTCGCCCACGACACGACCGCCGCCTCGAGCCCGACCCGGCCCGATTGCGGGAGCACCGTGCGCCACACCGCGTCGCCCTCCTCACCGGAGGGCACCTCGACGACCTCGACCACGCCACCAACGCCACCCGCCGCCAGTTCGGCCGGCGCCTGGTCACGGTAGCGGGCGTCGGTGAGGAGGCGCACGCCGCCGGACCCCACCACGAGGGTGCCGTTCGAGCCGGTGAACCCGGTCGCCCAGCGCACGTTCGACGGGTCGGATACGACGAAGGTGTCGACGCCCGCGGCAGCGGGCAGCCCAGCGACGACGTCGAGCCGCCCCCGCCGGTCGAACGGCGGCAGGACCCGCCCGGTCACGACCCCTCGGTGCGCCCGAGCAGCCCGAGCACGGCACGGCCTGCGAGCGCGTAGCCCGCACCGCCGAACCCGCAGATCGTCCCCGTGGCGACCGGCGCTACGACGGAGGTGTGCCGCCACGCCTCACGCGCGTTCGGGTTCGAGATGTGCAGCTCCACGACCGGGCCGTCGAAGGCAGCGAGCGCGTCGTGGATCCCCCAGGCGTAGTGGGTGAACGCACCCGGGTTGATCACGATCGCCGCGACCCGGCCGCGTGCCGCGTGCACGGCGTCGATGATCTCGCCCTCGTGGTTCGACTGGAGGTGCTCGAGCTCGACCCCTCCCGCGGCGAGCACGCCGCGCAGCGTCGCCACGTGGTCCTCGAGGGTGGCGGTTCCGTAGATCTCGGGCTCACGCCGACCCAACAGGTTGAGGTTCGGGCCCGAGAGCAGCAGGACAGGTCCGAGCGTCATCACGCCTCCTCCGTCGCATCGAACGCCGCGTCGAGCGCAGCGCGCGGGATATCGGTCACCGGCACCACGCCGTCCGGACCGTCGAGGACGAACGTGATCCCGGCGAGCGCCTTCTTGTCCCGGGCCATCAACCGGACGAGCTCGTCGCGATCACTCCCACGGGGCAGTGCACCGGGCAGGCCGTACGCGGCGACGACACGACGGTGCTCCGCCACACGGACGTCGTCGATCCGGCCGAGCACCCGGCCGAGTTCGGCTGCGAAGACCAGACCGATCGCGACGGCCTCGCCGTGGCGCAGATCGAAGCCGCCGGCGATCTCGAGCGCGTGGGCGAGCGTGTGGCCGTAGTTGAGGATGGCCCGGCGGCCACCCTCGCGTTCGTCGCCGGAGACCACCTCGGCCTTGATCCCCGCCGCCGCGGCCACCCGCTGCGGCAACGGCATGCGATCGAGCGCCCCACCCCCGAGGAAGTGGTACTTGGCGAGCTCGCCCATGCCGCTGCGGTACTCCCGCACCGGCAGGGAGGCGAGCACACCCACGTCGCACAGCACTGCGGACGGCTGCCAGAACGCGCCGACGAGGTTCTTGCCCTCGGGCAGGTTCACCCCGGTCTTCCCACCGATCGCCGCGTCGACCTGACCGAGGAGGGTCGTCGCGACGTGCACGACCGGGATCCCGCGGTGGTACACCGCTGCGGCGAACCCTGCGACGTCGGTGACCACACCACCACCGACCGCGACGACGGCGTCGGCGCGGCTCATCCCGGCCGCAGCCCAGGAACGGCACAACTCCTCGACGGTCGCGAAGGTCTTCGCGTCCTCGCCCTCGGCCACCTCGTGCACGGTGTGCGGGACACCGGGGTCGACGAGGATGCCGGCCTCCCGCACCCCGGACTGGGTCACGACCGCGACTCGGCGCGTTCCCGGTGGCAGCACCGCCGCAACCTCGTCGAGCACCCCGGAACCGACGATCACCGGGTAGGAGCGGTCCCCGAGCTCGACCTGCACGCTCGACCGGTCCGCAGGGACCTGTACCCGACCGTCGGCTCGCAGCGCAGCGACGACACGTTCGGCGACCTGCTCGGTCAGGCCGGTGCCTGCGTCGACGACGACGTCGGCGACCTCCCGGTACCAGGGAGCACGTTCACCGTGCAGTCGCTGCAACGCCGCCCCGGGGTCGGCGCCGAGCATCGGGCGACCGGGGTCGTGCCCCACGCGCCGGAGCAGTTCGTCGGGTGGCGCGTCGAGCCAGACGACCGCGACGTCGGGCGACCGGAGTCGATCACGGACGGCGGCGGTCACCACCGCACCACCACCCGCGGCGAGCACCCGCGGCTGCGGGTCGGCGAGGAGGTCGGCGACGGTCGCCGCCTCGATCGCCCGGAAGCCTTCCTCGCCCTGCGCCCGGAAGACCTCGGGGACGGACGCTCCCGTCCGGGCGACGATGGCCTCGTCGACGTCGACGAAGGCGCGCCCGAGTCGGTCGGCGAGCACCCGCCCGACCGAGGACTTCCCCGCCCCCATCAGGCCCACGAGGACCACCTGCGACGTCATCCCGGAGAGCGTAGAGGGCGAGGACCCGATCACCCCGCGGCGGACCAGACGGCGACCGCGAAGGATCCGGCCGCGAGCGCCGGTCCGAAGGGGAACGGCGCGTTGCGCCGACGGATCGCCAACAACCCCAGACCGAGGGCGGTCCCGACGAGACTCGCGGCGAACAGTGCTGCGAGCACGATCGCCAACGCACCGCCGACGTCGGGCGCGAACGCCCCGCACACCCCGCCGAGGACCACGGCGAGCTTCACGTCGCCGAGGCCCATGCCCCGGGGTGACAGCAGGTGCGCGAGTCCCAGGACACCGCTGAAGGTGACGGCCCCGACCCCGGCACCGACGAGCGGCGCCACCGAACCCTCGAGAGCGGCGAGTCCGCCCACCGCGAGCGCCGCCACACCGACGGAGGGGAAGGTCACCCGGTCGGGGATCCGGTAGTGCACGGCATCGACCGCGGACACCACGACGAGGACCGCACCGAACCAGGCGAGGAGCAGACCCCGCGCCGGTGACGGGGCCCGGAACGCGATCGCGGCAGCACCGGCGACGGTCACCGCCGTCCAGCCGTACGTCGACATCCGGCCCGGCCGTTCGAGCGTGCGCAGACCGCTGCGCAACGGCTCCGGGGTGGCGACGACACCGGCGACGCGGACGAGGACCGGGCCGGCGACGAGCGCGCCGACGACGGCGACGAGGACGATCCCGACCCGCAGCATCACCGGAAACGGTCGGCGACCGCGTCCCGCATCGCCGCCACGGGTGCGGGGACACCGGTCCAGATCGTGAAGGCGCGAGCGGCCTGATACAGCAGCATCCCGACACCGTTGACCGCCGTCGCCCCACGGGACCGCGCCGCCTGCAGGAACTGCGTGTCGAGGGGCTGGTACACGAGGTCGGCGACGACCTGACCGGGCCGCAACAGGGCCGCGTCGCAGGGCAGGTCCACGCCCCCGGCCCCCGTCATGCCGACGGAGGTGGCGTTCACCACGAGGTCGGCGCCCGCAACGGCGTCGGCGTCCCCGGCGCGGCCGACCGCGCCGGCGAGACGGGCAGCCTCGACGGCCCGCGCCTCGGTGCGGTTCACGACGACGACCTCGCTCGCACCCGCCGCGGCGAGCGCGACGACGACGGCACGGGCGGCACCGCCGGCACCGAGCACCACGGCGCGACGCCCCGCCGGGTCGAAACCGGCCTCGGCACGCAGGCTGTCGACGAAGCCGTCACCGTCGGTGTTGTGCCCGACCAGGCGCCCGTCGCGCACCTCGACGCAGTTCACCGCACCGAGCGCAGCAGCCGCCGGCGTGCACTCGTCGACAGCGGCGGCCACGTCGGCCTTGTGGGGCATCGTCACCGAGAGACCGGCGATGCCGAGGACCCGCACCGCGTCGAGTGCCGCAGCGGCCCGACCGGGTGCGACCTCGAGCGCCACGTACACCCAGTCGAGGCCGGTCGCCGCGAAGGCCGCGTTGTGCAGCGCCGGCGAGAGCGAATGGCGGACCGGGGCGCCGATCACGGCGGCGAGCCGGGTCGCCCCCGTCGGCGTCGGGAGCGCTGCACCCGTCATTCGAGGAGCCCCAGCGCGTCGGAGATGGCGACCTGGCGTTCGAACTCTGCGGCCGACTCGGTGAAGAAATGGCGACCGTCGGCATCGGCGAGCACGTAGTAGAGCCACCGGCCGTCCTCGGGCGCGAGCGCCGCCTCGATCGACGCGCGCCCCGGCGACGCGATCGGCCCGGGCGGCAGACCGGGGAACTTTCGGGTGTTGTACGGCGAGTCGACGTCGAGGTCACTCCGTGTGATCGGGCCGGTCTCCTTGCCCACCGCGTAGAGCACCGTCGCGTCGATACCGAGCGTCATGCCCTGCGCGATCCGGTTGTAGACCACCCGGGCGACCTTCGGTCGTTCGTCCGGGACGAACGTCTCCTCCTCGATCATGGACGCCACGACGAGCACCTCGAAGGGAGTGAGGCCCAGTGCGGCGGAACGACGGACGAGGTCGACCTCGGTCGCGACGGCGTCGAACTGCTCGACGAACATGCGCACGATCTCGGCCTCGGTCAGTTCGTCGTCGATCCGGTAGGTGTCCGGGAACAGGAACCCCTCGAGCGATGCGCCGGGGGGCTGCAGCGCCGACCGCACCACACCGTCCCGCAACGCGGCACGCAACGCCTCGGGGTCGAGGTCCGGAACCTGCTCGAGGAGACGGCGCTCGAACTGCGCGAGGCGGTACCCCTCGGGGAACGTGACGTTGACCCACTCGTCGGTCCGGAACGGTCCGCCCTCGAGCACACGCAGCGCCTCCGCCATCGAGGAGTTGCGGGTGAACTCGTAGCTCCCCGCCTCGTACCCGCCGGACCCCTTGAAGCGGACGTAGTAGCGGAAGAACCCGCCGTCGGCCACCACGCCCTCGGTCTCGAGGAGGGCGGCGATGTCGGCGGTCGTCGAACCGAGGGGGACGACGACCTCGACGACCGCACCCGGACCGCCGGGCGGATCGACGCGACGGTCGACCCAGAGCCAGCTCCCGACGAGCGCGACGACCACGATCGTGGTCACGATGCCGGACAGACCGGCGAACCGCCGCCCGCCCCGCACCGGACGACGCACCCTGACCCAGGTGCCGTCGTCGCCGTCGTCGAAGTAGCGGTCGTCCTGCGTCACCGGCCGGTCCCCCGACCGGCGTCGAGCCAGCCCTGCAGGATGACGGTCGCCGCCAGCTGGTCCACCACCGTGCGACGTCGCCTGCCCCGCATGCCCCGCTCCTTCAGACCCCGCTCGGCGGTCACGGTCGTGAGGCGTTCATCGTAGGACTCGACCGGCACCCCGACCGCGGACGCGATCTCGTCGATCTCGCCGAGGACACCCTCCGCCGCCGGGCCGACCGAGCCGTCGAGCCGCAACGGGAGTCCGACGACGACGGTGACCGCACCGGTCTCCTCGACGACCTCCGCGATCCGCCGGTGGTCGACCGAACGGTCGCCGCTGCGGTCGATCGTGCCCCACGGCACGGCGATCGTCCCGGCCCCGTCACAGACGGCCACGCCGATCCGGCGGCTGCCGAGGTCGAGGCCGACGGCTCGCCGGTCCCGCTCCACCGCCTCAGCCCGCAGCGAGCGCCGAACGGACCACGTCGAGCGCCGCCTCGATCCCGGCGACGTCCTTGCCGCCTGCGACCGCCAGCTCGTCGCCGCGTCCACCGCCGCCCTTGACGTGCTTCGCCGCATCGGCGAGCAACGCACCTGCCGTCGTCCGCCCGCCCGGGCGCACCGCCGCCACCATGGCGACACCGCCCCCGTCGGCCTCACCGGCGAGGACGACGACGTCGATCCCCTCGACGGCGCGCACGGCGAGCGCGAGCTCCCGGTAGTCGTCCCTGGCCAGGCCGTCGACGCGGGTCACGACGGCACCGTCGACCGCAGCCGCCGCCAGGTCGGCCACCCGGTCGAGGGTCATGCGTCGGCGGAGCTGTCGGAGCTCGCCCTCGAGGGCACGGAGCTGGGCGAGACGGCGCTCGAGACCGTCGAGCACGTCCTCGACCCCGACGTTGAGCAGCTCGGCGGCCTGCCGCAGACGTCCCTCGGTCTCGCGCAGGCGGATGACGGTGTCGAACCCGGTGATCGCCTCGATGCGCCGGATGTTCGACCCGATCGAACCCTCGGCGACGACCCGGACCGCACCGATGTCCCCGGTCTGGCGGACGTGCGTGCCGCCGCAGAGCTCGACCGACGGCCCGGCCTCGACGACCCGCACGATGTCCCCGTACTTGTCGCCGAAGAACGCGAGGGCACCGACCTCCTCGGCGTGGGTCTTCGTCGTCTCGTAGGTGCGGACCGGATGATTCCGCAGCACCTCGCCGGCGACGAGGTCCTCGATCTCGGCGAGCTGCTCGGACGTCACGCTGTCGTAGTGGCTGAAGTCGAACCGCAGCCGGTCCGGCGCGACGAGGGAGCCCTGCTGGCGCACGTGGTCGCCGAGCACCCGGCGCAGCGCCCAGTGCAGCAGGTGGGTGCCTGTGTGGTTGCGACGCATGGCGTCACGCCGGTCGGCGTCGACCGCGGCCTCGGCGACCTGACCCGGGTACACGCTGCCCTCGAGGTCACCGACGACGTGGCGGACGAGTCCGGGAAGCGCGTAGTTCGTGTCGACGATCCGCAGCGAACCGGTCTCGGTCACGATCGTGCCGTGGTCGCCCTGCTGACCGCCGGCCTCGGCGTAGAACGGCGTGCGATCGAGGAACACGGCGTCGCCGACGAGGGCGAGCACCCGTGCCGAGGCAACCGTCTCGGGACCACGGGCGAGGTACTCGGTGGGGCCGAACTGCTCGACGAGGCCCTGGTACTGCTCGAGGTGCTCGTCGACCTCGGCACCCTTGCGGGCGTCCTTCGCGCGGCGGCGCTGCTCGGCCATCTCCGCCTCGAACCCGGCGACGTCGACACCGACACCGCGTTCGGCGGTGATCTCCTGGGTGACCTCGAGGGGGAAGCCGTAGGTGTCGTGGAGCTGGAACGCGGTCGCCCCGGGCAGCACCCCGCCGGCGGGAACGACGGCGAGCGCCTCGTCGAGGATCGTCGAACCGGTCGCGAGCGTGCGACGGAAGTTGTCCTCCTCACGGGTGACGACACCGCGCACGAAGTCGTGACTCCGCACGAGCTCGGGGTAGTCGGCGCCCATGACCTCGACGACGGCGTCGACCATGCGGGGCATGACCGGTTCGGCGAGACCGAGCAGGTACGCGTGGCGGACCGCCCGACGGATGATCCGGCGCAGCACGTACCCGCGGCCCTCGTTCGAGGGGAACACGCCGTCGGAGACGAGGAACGTCATCGTGCGGGCGTGTTCGGCGAAGATCCGCAGCGACACGTCGGTCGCCGGGTCCTTGCCGTAGGCGACACCGGAGACCTGCTGGGCGACGTCGAGGAGCCGGACGAACTCGTCGATGTCCCACACCGAGTCGACGCCCTGGAGCACCGTGAGCACCCGTTCGAGGCCGGCTCCGGTGTCGATCGACGGACGGGGCAACGGCACGCGGGAGCCGTCGGGCTGACCGTCGAACTGCATGAACACGAGGTTCCAGATCTCGATGTAGCGCTCGTCGGAACCGTGCGCAGGTCCACCCTCGGCACCGAACGCCGGACCCTTGTCCCAGAAGATCTCGCTGCACGGACCGCAGGGGCCGGTGTCACCGGCCTGCCAGAAGTTGTCCTTGTCGAGCCGTTGGATCCGCGCCGCGGGGACACCGACCTCGTCGATCCAGATGCGTTCCGCCTCGTCGTCGGAGACGTGCACCGTCACCCACAGCCGTTCCGGGTCGAGTCCGAGTCGTTCGGTGACGAACGCCCACGCCCAGCTGATCGCCTCGCGCTTGAAGTAGTCCCCGAAGCTGAAGTTCCCGAGCATCTCGAAGAACGTCAGGTGACGACTCGTCCGGCCGACCTCCTCGAGGTCGTTGTGCTTGCCGCCGGCGCGGACGCACTTCTGCACCGAGACGGCCCGCCGGAACGCCGGGGTCTCCTCGCCGAGGAAGTACGGCTTGAACGGCACCATGCCGGCGACGGTGAACAGCAGCGTCGGGTCGTTCGGGATGAGTCCGGCCGACGGCACCGCGGTGTGGCCGCGCTCGGCGAAGAATTCGGTGAACGCACGACGGAGCTCGTTGGCCTGCATAACGATGCGCAGCGTAGACGCTCGACCCGGGTCGCCCCTCAGACGGGCGGGAGGTCGCGGTCGCGGCCGGCGCGGAGCCGCTGCTCGGTCTCCGACGCGGTCCGGCGACCCTCACCGACCGCGTCGAGCACCCGCCCGCGTACCGCACCACCGGCACGCCGTACGACCTCGAGCGGGCCGCCTCGCCGCACGAGCCGGACCGCCCGTCGGCGGGCCCACCGCGAGCCGACGCCACCGAGCACCGCACCGACGGTCATCCACGTGAGTCGTCGCATCTCAGGACCGTCCTCTCCACCGTCGACGTCGGGTCGACGGTGCCTCCTCGCGCACACCCCGCAAGCGGGCCAGACCACGCCGCAGCCCGGCGGCGAACGCCGCCACCTTGATCATCGGCGAGGCGACGACGTCGTAGGTGACCCTCGACGCGTCCTCGAGGGTGGCGGCGATGCCCGCGCTCCGCTCGACGAGCTCCCCGGCCCGCTGGACGTCGTCGCGCACGGTCGTCGCCAGCTGGTCGACCTCCTCGGCCAACCGGCGGGCGAGCTCGTCGAGGCGGGAGGCGCTGCGGCCCAGCGCGGCGGCAGCACGGACGACGAGCACCGTGGCGACCCCGAGCCCGGTCGCGGCGCCGACCGCGACGATGGTGACGACCACAGCGACGAGATCGGCGGCGCTCACGACGCACCCCCGCCGCCGGCACGACGCCAACGCTGCGCGAGTTCGGCCTCGGCGCCGGCGTCGGAGGGTCGGTAGTAGACGCTGCCCGCCACCTCGTCGGGCCGGTACGCCTGGTGCACCCAGCCCCGTGGGTCGTCGTGGGGGTAGCGGTAGCCGACACCGTGACCGATCGCCGCGGCACCGCCGTACCCGGCACCCCGCAGGTGGACGGGAACCCCACCGACGGCCACGTTGCGGACGTCCTCGGTGGCCGCGTCGAGTGCGGCGAGGACCCGGTTCGACTTCGGGGCGGTCGCCAGGTGGACGGTCGCCTGCGCCAGGTTCAGTCGGGCCTCGGGGAGGCCGACGAACTCCACGGCACGCGCTGCGGCGTCGGCGACGAGCAGGCTCGTCGGGTCGGCCATGCCGATGTCCTCCGACGCTGCGATCACGAGTCGTCGGGCGATGAAACGGGGGTCCTCCCCCGCCTCGAGCAGGTGGGCGAGCCAGTACAGGGCCGCGTCGACGTCGGACCCCCGCACGCTCTTGATGAACGCGCTGGCCACGTCGTAGTGGTCGTCGACCCCGAACCGCAGGGTGCGCGTTCCGAGCGCGCCACGGGCGTCGTCGACCTCGACCGTCGACGCCCCCCGCTCGGCGGCCAGCGCAGCGGCCACCTCGAGGGCTCCGAGTGCGTGACGGGCGTCGCCACCCGCCGCGACTGCGAGCGCGTCGAGCGCGTCGTCGGTGGCCGGCACCCCGACCTCGGCGACACCGCGGCGTAGCACCGCGACCACGGCCTCGGTGCCGAGCGGTTCGAGCCGGAACAGCGACGACCGTGACAGCAGCGCCGCGTTCACCGAGAAGTACGGGTTCTCCGTCGTGGCCCCGATGAGGACCAGCACACCAGACTCGACGGCCGGCAGCAGCGCATCCTGCTGCGAACGGTTGAACCGGTGGACCTCGTCGAGGAACAGGATCGTCGCACGCCCGTACTCGCCGAGCCGCCGTTCGGCGCCGACGATCACCTCCCGTGCGTCCTTCACCGACGCGCTGACCGCGGACAGCTGCACGAGCTCGGCGTCGACGGCCCCGGCGACGAGGCGGGCGATGGTCGTCTTCCCGGTACCGGGCGGACCCCACAGCACGAGCGACGACAGGCGACCGGCACCGACGAGCGCGCGCAGTGGCCGACCCGGACCGAGCAGGTGGTCCTGCCCGACGACGTCGTCGAGGGAACGGGGGCGCAACCGGTCGGCGAGCGGCGCCCGCCGGGACAGACGCCGGTCGACGGCGGCGGCGAAGAGGTCGGCACCCACGGGACGATCCTACGGCTGCTCGCTCGCCGGGCACGGCGGACGCATGGGAGCATGGCGCCGTGCACGTCCTCTTCGCCGCCGCCGAGCTCGCGCCGCTCGCGAGCGTCGGCGGGCTGTCGCAGGCGGCCGCCGGACTCGTCGACGAACTGCGGCGCAGCGGCACGGAGGTCACCGTCGTCGTCCCCGACTACGACCCGACGGTCCGGCTGGTCGACGAGGTCCGAATCCCGCTCGACGTGCCGGCATGGGTGGGCGCGGCGTCGGTGCGCACCGGAGTGCACGACGTGTGCGGCGCCGTGCACCTCGTCGACGTCACCGGGATCGAGCGCCCCCACCCCTACCTGCGAGCAGACGGCACCGGCTGGCAGGACAACGACGGCAGGTTCCTGCGGTTCGGTCGCGCCGTCGCCGCGCTCGCCGCAGCACTGCGACCCGACGTCGTGCACCTGAACGACTGGCACACCGCGACCGCGCTCGCCGCGCTCGACCCGACCGTCCCGACCGTCTTCACGATCCACAACCTGGCGTACCAGGGAGCGACGGACGCCGCCTGGCTCGACGACATCGGGCCCCGTGGTGCGGCGTTCGCCCGGCACGGTGGGACGAATCCGCTCGCCGGCGCGGTCCGGCTCGCCGACGTCGTCGTCGCCGTGAGCCCCACCTACGCCACCGAGATCGTCCACCCCGATCACGGCGCGGGCCTCGACGACCTGCTCCGGGAGCGCGGCGACTCGCTCGTCGGCATCCTGAACGGCATCGACGCCCGGCGTTGGGACCCGGCGACGGACGGTGAGCTCGCCCGGCCGTTCGACGCATCCGACCTCGCCGGACGCACGGTCGACCGGGACGACCTCCTCGACCGGCTCGGCTGGGGGCACACCACCGACCGCGACGACCCGGTCGCGGTGATGGTGACCCGCCTCGTCGAGCAGAAGGGCGTCGACCTCGCGCTCGGTTGCGTGCCGTTCCTCGCCGGGATCGGGTTGCGGCTCGCGGTCCTCGGCGCAGGCGACGCCGCGCTCGCCGCGTCACTGCGGGACGCCGCCGCCACGCACCCCCGGCGCGTCGCGTTCGTGGAGGGCTACGACGACGGCCTCGCCCGCAGGTTCCTCGCCGGGGCCGACCTGCTGCTGATGCCGAGCCGGTTCGAACCGTGCGGGCTCACGCAGCTCCAGGCGATGCGCTACGGCGCGCTGCCCGTCGTCACCGCGGTCGGCGGCCTCCGGGACACCGTCGTCGACCTCGACGCCGACCCGCGCCACGGCACCGGCTGGGTCGCCGCACGACCGACCACGGTCGACGTCCTCGACGCCCTGTGGCGGGCACGCCGCGGTCTCACCGACCGTCGGCGGGTGGCGGCGCTGCGGCGACGCGTCCTCCGTCTCGACACGTCCTGGGCCGCGCCCGCCCGGGAGCACCTCGCCCTCTACGAGCGTGTCCGCAGCCTCCGGATGGGCTGAGCAGACGCTACGGTCCGCCCATGGCCGCCGATCCGAAGGTGCTCGTGATCGTCCTCGCCGGCGGTGAAGGCAAGCGCCTCCTGCCCCTCACCGACGATCGGGCGAAGCCCGCCGTCCCCTTCGGTGGCGCCTACCGGCTCATCGACTTCGCGCTGTCGAACTTCGCGAACGCCCGGTACCTCAAGATCGTCGTCCTCACCCAGTACAAGAGCCACAGCCTCGACCGGCACATCAGCCAGACGTGGCGGTTCTCGACGCTGCTCGGGAACTACGTGACCCCCGTCCCCGCCCAGATGCGCCGTGGACCGCACTGGTTCGCCGGTTCGGCCGACGCGATCTACCAGAACCTGAACCTCATCGCGGACGAACAGCCCGATCTTGTGTGCGTCTTCGGCGCCGACCACATCTACCGGATGGACCCCCGCCAGATGGTCGCCGACCACGTCGCGTCCGGGGCCGGTGTCACCGTCGCCGCGATCCCCGTCCCCCGCCGTGAGGCGTCCGCGTTCGGGGTGATCGAGGCGGACGCGAGCGGGCGGATCACGGCGTTCCACGAGAAGTCACCGACGCCCCCGACGATGCCCGGCGACCCGGAGCGCTGCCTCGCGTCGATGGGGAACTACGTCTTCGACACGGACACGTTGTGCGACGTCGTCACCCCGCGCCCGGGACGACCCGTGCTCGCAGACCTCGGGTCCGACGTCGTCCCTGCGCTCACCGAACGTGGGGTCGCCCGGGTGTACGACTTCTCCCACAACGTCGTGCCCGGCCAGGAGCCCCGGGAGCGCGGGTACTGGCGGGACGTCGGGACCCTCGACGCCTACTTCGAGGCGAACATGGACCTGATCACGCCGGTTCCGGTGTTCAACCTCTACAACGACAGGTGGCCGGTCTTCACGGACCACCTGCCGCTGCCGCCGGCGAAGATCTCACGGGGCGCGGACGGCGAGACGGCGAACATCGAGGACAGCCTGCTGGGCCAGGGTTCGATCGTGTCGGGGGCCGAGGTGCTCCGGTCGATCGTGTCGCCGACGGTGTACGTCGATCACGGCGCGCGCCTCGCGGAGGCGATCGTGTTCCCCGGTGTGCACGTCGGTCCCGGCGCCGTTCTCCGCCGCTGCATCGTCGACAAGAACGTGCGCATCCCCGCCGGGGTGCGCATCGGGGTCGAACCCGAGGAGGACCTCGCCCGGTTCCCGGTCAGCCCGGCCGGCGTCGTCGTGGTGCCGAAGGGCTACGACTTCTCGACCCCCGACGGGCCGAGCGTCGCCGCACGCTGATCAGACGCCGCCGGCACCCCGACCGTCGAGCGGGATCCTGACCGTGCGAGCCCACGACGGCGGGTCCGGCGCACCGTCGCCGATCAGGCCGACGACCACCCGGGCCCCGACCGGCGCGGCCACCGGCCACGGGGTCTCGCCGTCGGTGAGGACGACCACGACCGCCGGCCGGGGACGCAGTTCGACGGCAGCGGTGATCCCGACGCCCATGTCCGTCCCGCCACCACCCCGCAACCGCAGCGCACCGGCGCGTGCCACCCGACGGACGTCGTGGACCGCAGCGTCGACCGACAGCACCCGCACCCCACGCACCCCGACCGCGCCGAGCACCCCGTCGACCTCGGCGAGGACCCTGTCGAGCATCGGGCCACCCACCGACCCGGACGTGTCGCAGACCACGGCGACCTCGGGAACCGGGCGGCGCAGCGACGGCAACACGACCTGCGGGAGCGCCGCGGCCCGCCGCGACGGCCGCCGGTAGGAGTAGTCGACCCGCCCGGCTGCGTCGCCGACGCCACGGCGGATCTCGGCCCGCAACGCACGGCGCCAGTCGACCGTGGGGCGGAGCAAGGCCGTCGCCCAGCGTTCGAGACCGGCGGGCACGTCGCCGGCACGACGACCATGCGCCAGCACGTCGGCGGCGACCTGCCGCCGCAGCAGGTCCGCGCTCGGACCGTCGACCCCGCTGCCATCACCGTCGGAACCCGACGACCCCGCACCGTCACCGGACGGTCCGCCGCCCCGTTCCCACGGGCGCTGCTCGCCGTGCGCGGCGCTCCCGCAGTCGACGCACGGCTCGGGCCGCCGCGTGTGCCGGCCGTCGCGGAGCTCGGCGAAGTACTCCTCCGCGAGCCGCCCGTCGACGAGGTCGAGATCGCCCGGTCGCAACTGCGACGACGGGAGCGCGAGACCGGCGGCGAGGTCGTCGTTGATCTCGGCGTCCGTCGCCCGCAACCAGCCCTCCAGGTCGTGGCGGACGTCGGTCTCCGCCGCCCGGGTGGCGTGGTCGCGCAGCAGGTGACCGACGTGGTGGACGAGCATCGACCCGGTCGTCTCGATCGGCCAAGCGCGGACCGCGTCCGGGTCGACGTACACGCGCCATGCCACATCTGCGGCGACCCCGCCGATCCCCGGCGCGATCTCCACCGGCGAGGCGAACAGCGCGGAGGCCAGGTACGGGAACCGGTGTGCCGCCCACAGGCGGGCCGCAGCGACCCGGTGCAGCACCTCCGGGTCGACCGCCCCGCTCACGACAGGAGACCGGCGTCGCGGAGCAGCGGCATGAACCGGGCCGCCTCCGCCGGGGCCGGCGCACCCTCGGGCCGGCAACGGGCGAGCACCCGTGCAGCGGTCGCCGCGACGTCGGGGGCGGTGCGCCCGGCGATGTCGAGCACCTGCCAACCGGCCGCCCAGCGTGCGGGTGTCGCCTCGGCCGCGACCGCGCCGACGATCGACGACAGCGCCGCGTACGCGCGGTCACCCCGTTCGGGCAGCACGAAGGACGCCGGGTCGGCCAGCACCGCCTCGGGGTCGGGCAGATCGAGCTCCGCAGCCCAAGCCAGGAACTCCACCCCGGCGCCGTCACCGACCGTGCCCCGCACGAGGAGCGACCGCACCCCCTCCCCCGCACCGGCGGCGGTCGCCGCGGCGTACAGGCGTGCGGCGAGCTCCCACGAACGGGGGCTCGGCCATGCACGTCCCGCAGCGTCGGCATCGGTCGGGGGGACGGACAGGAGCGCCGGCCGGAGCGTGGCGAACGTACCGACGAGCGCCTTCGCCCGCACCACCTGACGTTCCCAACCGACCGGGAGATCGACGACCGTCGGTGCCGCGAACCCGCCGGCCATGCCGAGCGCGAACGTCGGCGCGTCGAGCCCCCATTCGAGGTGGCAGAACCGGTTCGCGAGCGGAGCGGCGAGGTCCCACCCGTCCGCTGCGACCTCCGGGGGGTTCGCCGCAGCGACGACGACCACCCCGTCGGGCAGTGCGAGGTCGCCGACGACACGCTCGAGGACGACCCGCAGCAGCGCCGCCTGCACCGCCGGCGGTGCGGTCGACAGCTCGTCGAGGAACAGGATGCCCCGACCCGCAGCGACGAGCCGTCGCGCCCACGACGGCGGCGCGAACACCACCCCGTCGTCGACCACGACCGGCAGCCCTGCGAAGTCCGACGGTTCTCGGATCGCCGCGATGACCACCTCGCAGGGGAGCCCCGCAACAGCCGCGAGGGCCTGCACCGCGGAGGTCTTGCCCGACCCGGGCGGCCCCCACAGCACGACGGGCACCCGGGCCGCCACGGCGACGGCGAGCGCCCTGAGCGTGTCGGCTCCTCGGTCCACGGGGCGACCGTAGTCGCCGACCGGACGGTCAGGACCCGCCGGACACCCGGGGCGGCAGCGCCCAGTCGACGGGGTCGAGACCTGCGGCCACGAGTGCGTCGTTCACCTTCGAGAACGGTCGGCTCCCGAAGAAGCCGTTGTGGGCGGACAACGGGGAGGGGTGCGGCGAGGCGACGACGACGTGGTGCGCACCCGTCACGAGGGCTTCCTTTCGGCGGGCCGATGCCCCCCACAGCACGAAGACGACCCGTTCCGCCTTACGGTCGACGGCGGCGAGCACGGCGTCGGTGAACCGCTCCCACCCGCGGCCGGCATGCGATCCGGCGGCCCCCGCACGAACGGTGAGGGTGCTGTTGAGGAGCAGCACACCCTGGTCCGCCCAGTGGCCGAGCGACCCGTGCCCGGCGGGTGGCACCCCCAGGTCGTCGCGCAGTTCAGTGAGGATGTTCCGCAGCGACGGCGGCGGGACCACCCCATCGGGGACGGAGAAGCACAGGCCCTCCGCCTGCCCGGGCCCGTGGTAGGGGTCCTGGCCGACGACGACGACCTTCACCGACGCGTACGACGTCCGGTGCAGCGCCGCGAACTCGAGTGCGGGAGGCGGGTACACGATGTGTTCCGCCCGTTCCGCGGCCACGAAGGCACGCAGGTCGGCGAAGTACGGCGCGTCGAGTTCGCCGCGCAGCAGCGGGTTCCAGTCGGTGTGGGCCACGACGGCCTCAGACGCCCTCGGCCTCCTCGACGGAGGACACCGCGTCGGGTCCGCCGCCGGCCGACCGGAGACGATCGAAGACGGCGGGGGGATCCCGCCACGGGTCCTCCGGCGTCCCCGCCTCCGCGGCGCGGATCGCCCGCCAGACGGTCTCCGCCACGAGGGGCATGTCGACGTGCCGGACACCGAGGTGCGCGAGCGCGTCGACGACGGCGTTCTGCACGGCCGGGGTCGCACCGATCGTCCCCGCCTCACCGATCCCCTTCGCCCCGAGCGGGTTGTACGGCGTGGGCGTCTCGGTCGACGCCACCTCGAAGGACGGGAACTCCGCGGCGGACGGCAGCGCGTAGTCGGCCAGCGTCGCGGTGAGCGGGTTGCCCGAGTCGTCGTAGCGGAACTCCTCGTAGAGCGCCTGACCGATGCCGGAGGCGACACCACCGTGCTGCTGGCCGGCGACGAGCACCGGGTTCAGAACCGTGCCGCAGTCGTCGACGGCGATGTGCCGCAGCGGGACGACCCGCCCGGTCTCACGATCGACCTCGACGACGGCGACGTGGGCGCCGAAGGGGAACGTCGGACCGGTGGAGACGAAGTCGAGCTGTGCGGCGAGACCGGTCGTCCCGTCGCCGTGGTCGAGGACCCCGGCCGGCAGCGACGGGTCGGTCGCCGCCCGGGCGAGGTCGGCCCAGGCGAGCGCACGGGCCGGGACCCCGGCGACCCCGAGCCGCCCGTCGTCGTGGACGACGACGTCGTCGGCGTCGCACTCGAGGAGGTGTGCGGCGAGTGCCCTGGCCTTGTCGAGCAGCGCCTCCGAGGCCCGGTAGATCGCGGAGCCGCCGAGCTGCAGGGACTTCGAGCCACCCGTCCCGCCGCCGCTGCGGACCTCGTCGGTGTCGGACTGCACGAGCCGCACGCGTTCCATCGGGATGCCGAGCCGGTCGGCGACGATCATCGCGAAACTCGTCGGGTGCCCCTGGCCGTGCCCGGACGTGCCGACCCGCACGGTGGCCGAACCATCGTCCTCGACGGTGACCGACGCGAACTCGCCGGGTGCCCCACCGGCGGTGATCTCCACGTAGCAGGACACGCCGATGCCGAGGAGGCGCGGGTCCCCTGCCGCACGTCGTGCAGCCTGCTCGGCCCGGAGCTCCTCGTACCCGGCGAGGCGCAACGCCTCGGCGAGCGGCTTCGCGTACGCACCGGAGTCGTAGACCACCCCGGTGTGGGTCGTGTAGGGGAACACGTCGTCGGCGAGCAGGTTCCGCCGCCGGATCTCGGCGGGGTCGATGCCGAGCTCGAGCGCGGCCTGGTCGACGATCCGTTCGACCATGGACGCCGCCTCCGGCCGTCCGGCACCGCGGTACGCACCCGTCGGCGTGGTCGAGGTGACGGCGACGGCGAGGTCGACCGACAGCTTCGGCAGCGCGTACACGGCCTGGGACATCCGGCGCGTGGCGCCGGGCAGCATCGCCCCGATCCCCGGGTACGCGCCGGCATCCCCGACGATGCGCGCCCGGAGGCCGGTGAACCGCCCGTCGGCCCGGCAACCGAGCTCGACGTACTGCACCTGCGCACGACCGTGGGCGAGACCGACCATGTTGTCGCTGCGCGATTCCGTCCAGGTGACCGGACGGCCGAGGAGTTGCGCGGCACGGGCGACGACGGAGTACTCGGGATACAGGCCGGCCTTGCCCCCGAACCCGCCGCCGACGTCGGGGGCGATGATCCGCAGGCTGTCCTTCGGGACGCCGAGCACACCGGCGAGGATGCCGTGGGAGAGGTGCGGCATCTGGGTCGACAGGTACACGGTCATGCGACCGTCGTCGGTCGGTACCGCGGCGCACGCGTTCGGTTCCATCGGCACGACGGCGACGCGCTGGTTCACGTACCTGCCCCGCACCACGACGTCGGCATCCGCGAAGAACGAGTCGTCGTAGGGGTCCAACTGGCTGAAGCAGACGTTGTCGGCGTGCCCGTCGTGGAGCACCGGGGCCCCCGGGGCGAACGCCGCCTCGGGGTCGACGACGGCGTCGAGCGGCTCGTAGTCGACGACCACGGCGGCGATCGCATCGGCTGCGACACGCCGGTCGACGGCGAGCACGGCGACGACCGGTTCACCGACGAATCGCACCGTGTCGACGGCGAGGGGGCGCCGGGCGAAGTCGTCGTGCACAGTCACGAAGACCTGGTGCGGAGCGAGCCCGAGCGACTCCGCCGTGAATGTGGCGACGACCCCCTCGAGCGCGTCGGCGCTGCTCGTGTCGATCGAGCGGATGCGGGCGTGGGCGAACGGAGACCGCACGAAGTCGAGGCGGAGCACCCCGTCCGGCCCGATGTTGTCGATGTAGGTCGCCGCCCCACGGAGGAACCGTGGGTCCTCGAGTCGGAGCACTGCGTTGCCGAGGATCGATCCAGCCATGGCCGCACGGTAACGTCCGCCGCCCGACCGCGCCGCCACCGAGGGGAACGTGACGAGAATGTGGAGGTGCGAGAGAGCGTGACGGTGCACGTCGGCTGTGCGATGTGGACGCACCGTGCGTGGGGTGGACAACTCCCGCGTCGCCGTGGCGAGCACGCGCTCGCCGCCTACGCCCGTTCGCTCACCGCCGTCGAGGGCAACACGACGTTCTACGCGTTGCCCGAGGCGCGCACGGTGTCGACCTGGGCTGCGGCGCTACCGCCGTCGTTCCGCATCGCACCGAAGGTGCCGCGCACCGTCACCCACGACCGACGCCTGCGCGACGCCGGGGCGGAGCTCGCCGTCTTCCTCGACCGGATCGAGCCGCTGCACGCCAACCTCGGGCCGATCTGTGTCCAGCTTCCGGCTTCGTTCGGTCCGGACGACCTCGGCGTGCTCGACCGGTTCCTCCGGGCCCGACCACGCGCGCACCGGTGGGCAGTCGAGGTCCGCCATCCCGCCTTCGGGGCGGGAGCGACCGGCGTCGACGCGCTGCACCGTGTCCTCGACCGCAACGACGTCGACCGGGTCCTGCTCGACAGCTCGGTGCTCTTCGACGATCCCGCCGGCGACCCGGCGGTGGTCGAGGCACGCGGCGTGAAACCCCGCCTCCCCGTCGAGCCGGTCGCGCTCGGCCCCCATCCCGTGCTGCGCCTCATCGGTGCCCTCGACCCGGCGCGCTGCCTCACCGGCTGGGAGCCGTGGATCCGGGTGGTCAGAGGATGGCTCGCCGAGGGGCGGGCACCGCTCGTCTTCGCGCACACGGCCGACAACGCGGAAGCCCCCGCCCTCGCCCGGTCCGTGCACGCAGCGATCCGTGCCGACGATCCGGCCTTCGCGCCGCTGCCGGACCCGGCGGACGACGAGCCCCCGACGTTGTTCTGACGGCCCGGTTCAGGTGCCTGAGACGTCGCGGGGTGCCACCGGGTCGCTGCGACGTTCACGCACGAGCGCCTCCTGGACGATCGTGGCGACGTGCAGGCCGTCGGGTGCGAAGACGTGGCCGATCGACAGACCGCGTGCACCACCCACGGCGTGACAGTGCATGTCGATCAGCAGCCAGTCGTCCATCGGGGCGTCGGCGTGGAACCACACGGCGTGGTCGAGGCTCGCGGCCATGAACACCTCGTTGCTGCGTGCCTGCGGCACGTCGCCGGCGGGGTGGGCGGCACGTACCGCCATCACCGTCGCCGTGTCCGACGCGAACGCGAGTGCGCACGCACGGCTCCGGGCGTCGGCGCCGACGCTGCGGTCGACACGCACCCACGTGAGGGCTCGTCCGGTGCCGTGCTGTTGGGGCACCTGCCGTCGTTCGATGATCCAGCCCCACCCGACCTCGGGGAACTCGTCGGGTCCGGGCACCCCGTCGGGCATCCGCACCGTCTGCACCGCCGGCGCCGGCTCGGCCGCCTGGAAGCTCGCCTCGAGCGTGAGGATCGCGCCGGTCGACTGGCGGGCGACCACGCGCCGGGTGACGAAGGACGCACCGGTGCGCACCCGGTCGACCTCATACCGGACGGGCTCGTCGAGGCGGCCGCCGAGGATGAAGTAGGCGTGCAGGGAGTGCACGGCGCGGGACTCCTCCACGGTGTGCATCGCCGCCCGCAACGCCTGCGCGATCACCTGACCGCCGTAGATCCGCCCCCACGCGTAGGGCGGGCTGGTGCCGACCCATGCGTCGATGCCGTGTGGTTCGACGGCCTCGAGTTCGGCGAAGGTCCGGGGTTCGGGGAGCGGCACGCCGTCATCCTGCCGTCTCGGGCGGCGGGCGACCGCACCGGGACGACAGGGGCTACCGTTCCGGCCCATGACGACCGACCGTGGACCGCTCGACGGGGTACGCGTGGTCGAGGTGGCGAACATGATCGCCGGCCCGTCCGCAGCGGCGCTGATGGCCGACCTCGGTGCGACCGTGGTGAAGGTCGAACCGCCGACGGGCGACATCCTCCGCAACGGGCACCGTCCGCTCGACCCGTCCTACGACCGGCCGCACCCGGACCCGTGGTGGCAGCTCGACAACCGGGGGAAGCAGGGCGTCGTCGTCGACCTCACCACCGACGCTGGCGTGGCGGTCGTGCACCGCCTTGCAGCGGGGGCGGACGTCTTCCTCACGAACCTCACCGACGAACGACGCGCCCGCTACCGGCTGATGCCGGACGACATCCGGGCGGTCGCCCCGACGGTCGTGTACGCACACGTCGGCGGGTACGGCTCGACGGGTCCGGTCGCGGGCGCACCGGCCTACGACATGACGGCGTTCTTCGCCCGGGGTGGCGTGCAGGGCGTCATCGGGCAGCCCGACGACCCGCCGCACGCGTTCCGGCCCGGGCAGGGGGACCACACGACGGCGCTCGCACTGCTGGCGTCGATCCTCGCCGCGCTCCGCCAACGCGAGCGCGACGGGACGTTCCAGTCGGTGCAGGTCGCCCTCTACCAGGTGGCGACGTGGACGCTCTCGTCCGACCTGACGGTCACCCTGCTCGACGGGGCGCCGCTGCAGCCGCTCGCCCGCGCCGACTGGCCGACGCCGTTGACCTGCCGGTTCCGTTGCGCCGACGGTCGGTGGCTCGCCCTCTGCATGCCCGGCCCGAAGGACTACTGGGACAATTTCTGCGTCGCGCTCGACCGGCTCGAGTGGACCACCGACCCGCGCTACGCCGATGCCGCGGAACGATTCCGGCACGGCCCCGAGCTCGTCGCCGCATGCGACACGGTCTTCGCCGACCGGACCCGGGCCGACTGGGCGGACCGCCTCGACGCGGCCGGGGTGATCTGGGCCCCCGTGCAATCCCTCACGGAGATCACCGAGGACCCCCAGGCCGCCGCGCTCGGCATCTTCACGACGCTCGAGGACCCCGAGACCGGCACGACGTTCCGGACCGTCGCAGCACCGTTCCACATCGACGGCGCGCACATCGCCGTGCGGGGCCCGGCCCCCCGCCTCGGCGAGCACACCCGGGCTGTTCTCGGGGACGCCGGATACGCGCCCGACGAGATCGAACGGCTCGTGGCGGACGGGGTCGTCGGCACCGTCTGAGGGCCGTCGTGCCCTGTGCGGGCCCGCTTGGCTACGGTGCGGCCATGACCGATGTCGACGCCGTCTACCGCGAGGCCCGAGCCTGGTTCGAGGAGAACTGGGATCCGAACCGCCCTCTCGGCGAGTGGTGGGACCTGCTCGCCCGGTCCGGCTGGGGGTTCCCGTCGTGGCCGACGGCGTGGTTCGGCAAGGGCCTCGAGGGTGCTGCGGCGAAGGCGGTGCATCGTGCCCGCACCGAGGTGGGCGCCTTCTCCGCACCGGCGGGGATCGCCACGATGATGGTCGCGCCGACGCTCATGGAGCTCGGCACCCCCGAGCAGAAGGAGCGCTACCTCGAGGGCATCGCGACGGGGCGGGACATCTGGTGCCAGCTCTTCTCCGAACCGGGGGCGGGCAGCGATCTGGCCGGCGTGCAGACCAAGGCGGTCCGCGACGGTGACGAGTGGATCGTGAACGGGCAGAAGGTGTGGACCTCGGGCGGGCACTACGCCCGCTACGCGATCCTCGTCGCCCGCACCGACGTGGACGTGCCGAAGCACCGCGGGTTGTCGTTCTTCCTCGTCGACATGCACCAGCCCGGGATCGAACCGCGTCCGCTGCGGCAGATGACCGGCGACGCCGAGTTCAACGAGGTGTTCCTGACCGACGCCCGGGTGCGCGCCGACCACCTCGTCGGTGAGGTGGGCAGCGGCTGGAACGTCGCCCTGCAGATCCTCCTGCACGAACGGGCCAGCCTCGACGCCGACAGCGACACCGGCGGCGGGATCATGGGGGATCTCGACCTCGGTGCCCCGGCAGGCAGCTTCGTCGGCGCCGCGAAGCAGGACGACGGTATGGACGCCATCGCCGCGGCGAGCGGCGAACGGGCGAAGCAGCTGCTCCTCGAGTGTCTCGACCGTGCCGGCCGACGCGACGACCCGGTCGCCCGGCAGCGGGTCGTCGAGGTGTTCTCCCTCATCGACATCGCCCGGTACTCGGGCGGACGTCTCGCACCCTCGCTCGGCAAGCTGGCGTCGACGCAGCTCATGCGCCGCGTCCGTGACACCGCGCTGTGGCTGCTGGGTCCGGGGGGCACGCTCGCCGGACACGACGCACCCTTCGACGGGCTCGTCACCGACATGGCCCTGATGGTGCCCGGCCTGTCGATCGCCGGGGGTACCGACGAGATCCAGCGGAACATCGTCGGTGAACGCGAGCTCGGCCTGCCCGCCGAGCCCCGCGTCGACAAGGACATCGCGTTCAAGGACGTGCTGCAGGGCACGGTCCGCTGAGGCTGCGGGCAGCGCGCCGCGGGCCGCGGTAGGTTCCGCCCATGGCCCGCATGACCCCCGAACAGCTCGTCGAACGTCTCCGTTCCTTCCCCAAGGCCGGCCCCGAGGTCACCTGGGAGCAGCGGCGGGCCGCGATGGACCGCGCCTCGGCGAAGGCACCGCTCCCCGACGGTTCGACGGTCGAGCCCGTCGACGCCGGTGGTGTGCCGGGTGAGTGGATCACCGCCGCGGCGGGCGACGACGGACCCGCGACCCTGTACCTCCACGGCGGTGGTTACACGATGGGTTCCTTCGTGACCCACCGGGCGCTCGCCGCGCACCTCGCTGCGCAGACCCGCGGGCCGGTCCTCCTCGTCGAGTACCGCCTCGCCCCCGAGCATCCCTGCCCCGCCGCGGTCGACGACGCCCGGGCGGCGTGGCGCTACCTGCTCGGCCGCCCCGGAGTCGACGTCGCCCGGACCGCGATCGGCGGCGACTCGGCGGGTGGCGGCCTCACCGCTGCGACCCTCCTCGCCCTGCGCTCCCACGGTGAACCGCTGCCCGGCGCCGCGGTCCTGCTGTCGCCGTGGGTCGACATGACGCTGTCCGGCGCGTCGTACACGAGCCTCGCCGATGCCGACCCGATGGTGGACCGGTTGACCCTGACGACGGCGGCCGAGGCCTACGCGGCCGGGCGTGACCTACGCGACCCCCTCCTGTCACCGCTGTTCGGCGACTGGTCCGGCATGCCGCCGATGCTGGTGCAGGTCGGCGAGCTCGAGGTGCTGCTCGACGACTCCCGTTCCTTCGCCGCGACGGTCCGTGCCGCCGGTGGCGACGTCACGATCGAGGAGTGGGCCGGGATGGTCCACGTGTGGCAGAGCTTCTGCGGGATGATCGACGACGCCGACCGGGCGGTCGCCCGTCTCGGCGAGTTCATCCGGGCGGCGACGGGGGCCTGAGACCCGCTCAGACGGCGAAGCCGACGAGCTTCGTGTCGAGGTACTCGAGGATCCCTTCCTCGCCGCCCTCACGACCGAGGCCCGATTCCTTCACCCCACCGAACGGCGCCGCCGCTGCGGTCGGGTTGATGTCGTTCACGCCGACGATGCCGAACCGCAGCGCCTCGACGGTCCGCCACGCGCGGGCCAGATCGTTCGTGTACACGTACGACGCGAGCCCGTAGTCGGTGTCGTTCGCCCGGGCGATCACCTCGTCCTCGTCCTCGAAGACGATGACCGGGGCGACGGGCCCGAAGGTCTCCTCGCGGTAGATGACCATGTCCTCGTGAACACCGGTGAGGACGGTCGGGGCGTAGAAGTACCCGTCCGCGAGCGCACCCTCGGTGAGTCGCCGACCGCCGGTCGCGACCGTCGCACCGCGCGCCACGGCGTCACGGACCTGGCGGTCGACCTTGTCGAGCGCTGCGGCGTCGACGAGCGGGCCGATCTGCACGCCGTCGGTGAACCCGGAACCCGCCTGCATCTTCTCGATGCGACCGACGAGCGCCTCGACGAACCGGTCGGCGATCCCCCGCTGCACGAACAGGCGGTTCGGGCAGATGCACGCCTGGCCGGTGTTGAGCACCTTCACCATCGCGGCTCCGGTCGCCGCGCGCACCGGGTCGGCGTCGTCGTAGACGATGAACGGCGCGTGGCCGCCGAGCTCCATCGAGACGCGCTTCATCGTCGGGGCGGCCTGCGCGGCGAGGAGCTTGCCGACCTCGGTCGACCCGGTGAAGGTGAGCTTCCGCACCGCCGGATTGCGGAGGAGTTCCGCGCCGACGGGCACCGGGTCGAGGCTCGGGACGAGGTTCACGACGCCGGGCGGCAGGCCGATCTCGTCGAGGATCTTGACGACCTCGATCGCGCACAGCGGCGTCTGCTCCGCCGGCTTGAGCACGACGGTGCACCCGGCTGCGAGCGCCGGGCCGATCTTCCGGGTGAGCATCGACACCGGGTAGTTCCACGGGGTGATCGCTGCGGTCACACCGACCGGCTGGTGCATGACGACGAAGCGCTGGTCGGCACGCGAGGACGGGATGGTGCGCCCGTAGACGCGCTTCGCCTCCTCCGCGAACCACAGCAGGAAGCTCGCCGCGTAGGTGACCTCGGTGCGGGCCGCCCGGATCGGCTTGCCCTGCTCCGACGTCATCAGCTTCGCAAGGTCCTCGTGCCGTTCCTGCAGCAGCTCGTAGGCCGCGTACAGCTTCTCGGACCGCTGGTACGCGGTGAGCGCGGCCCAGGCCGGGAACGCCCGATCGGCCGCGTCGATCGCGTCGCGGACGTCGTCGACGCCTGCGTCCGCCACGTCCCCGATGCGTCGTCCCGTCGCCGGGTCGGTGACCTCGAAGGTCGCCCCGGACCGTGCGTCCTTCCAGACACCGTCGATGTACAGCATGGGCGCGGACCCTAGCCGCCGCGCCGCAGGTCGGCGCCGTACGCGTGCGTGGGCCGCAACCGCAGCAGCAGGCGCCGGTCGGTGACCATCGCCGCCCGGTACTCCGCCCAGTCGGGGTGGTCGCCGCGCATCGCCCGGTAGTACGCGACGAGGTCGTCCGCTGCGGCGTCGTGCGGGTCGGCGGTCACCGCACCGAGTTCGGCCCGACACTCGAGCACCCCGTAACTCCAGCGGTCGGAGCCGACGACGTGGAGCACCGCCCGCGGATCACGGCGCAGGTTGGCGGTCTTCGCCCGGTCGTCGGTGAGGGACACCCACAGCTCGTCGTCCGTTGCGACGTGGTAGCTGATGGTCGACAGTTGCGGTGTCCCGTTCCGTCGCAGGGTGGCGAACACGGCATCACGGCCGGCCCGGAACATGGTGAGCACCTCGGCACGATCCATGCCCGACCCTACGTCGCGGCCGCGCATGGGTGCCGCGTAGGATCCCGCGACGCCCGGCGCGAGGTGCGCGCCGGCCGCACAGGGGGAACGGCATGGGCACGCTCGACGGCAAGGTCGCGATCATCACCGGCGGCGCACGCGGCCAGGGCGCCGCGGAGGCCCGCCTCTTCGCCGAGGCGGGGGCCCGGGTCGTCATCACCGACGTGCTCGACGAACAGGGCGAGCGCACCGCCGGCTCGGTGCCCGGCGCCGAGTACCTGCACCTCGACGTGACCTCGGAGGCGTCGTGGGAGCAGGTCGTCGCCGACGTCGTCGCCCGCCACGGTCGACTCGACGTGCTGGTGAACAACGCCGGGATCTACAGCGGCGGGCAGCTCGTCAACGTCCGCACCGAGGAATGGGACCGGGTGATCGCGGTGAACCAGACCGGCGTGTTCCTCGGGATGCGCACCGCCGCCCGGGCGATGATCGCTGCGGGCAACGGCGGATCGATCGTGAACATCTCCTCGATCGCCGGGATGATGGGCATCTTCGGCGGGACCGCCTATGGCGCGACGAAGTGGGCCGTGCGGGGCATGACGAAGGTCGCCGCCAAGGAGCTCGGTCGACACGGCGTCCGGGTGAACAGCATCCACCCCGGGTACATCGAGACCGACATGCTGAGCGAGGCCGGCCTCGACGACCAGGAACGCCTCGCCCGCACCGTGCCGTTGCGCCGCATGGGCACCGTCACCGACATCGCGTCGATGGCGCTGTTCCTCGCCGGTGACACGGCCGCCTACTGCACCGGCCAGGAGTTCGTCGTCGACGGCGGCGTGTTCGGCTGAGTCCCCGGGCTCAGACGGCGAGGGCCCGCGGCCACGACACGAGCGTCGGCCACAGGGCCGGGCCGCCGGCCACGGCGAGCGAACGACCGAGTTCGGCGGCCCACTGGGCTTCCGAACCGTGTTCGTCGCGCCACGCCCACAGGCGTCGGGTCGTGTACTGCAGGCGGTGCTCGTCGGTGTAGCCGATCGCCCCGTGGAGCTGGTGCGCGAGCCGGTTGATGATCCCGACCGCCCGGCCGGTGGTGGCCTTCGCCGCGGCGATCACCTGGGTGACCTCGGCGGGGTCGGCGTCGGCGGCGATCACGTCGACGGCGTTGTCACACGCCGCCTCGGCGACGACGGCCTCGCCCGCCATCTCCGCGAGGTAGTGCTGGAGGATCTGGAACTTGCCGATCGGCTTGCCGAACTGCTCCCGCTCGTTCGCGTACTGGACCGAGAGCTCGACCGCCTGCTGCAGCGCACCGGCCATGAGGAGCGCCCGGGCGAGCGCACCACGGGCCGCGACGTCTGCGACCGAGGGGCCGGGGACCACGTCGAGCGCGCCGACGGTCACCTCGGCCCAGGGCTCACCGGCGTAGTTCGCACCGGTGGCACCGACGGTGAGCGCACCGGCGGGAACGCAGGCCACCCCGCGGTCGGTGACCACGACGAAGGACGACGCGACGGGCGCCCAGTAGGTGCGACCACCGCCGAGCACGACGGCGATCGGCCCGTCGGGGAGCTGCAGGCCGGCCTGCTCGCACACCCAGCCGCCGATGATCGACGTCTCGGTCAGCGGCACCGGTGCGGCGAATCGCCCGGCCGCCTTGGCGATCGCGGCGGCGTCGTGCAGCGTGCCACCCGACCCGCCGACGGACTCGGCCACGCCGACCGTGCCCAGACCGGACTCGGTCAGCGCCGACCACAGGCGTGCGTCGAGGCCGCCCTCGGCGGCGCCGACGGCCTCGGGCGTGCAGATGTCGCCGAAGATCGATTCGACGGTTTCGAGCAGGAGTGCGTCGACGGTGGTCATGGTTCAGCGAACTCCCAGCTCACGCGCGACGATGCCGCGCAGGATCTCGTTGGTGCCGCCGCGCAGGGTGAACCCGGGGGCGGAGAGGACGGAATCGGCGACGAGCTGGTCGAACCGCTCGATCCGCCCGGGTGCGACGAGGCGGCGGGCGACCTCGGGGATCTCACCCTCGAGACGGGTACCGAGGTCCTTCACGAGGGCGGCCTCGGTCACGGGCAGGCGTCCGGCGTCGAGCGACATGGCCACGGAGATGCACAGGCGACGCAGACCGGCGAGGCGGGCGACGAGGAGGCCGATCTCGGCAGCCGCCTCGTCGGAGGGCTCCGGACCGACGGCGTCGATCAGCGCGGCGAGCAACGGGTACGTCGACAGGTAGCGCTCCGGGCCGGAACGCTCGAAGGCGAGCTCGCCGACGACCTGGTTCCAGCCGTTCCCCTCGACGCCGAGCATCATGTGGTCGGGCACGAAGACGTCGGTCATGACCACCTCGTTGAAGTGGTGGTGGCCCGACAGCAGACGGATCGGGCGGATCTCCACACCGGAGGAGCGCAGGTCCATGACGAACTGGCTCATGCCGTTGTGCTTGCCGCCACTCTCGGCGATCGGCTGCGTGCGCACGAGGACGATGAAGTAGTGGTTGTTGTGGGCCTGTGAGGTCCACACCTTCGTCCCGTTGAGCAGCCACCCGCCGTCGACCTTCGTGGCGGTCGACCGGATGGAGGCGAGGTCGGAACCCGAGTCGGGCTCGGACATGCCGATCGAGAAGTAGATCTCGCCGGCCGCCATCTGCGGGATGAGTTCTTCCTTCAGCGCGTCGTTGCCGTGCTTGAGGATGCCGGGGCCGGACTGGCGGTCGGTGATCCAGTGGGCGGCGATCGGGGCGCCGTGGGCGAGCAGTTCCTCGACGACGACGAACCGGTCGAGCGCCGACCGCTCGTGCCCGCCGTACTGCTTCGGCCAGGTGAGGCCCAGGAAGCCGTTCGCACCGAGCTTGCGGGAGAAGTCGGGGTCGTGACCCGACAGCCACGTGTCACAGGACGGCACGTAGGTTCCGGCGGCGATCTCCGCCTCGAGGAATGCCCGGATCCGCAGGCGGATC
This sequence comes from uncultured Acidimicrobiaceae bacterium, assembly GCA_964453335.1. GTDB lineage: Bacteria > Actinomycetota > Acidimicrobiia > Acidimicrobiales > CAIXPF01 > VGBO01. The sequence continues at coordinate 72,507 of CAYVOK010000010.1, forward strand.
TCCTCGGTCGAGGACGGGAGGGCGGCGTCGGGGAAGGACAGACGGCTTGCCATGGCGATGTTCTACACCTCCCCGGGGGCCTCTCCCCACCCGGCGCGCACACCGGTCGGTGAACCTGGCACGATGAGCGGATGCTCTCCCCCTACCGGGTGCTCGACCTGACCGACCACCGTGGCCACCTCACCGGTGCCGTCCTCGCCGCCCTCGGCGCCGACGTCGTCGCGATCGAACCGCCGGGCGGTTCGGCGGCCCGCCGCACGGCCCCGTACGCAACCGGTGTGGAGGGTCCGGAGGTGTCGCTCACCCACTTCGCCTACAACCGCAACAAGCGGTCGGTGGTGCTCGACCTGACCACGCCGGAGGGCAGTGCGGCCTTCCTGCGCCTCGCCGACGGCGCCGACGTCGTCATCGAGTCCGAGGACCCGGGGCGCATGGCCGAGCTCGGCCTCGACGCGGCGACGCTGCTCGCCCGGAACCCGGCGCTCGTCGTCGCGTCGGTGACCCCGTTCGGCCAGGACGGCCCGAAGGCGCAGTGGGCGCACACCGACCTCACGCTGATGGCGAGCGGGTGCACCCTCGCCTTCACCGGTGACGCCGACCGTGCCCCGGTGCGGGTCGCCGTGCCGCAGGGGTACCACTTCGGTGCCGCCTCGGCCGCGGGAGCGGTCCTGTTGGCCCTGCACCAACGCGCCGTCTCCGGCGTCGGCCAGCACGTCGACGTCGCCGCGCAGTGCACCGTCCCGCTCGGTACGCAGGCCGGCGTGCTCGCGTCGGGGGCGAACGCCCCGACACCGACCCGCACGGCCGGTGGTGCGAAGGCCGGTGTGGTCGAGTTGCGGTTCGTCTACCCGGCGGCCGACGGCTGGGTGTCGATCACCCACGTGTTCGGCACTGCGATCGGTCCGGGCACCGCCCGTCTGATGCAGTGGGCGCACGAGGAAGGGCACTGCGACGCCGAACTGGCCGGCAAGGACTGGGTGAACTTCGCGGTCCTGTTGGAGACCGGCCAGGAGACGCTCGAGGACTGGGCACGGGCCCGCGGTGCGGTCGAGGCGCTCTGCCGGTCGAAGACGAAGGCCGAGCTCCTGGCCGGTGCGATGGAGCGGAACCTGTACCTGGCCCCGATCTCGTCACCCCGGGACGTGGTCGAGAGCGAACAGCTCCGCACCCGCTCCTTCTTCACCCCGGTCGAGCATCCGGCCACGGGTCGCACGGTGGCGGCCCCGGCGTTCTTCGCCAAGGTGCACGGGCCCGAACTGCCCCGTCTCGGTCGAGCCCCACTGCTCGGTGAGCACACGGACGAGGTCCTCGCCGAGACGCCCCGGACGCCGGCGGTGGGGACGCCGTCCGACCCGGGGTCGACCGCGCTCCCCCTCGCCGGCCTCAAGGTGCTCGACTTCACCTGGTCGATCGCCGGCCCCCACCACACGCGCGTCCTCGCCGACGCGGGAGCGACGGTGGTGAAGATCGAGTCGTCGCGGCGGCCCGACGCCGCCCGCGGTTTCCTGCCGGTGCACGACAACGCGCCGGGGGCCGAGCAGTCCGCGCTGTTCGACGACATGAACGCCGGGAAGTGGTCGCTCGGGATCGACCTGTCGGTGCCCGAGTCGATGGCGGTGATCCACGATCTCGTCCGGTGGGCGGACGTGGTCACCGAGTCCTACACGCCGAAGGCGATGCGGGCCTGGGGACTCGACTACGAGAACCTCCGCCGGATCAACCCGTCGATCGTCATGCTGTCCACCTGCCTCGCCGGCCAGGACGGCCCGCTCGCGTCATTCGCGGGGTTCGGGAACCTCGGCGCGGCGCTCGCCGGCTTCTACGGCCTCGCCGGTTGGCCCGACCGTGCGCCAGCCGGACCGTTCGGCGCGTACACCGACTACACGTCGACCCACTTCATGCTCGCCGCCGTGCTCGCTGCGCTCGACCACCGGCGGCGCACCGGCGAGGGCGCGTACATCGACCTCGCCCAGTCGGAGGCGGCGACGTGGTTCCTGACCCCGGCGCTCCTCGAGTGGACGGTGAACGGCGTCGTCGCAGAACGGGCCGGGAACCGCGACCGCGACATGGCGCCGCACGGCGTGTACCCCGCCGCCGGCACCGACCGGTGGGTGGCGGTCGCATGCCGCGACGACCGCGACTGGGCGGCACTCGCCGACCTGATCGGCCGACCGGACCTCGCCGACCTCCCGGTCGCCGAACGGCACCGGCGCCACGACGAGCTCGACGAGCTGGTCGCCTCGTGGACGGGGGCGCGCACCGACGCCGAGGCGGAGGCGGCCCTACAGGCGCGCGGCGTGCCCGCGCACCTCGTCGCGTCGAGCGTCGAATGCCTCGCCGACCCCCAGCTCGCCCACCGAGGCCACTTCGTCGACCTCGAGCACCCGTTCCGCCGCTGCCTGGTCGAACGCACCCGGTTCGCACTCGGTCGCACGTCGACGGTCGTGCAACGGCGGCCGCCGTTCCTCGGTGAGCACAACGCCGAGATCCTCGGCGGGATGTTGGGCTACGACGACGACCGCATCGCGGAGCTCGTCATCGCCGGCGTGCTGGAGTGACCGGGGCGGCTCAGCCCGCCGCGTCCCGGGCGTCGAGTTCGGCACGGATCTCGGCGCCGTGCTCGTCGAGCATCGGGGCACGCCGGTAGATCCCCACCGGTGTCCCGGCGAAGCGCATGGGCGTGTTCACGAGCACCACGGGTCGGCCGGACGGCTGCTCGACCGCGACGAGCATCTCCCGTGCGGCAACGTGCGGGTCGCTGAACAGGTCGGCGGGCCGGTTGACCGGACCGACCGGGATCTTCCCGCCGAGGATCTCGACGATCTGCGCGTTGGTGTGGTCGAGCGCCCAGTGCGCGACGGCACGGTCGATGTCGTCACGGTGCTTCACCCGGTCCTTGTTGAGCCGGTACCGGGGATCCGTCGCCCAGTCCGGGTGCCCGATCAGCTGGCCGAGCAGCGCGAAGTGGTGGTCCGTCGGTGCGGCGATCGCGCACTGCCCGTCCGCCGTGCGGAAGATGTCGAAGGGGACCTGGTAGTCGCTGCGGTTGCCCGACGGCGGGGTCGGTCGGCCGAGGTAGGTGTGGCGGATCACACCGAGGTCGCAGAGCGCGGTGATCGCGTCGACCATCGACACGTCGACGAACTGGCCGACCCCGGTCTCGCGGGCGTGGTAGAGCGCTGCGAGGACGGCCATCGCCGTCATCGTGCCGGGGAAGATGTCGCCGATGAACGGACCACCCTTGGTCTCCTGGCCCTCCCCCGGGCCGTTCATCGACACGAAGGAGCCCATCGCCTGCGCGATCACGTCGTAGGCGGGCCATTCGGCGTACGGGCTCGCGCCGGTGCGCGGGTCACCGAAGCCGCGCACCGCCCCGTAGACGAGCCGAGGGTTCCGTTCGTGCAGCGACTCCCAGCCGAGACCGAGCCGGTCCATGACCCCGGCACGCGAGTTCTCGATCACCGCGTCGGCGGTGTCGACGAGCCGGAGGAAGATCAGCTTGTCGCCCGGATCCCGCAGGTCGAGCACGATCGACCGCTTGTTCCGGTTGTACGCGCCGTACGCGCCGCCGTAGGCGCGGACCTCGTCGTCCTTCGTGAAGGGCGTCAGGTACCGCTGCCCCTCGCCACCGGGGGGTTCGATCTTGATGACGTCGGCGCCGAGGTCGGCGAACATCATCGACGCCCACGGCCCTGCGATCGCCTGGGTGACGTCGAGGATGCGCAGACCCTCGAGCGGCCCCGACCGTGCGGGTCGCATCGGCGCCGCCCACTCATGGGCGCGGGTGTGGTCGGACGGGTCGTTCGTCAGCATGTCGGCCACCAGGACAGGGGTCGGGACTCGGGCGGCGGCACCCGGCGGTGCGCGAGCCGACCGAGGTCGGCGGCGAGCACCCGACGGGTGTCGGCCGGGTCGATGATCTCGTCGATGCGCATCGTGCCGGCGGCGTCGTACGGCGTGGTCGCCTCGGCGACCTCGGCGATGAGCCGGCGACGTTCGGCGTCGCGTTCCTCCGCGTCGGGGATGCGGGCGAGCTTCGATCCGAACGCCACGTTCACGCCGACGTCGGGGTCCATGAACCCGATCTCCGCACCCGGCCACGAGTACACGCCGAGCGACGGCATGAGCGAGCCGTTCATCGCCTGCCAGGCGAGGCCGAACGCCTTGCGGATGCACACGGTGAGCGTCGGCGTCGTCGCGAGCTGCAGCGCCTGCATCATCCGCATGCCCCAGTGCAGCATCCGGTCGTGCTCGACCCGGCGGCCGACCATGAACCCGGGCACGTCGACGAGGAACAGCACCGGGATGTTGTAGGCGTCGCACACGGTGACGTGCCGGATGATCTTCTGGCACGCCTCCGGGTCGAGCACACCGGCGTTGAACATCGGGTTGTTCGCGACGACCCCGACGCTCCACCCGTCGAGCCGGGCGAGCGAACAGGACACGTTCCGGGCGAACTCGGGTTGGAGCTCGAACACGCTGTCGGGGTCGCAGATGCGCCGGACGACGGCCCGCATGTCGTAGCCGCGCGTGCGACGCTGCGGGACGAGCTCGACGAGACCGGGATCGGGCTCGATCGGACCGGCGGGTGCCGACCGTGGTGCGGACTCCCATGCGTTCGAGGGGAGGTACGACAGCCAGCGGCGGATCGCCTCATAGGCCTCCTCGTCGCTGTCGACACCGAGGTCGATCTGGCCGGTGCGGCGGGCGTGGACGTCGACGCCGCCGACCTCCTCGAAGCTGATGATCTCACCGGTCGCGACCTCGAACACCCGGGGCGAGGTGACCGCGAGACAGGACCCGCGCACCATCACCACGTAGTCGGACAGCGCGGAGAGGAACGACGACCCACCGAAGGACTGCCCGGTGATCATCGTCGCCATCGGCACCCGGTGGTGGCGGGCCGCGAAGGTGAACAGCTCCCCCGGTTCGGAGATGCCTTCCGCCCCCATCGTGTCGGGGATGCGGGCGCCGCCCGTCTCACCGAAGTGGACGATCGGCACACCCATCTCGACGGCGCGGCTGTAGAGGCGGTGCTCCTTGCGGGTGCCGACGATCGACGACGACCCGCGGTACACGGTGATGTCGTCACCGAACACGGTGATCGGCCGACCGTCGAGCGTGGCGTCACCGCCGATCTTGCCGTCGCCGGGCGTGCGGTCGCGGTCCTCGGGGCGCAACGAACGCGAGAACGTGCCGATCTCCCGGAACGAACCCGGGTCGACGAACGCATCGATGTGCTGGCGGATCGTCCGGTCGCCTTCGGCGGCCATCCGTTCGACCTTGTCGACGCCGCCCATCTCGGCCCGGACGCGCGCCGCCCGGGCGTTGCGGTCGGCCACGGGGTCGGCGGGGGTGGTCACGACCCGGAGCCCAGCCGCTCGAGTGCCTCGACGGAGGAGCGTGCGAGGTTCACGACGCGTTCGCCGTAGGCGCCCACGTCGAAGCTGTCGTCGGCCATGACGCCTTCCTCGTAGCGTCGCTTCACGCCCTCGGCGATCGCGGCGAGACGCCAGTAGCTGAACGCCCGGTGGTACTCGACGCTCGACACGTCGAACCCGGTCCTGGCGGCGTAGCGCTCGACGAACTCCTCGCGGCTGAGGAAGCCCGGGGCGCAGGTCGGCGGCGGGTCGAGGTAGCCCGACGTCGCGAACTCGTCCTCGGGGATCCAGTTGTTCAGGATGTAGCCGACATCTGCGAGCACGTCGCCGAGCGTGCAGAGCTCCCAGTCGAGGACCGCGGCGATGTGGGCGCGGTCGGGCCCGTCGACGAAGGTCAGCATGTTCCCGATCCGGTAGTCGCCGTGCACGATGCCGGTGTGGCGCTGCTCGGGCTTCCGGGCCAGCAGGCCCTCGTAGGCGTGCTCCATCTCGGGGATCTCACGCGTCTTCGACGCCTCCCACTGGGTGCGCCAGCGCTTGAGCTGACGGCCGAGGTAGTCCTCCCGCTTCGCGAGGCCCCCGAGGCCGATCGCGTCGACGTCGGCGAGGTGCAGGTCGGCGAGCACGTCGACGATGTGCTCGCTCACCGCACGGCGCTGCGCCTCGGAGGGGAGCATCGTCTCGGCGTCCTCCTTCGTGTTCACGACGTGCCCGTCGACGAAGGACATCACGTAGAACGGCGCACCGTTCACCTCGACGTCGTCGCACATGGCGAGCGCAGGCGCGACCGGCACGGTGGAGTGCGCGACCGCCGAGATGATGCGGTGCTCACGGCCCATGTCGTGCGCGGTCTGCAGCACGTGCCCGAGGGGCGGGCGGCGCAGCACGAACCGGTTCCCCGCCGTGTCCGTCACCTTGAAGGTGATGTTCGAGTGACCGCCGGCGATGACCTCGAAGTCGAGGGGCGGGGCCGCACCCGGCACATGGGAGGCGAAGTACTCGTCGAGGGCCCGGGGGTCGACACCGGGAAGTCCGTCACGCATGGCCCGCACCCTACGCGAGTCCGCCTCAGTGGTGCGCGGGACCGTCCGGTCGGATCGGGAGGTAGGCCGGGTGCCAGGCGTGGTCGGCGACATACGCGGCGAGTTCCTCGGGCAGGAGTCCGGCCACGTGCGCGTCCCGACAGCGCCCCTCACGGATCGCCTGGGCGGCGACCCGCGTCGCGACGAGCTGGCTGACGGCCCGCAGCTCCCCGACAGGCGGGTACAGCAGGCCGGGATGGTGGGCGGTCGTGTAGTCGACGAGTGCACGGGCGGCCTCGGCGACCATCTCGTCACTGACCGTCGAGGCCCGGACGAGCACCGTCCCGAGGCCGAGCCCCGGGAAGACGAACGCGTTGTTGCCCTGACCGACGACGTGCCGTTCACCGTCGTGCACGACGTCGGCGAACGGGCTGCCGGTGGCGACGAGCGCCCGGCCGCCGCTCCAGCGCAGCACGTCGGCGGGGACCGCCTCGCTCGAGCTGGTCGGGTTCGACAGCGGGAAGACGACCGGCCGTTCCGTGTGTTCCGTCATCGCCCGCACGAGACGCTCGTCGAACACCCCGGCCTGACCGGACAGGCCGATCACAACCGTCGCCCGCGACCGGACGACGGTCTCGTAGAGGTCGACGCCCTGGTCGCCACCCCAACCGGCGACCCGTTCGACACGCTGTGCGTAGGGCCGCTTGTACGCCTCCATGGCACGGCCCTCGACGAGCAGGCCACGGGAGTCGAGGACGAGGACGAGACTGCGGGCCTCCTCCTCGGAGAGCCCCTCGCGTCGCAGTGCGTCGACGAGCGCCGCAGCGACGCCGACGCCGCCGGCCCCGGCACCGTGCACGACGACCCGCTGGTCGGCGAGCTTCTCTCCCTTCAGGCGGCACGCCGACAGCACGCCGGCGAGGGCGACCGCCCCGGTGCCCTGGATGTCGTCGTTGAAGCTCGGCGCACGGTCACGGTGACGTTCGAGGACGGCGAACGCCGTGTCCTTCGAGAGGTCCTCCCACTGGAGGACGGCCTCGGGGAACCGACGGTGGAACTCCTCGACGAACCGGTCGACGACCGTGTCGTACGCGTCGCCGATGAGCCGCGGGGAACGCACCCCGAGGTAGTGCGGGTCGTCGAGCAGCTCGGCCCGGTCGGTGCCGACGTCGAGCACGACGGGCAGCGTCGCGTCGGGTGCGAGCCCGCCGCCTGCCGTGTAGAGCGTGAGCTTGCCGATACAGATCGACAGACCACCGACGCCCTGGTCGCCGATGCCGAGGATCGCAGCCGCGTCGGTGACGACGGCGAGGCGGACCTCGCGCTGGTCGAGGTTGTCGAACAACGTCGGGAGTCGACCGCCGATCACGTCGTCGGCGGTGACGACGAGCCCACGCGGACGGCGGTGGATGCGCGAGAACGCCCGCACCGCGTCGCCGACGGTCGGCGTGTACAGCCGGGGCAGCAGATCGGCGAGGTGCCGTGCGACGAGGGCATGGAAGAGCACCTCGTTCTCGTCCTGCAGGCCGCGCAGGTGCACGTGGCGATCGAGGTCGTCGGCGATGGTGCGGTAGCGCTGCCAGGCGACGTCGGCCTGCTCGTCGATGGTGGTCACCCGCGACGGGAGCAGACCCTCGAGGCCGAGCGTCCGCCGCTCCTCGGTGGTGAACGCCGTGCCCTTGTTGAGCATCGGCACGCCGAGCAGGGCGCGCCCGCGCAGGTCGGTCACGAGATGGCGGCCGCCGGTCTCGGGGTCGCGTTGCAGGTCGTAGGACCGACGGGAGGACATGGGGGGTGGAGGCTCCTGCCCGGTCGGACGCCGTCCCGACGCCACGGGCCGGGAGAGCCTACCGGTCGGGCCACCGCCCGGCGCCAGACGGAGACCGGCTAGTTCGTCATGACGAGGGAGGCCCGACGGACCTCGCCCCGGTCCTGCGCGACGAACGCCTCGTCGATGGACTCGAGCGGGAAGTCGACCACGACGTCGTCGAGCGGGAGCCGCCCGGCGTTGCGTTCGAGGAAGTCGATCGCGACGGCGAGGCTCTCGGCGTCGTAGGACGCCACCGCCTCGAACCGCTGGTTCTGGGCGACGAGACGTCCCGGGTCGAGCTCGAAGGGGGTGCCCTGGAAGAACGTGCCCATCTCGAGGTAGCGACCGCCGAATCCGAGCATCCGCAGCCCCTCGGGGATCACCGCGGAGGAGCCGACGACCTCGACGACGACGTCTGCACCCCAGTCGTCAGTGAGCGCCTTCACCCGCTTCACCCGGTCGGAGGGATCGGGCAGCGACTTCAGGTCGACGATCTCGTCGGCTCCCATCCGGCGTGCGAGCTCGAGCCGTTCGTCGATGCCGTCGATCACGATCACCTGCGCCACACCGCGTTCCTTCGCGATGGCGGTGGCGTAGAGACCGAGGCCACCGGCTCCCTGGATGACGACGTGGTCACCGGGGCCGACACCGATCCGCTCGATGCCCATGATCACCTGCGCGAGCGCGCAGTTCGCGGAGACGACCATCGTGTCGGTGACCGCGTCGGGCAGTCGGAAGAAGGCCATCGTGGGGTGCAGGTAGAAGTAGTCGCCGAAGCTGCCCTTGAAATAGGGGAACTGGTCGGGCTTGCCGCGCTGCACGTCGAAGCTGCGGGGGCAGGCCTCGCTCACGCCGCGTCGGCACATGCGGCAGCGGCCGCACGGTGCGAAGTACTGGTAGGCGACCCGGTCACCGACGGCGATCGGACGACCCGCCCAGTCGGTGGTGACCCCGTCGCCGAGGGCGTGGACGACGCCGGTCGCCTCGTGGCCGAGGATGCGACCGGTCGGCGACGCCATCGCCCCGAGGCGGCCGTCACCCCGCCAGATGTGCAGCTCGGAGCCGCAGATGTTCGCCCGGGTGATCCGCAGGGTGACGCACCCCGGCGCCGGGTCGGGAACGGGGAGCTCCCGCAGCTCGAAGGGCTGTTTCGGCCCGAAGAACAGTGCGGCACGACCGGTTGCGGACATGGATGACCCCCCTCGACGCGGACGGCCCGACCCTATCGCCGGGCGACCTCGTCCCCCGGCCTCCACCCACCGACGACGCCCCGTTCCCGGAGCGCGGCGATCGTCGCGTCGTCGTACCCGAGTTCGGCGAGGACCTCGTCGGTCTGCTCCCCGTGCATCGGGGCGTGCCGTGGCCGTTCCACCGGTGTGGCCGCGTACCCGACGGGGAGGCGGGGCTGCCGAATCCCGCCGAGCGTGGGGTGCACGACGTGCTCGATGACCCCGTTGTGCACCACCTGCGGGTCGGTGAAGACCTCCTCGGGGGTGAGCACCTCGGCGGCGGGCACGTCCTCGGCCCGGAGGCGGGCGACGATCTCGTCGCGCGGGAAGGTGGCGATCTCGGCCGCGTAGGCGTCGAAGGCCTCCTTGAAGATCTGGGAGCGGGCGGCCACCGTCTTCCACTTCGGGTCGTCTGCGACCTCGGGCCGACCGAGCGCCCGCCACACACCGGCGAACTGGGCGTCGGTCGCGATCGTGGCGACGATCGCGCCGTCGCGCGTCGGCACGGTGTCGTAGCCCTGCACGACGTTCGGCTGGAAGGGGATGTCGTCGTCGGTGAGGGTCAGGTGCATGAACCCGTCAGCGAACAGCCACGAGATCATGGCGTCGAGCATCCGCACCTCGATGTGCTGCCCACCCTTGCCGGCACTGCGTGCGACGAGCCCGTTGAGCGCCGCCTGCGAGGCGTACATGCCGGTCAACTTGTCGGCGAGGACGGTGCGCACGAGGTGCGATCGGCCGCTGGGGTCCGCCTGCAACGCGGCCATGCCCGACAGCGCCTGGCTCATCGGGTCGTAGAACGGCAGGTGCGCGTACGGCCCGGTCGCGCCGACACCGCTGATCGACACGTAGACGAGGTCCGGGTTGCGGGCGTGCAGGTCGGCGGGCCCGAGGCCGAGCCGTTCGGCCACACCGGCCCGCTGGTTCTGGATGAACACGTCGGCGTCGTCGGCGAGGCGGCGGACGATCTCCGCACCGTCGGGGTCCTTCACGTCGACGACGATCGACCGCTTGCCGCGGTTGAAGCTCGCGAAGTACCCGGTTATGTGGCCGCGGGTCGTCCCGGCGCCGATCCCCCGCAGCACGTCACCGTCGTGGGACTCGACCTTGACGACGTCGGCCCCCTGTTCGGCGAGGAGTTGCCCGCCGAACGGTCCCGACACCGTCGTCGCGAACTCGACGACCTTGATCCCCTCGAGCGGTCCCGCCATGCGGCGGACCGTAGCCGCCGGAGCGTCACGGCGCGCCCGGCGCGGTCGACTCAGCGGGCCGACCAGCGTGGCGGACGCTTCTCGGCGAAGGCCCGGGGGCCCTCCTGTGCGTCGTCGGAGAGGTACACCGGTTCGAAGATCGCGTCGGCGTGCCGGTAGGCGTCGGCGAGGCGCATACCGGCGACCTCGTACACCATCCGCTTCGCGGCCCGCACGGTGAGCGGGGCGTTGCCGGCGATCCGGCGGGCGACGGCCGCCGCGGTCGTAGCGAGGTCGTCGGCGGGCACCACACGGTTGACGAGACCGAGTTCGTGGGCCCGTGCGGCGTCGATCGGCTCGGCCGTGAGGAACAGTTCGAGGGCGATGCGCGGTGGCACGAGCCACGGCAGCGGTGCAGCCCACGGCATCCCGCGCGACCACTTCGCCTCGGTGACCCCGAAGGTCGCGTGGTCGGCGGCGATGCACAGGTCGCACATCTGCGCGAGCGCGAACCCACCCGCGTAGGCGACGCCGTTCACCGCGGCGATCACCGGCTTGTCGGTGTGGATGTTGTCGCCGAGGATCGGCAGGAAGTCGGTGGGCGGGACCCGCAGCGTGGTGGCCGACATCTCCTTCAGGTCACCACCGGCGCAGAACACCCGGTCACCGGTCGCGGTGAGCACGGCGACGAGAGCGGTGTCGTCGGCGACGAACCTGCGGAACGCGTCCCACAGGCCGGCCCGCACCGCAGCGCCGAGGGCGTTGCGGGTCTCCGGTCGGTCGATGGTGATGGTGACCACACCGTCGTCGAGGTCGTAGTGGACCGGTTCGTCACCCCAGTTGGTCGGTCGGTGCACGGTGCTCCTCCCCTGCCGCTCAGCGGAAGCCGGCGAGCCGGTCCTCGGTGTCGGGGATCACGTACGCACGAGCGGCCTCGAACGCGAGCCCGTCCGCGACGCTGCGGCCGGCAACCTCGCGCTGGAGCTCCTTCGCTGCGGCGACCGCCGCCGGGGAGTTCCCTGCGATCTCCGCGGCGATCGCGGCGACGGCGTCGTCGAGCTCGGCGAGCGGAACGGCCCGGGCGGCGAGCCCCCACGCTGCGGCGTCCGCCCCGGTGAAGGTGCGGGCCGTGAGGCTCAGCTCCCGGGCGCGTGCGGCACCCACTGCGGCGGGCAGCCGCACGCTCATGCCCCAGGTGGGACGCAGACCCCACTTGGCGTGCGTGTCGGCGAGCTTCGCCTCCTCGGCGCAGACGACGATGTCGCACGCGAGCGCGATCTCGAGCGCACCCGTGAAGCAGAACCCGTTGACCATCGCGATGGTCGCCTTCGGCATCTCCGCGAGCAGGCCGGTCACCCGCCGGGCGGGGATGTCGAGGATGTCGCCGACCTTGCCGCCGTCGAGCGAGCGTTCGCCGAGGGCCTTGAGGTCGACCCCGGCGGAGAACGCCCGGCCGGCCCCGGTGAGCACGACGACCCGGACCTCGGGGTCGGCCGCGAGCGCTGCGAGGACCTCGCCGAGGTCGGCGAGCATCTGCGGGGTGATCGCGTTCAGCGCGTCGGGGCGGTCGAGGACGACGGTTGCGACGGGTCCGTCCCGGTGGAGGGACACGTCGCTCGGTGTGGGTGCGGCCATCGGTGGATGCTCGCCCGAACCGACCCCGCCCGCAACTCCCCCGCCGTCACGGCCAGGCGCGGGTGGTGGGGACGACGGCGACGGGACGTTGCAGCGTGCCGACGAGGTGGAGCGCGACGCTGCCGACGAGCAACCGCGCGACGGGCCCTGTGCCACGGCTCGCGACGACCACCAGCCCGGCGTCGAGTTCCTCCGCCACGTCTGCGAGCACGAGCCTCGGATCCCCGAAGCGCAGGATGGAGCGTTGGTCCACCCCGCTCTCGGCGATGGTCGCCGCGGCCTCCTCGAGCACGGCGAGCCCGCGCAGGCGCACCCGGTCGGGGACCAACAGGTCGCCGTCGGGCGGGCCGACGGCGTTCACGAGGACGACCTGCACCCCGGCGGCCCGGGCGAGCGTGCACGCCCAGCGCAGGCCCAACAGCGCATGGGCGGATCCGTCGACACCGACCACGATCGGGCCACCCCGTGGCGGTGACGGCGCACCGGGTTCGACGGCGACGACGGGGCACGGGGCGTGCTCGACGAGCGCCCGGCTCGTGGACCCGAGCACGGCACCGGCGATCGGCGAACGACCGCGACGGCCGACCACCACGACGTCGGCCCGGTGCTCGGCCACCGCGGTGAGCAACGACACGGCGACCGGCCCACGCCGCACCTCGGTGTGCACCGACCGACCGGCGATCCCGAGGGTGGCGTTGACGAACCGGTCGAGATCGGACGCCACGAGGTTGTCGTGCGCCTCCGGCGAGTCGTGCGGGACCGGGGCACCGGGAAGCGGCACCGACGCCGGGTACTCCCACGCACGGACTGCGTGCACGGACGCCCCGAGGGCATGGGCGGCACCGGCGGCCCAGCGGAGTGCGGCGGAACCGCCCGGCGAGTCGTCGACACCGGCGACGATGAGCATGGTGGACCTCTCCGACGGCGCGGACCGTCCGCGCGTCGCCGCCGTCTACCCGTTCGCCACCCGGCCCACACCCGACGCGCCGCAGGGTGTCGGTAGCGTGTCCGACCGGTTGGAGATCGTCATGACAGCCCTCGCACATCAACTCAGCGCCGCGTCGTGGGACCGGTTGCGCACCCTGTGCGGGGAGCGGGGGCTCGACCTCGACGTCGTCGCGGCGGCGGTCGCCTTCGCGGACCGGGCGCACGACGGGCAGATGCGCCGTTCCGGCGAGCCGTACGTGACCCATGCGCTCGAGGTCGCCGCGCTCGTCGTCGACGTCGGCGCGTCGACGGCGATGGTCGCTGCCGCCCTCCTGCACGACACCGTCGAGGACGCCGGTGTGACCCTCACCGAGATCGCCGCAACGTTCGGTGACGACGTCGCGTCGATGGTTGAGGGGTGCGCGAAGGTCGCCGCGGTCCATCCGAGCGCGGCGGACGCGTTCGCCGAGGCGGACCGCCTGCGCCGCCTGTTCGTCGCGCTCGCCGCCGACCCCCGGGTCGTCGTCGTGAAGTTGTGCGACCGGCTCCACAACCTGCGCACGATCGACGCGCTCGAACCGGTGAAGGCCGCCCGGATCGGACGGGAGACGCTCGCCGTGCACGCGCCGCTCGCCCACCGGCTCGGTCTCGGCGCGATCAAGGCCGAGCTCGAGGACCGGGCGTTCGCGGTCGCGGACCCGGTCGGCTACGACGAGGTGGGCCGGGCGATCGACGAGCTCGGCGGGGTCCACGAGTGGCTCGAGGACGCTCGGAACCGCCTCGGCACGCACCTCGACGCCGCTGGCGTGGCGGGCGAGGTCTCGGGACGGGTGAAGCACCGGTGGTCGGTGCACCGCAAGGCGGCGCGGCTCGGTGTCGAACCGGGCGCGCTCCACGACCTGCTCGGTCTCCGGGTGGTGGTACCCGACCTCGCCGCGTGTTACGTCGCGCTCGCCGAGGTGCACCGACTGTGGACCCCGGTCGAGGGGCGCCTGAAGGACTACATCGACCGGCCGAAGCTGAACGCCTACCAGTCCCTGCACACCACGGTCGTCGGTCCCGCCGGCCGCCTCCTCGAGGTGCAGATCCGCACCGCGGACATGCACGCGATCGCCGAGCACGGTGCAGCGGCCCACCACGCGTACAAGCACCCGGGGAGCGAACCGCGTTGGGTCGGCCGCCTCCTCGACCTCGACGCCGACGACGCAGGCCCATCCGACGACGACCCCGGGCGTTCCGACGAGGTGTTCGTCCTCAGCCCGAAGGGGGACGTGATCACCCTCCCCCTCGGCGCGTGCGTCGTCGACGTGGCCTACGCCATCCACACCGAGGTCGGCCACCGCTGCGTCGGGGCGAAACTCGACGGCCGCCTCGTGCCGCTCCACACCCGGGTGACGGAGGGGCAGCGGGTCGAGATCGTCACCGGTGCGCGCAACGGCCCGGCGCCCGAATGGTCGAACTGGGTCGTCACCTCGAAGGCCCGGACCCGCATCCGGCAGTTCCACGCACGGCGGGCGAAGGAACGGGCACGCACCGAGGGTCGGGAGCGACTCACGAGGGCGCTGCGCGACGTCGGACTCCGCCTCGACGACCCGGCGACGGTCGCTGCGCTCGTCGCCGCGGCCGGGCTCGGCTCGATCGAGGACGTCGCCGAGGCCGTCGCCGGCGGACGGATCGCGCCGTCCCTGCTGCTGCGCCGGCTCGCCCCCGAGGCCGAGGCCGAGGCCGAGGTCGAACCGGAGCCGGCCGAAGGTCCGGAGCTGCCGGCCCGTCGTGGCGACGAGCCGTCCGTCGCAGCGGTTGCGGGCCTGCCCGGCGTCGACGTGCGTCTCGCCGGCTGCTGCACCCCCGTCCCGCCGGTGCCGCTGCGCGGCTTCGTCTCCGCCGGCGGTGTCGTCGCCCACCGGGCCGACTGCCCCGCGGCGAACGACCCTGCCCGGACCGCCGGTCGGTCGCTCGCCGTGCACTGGATCCGGGCCGACCGATCGATCCTGCGGCTCACCCTGCTCGCGACACCCCATCCGGGCCTGTTCGCGGCGATCGCCGCCCAGGCGGCGTCGGCCGGCGCCGACCTGCTCGCCGTGCAACGCCGACCCGGGCGCGCCGATGCGGCGGCCGGTGCGACGACCGACGTCGAGGTCGAGGTCGACGTGGCCGTCCGTCCGGAACGGCGAGGGGCGGTGCGCGCTGCGCTCGCCCTCGTCGAGGGCGTGCGCTCGCTGCGCTGATCCGCTCAGGAACCGAGAGAGGCGTACACGGCCCGGAGGAGCGTGTGGGCGCGGTCGTCACCGACGGTGCCCTCCCCCATCCGGTTCATCACGTAGGCGAGCGTGAAGTTCGCGTCGAGGTCGTTCACGACGAGCGAACCACCCCAACCGCCCCAGTAGCAGAGGCGCGGGTTCGGGCCGATCGGGGCGCGGGGCGAGTTGAGCCCGTACCCGATCCCGAACGTCACCCCGATACCGAGCACGAGGTCCCGACCGGCGGCCTGCACCTCGAGGATCCGCTCGCAGATCTCCGCCGGCAGCAGACGGTGCCCGTCGAGCACGCCGCCGTGGGAGACCGCCGCCTGCGCCCGGGCGACCGAGCGGGCGTTGCCGTGTCCGCCGGCAGCGGGGATCTCGGCCCGCCGCCATGCGGTCGTCGAGGACGACTCGGCTCGCATGACCGGGTTCGCCATCGTCCGGTACCCGAGCGACGCCGTGTCGGCGGAGACGCCGCTCGCGAGCGGCGGTGCCGGGATCAGGTCGCCGATCCGGTGGTCGTGTTCTGCCGGTGTGCCGATGTGGAAGTCCGTGCCGAGCGGACCGGCGATCTCGTCCGCGAACCAGCGGCCGATGGACCGCCCGGTGACCCGTCGGACGACCTCGCCGACGAGGTACCCCTGGGTGAGTGCGTGGTAGCCGGAACGGCTGCCGGGCTCCCACCAGGGGGCCTGGGCGCCGAGCAGGTCGGCACAGCGTCGGTGGTCGTAGAGGTCCTCGATGGTGAGCGGTTCGTCCCAGCCCGAGAGCCCGGCGGTGTGCGCGAGCAGGTGGCGGACGAGGACGCCCTCCTTGCCGTGCGCGGCGAACTCCGGCCAGTAGCGGGCGACGGGGGCGTCGAGATCGATCTCGCCCCGACCGGCGAGGACCAGCGCGACGAGGTTGCACATCGTCTTCGTGGTGGAGAACACGTTGACGATCGTGTCCCGCTCCCACGGGCGGGTGCGCGCCACGTCGAGGTGGCCGCCCCACAGGTCGACGACGGTCCGGCCGCCGGCGATGACCGACACCGACGCCCCGACGTCCGCGCCCGCCGGCGCGTCGTCGGCGAAGTTCGCGGCGAACGCCTCGCGCACCGCTGCGAAGCGCTCGTCGCAGTGACCGTCCAACGGCAGCGCGGTCATGCCGACACCCCGCCGTCGACGGTGAGGTGGGCACCGGTGACGTAGGACGCCTCGTCCGACGCGAGGAACAACACGGCGGCGGCGACCTCGTCGACGGAGCCCATGCGACGCAGCGGCGTGCCGCGCACCATCGCCTCGTTCATCGCCGGCGGGTTGCCGGCGATCATCGGCGTCTCGATGACACCGGGGTGCACGCTGTTGACCCGGATCCGCCATCGGGCGAGCTCGGACGACGCCGCCGTCGTCATGCCGGTGACGGCGAACTTCGTGGCGGCGTAGCCGATCATGTACTTCGTCGACCGCAGGCCGGCGCCCGAGGAGATGTTCACGATCGACCCGCCACCGGCGTCCTTCATGGGGGCGACGACCGCCCGCATCCCGAGGAACACGCCGATCTGGTTGATCGCGACGAGTTGTTCGTAGTCGGCGAGCGTGTGCTCGCCGATCGGCGCCGACCGGTAGATCGCCGCGTTGTTCACGAGGACGTCGATGCGTCCGTGCAGCGCGAGCGTCGCCGCGACCACCTCGTCCCATCCGGCCTCGGACGACACGTCCTGGTGGTGGAAGCTCACGCCCGCCCCGAGTTCTGCGGCGAGCGCCTCCCCGTCGGCACGGAGCACGTCGGTCGCCACGACCTTCGCTCCCTCGGCCGCGAACAGGCGGGCCTCCGCCGCCCCCTGGCCGCGTGCGGCTCCGGTGATGATCGCCACCTTGCCCTGCAGTCGTCCCATCGTCCCCCGCCTCCCGGTCGGCCGGGCCGCCTCCCCCGGCGACCCGTCCGCAGCCTGCCGCGTCCGAACCCCGGGGGCCAGTCGCCCGGGGGCTCAGCCGACGCGGATGCTGATGGAACCGGAGGGGTGCAGCGAACAGTTCCCGTCGACGGACAAGGCCTCGGAGAACCGTGTGTCGAGGCGGGAGCCCGGGGTGACGACGAACGGACCGATCTCGTGCGGTTCGACGTCGTCGTTCACGATGACGAGCCGGTCCCGCACCTTCATCTCGAGGTCGGCCGGCATGATCTCGACGGTTTCACCCGCTGCGATGCGGGCGCCGGTTCCCGACGGGATCGTGAAGCTGTGCACGGTCACGGGGGGTGGCCCGACGAGCCGGGCGAGCCCGACCGGCACGGCGACGAGGAGCGAGACACCGGCGAGGAAGACGGCGATCGCCCCGGAGGGTCGGTGCAGGACGGCCACGGCCGGATGCTACCGATGCGGCGATACCCCCGGGGGTGCCCCGGGAGTCCTAGGATCCCTCTCGTCAAGGGGGGAACCATGACGACCACGGAACCGCAGGCGGCGGTCGACGTCGCCAGTCCGGAGATCAGCGCGCTGCAACGGCGCACGATCGGCACACTGCTCTCGAGCCAGGTCTGCGGTGGTATCGGCCTCGTGTCGGGCTACGTGGTGACGGCGCTGCTCGCGAAGGACCTCACCGGATCGGCGACCCTCGCAGGGCTGTCGGCGGCCAGCCTGTCGATCGGTGCGGCCCTCGTGTCGTTCCCGCTGGCCAAGGTGATGGCGAAGTCGGGTCGGCGACATGGACTGCGGCTCGGCTACATCCTCGCCACCGCTGGCAGCTTCCTGGCCGTCCTTGCGGCGGTGACGCGCTTCTACCCGCTGCTCCCTCTCGGTGTGATGGGTATCGGCGCCGGCAACGCGGCGAACATGGCGACCCGGTACGCCGCCGCCGACCTCGCCACCCCGGAGAAGCGGGCCCGCACGATCGGGATCATCGTGTGGGCCACCACGATCGGCTCCGGGTTCGGCTCGCTGATCTCGCTGTCGGTCCTCGACCCGGCCGGTCGCCGGATCGGTCTGCCCGACTACGGCGGCTCGTACCTCACCGGGGCGATCCTGTTCTTCGCCGCGCTGATGATCGTCCACGTCCGGTTGCGACCCGACCCCCTCGTCGTCGCCGGCGGGGTCGGCAAAGTCGGCGACCCGAAGCTCCCCTTCAGCACGTCGATGCGACTGATCCTCGCCCATCCGAAGGCCCGCCTCGCGGTGTTCGGCCTCATGGTGAGCCACGCGACGATGGTCGCCACCATGACGCTCACCCCCCTCCACATGAAGGACGGGAACCAGACGAGCAGCGCGATCAGCATGATGATGTTCCTGCACATCGTCGGTATGTACTTCTTCTCGCCGGTGGTCGGGCTGATGACGGACCGGTTCGGCCGGTACCCGATGCTCTACGTGGCGAGCGCCCTGTGCATCTGGGGTGCCGTGTGGGCCGCGATCACCCCGCCTGAGGAATTCCTCGGCGTGACCGCAGGGATGGCGATCGTCGGCCTCGCGTGGTGCTTCGGCATCGTCGCATCGAGCGGCCTGCTCACCGAGTCGTTCCCGGTCGAGCAGCGGGCGAGCATCCAGGGCGCCGGGGACCTGTGCATGACCGCCTTCGGTGCGATCGCCGGCATCTCGGCCGGCGCGGTCGTCGCCGCTCGCAGCTACCGGGATCTGAACATCGGCGCAGCCGGCTTCGGGATCGCCCTCGCGCTCGCGATCGTGGCCACGCAACTCGTCGTGCGCCGCCGACCGACGGCCACCCCGCTCGCCGTCTGACCGACGGTCACCTACCAGGAGGATCGCCCATGGATCTCGGCCTGCGCGGTCGCGTCGTCGTCGTGACCGGCGGCGCGTCGAACATCGGTAAGGCGATCTGTCAGCAGTTCGCCGCCGAGGGTGCGACCGTCGCCCTGTTCGACCTCGACGCCACGATGGCGCAACGGACCACGGCGGAGATCACCGCCGCGGGCGGCGCCGTCACGCCGTACGTCGTCGACCTCACCGACACCGAGGCGACGCAGGCCGCCGTCGACGCGGTGGAGGCCGACCTCGGCCCCGTCGCCGTGCTCGTGAACAACGTCGGATGGAACGGGACCGCCGAGTTCTTCCTCGACCTCACCCCGGAGCGGTGGGAGCTCGCCTACCGGCGCAACCTGTTCCCCACGCTCAACGCCAGCCGCGCAGCGCTGCCCCGGATGGTGGAGCGGCGGGAGGGTGCGCTCGTGTCGATCTCCTCCGACGCCGGGTTCGGTGAGTTCCGCATGGCGGACTATGGGGCGATGAAGGCCGGCGTGATGTCCTTCAGCCGAACGATCGCGAAGGAGTACGGACGTTTCGGGATCCGCTCGAACGTGGTGTGCCCCGGTCTCGTGCTGCCCGACCCTGCCGACGTCGGCGAGAACAGCCTGTGGGCGGTCGACACGAAGATGGGACCGGCCCAGATCGAGAACATCACCTCGGGCATCCCGCTCCGCCGCCGCTCCGAAGCGGTCGACATCGCCTGGTCGGTGCTGTTCCTCGCCTCGGCCCAGGCACGCCAGCTCACCGGTCAGGTGTTGAGCGTGTCCGGCGGCTTCGCGATGCCGCGCTGACGGGCCGAGCCGCTACCCGGCGTCGAGGATCTCGGCGATCTCCGTGAACGGGCTGACCGGCACGCCGAGCGGTCCGGTGAACGGGTTCGACATCAGGTAGGTGGCCGTCACGAGCAACGCGGTCGCCGCGACGAGGGCTCCGAGAGCGACGGCGTGGAGCCGGGCGTTCGAGATGCCGAGGGCAAGCGGGAACAGTGCGCTCGGGACCGCGCCGACGATGATGACGAACAACATGAAGTTGCTCATGCGGGCGTCGGCGTCGGACAGTCGGTCCTGGCGAGCGTCGTCGGCCCGCACGAGCGAGTCGACCGAGTAGTCGTACGCGACCTCGTTCCCGAAGTCCGCCGGGTCGGCCCGGAGGTACACCGCCCACAGCGCGTCGAGCGCCTCCTCGGCCTCGGGAGCGGCGCCGTCACCGGCGGCCATCGACGGCCACTCCTCGTCGCGCACCGCGTCGACGTAGCTGCCGAGCGCCGTGCGCACCTCCGCCCTGATCGCAGTCGGGAACGCCACGGAGAGTTCCTGGAGGTCGTCGAGGGCAGCGGTCTCGGCGAGGACGAGCTCCTGAGAGACCTCGAACTTCTCCCAGGTCGCGATGAGGCCGAACGCCAACATCACGGCGTAGAGCACGCCGAGCGTCGCGAAGGTGATGCCGACGGCGTCGTTGCTCTCGGCGAGGACACCGACGGGGACCCGCCGCCGGACGAGGACCAGCAGTCCCTCGGCGAGCAGCGTCGACACGACGACGACAGCCAACACGATCGCGATCGCTCCGCCCACGGATCCCCCTCGCCTCCGACCCGAACAGGACGGGTCACAGCGCGAACTCTAGGGCGGGGGCGGACGCCCGATCGCGGACCGTCCGGTCCCCCGGGTCGGTCAGCGGACGTCGAACTCGGCGAGATCCGCAGCGCCCATCTCGTCGCAGAACCGCTGCCAGGAGAACGTCCACGTCGCAGGCACACCGGTCCGGTCGAGGTACCAGCTCGCACACCCGGTCGCCCACACCGTGCGGGCCGCCGCCGCACGGCGTTCCGCCTCGAAGTCGGCGAGCGCTTCGGGTGTCGGGCTGACCTCACGCGCCGCACCGGTCCGCACCAGGTCGAGCAGCTTGCGGACGTGGCCGAGCTGCGCGTCGGCGACGTCGATGAGGGAGAAGTTGCCGACCGGCCCGTTCGGCCCGTTCAGCATGAAGAAGTTCGGCATGTGCGGCACGGTGACCGACAGGTGCGCGACCGGCCCGTCGGCCCACAGCGTGTCGAGATCGACACCGTCACGCCCGACGACCCGCACCGGTCGCACGAACCGGTCGACGGCGAACCCGGTGGCGAGGACGAGCACGTCGAGCTCGTGCAACACGCCGTCGTCCGTGCGGACACCGTCCTGCTCGATCTGCGCGATCCGCTCGGTCACGAGACGGGCGTTGGGACGCTGGATCTTCTCGTAGAAGTCGGGCGAGAAGATGAGCCGCTTGCAGGCCGCCCGGTAGTCGGGGCGCAACCTCTCGCGCAGCACCGGGTCCGTGACGGTCTCGAGGTTCGAGCGGCACAGCTCCTCGATCTGCGCGAGTTGCGGGGAGTCGGCGTCGATGACGGCCGAGGAGATGCCGTCCCGGATGGTCCGCTTCATCCGTTCTATCGACGCCTCGAGTGCAGCGGGGTCGGCGGCGTACCGGGCCCGGTCGGCGTCGCTGTAGTGCTTGTTGTCGCCCTGCATCACCCACTGCGCGCTGCGCTGGAAGAGCGTGAAGGTGGCGACCCGGTCGACGAGGGCCGAGCAGACCTGCACGGCCGTCGACCCGGTGCCGACCACGCCGACCCGTCGACCGTCGAGCGGCACGTCGTGGTCCCACCGGGCCGTGTGGAACGCCGCCCCGCCGAACCGGTCGAGACCGGGGATCGCGGGGATGTTCGGATGGTGCAGCACGCCGGTCGCGGCCACGACGGCGGTGAAGCGGCCGTGGTGACCGGAGGCGGTGGTGAGGTCCCAACCACCGTCACGGAACCGCAGTTCGGTGACCTCGTCACCGAAGCGCACCCGTTCGGTGATGCCGTATCGGTCGGCGACGGACTGGAAGTAGGCCTGGATCTCCGGGCCGGGGGCGTAGAAGCTGCTCCACCCGGGGTTCCGGGCGAAGGGGTACGTGTAGACGTGGGCGGGCACGTCGCAGGAGAGGCCCGGGTAGGTGTTGTCCCGCCACGTGCCACCGACCCGGTCGGCCTTCTCGAAGATCTCGACGTCGATGTCGTCCTCGCCGAGCCGGATCGCAGCGAGGATGCCGGCCATCCCCGCACCGATCACCGCCACCCGGATGCGCTCCGGTCGTCCTGCGGTCCCGCTCATCGTGAGGTCTCCTGCTGCACGTCCCGAGTATCGGTCGGTCCGTCGCACCACGCCAAGGCTGCGGGCAGGGGCCGGTCAGCGCACCTGCGGCGCCACGTCGGCGGCGAAGCGCTCCATCGCCGCCCGCACGGACCCGACGGCCATGCCGCCGAGGTCGAACATGAAGGAGAACCGGTCGAGGTCCAACACCGCACGCCAGTGGCCGATCCGGTCGACCACCTCGGCTGCACTGCCGCACACGGCAGGCCCCACGAGCATCGCGTCGAAGTCGAAGGGCAGCCGTCGAGCGTGCGGCGTGTAGTCGGCGATGAGGTCCTGCACCCACGACCAGTACCGCTCGTAGTGGGGCTCGAAGCCGGCCCTCGCCGCTGCCGGGGTGGCACCCACGTGGCAGTGGGCCACGGCACCGATGCGTGCCGGGCCCGTGTGCCCGGCCTCCTCCCATGCAGCCCGGTACGCCTCGACGATCGGGACGAACATCTCGGGGCCGGCGAACACGCTCGGGAGCATGAGCGGGAGACCGTGTCGCGCCGCGAACCGCGGGGTCTCCGCCGACGTGCCACCCCCCACCCACACGGGGACCCGGCCGTCGGGTCGGGGTCGTGCCGTGAAGTCGACGAGCGGGGCGCGCACACCACCGGGATGGTCGACCGGGCCGCCGGCGAGGAGGCGCAGCAGGAGCTCCACGTGCTCGTCGAACAGCTCGCGGCTCCGGGCGGGATCCTGGCCGAGGTAGTCGAACGTGCGGGCGAAGTAGCTGCCACGTCCGGCGACGATCTCGGCCCGTCCGCCCGAGACGCAGTCGAGCGTGGCGTAGTCCTCCGCCATGCGCACCGGGTCGAGGTTCGCAGCGAGCGTCACCCCGGTCGAGAGCAGGATCCGATCGGTGCGCGCCGCGATCGCCGCGAGGACGACGGGCGGGGCGGACAGCTGGTACGCGCTCCCGTGGTGCTCGCCGAGCTGCACGAGGTCGAACCCGAGCTCCTCGGCGTGCACCGCCGCGTCGACGATGGCCCGGGTGCGCGCACCGTCGGTGGGGAGGTGACCCGTCATCGGGTCCGGGAGCACGTCACCGAGGGACAGGAACCCGATCTGCACGGGTCCGACCCTACCGTCGGGTGCTCCGTCCCGTCGGGGGTTCCGGTGGTGGGCGCTGGGGGATTCGAACCCTCGACCTCAGCCGTGTGAAGGCTGCGCTCTAACCAACTGAGCTAAGCGCCCGGGGCCGCTCACCCTAGCGCGGGCGGCGGGCGGCCACCCATCCGCGGCCGGGGCTCACGACGCTGCGATGCAGGCCGACTCACCCCGGTCGGGCAGGTACACGTTCGCCTGGCCGTTCGGGCAGGGGCGCCCGATCGGCACGAAGGCGGTGATCGTCCCGTCGTGCGGGGCGGCACAGTCGACGAGGTCGACCGCGGTCGGACCGGGGAAGCGCACGCAGTCGCCGACGGCTGCGCCGATCGTGGTCGACGGCGGGGCGGGGGTCGACGACCCACCCCCGGCGAACGCGGTCACGACGAAGATCACACCGAGGACGACGACCACGGCGATCCACGGCAGCCCGCGGACCACGACCGTTCCCGGCGACACCGCAGGCGGCGGGGCGGCGGGGCGGGCACGCGGGGTCGGCCGGGCTGCCGGACGGGTCGCGCCGCCTGCGGTGGACGTCGACGGGAGCCGGAGGCGGGCGTCGTACGCGGCTCTCGCCGTGGGGTCCCCGAGGACCCGCCACGCCTCGTTGAGCGCGACCATCCGCCGGGCCGCCGCCGCAGCCGCAGCCGGTTCACGCCCCACCCAACGGTCGGGATGGTCGACGCGGGCGAGACGGCGGTAGGCCGTGCGGATCTCGGCGTGGGACGCGGAGGGGGCGACACCGAGCGTCTCGTAGTGGGTCACCATCGTGGTGTCAGCGTTCGAGGAGGCGGGCGGCGAGCCGTTCGAGTCCGACGACCCGAGAGGCCTTCACGAGGACGACGTCGTCGGCGCCGAGCTCCCCGAGCGCGGCGACCGCCTCGTCGAGGTCCGCGACGACCTGCGCCCCCGACCCGTACCGGTCGGTCCCGACCGCGACGAGTTCGAGTCCCCGGTCTGCGGCGAGCGCCCCGATGGCACGGTGCTCCTCCTCCCCCGCCGCCCCGAGCTCGGCCATGGCGCCGAGGACTGCGACCGCACGACCGCCACGCTGCGCGCCGAGCGCTGCGAGCGCGTCGAACGCAGCCCGCACGGCGACCGGGCTCGCGTTGTACGCGTCGTTCAGGACGGTGAGCCCGGACGGGGCGCGTCGCACCTCCATCCGCCACGGGGACGTGGCCGCAGCGGCGATCCCCGCCGCAGCCGCCTCGAGGTCGACACCGGCCGCTCCTGCGACCGCGAGCGCGGCGAGGCCGTTGCCGACCATGTGCACGCCGGCGAGCGGGAGACGCAGCTCCACCGAGCCCCACGGGGTGCGTGCGGTGGCGGTCGCACGCGCGGCGTCGTCGAGGCGCACGTGCTCGGCGTCGAGGTCCCCGCCCCGCCCGTAGGTGAGCACCCGGGCCGACGTCCGACCCGCCATCGCGACGACCCGCTCGTCGTCCGCGTTGAGCACGGCGAGACCGTCGGCCGGCAACGCCTCGACGAGCTCGCCCTTGCCCCGGGCGACGTCGTCGATCGTGCCGAACAGTTCGAGGTGCGCCGGCGCGACGCGGGTCACGATGCCGACGTCGGGGGTCGCGATCGAGCACAGCAGGGCGATGTGGCCGATCCCGCGAGCCCCCATCTCGACGACCGCTGCGTCGGTCCCGTCCACTGCGTTGCACAGCGTGAGGGGCACCCCGAGCTCGTTGTTGAAGCTGCGTTCGGCGGCGGCGGTGACGAACCGGGGGCGGAGCGCAGCCGCGGTGAGGTCCTTCACGGTCGTCTTGCCCACCGACCCGGTGATGCCGACCACCGGGCCGTCGATCCGCGCCCGTGCGAGACGGCCGAGCTCGGCGAGCGCCGCGACGGTGTCCTCGACGACGACCGCGGCGACGTGCCCGATGCCGACGCGTCCCCGATCGGCGCACAGGTACGCCCCGGCCCCTGCCGCCACCGCGGCGGGGATGAAGTCGTGGCCGTCACGCGCACCGACGACGGGGACGAAGAGCTGACCCGGGGTGAGCGTCCGGCTGTCGATCGAGACGCCGTCGACGGTCACCCCGGTCGATCGGACGAGCCTGCCGTTCGTGGCGCGGACGACGTCACCGAGGCTGAAACGCACCCGAGCAGTCTGCCGCAGGCCGGAGCCTCCGGGGTGATCCCGGGCGCCCCGAGGGTGCGGCACTACCGTGCGGGCATGGCCCCGCCCCCCGGACGCCGACCCCTCGTCGTGCTCTACGGCGGTCGGTCCGCCGAGCACGACGTGTCCCGGGTGACCGCCGCCCACGTGATCCGGGCGGTCGACCGGTCCCGGTACCGGATCGTCCCCGTCGGCATCGACCACGCGGGTGCCTGGCACCGCCACGACGATCTCGCCGCCCTGCTCGACGCCGGCGTGGCGGCGACAGATCTCCCCGACACGCTCGACGTCGCCGGGCCGACCGTCGAACCGTTCGCCCTCCTCGCCGGTGACGGCACCGCGGTGTTGCCGCTGTTGCACGGGCCGAACGGCGAGGACGGCACCGTGCAGGGCCTGCTCGAGGTTGCGGACGTCCCATACGTCGGATCGGCCGTGCTCGGTTCGGCGCTCGCGATGGACAAGGCGATGGCGAAGATGGTCTGCGGCGCCGCTGGCATCCCCCAGCCGACGTGGGCGTCGTGGCGGGCCGACCGGATCCCCGCGGACGTGGCGGACGTCGTCGGTGCGCGCCTCGGCTACCCGTGCTTCGTGAAGCCCGCGAACCTCGGGTCGTCGGTCGGCGTGACGAAGGTGGCGGGACCGGACACCCTGCGGGCCGCGCTCGACGTGGCGCTCGCACACGACGAGTGGGTGGTGGTCGAGGAGGCGATCGTCGGCCGGGAGGTCGAGGTCGCGGTGCTCGGCAACCGCGCCCCGGAGGCGTCCGTCCCCGGCGAGATCGTGCCGGGTGCGGAGTT
The DNA here is from genome assembly GCA_964453335.1 of uncultured Acidimicrobiaceae bacterium. GTDB lineage: Bacteria > Actinomycetota > Acidimicrobiia > Acidimicrobiales > CAIXPF01 > VGBO01. Next base: position 98,867 of record CAYVOK010000010.1, read on the forward strand.
CTACGACTACGACGACAAGTATCAGAACGGCCGGGCGACCCTGCACATCCCCGCCCGGGTCGACGGCACCACCGCGGCACGACTGCGGGAGCTCGCACTCCTCGCCTACGAGACCCTCCGCTGCGAGGGGATGGCCCGGGTCGACTTCTTCGTCGAGGAGACCGGTGCCGCCCGCGGCCCGTTGCTCAACGAGGTGAACACGATCCCCGGGTTCACGCCCATCTCGATGTACCCGAAGATGTGGGAGGCGTCAGGTCTGCCGTACGACCAGCTCGTGCAGCGCCTGCTCGACCTCGCGGACGAGCGTCACGCCCGCCGCCGCGACGATCAGCGCGTCTCGTAGTCGGCGACCCAGTCCAACCAGCGGCGGACGTCGGCGGCGTCGACCTCGCCGTCGCCGTACATCGTCTGTGTCCGGAACGCGATCCAGCGGCGGTCGGGCAGCGGCAGGAACGGCGGTCGCCGCCACCAGCCGGTCGGGGCGAGGCGACGGGCCTGGCGGACGGCCGCAGGCCACGACGACGGATGCCGCAGGATGTCGGCGACGAGCACCCGGTATCGCACACGCACGGGCGTGACCGTAGCGCCGTCGTGGGCGGTCAGCCGACACCCACGCCGAGACCGGCCGCCCGGCGGGCCACCGCCGCTGCCCCGACGAGCGGACCGTCGGCGCCGAGTCCTGCGGGCACGATGCGCGCCCCGGCGCTGAACGCGAGTCGGCTGCGTCGCCCGAGTTCCTCGTTCGCAGCCGCGAAGAACACCTCGCCGTACCCGAGGGCGACCGAACCGGCGACGGTCACGAACGGGATGTCGAGCAGGTTCGCCACCGATGCGACGGCCCGACCGACGAGCGTCCCGGTGCGCACGCGCACGGACTCGTCCGCGTCGGCCGGATCCGCACCCGTGACGGCCCGGATCGCCGTTCCCGACGCCTCCGCCTCGAGACACCCGCGTGCCCCGCACCCACACGTCCGGCCGTCGGGTTCGACGATCACGTGGCCGATGTGGCCGGCGTTCCCCGCGGCCCCGTCGAGGAGCCGTCCGTCGAGGACGATCCCACCACCGACCCCGGTGGAGACGACCATCGCGAGGTGGTCGCGTCGGCCACGCGCGGCGCCGAGCCATCCCTCGGCGAGCGCGAGCGCCTTCGCGTCGTTGTCGACGGCGACGGGCAGCCCGGTGATAGCTCCGAGACGGGCGACGAGCGGGAAGTCCCGCCACGCGGGGATGTTGAGCGGCGAGACGGTCACCCCGCCCGCCGCCATCGGGCCACCGCAGCCGACACCGACGGTGTCGGGGTGCAGCCCGCGATCGGCGGCCCCGGCACGTGCCGCATCGACGAGTCCAGCGAGCACGGCGAGGACCGCCTCGGGATCCTCGCCCGCCGGGGTCGGCGCACGATGCCTCCCGACGATCACCCCGGCGTCGTCGACGACACCGACCTCGATCTTGGTCCCGCCGACGTCGACGGCGAGGACGTCCACGCCCGACTCAGGCGTCGGTGGAACCGGACTCGCCGCGGCGCTGCACGACGATCCCGAACATGCCGCGCACGCCGCCGGAGCCACCCGACAGCTCCTGCCAGCCGGTGCGTCCCATCGTGCGCGCGTTGCGTTCGATCACGAGCGCGCAGGCGAGCATGCCGAGGAACCCGGCGAAGGCCAGGGCGACGTGCACCGACAGTGCGACGACCATGCCGACGAGGCATGCCACGAGACCGAGGAGGGCCCAACGGATCGCCCGCAGCGCATGCCGGTACACCGTCGTCGTCGCGACCTCGCGCGCGAGCTCGGGATCACTCTCGTAGAACCTCGCCTCGATCTCCCGCAGGATTCGCTGCTCGTCCTCGGAAAGCGGCACGCTTCCACCTCTCGACCGTTCTCGCCCGATTCTCGCACCTCGCCGGTACGCATGACAACGCCTTCAGCCCGCGGATGTTCCCGAAGGATCCGCGGGCCGGTCCGGACGGCGTCGGCCGAGCACCGCGATCCCGTCCCCGCCCCCTGCGAGGGTGGCCGGTCCGATGGCGTCGACCCCGAACCGACCCCGGATGGCGTCGAGGGCCTCGTTCGCCGCACGCCGATCGTCCGCCGACGGTTCGGCCCGGCCGGGTCGGCCTCCCCCCTCCCCCGGTGCGGCCGCACCGTCGAGGTCGAGCGCGAGCTGTTCGACCGCGTCGTCCTCCCCCAGCAGGCCCCGCACGCCGATCCCGACGAGGCGCACCCCCGAGCCGACGTCGATGCCGGTAAGGAGCTCCCGGGCACAGCGAAGCAGCACGGACGCGTCGTCGGTCGGAGCGTCGAGCGTGCGGGCACGCTGCACGGTACGGAAGTCGGCGTGGCGGACCTTGAGCACCACGGTGCGGCCGACGAGGTCCCCCCGGCGGAGACGACCGGCGACCCCGTCGGCGAGCTGCACGAGGACCGCGTCGAGGGAGGCGGGATCGTGCCGGTCGGTGTCGAAGGTGGTCTCGTGGGACACCGAGCGGGCGGCACGGTCGACCTCGACGGGGCGGTCGTCGTGCCCGTTCGCCAGCGCGTGCAGGTGGGTGCCGGTCGCCCGACCGACGGCGGCGACCACCATGTCGACGGGCAGGGCGGCCAGTTCACCGACGGTCGCGATGCCGAGCCTGCTGAGACGTTCGAGCGTCGCAGGGCCGACACCCCACAGCGCCCGGAGCGGCAGGGGGTGGAGGAAGTCGAGTTCGCCACCCGGCGGGACGACGAACACCCCGGCACCACCCACCGGACCGGATGGTGTCGCCTTCGGCTTCGCCGCCTCCGAGGCCAGCTTGGCGAGGAACTTCGACGACGCGACGCCGACCGAGCACGGGAGCTGCTCGAGGCGGCGGACCTCGGCGCGTAGGTGCGCCGCGATCGTCGCACCGTCACCGAGGAGACGCCCGGCGCCGGTGACGTCGAGGAACGCCTCGTCGAGCGACAGCGGTTCGACGAGCGGGGTGACGGACCGGAAGATCGCCATCACCCGGCGCGACACCTCGCCGTAGGTCGCATGGTCCCCCGGGATGAACACGGCGTCCGGGCAGCGGCGTCGGGCGATCGACGTCGGCATCGCGGAGCGCACCCCGTAGGCACGCGCCTCGTAGCTGGCGGAGGCGACCACGCCCCGTGTCGCCGTGCCACCCACCACGACCGGCCGGTTCCGCAACGCGGGGTCGCGCTGCTGTTCGACCGACGCGTAGAACGCGTCCATGTCGACGTGGAGGATGACCCGCGCCGCCGGGGAGGTCACGGTCGCCGACCCGTCCGGCAGGTCAGAGCCGCACGACGTCGATCGTGCGGTAGTCGGTCCCCTCGATCCGGTACTCGAACCGCCGGCCCCGGTCCCAACGCTCGTCGAGCCAGGTCACGAGCGGTTCCCGCACCCACATCGGCGCCGAACCGAGATGGCCGGCACAGGCGCCGAGGTCGACGAACCGGGCGTCGACGACGATGCCGTCGGGGTCGTCGATCCGGACGGCACCCTCGTAGGTGGCGGCGAGGTGCGCCTCGACGCGCAGGTGCCAGCCGAGGCCCGGGGCGGTCACGTCGATCTCGTAGACGGGCCCGGTCCAGGATGTGACGGTGATGCCGGTCTCCTCGACGACCTCCCGGGCGAGCCCCTCGAGCATCGACTCGCCGTGATCGATCACGCCGCCCGGGGTCGACCAGTCGAAGGAGCCGTTCTTCCGGCGGTTCTGCACGAGCAGGAGTCCGTCCTCGGCGACGACCAGGGCTCCACCGACGACCCAGCGCTGCATGCCCCGAGTCTGCCAGAGAGCGCGGCGACGTGGCCGGGTCGACGCAACGGTCGGCGAACCGGTTCAATGGCGACGTGGCCCAACCGACCCGACCCGCCTCGGCGCTCCCGTCCCGAACCGCCCGTCTCGCCGCCTTCGCCGCCGTCCTGGTCGCCGGGGTGTGCGGCGGTCTGATCGGATGGGCGGTCACCGACGTGAGCTGCGGCGGCGACTGCGACACGCTCGCAGGGACCGCCGGTGTGGTCACCGCCATCGGTGCGGCCGTCGGTGTCGCCATCGTCGCGGTCCTCACGCTCCGGGCGATGGGTGAGTGGAAGACCCGTCCGCCGGGTCGGGTCGACGATGACATCACCCGCTGAGCTCCGGGGCCTCGCCACCACGGTCGCCGTCGAGGCCGGGGCGTTCGTCCTCGAGGCGTTGACGCGGGTGCGTGCGAGCGTCGACGCGAAGAGCTCCCCGACCGACCTCGTGACCGAGATGGACGTGGCTGCGGAGGCGCTCGTCGTCGACCGCCTCCTCGCCGCACGCCCGCACGACGGCGTGCTCGGCGAGGAAGGTGCGAGCGGGGCAGGCACGTCGGGGGTGTGCTGGATCGTGGACCCGATCGACGGCACGACGAACTACGTCTACGGGCTCCCTGCGTTCGCGGTCTCGATCGCCGCGGAGGTCGACGGCACCGTCGTGGCGGGAGCGGTCGCCGTGCCGATGCTCGGCGAGGTGTTCAGCGCAGCGACGGGGGGCGGTGCAACGTGCAACGACACGCCGATCCGCGCGACCTCGGCCGTTCTCACCGCCGCCCGGGCCGCCGGTGCCGACGACGACACCCTCCTCGCCCGGTCGCTCCTCGCAACCGGTTACGCCTACGACCCGGCCCGCCGCGGTCGCCAGGCCGCGGTCATCGCCGCACTCCTCCCCCGGGTGCGGGACGTCCGCCGGATGGGCGCCGCCGCGGTCGACCTGTGCCTCGTCGCCGCCGGTCGCGTCGACGCCTTCTACGAACAGGGGCTCCAGCCCTGGGACTACGCCGCCGGCGCGCTCGTCGCGGCGGAGGCGGGGGCCCTCGTCACCGATCTCGACGGCGGTGCACCGTCGACGTCGTCGGTACTCGCCGCAGCCCCGGACCTGCACGGGCCGCTCCGCACCCTCCTCCTCGAGGCGGGCGCACGGTCGACCTGACCGGGCCCGGGTACCGTACGCGGCGATGAACGAGGTCATCGTCGCCATCGACGCCGGTACGACCGGTGTCCGTTCCGTCGCCGTCGACCGTGCGGGCACACCGCTGCTGCACGCCTACCGCGAGTTCCCGCAGTACTTCCCGGCCCCCGGTCTCGTCGAGCACGACGCGGACGGGATCTGGGCGGCGACGGTCGCGACGCTGGCCGAGGTCACGGCGCGGCTCGGGGACCGTCCCGTCGTCGCCGTGGGCATCACGAACCAACGGGAGACGGTCGTCCCGTGGTCGCGGCGCACCGGACGACCGGTGGGTCGGGCGATCGTGTGGCAGGACCGCCGGACCGCGGACGTCTGCGACCGCCTCGTCGCCGAGGGCGCGCTCCCCCTCGTCCGGCAACGCACCGGCCTCGTGCTCGACCCCTACTTCTCGGCGACGAAGATCGCCTGGCTGCGCGACGCAGGCGGGATCACCGGCGACGACGTGGTCTTCGGCACGGTCGACGCCTGGCTGCTGTGGAACCTCACGGCGGGCGCGACGTGCGCGACCGACCCGTCGAACGCGTCCCGCACGCTGTTGTTCGACCTGCGGCGCGGCGACTGGGACGACGACCTGTGCGCCCTCTTCGGTGTCGACCGCGCCTCGCTGCCCACCGTCGGCACGTCGTCGGGCCGCCTCGGGGTCACCGCCGCGGGTGCGTCACCACTGCCGGCGGGGGTCACGATCGGCG
>CAYVOK010000010.1:104627-118432 GCA_964453335.1 uncultured Acidimicrobiaceae bacterium
CTCGGGGTCACCGCCGCGGGTGCGTCACCACTGCCGGCGGGGGTCACGATCGGCGGGATCGCCGGTGACCAGCAGGCGGCGCTGTGCGGTCAGGCGTGCTTCGAGGTGGGCATGACGAAGAACACGTACGGCACCGGCAGTTTCGTGCTGATGAACGTGGGGACGACGTGTCCGCCCGTCGTCGACGGCCTCCTCACCACGGTCGCGTGGACGCTCGCCGACGGCACGACCACCTACGCCTACGAGGGGGCGATCTTCGTCACCGGTGCGGCCGTGCAGTGGCTGCGAGACGGTCTCGGGATCATCGCCCGGGCGGACGAGACGGAGGCACTCGCCGCGTCGCGCGCAGACACGGGCGGGGTGTACCTCGTGCCGGCGTTCGCCGGACTCGGCGCCCCGTGGTGGGACCCGTGGGCCCGCGGCACGATCGTCGGCCTCACCCGCGGCACGGGCCGGGCGGAGCTCGCCCGGGCGACCGTCGAGGCGATGGCGTTCCAGACCCGTGACGTCGTCGAGGCGATGAGCGGTGCGGCCGGTCGAGAGGTGCGGGCGTTGCGCGTCGACGGCGGTGCGGCGGTGATGGACCTGCTCCTGCAGTTCCAGGCCGACCAGCTCGGTGTCGCCGTGCAACGACCGACCGTGACCGAGACGACGTCGCTCGGAGCTGCGTTCCTCGCCGGGCTCGGCGCAGGTGTGTGGTCGTCGCCCGACGAGGTCGCTGCCACCTGGCAGCTCGAACGTTCCTTCACGCCGACCGACGACCGTGGACCTGCGAATCGCGCCCACGCCGGCTGGTTGCGTGCGGTCGAACGGTCCCGCGACTGGGCCCGCGCCGACTGACCGGGGCGGCTCAGGCGTCGAAGACGCGCCGCAGGTTGCGGATCGCCTGACGGGTGCGCTCCTCGTTCTCGATGAGCGCGAACCGCACGTGGGAGTCGCCGCCCGGTCCGAAGCCCACGCCCGGCGAGGTCGCCACGTTCGCCTCACGCACCAGGTACGAGGCGAACTCGAGGGAACCGAGGTGGGCGAACTTCTCCGGGATCGGCGCCCACACGAACATGGTGCCGCGCGGCGGGGTGACCTCCCACCCGATCCGGTTGAGGCCCTCGCAGAGCACGTCGCGGCGGCTCTGGTAGATGTCGCGCGCAAGCTTCGGGTAGTCCGGTTCCTCGTTGAGGGTGACCGTCGCCGCGATCTGCACCGGCTGGAACGTGCCGTAGTCGAGGTAGGACTTCAGCTTCGCGAGTGCGGCGACGACGTCGGGGTTGCCGACCATGAACGCCATCCGCCAACCCGCCATCGAGAACGACTTCGTCATCGAGTACAGCTCGACCGCGACGTCCTTCGCGCCGGGCACCTGCAGGATCGACGGCGGTTCGAACCCGTCGAAGCCGATGTCCGCGTATGCGTTGTCGTGCACGAGCACCATGTCGCGTTCACGGGCGAAGTCGACGAGCTGCGCCATCACGTCGAGATCGACGACCGTCGTCGTCGGGTTGTGCGGGAAGCTCACGACCGCGGCACGCGGCTTCGGCCAGGAATACTCGTACTTCGCCCGCAGCGCGGCGAGGAAGTCGTCGCCGTCACCGATGGGGACCTCGATGATGGTCGCCCCGGCGAAGATCGGACCCCAGATGTGGATCGGGTAGCTCGGCGACGGCACGAGGCACGTGTCGCCGGGCTGGAGGAGCGTCCACATGAGGTGGGTGAGCCCTTCCTTCGCGCCGATGACGTTGATGACCTCGGTCTCGGGATCGAGCGTCACGCCGAAGCGGCGCTCGTACATGTTCGCCACGGCGAGTCGCAGGTTCGGGATGCCGCGCGACATCGAGTACCGGTGGTTCCGCGAGTTCTGCACCGCCTCGATCAGTTTGGTGACCGCCGTGTCGGGCGAGGGCAGGTCGGGGTTCCCGAACCCGAAGTCGACCACGTCGGCACCGGCTCGCCGAGCCTCGGTCTTGAGCGCGTTGATGTGCGCGAAGACGTACGGCGGCAGCGAGTTGATGCGACGGAACTCCATGCGGCAAGGCTATCCCGCGGCACCCGGCTGATCGTCGACGGGCAACAACGCCGCACCGACCGCACCGGCGGTCCGACCGAGCGTCGCGACGCGCACGGCGGGTCGTGCCCCGCGGGGGCCACCGAACCGGAGGGCGTCGCAGGAGAAAACGATCCGTGGGAGCAGCACGTCGGCCGCGCCCATCACCGACCCGCCGAGGACGACGACGGCCGGGTCGACGACGTTGCAGAGCCCGACGAGACCTGACGCGACCGCCGCAGCGAACCCGTCGAGGGCGGCGCTCCGGCGCCCCTCCGGGTCGGGGGCACCGTTGCGTTCGGCGTCGGTGAGTTCCGCGGCGCCGTCTGCGCCGAAGCTGCGGGCGATCCGGTCGAGGGCCGTCCCGGACGCGACCGCCTCCCAACACCCGACGGCCCCGCACGCGCAGCGCGGGCCCGTCGGGTCGACGCACATGTGGCCCGGTTCCCCCGCGAACCCGTGCGCCCCCCGCCACAGCCGACCGTCGATGACGATCCCGCACGCGATCCCGGTGCCGAGCCCGATGAACAACGCCGAACCGGCACCTGCCGCAGCGCCGAGCCGCGCCTCGGCGAGCGCCGCACAGTTGCCGTCGTTGTCGACTGCGACGGTCCCGCCCTCGAGTGCGGCACCGAGACGGTCACGCAGCATGCCGCCGATGTCCGCGTCGAGGACGCCGGGCAGGTTCGGCCCGTAGCGGAGCACGCCGGCGACGTCGACGAGGCCGGGGAGGCCGATCCCCACCGTCGCGGACGCCGCGCCGACCCCATCGAGCACCCGGTTGACGGCGCCCACGACCGCGTCGAGCACCGCGTCGGTACCGACCGGTGTGGGGACCTCGGCCGACGCGAGGATCTGTGCCGGGGAAGCCCCGGACCCAGGTGCGGGCACGGCGACGGCGAGGACCTTGGTCCCGCCGACGTCGACGCCGACCGCGTAGGAGGCCACGCCGTCGACCTCAGTGACGCAACAGGGCGCCGATGCGGCCGACGACGTCGAGGTCCGCCGACCGCTCGCACCACTGCACGGTGCCGCCGAACCCCTCGACCTGGGCCACCACGGCGCCGACCACGTCCTCCACGGCCACCATCCTGGCATCGCAGACCGGACAGCGTGGGCCCACGGTCCGGTGGTGTCCGCATGTCCGGCAGTACCAGCCTGGTCGACGAAACCCGCTCGAGACGAGCAGCACGTCGACGCGGTCCTCCGCCGCAGCGTCGGCGACCGCGTCGAGCCCGGTGACGGCCGGGCGCGGCGACCCTGCCCACGACCGTTCCCGCAGCGTGGCGACGGCGCTCGCCTCGCGCCGCACTGCCGCCCGGTCGGCCGCCCGCTCGGCGACGTCACGCAGCGTCGGCTCGTCGGCGGCCGGTCCGAGACCCGCGACGATCTCGACGAGGGACCGATGGCGTGCCGGCAACCGGTCGAGCACGGCGGCGACGAGTTCGGCGTTCCCGCCGACGACGAGGGCGGCGAGGGGTACGGCGTCACCGACGGCGACGACGGCCCGGGCGGCCGCCCGGACGTGCTGTGCGACGTGCTCCTCGAGGTGGGAGGTCACGTCGCCGCGCGGGCCGCTGTCGTAGTCACGCAGCAGGTCGTCGGCACCCGCGGCCGGTTCGGTGATCTCCCCTGCCTCGACGACGACGACACGGAACCTCGACCGGTCGACTGCCAGGATGCCGATCGGACCGGGTTCCACGAGGCCTCCAGGGTCAGGACGACGGAACCTCGGCGGTACCCCGACCGCCGCGCCGGGGAAACCGGGCGTACCGAGCGCCCCACAGCGCCGCGAGACCGAGCCCGTAGACAGGTGCGAGCGTGGCGAAGGCGACCGGGGTGAAGGGGCGCACCGACGCAGCGCCGATCGCCGCGACGACCTGGACGGCGCACGATCCGAGGAGCACCCACCGGGTGCGCCGGGGTGCGGTGCCGGCGAGGAAGAACAGCCCGGCGAGATGGATCTCCTCGGTGCGGCTGCGTTCCACGGCGCGCAGGAACCCGACGACGAACGCTGCGCATCCGGCGAGGAACAGCACGAAGGAGACGGCGACACCGACTGCGACGGCGACGGTCGGTACCGCGGCCATGGCGACGCACGCCACGACGAAGAGGGCGGTCCCGACGAGCGCGGCCCGTTCGATCCCTTCCCCGAGGCGGCGGTCCTCAGGCACCACGTCCACCACCCCGGGTGGCGAGCCCGGCGGCGAGCCGAGCGGCGAGCACGTCGTAGTCGAACCGCTCGACGACCCGTCGGCGTCCGGCCGCACCGAGGTCCGCCCGCAGCGTCGCGTCGTTGCAGAGCTCGTCGAGCGCGGCGACGGTGTCGGCGACGGCGGTGGGTCGGTCGACGACGATGCCGGTCACCCCGTCCTCGACGGCCTCCGCCGACCCGCCGCTGCGGCCGCACACCACGGGGACGCCGCACGCGGCCGCTTCGGCGAACACGATGCCGAATCCTTCCTGCTCGAGGCCCGCCCACCGGTTGCGGCACAACATCGCGAACACGTCGAGCGCCCCGTAGAACGGCGGCAGGTCGTCGTCACCGACGAAACCGACCAGTTCGACGGGTGCTCCGGTCGCGGCGATCCGGCGACGCAGACGTGCCTCGTCGCGCCCGCGTCCGGCGATCAGCACGCGCAGCGACGGGTGCCGGTCACGCAGCTGCGCGGACGCCTCGATCAGCACGTCCATGCCCTTGCGCGGCACGAGACGACTGACGCTGCCGACCACGAGGTCGTCGGGTTCGATCCCGAACCGTGCACGGGCGGCCGTCCGGGCGTCGTCGTCGAGCGGACGGAACCGGGTGGTGTCGACCCCCGGCGGGACGATCACCACGGGGAGCGGGCGACCGGCACACCGTTCGGCCTCGCGGGCCGCGTACCCGCCGGCGGAGACGACCACCTCGGCACCGCGCAGCACCCGTCGGAGCGCATGCGACGTGCCGGGCAGTCGGCCGGGGACGGTCACCTCCGCACCGTGCAGGACGACGCCGTACGGCAGGCCGACGGACGGGGCGGCGAGTCCGACGGGGATGGCTGGGTCGAACAGCACCAGGTCGACGTCGTGGGCGGCTGCGAGCCCGCGGACCCGACGGACGACGGTCGGCGTGGGCAGGAGCACCGGCTCACGACTGCGGACGATCGGGAACTGCGCTGCGGTGTCGAACCGGTCGGCGTCGCGGTACGGCGTGGTGTGCACGACCGCGTCCTCCGCCGGCAGCCGGCGCCACAACTCCCACAGGTAGGACTGGATGCCGCCGACCTTGGGCGGGAAGTCGTTCGTGACGAGGAGGTGCCTGCTCACGCGTCCTCCCGGGTGCGGCGGCGGTCCCGGGCCCACCGGGCGTGTTCGGCGAGCAGCGGGTCGTCACCGGTCGAGTACCGGTCGAGCACCGCGGTCGCGGTGGCGTCGTCCGGTCGGGCGACGTTGCCGAGCGCGACGAGCGCGGTGCGGCGCAACCACCGGGGATCACGATCGTGGATGTACCAGCGTCCGTGCCGGGCGAGGATCGTGGCGTCGTCCGCCTCGAGGAGGTCGACGAGCGGAACCGACGCAGATGGCATCGGCCCGTCCGACCGTCGGAGGTCGACCGGCGTGGCGCGCCGGTTCGGTGGGCACACCTCCTGGCAGTCGTCGCAGCCGTAGATCCGGTCGCCGACGGCGGCGCGCAGTTCGACGGGGATCGGACCCGGGGCCTGCACCACCCAGGCGATGCACCGGCGGGCGTCGACCACGCCCGGGGCGACGATCGCACCGGTCGGACAGTGGTCCGCGCACCGTCGGCACGGACCGCACCCGTTCTCGACGGGCGACGCCGGTGGGAGGACGGCGTCGGTGACGACCGAACCGAGGACGAACCAACTCCCCCGACCGGGCAGCAGCAGGTTCGAGGAGACCCCGAACCAGCCGATCCCCGCCCGGTGCGCTGCGGCGCGGTCGACGAGGCTGTTCTGGTCGACGACCACCGCCGCCCGGTGCCCGGCGGCGCGCAGACGGTCACGCACTGCGTCGAGCCCGACCCGGAGTGCCCCGTAGTGGTCGTCCCTGGCGTAGCGAGCCACGCGTCCGAGCGCCGTGCCGTCCGGTGCGGCTGCTGCCCCGTCGTCCCCGGCGTGGGCGTAGGCACGGGCGCCCACGACGAGCGTCGCCGCGTCGCGCAGCAACCGTCGCGGGTCGGTCGCCCGGTCCGGGTCACGGAAGACGAACCCCATCTCGGCGCTCAGACCGTCACGGATCCGCGCCCGCAGCGCCGCACGCGCCTCGACGAACGGTGCGGTGTCGGTGATGCCGACGGCGTCGAGACCGGCAGCGAGGCCGACGTCCCGTACCGCTACGGCGAGGTCGTCGTCGACCGGGCGGCCGGGCAGCGTCGCGTTCGGACGCTCAGGCATCGCTTCCGGACACGGCGACGAGCCGTTCGAGCGCACGGGCGGCGCGACCGTCGTCGATCGCGGCGGCGCCGAGGGCGAGCCCGGTGGCGAGATCGTCCGCAAGCCCTGCGACGACGAGCGCGGCGGCGGCGTTGAGCAGCACGACGTCACGGTGCGGCCCTGCCGCGCCGGCGAGCACCGAGCGGGCGATCGCCGCGTTCGTGGCGGCGTCGCCACCACGGAGATCGTCGTGGGTCGCCCGTGCCAGCCCGAGGTCGGCCGGGTCGACCTCGGTGCGGGTCAGCGCGCCGTCGCGCCAGGCGACGACCGTCGACGGTCCGACGGTGGACAGCTCGTCGATCCCGTCGTGCCCGTGCACGACGAGCACGTGCTCGGAGCCCGCTGCGGCGAGGGCGCGGGCGATCAGTTCGGCGTGCGCCGGGTCGCTGACACCGACGACCTGCCGCCGCACCCGGGCCGGGTTCGCGCAGGGGCCGAGCAGGTTGAACACCGTCGGGATCCCGAGCTCGCGTCGGGTCGGTCCGACGTGCCGCATCGCAGGGTGGAACGTCGGCGCGAAGCAGAACCCGATCCCGGCCTCGGTCACACACCGCGCGACGACGGCGGGCGGGGCGTCGATGCGGACACCGAGCGCCTCGAGGACGTCGGCCGACCCGCACGCCGACGACGCCGCCCGGTTCCCGTGCTTGCAGACCCGACCACCGGCGCCGGCCACGACGAGCGCGGCGATCGTCGACACGTTGATCGTGTGCAACCCGTCCCCGCCGGTGCCGCACGTGTCGACGGCGACGAGGTCGGGGGCGAGCGGCAGCGGCGTGGCGGCCGCCAGCATCGCGCCGAGCATCCCGGCGAACTCGGTGACCGTCGGACCCTTCGCCCGCAGTGCGACGAGGAAGCCGGCGATCTGGGCCGAGGTGGCCGCACCCGCGAGGATCGTCGTCACCGCCGCGGATGCCTCGTCGCTACTGAGGTCGGCGCCGTCGAGGAGCCGCCGCAGCACGGTCGGCCAGCCGGGGAAGTCCATGTCGGGAGGCTAACCGCCGCCGTCGCGCCGACCGCCGTCCGCCGCTAGCCTCTCCCCCGGTGGTGAGCCGGCCGGGTGGCCGCGGTGGGAGCGATCCCGCTGAGGAACGTCGGGGCTCCGTAGGGCAGGGTGCTGGCGAGAGCCAGGTCGGGGTGACCTGACGGATCAGGGCAACAGAAAGCAGACCGCCGATGGTCCCGGGTGACCGGGACACAGGCAAGGGTGAAACGGTGCGGTAAGAGCGCACCAGCGTCCGGGGTGACCCGGGCGGCTCGGTAACCCCCACCCGGAGCAAGGTCAGACTGGGGGCGGGTTGCCCGCCCGATGCCCCCGGGTGGACCGCACAGATGGATGGTCACCCATCGGATCTCCGGTGACGGAACCGAGGACAGAACCCCGCGTACAGGCCGGCTCACCACCGACCACGCCGGTCAGGAGAACAGTTCGGGGTCGGAGGCGCAGATCTCCTGCCACAGCGGCTGGAAGCTGAACCATCCGGCGAGATGGTGGCCGGTCTGCTCGAATGTGTACCGGGCGTACTCGTCACGGATCTCGATCGGGGTGCCGGCAGCCATCGCAGCGAGCTGCGCCTGACAGTTGCGCTCCATCGTGATGAACCAGAACGCCGCCTCGTCGACCGTCGTACCGACGGTGAACAGGCCGTGGTTCTGGTGGATGGCCGCCTTCCCCTTCGGGAACTTGGACGCGAACTCGTCACCGGCCGCCATCTCGAGGACGACCGCGCCACCCTGTTCGACGATGACGCTGTGGTCGCCGTAGAACGCACAGGAATCCTGCGTGATCGGTGCGAGCGGGATACCGAGCGACGAGAACGCCTTGCCGTAGGTCGAGTGCGCGTGCGCGGCGGAGACCACGTCGGGCCGGGCGCGGTGGATCGCCGAGTGGAGCACGAACGCCGCCCGGTTGACGGGCGCATCGCCGACGACCACCTCGCCGGTGTGACTCACGAGCAGAAGGTCGGACGACGTCATGAGCCGGAAGCTGCGACCGAAGGGGTTCACCCAGAAGTGGTCGGTGAGGATCGGGTCGCGGACCGTGATGTGCCCGGCCGCACCCTCACCGAAGCCGAGCCGCCCGAAGATGCGCAGCGCCCCGGCGAGCTTCGCCTTGCGGTGCGCCCGCTCCTGCTCCGGGTCGTCGAAGGACTCCGGCCCGATGGGGATGATCGGCTGTTCGGTCGTCGTCATACGCGCACAGTACCGCTCATCGCCCAGACACGCGACCAATCGACGGGAAAGCGGCGTTCGTCGCCCTCCGCCGCACCGGCGAACGCAAGGTCCTCGGTCGCCGCCCGAAGGGCAGCGACGTCGTCCTCCGTCAGCATGCCTCCGTCGAGGAGACGGTTCGTGAGTTGCACGCTGGCGAGCGACAGCCGTCGGGCTGCCCGCAGCGTCCTGGTGTTTGCGTCGCTGATTTCCCGCAAGATGTTGCCTCCGAGTTCTCTGGGATTCGCCAACGACACCACCTGACGTTGTTACCCAACCGTTAAGTACAGTTGCCGTAACGTCTTTTGTCGTCAAATCGGAGGGCGTTACATCAGTCACAGTGCAGCCGCGCCATCGTTGCAGCGACACGTCGGGGGTCCTACCGTGGCGACATGCTCCCCCAGACCATCGACGACGTCATCGAACGGCTCGAGGCGATCATCGTCGAGTGCGCCGAACGCAACGACCGCATCGGCTACTTCGCCGCCCTGTACAACCGGGTCACCATCACCGTGCGCGACGGGATCGCCCGCAGCGAGTTCGAGGACAACCCGCGTATGGAACACCTCGACGTCGTCTTCGCGAACCGGTTCGTCGATGCCTACGACCGCTATCGCGACGGCGAGCTCCCGACCCGTTCGTGGCTGCTCAAGTTCGACGAGGCCCGCAACGACGCCCACTGCGTGCTCCAGCACCTGCTCCTCGGCATGAACGCGCACATCCACCTCGACCTCGGCATCGCGGCGGCGCGCACCGCACCCGGTACGGCGATCGAGGGGCTCCAGGGCGACTTCGAGAAGATCAACGACGTCCTCGCGTCGCTGCTGCCCGAGGTCGAGTCGGAGCTCGCGAGCGTCTCGCCGGCGTTCGCGACGGCACTGCACCACGGCAAGACGGCCGGCGAGAAGATCGTGAACTCGGCGATGACCGTGGCGCGCTCCGACGCGTGGCACTTCGCACGCGAGCTCGCGCACGCACCGATCGAGGCCTGGGCGGGGCACATCGACACGCGCGACCGGCACACCCACGAGCTCGCCGGCGGCCTCCTGCACATGGGCCCGATCGGCACCCTGCTCCACCGCCACGAGTCGAAGGACGTGCGTCGCAACATCGCAGCGATCGCCGAGGGCGAGTTCGACCTCACGAAGATCGTCGCACTCCCCGACTGAACCGGCCCTGGGGCGATCAGCCCCAGGCGCGGCGAAGCGCGTGGGGCAGCTCCTCCGCCCACTGCACGAGATCGTGCCCGGCGACCCGTTCGGTGAAGTGGTGGCGCGCACCGACGAGGTGCAGGAACGCCGCCCACGCCTCGGTCGCCTCGTGGAACCCGCCCTCGAGCGTCCCTGCGCACAGGTGGACGAACGGCGCGCCGTCGACGTCCCAGCGGAACTGCGGATCCGGCGGCATGCCGGTACTGCAGGCGATCACGTGCGCAAAACGGTCGGCGTGGAGGCGGGCGACGGTGAGCGCGTGCCCTCCCCCGTCGCTGCACCCGAAGACGGCTCGACGCTCCCGGTCCGCCGGCACCCCGAGCGTGCGTTCGGCCCACCCGGCGAGCTCGTCGACGAAGAACCGCTGGTGCGCGTCGAACCGAGCGGGGTCGAACCCGGCGAGGTACTCGAGCGCCCGCTGGTTGCCGTGCACATGGTCGGCGGGGGCGGCGTGCGCCCCGACGACGACGACCGGCGGGCAGATGCCGTCCTCGATCGCCGCGTCGAGCCGACGGGCATAGGGGGCCAGCATGTTGCCGTCGGTCGCGTACACGACAGGGGTGCCGTCGCCAGGGCGGTGACCGGGGGGTAGGTACACGCTGACCGGACGGCCACCGAAGTCGGCGGTGTCGACGACGTGGTCGGTGAGCGTGCCGCGCAGCGGGTCGTTCGACCGCAGCTCCGGCGGCCCGTCCGACCCGCGGAAGCGGCCGTCGTGCGCGCCACGCGTCCCGGTGCGCGCCGCGCCGCCCGCGGGTACGAACGTGTAGGTGACGAGTGCCTCGGCGAGCCGCTCCACCCGCATCTGCAGCACCTGCAGACCGGGTTCGACCTCGTAGGACCACAACGGGAACGTCGGGGACACCGTCACCGGGACCGTGCTGTCCGCGACGAAGGTGAGGATGTCGCCATCGGCCCACGCCGCTGCACCCTCGGCGGCACGTCGGGCCCGCAGCACCGCCGGGTCGGGGTCGGTCCAGACCCGACAGAACCGTTGCCCGCGCGGCAGCAGCCCCGGTGTCGCCGCACGTTCCCGTGCGAGATCCCGACTCGACCGTTCCGCCTCGGTCCGCAGCTCTGCGAGCGGCGGGACACCGAGCGCGCGCCGGGCGTCGTCGTCGACGTCGGGGTCGACCGGAGGCTGGACGACGTCGCCCTGATGCTCGACGAGAACCGTGCCGTAGGGCTGCGGACGTCCGCTGTAGAGCGAGATCTGGTCGACGAGGTTCGCGTGCAGATGCCCGGCGCCCGTCACCCCGTCGTCGTGTGCGACCCGGGCGAGACGGGCCGCCTCGGGCAGGTCCGCAAGTGTGCCGGCCGTCCGCAGCAGGTCGGCGGCGACGTAGGACTCCCGGCCGCGCAACCCCGCGGTCCCCGGGTGGGTCCGGAGACGATCGGCGAGGTGCACCTTCGTGTCGTCGTCCGCTCCGGTCGCAACAGCGAGCAGAGCCCGCAGCTCGTCGTCGGCGTCCATCCCGCCATCGTGGCCCATGCCGGTGATCACCGTCTCAGATCCCGTCGAGGTGGGCGACCTCATTGAACGACGTGAGGGCGACCGTCGGTCCGGTCCGCACCCGGGTGATCGTCGCCTGCGCGACGTGGAGACGCCACGTGACCTCGGGGCCCACGCCGAGCGCCCAGGCGACCACCGCCTTGATCGGCGACACGTGACTGAACACGAGCACGTCACGTTCCGTCGCCAGGACTGCGAGGTCACGGCACCCGGCTGCGACGCGGTCCTGCAGCGCGGCGAGCGACTCCCCGCCGTCGGGTGCGAAGTCGGGGTCGGTACGCCAACGGGCCCAGGTGGCCGCGTCGACGTCCTTCGTCGGCACACCGTCGAGCACCCCGTAGTCGAGCTCCACGAACCGGTCGTCGACCTCGACCGGCGCGCCGAGCCGTCGGGCGACGGCGGCCGCGGTCTCCCTGGCCCGCACGAGCGGGCTGGCGACGACGAGCGGATGCGAGCAGCCGACGAGCACGTCCGCGATCGCCTCGGCCTGCGCCCGACCGACGTCGTCGAGTGGGTTGTCGACCCGCCCCTGCAGGAGCCCGGCGGCGTTCGCCGCGGTACGGCCGTGACGGACGACGATCAGCACCGGCGCAGTCTCGCCGCTCGCCCGGTCATCGGGCCAGGTCGCGCCCGAGTGCGCCGGTCCGCAGGAAGTCGCGTCGGCGGGCCGGGTCGTCGAGTCGGAAGCGGCGCACCATCCACACGAGCGCCGCGACGCCTGCGACCTCGGCCGCGGCCCCGAGCGCCAGGTTCTCGAACTCCGGCAGCCTGCGCGCCACGAAGTCGACGCCGGCGACCGGCCACCAGAACAGCTGGGTGTCGGTCCACGTGCCATCGAGGACGAGATGGCAGAACACCCCGATCGGGACCCCGAGCCAGCGGCGTCGCCGGAGGCGCCGACCGACGGTGACCGCCATCACGAGCGCAAGGAGCAGCACCGCACCGGCGAGCGTGTGCAGCACGAACGGCCGGCCGACGGCGAGGTCGACGAGGGGCAGCACGGAACCGGCCATCACGAGGCGGTAGTCGATCGCCGGACTGCGGAAGATCGCCCACACCGCGACGAAGGACACGCCGACGAACCAGATGAACACCGGGACCGCCGATCAGTGCAGCACGAGCCGGCCGCATTCCTCGCACTCGTCGAGGCCGGACGGCAGGTGGCGGAGGCGGTCGACCTCGACCGCCGGCATCGCGGACGGGCAGCCTTCGCAGCGGGCACCGACGAGGCGGACGACCGTGGCCGGGGCGAACGCCGGGCGCAGCCGCTCGTACCGGTCGACCGCCTCGGCACCCACGGTGTCGACGAGGCCGGGTCGATCCGCCTCGAGCGCGGCGAGGTCGGCCCGGCCGACCGCCTCTGCTGCGGCGAGCGCCTCCTCGGCGGCGGCGACCGCTGCGAGGAGCCCGGTCCGGCTCGTCGCCCGGTCGGCGGCGGTGGCCTGCAGCGGTTCGATCTCGACGAGCAGGTCCAGCAGGCGGTCCTCGAGCGTGTCGACCCGCCGCCGCAACGAGGCGATCTCGTCCTGGATCGTCTGCAGTTCCTTGATCGCGGTGACCGTGCCGTCGTAGAGGCGGGCGTCCTCACGGGTGATCTTCGTGCGGAGCGTCGCCACCTCGTCCTCGAGGCGTCGCTGGTCGGCCTCGAGCGCCCGCAGCGGGGCGTCCGCTGCGGCGATCGCCGCGTCGAGCGTGGCGAGCTCGGTCTGCCGGGCGGTGAGCGCGGCCCGTTCGGGCAAGACGGTGAGCCGGTGCCGGGCAGCGCCGATCCGGTTGTCGAGGTCCTGCAGGTCGACGAGCCGTCCGAGATCACC
This sequence comes from uncultured Acidimicrobiaceae bacterium, assembly GCA_964453335.1. Taxonomy (GTDB): domain Bacteria; phylum Actinomycetota; class Acidimicrobiia; order Acidimicrobiales; family CAIXPF01; genus VGBO01. The sequence continues at coordinate 117,848 of CAYVOK010000010.1, forward strand.
CACGGCGCCGAGGGTAGTTCCCCCTAGGGTGCGGCCGTGCCGTCGTACGCGATCGTCGGATCCGGCTGGGGTGGGACGCTGTGGGCGCACGCCGTACGGGCGTCGGTCGACCACACGGTGTCCGACCGGGTCGGGTCGCCGCCGTGGGGGGCGGACGTCGTCGTGGTGGCGACCCCACCGGCGACCCATGCGACGGTTGCGCTCGACCTCGCAGCGACCGGGGTGGCCGTGCTCGTGGAGTCGCCGGTTGCGACGACCCTCGAGGACGCCGACCGGCTCGTCGCCGCCGTCGAGACCGGGGCACGCATCGCTGCCACGTCGCACCTGCTGCACGCCCCGCTCGTGCGCGCATTCCTCGCCCGGGCACGTGATCTCGGCGCTCTCCGCCACGTCGGCATGCGCGCGGCGTCGGTCGACCGTGGTGCGGACGGCCCGGCGCATCCGGACGCCGCCGGCGTGCTCACCACCGTCGGGCCGGGCGCTGTCGCCGTGCTGTTGGCCACGCTCGGCGGCGATCGTCCGGTCGCCGTGCGGGCGCGCGTCGAACGGCGTCACGACGACGGCCGCCCGGCCGCCGTCACCGCG
>CAYVOK010000011.1:0-60017 GCA_964453335.1 uncultured Acidimicrobiaceae bacterium
TTCCCGAACTGCTTCTTCCTCGGGTTCACCCAGACGGCGACCACCGTGAGCGTGCCGATGGCGCTCAACGAGCAGGCCGAGCACGTCACGTACCTCATCACCGAGTCGAAGCGACGCGGGTCCGGCGTCGTCGAGGCGACCGCCGACGGCGAGGACGGGTGGGTCGAGGAGATGCGCCGTGCGGCGAAGCTCGGCGTGCGCTTCTACGCCGAGTGCACCCCCGGCTACTACAACAACGAGGGCAAGCTCGGGAACCCGCACGGGTTCTTCGCGAACACGTACGGCGAGGGCCCGATCCGCATGTACGACATGCTGCGGGCGTGGCGGACGACCGGCGAGCTCGAGGGCTGCGAGGTCCGCTGACCGGGCCGACCCGGTGGTGGGTCAGTCCTGTCGGAAGGCAGGCTGATCCGCCGGCCGGGCGGCGATCCCTGCGTTGAGGGCCGACTCCGTCGTCGGGTCACCGGCGATGCGGGTGTGCCAGATGCGGCGCGGCTGCGTGAAGTCGAACGGGGTCGCCCGGTGCATCATGCGCCGGTTGTCCCACACGACCGCGTCGCCGAGTGCCCACTGGTGGAAGTAGGTGTTCTCCTCCCACACGGCGTCGGCGTTGATCTGGTCGATGAACTCCTGGGACTCCTCGGGGTCCCAGCCGACGATGTTGTGCGCGTGCCGACCGATGTTCAGGTTCTTCCGGCCCGTCTCGGGGTGGACCTTCACGAGCGGCCGCAGGGGGTTCTCGCCACCGTGGTAGCCGTAGCCGACCGGGACCCCGTTCTCGTCCCGCTTGCTCGGCAGATAGCCGACGCGGTCCATCGAGAACCAGAGCGAGTGATAGGCCTGCAGGCCCTCGAGGCGCTGCTTGGTGGCCTCGTCGAGACGGTCGTACGCAGCACGCATGTCGGCGAAGCCGGTGGCGGCACCCGTGTCGGTCACGATGTCGGCGGTGACGACCGCACCCTTCGCCTGGACGGGCATGTAGGTGGAGTCGTGGTGCCAGCCCTCGTTCCCGCGGATCTGCTTGACGACCTCGTCGTCGGAGAGATGGCGGATGTTGCCGTTCTTGTCGAGGTTCGAGATCGCAGCGGCCGGGAACTCGAGGTCGCCGAAGCGCAGTGCGAACGCGTTCTGCTCGTCCTGGGTGAGGAACTGACCCGGGAGGATGATCACGCCGTAGGTGATCCACGTGTCGTGGATCGCAGCGAAGACGTCGTCGTCGATCGTCCGGACGTCGACGTCGTGGATGATCGCGCCGAAGTCACGATCGAGTCGTTCGATGTTCAGTGTCGCCCCCATGCGCGCAGCGTAGAAGGGGCGAGAGGGTCGGACAAGCGATTCCACGTCCCGTCGTGGCCTAAGGTGTGCCGATCAGTCGTTCCAGAGGGGGATCCGCACCCATGCGCGAAGCAGTCATCGTCTCCTACGCCCGTACCGGCCTCGCGAAGGCCGCACGCGGCGGGTTCAACATCACGCCGGCGATGACCATGGCGGCGCACGCCATGAAGCACGCGGTCGCGAAGTCCGGTGTCGAGGCCGAGGCCGTCGAGGACGTCGTCCTCGGCAACGGCGCCCACGGCGCCGGCAACCTCGGCCGCCTCGCCGGCCTGCTCGCCGGTCTGCCGATCACGACCGGCGGTTCGACGATCCAGCGGCACTGCTCGTCGGGCCTGAACTCGATCGCCATCGCTGCGAACTACATCCGCAACGACGGCGCCGACTGCGTCGTCGCCGCCGGCGTCGAGTCGATCTCGATCCCGAGCCCCGGTTTCGGCGGTTCGATCAACATGGACCCGGCGCTGACCGACCAGTACCCGGCGATCTACATGGCCATGATCGAGACGGCCGACATCGTCGCCCAGCGCTACGGCGTGTCGCGCGAGTACCAGGACGAGTACTCGCTCCAGTCGCAGCAGCGCATCGCCCGTGCGCAGGAGAACGGCATCTTCGACGACGAGATCGTGCCGATGGCCACCAAGATGAAGGTCGTCGACCGGGAGTCCGGCGAGGAGCGCACCGTCGACTACGTCGTCGACCGGGACGAGTGCAACCGGCCCGAGACGACCCTCGAGGGTCTCGCCAAGCTGCAGCCGGTCCGTGGTGAGGGCAACTTCATCACCGCCGGGAACGCGAGCCAGCTCTCCGACGGCGCAGCCGCCGTCGTGATGATGTCGAGCGACGAGGCCGAGCGCCGCGGCCTGCAGCCGCTCGGTGCGTTCAAGGGCTGGGCGGTCGCCGGGTGCGAGCCCGACGAGATGGGCATCGGCCCGGTGTTCGCCGTGCCGCGCCTGCTCGAGCGTCACGGTCTGACCGTCGACGACATCGACCTGTGGGAGCTGAACGAGGCGTTCGCGTCGCAGTGCCTCTACAGCCGTGACCGGCTCGGCATCGACCCCGAGAAGTACAACGTCAACGGCGGCTCGATCGCGATCGGCCACCCCTTCGGCATGACGGGCACCCGCTGCGCCGGGCACCTCCTGCAGGAGGGCCGCCGTCGTGGCGCCAAGTGGGGCGTCGTGACGATGTGCATCGGCGGCGGCCAGGGCGCTGCAGGCCTCTTCGAGATCTACAGCTGACCAGGTGACGATCATGGCGAACGGCTCGGCGCCTGCCTGCCGGAGACTGACGCGCTCGCTTCGCCTTGCGGCGGCAGCGGCCCTTGCAGCAGCGACCATCGTCGCGACGTCCACGACGGGCGGAGCTTCGTTCACGTGTTCCACCGCGCAGACGTGGAGCCTCGGGAGCCTCGGGTCCGGGGACTGGCGGAACGTCGCGTTCGGCAACGGCACGTGGGTCGCGGTGTCGCAGGCACCGCAGTCGATCGCCTATTCCACCGACGACGGAACGACGTGGACCTCGGCGGTCCCGCCGGTGAATGCGAACTGGTTCGCCGTCGGATACGGCGGCCCGACCGGTCAGGAGAAGTTCGTCGCCATGTCGACGACGAACCACATCGCGACGTCTCCCGACGGTGTCACCTGGACGCTGCGTTCGTCTCCCGCTCCCTCGAACACCCAGTTCGCCGATGTCGCATACGGCGGGGGGCGCTTCGTCGGTGTCGGTGGTGCGAGCACGACACGTGTCGTGTCGTCACCCGATGGGATCACCTGGACGGGCGGCAACATCGACAACTCCCGACAATGGGCGAGCGTGACGTACGGGAACGGCACGTGGGTCGCGGTCTCCTTCGACGGGTACGTGGCGACATCGCCCGATGGCCTCGTCTGGAGCGCCGCGAGTGCCGCCCCGCAGACCAATCAGTGGCGGTCGGTGGCGTACGGGAACAACACGTTCCTCGCGGTGGGGGAGTCGGGAACGAATCGTGCGATGACCTCGCCCGACGGGGTCACGTGGACGATCTCGCCGACGGCACCGGCGAACCAGTTCTACGAGGTCGCCTTCGGAGACGGTGTCTTCGCTGCGGTCGCGATCGGCGGCACTGCGCAGAAGAGCGCGTTCACGGCCGACGGACAGACGTGGAATCCGGTCGCGACGCCGTCACCGGGCACACAGCTCTGGTCGTCGGTCGCGTACGGGAACGGGAAGTTCCTGGCTGTGGGCTACTCCTCGTCGAACGTACCGGACGGATCGATGATCTCGTCGTGCACGCCGGCACAGGCGCCGCAGACGCCGACGTCACCGGTCGGGCCGGCGTACACCGGCTGACGCTCAGGGCGTATAGCTGACCGGCAGCTCCGCGAGCACGTGGAGGAAGTTCGAGCGCGTCTTGCGGGGCGGGCCGGACACTTCCATGTCGGGGAAGGCCCGCAGGCACTCGGTCATGGTGACCGCCATCTCGCGACGGGCGAGACTCGCGCCGAGGCAGAAGTGCGGACCGCCGGGGCCGAACCCGGCGTGGTGGTTCGCCTCGCGCAGGATGTCGAACCGGTAGGGGTCCGGCAGGTGGCGGGGGTCGCGGTTCGCGGCCGGGTACCACATGACCACCTTGTCGCCCTTCGCGATCTTCTGACCGTCGATCTCGACGTCGGTCGTCGCATCCCGCTTCATGTGGATGACGGGGGTCGAGAACCGCACGACCTCCTCGGCGGCGGACCACGCGACGAGTTCCTCGTCGGGCGTGCCGATCGCGTCGAGCCAGCGCTGCTTCTCCTCCGGCCACTCCGACAGCAGGAGCATCGTGTGGGCGATGCCGTTACGGGTCGTCTCGTTGCCGGCGATCACGAGCAGACGGAAGAACGCTCCGAGCCGGTCGGTCGGCAGCGGCTGATCGGCGATGCGACCGGTCACGAGCATCGACGTGAGGTCGTCCGTCGGGTTCCGCAGGCGCTCCTCGGCGAGTGCGAGACCGTAGGCGTCGGTCTCCGCCTTGATCTCCTCGATCGTGTGCCGGTTCACCCCGTACTCGTGCGGGGAGAGCATCCGGTTGGTGAGGTCGACCATGCGCTGCTGGTCCTCCTCGGGGATGCCCATCATGTCGCAGATGACGGCAGCCGGGAGCTCCTGGGCGACCGCGGCGACGAACTCGACGTGGGCCTTCCCGTCGGGGCCGACGGGTTCGGCCCGCAGGCGGTCGACGATCGCGAGGACACGGCGTTCGACGGCCGGCGCGAGGGACCGCACCTGCTTGGGGGTGAACCCCTTGTTGACGAGCTTGCGGGTGAGCGTGTGTTCGGGCGGATCCTGGACGATCATCGTGTCGGCCACCACGTTCGGCTCACCCGGGTCACCGACGGCGGAGACCCCGAGCGTGGACGTGAACCGGGCGTGGTCGGCGCTGATCGCCGCGACGTGGTCCCAGCGGGTCACCGACCAGAACGGGCGACCGGTCGCTGCGTGCTCGTCGACCGCGATCGGCCGCTCCTCGCGCCGCTTCGCAAGGATGCCGTGGATGTCGTGACGACCCCAGGTGTTGAAGTCCGCGAGGTTGATCTCGTCGTGGTCGAGGTCCGTCCACGGCATCGGCACCGTCTCGTCACGGGGCGGCCGGTTGACCTCGATACCAGCGGCGCTCGTCGTGTCGGTCATGGTTCCCTCCCGATGCACCCGCACAGCACAGCGGATGCGTCGAACGCTAGTCGCGGCGCCGGGTCGCCGTCGCGAGCCGGGCGTCGGGCTACCGTCGCCGGCGGGAGGGAACATGGACATCGCAGGAGTTGCGGCGATCGTCGGGGTCGCCGAGACCGACTACGTGCGGGGATCGGACGTGCCGATCCCCGACCTGATCCTGCAGGCGTGCATGGACGCGTGCGCCGATGCCGGCATCGACCCGAGCACCGTCGACGGGATCCTGCCACCTCCGGGGATCATCTCGAGCGAGGAGATCGCGGCGAACCTCGCCATCCCCGATCTGCGCTACGCCGTCACCGTGCACATGGGTGGTGCGTCACCGGTCGCGGCGCTGCAGTCGGCGGTCATGGCGATCGCATCGGGGATCGCGACGACCGTCCTCGTCACCGTCGGGTGGAACGGCTACTCCGCGTTCCGGCCACGTCCGGGTGTGCGGCCCTCGAAGCGTCAGCTCGACCCCGGTCCGTTCATCGACGTGAGCCGTAACTTCTACGCCCCCTACGGCGTGCGGTCCGCGGTGCAGTGGTACTCGATGTACCTGTCGCGCTACGTGCGGCGGTACGGCATCGGTCCGGAGGCGGCGGCCGAGGTCGCGCTCACCTGCCGTGACCATGCGCAGCGCAACGCCAAGGCCCTCATGCGTGGGCGGCCGATGACGATGCAGGACTACCTCGACTCACCGTTCATCACCGAGCCGATGCGCAAGCTCGACTGCTGTCTCGAGACCGACTGCGCCGCAGCGGTGATCCTCACGTCGACCGAACGGGCGCGCGACCTCCGGCACACGCCGGTCGTCTGGCTCGGTGGCGCAGAAGGTCACCCGTATCCGGCGGACGAGGTGACGAACCGGCCTGACATCCTGCGGCTCGGCCTGCACAGCGCCGCCCCGCGGGCGTTCGCCATGGCCGGGGTGTCACCCCACGACATGGACTTCCTGCAGATCTACGACTGCTTCACCTACGTCGTGCTGATGGAGCTCGAGGCGCTCGGCCTCTGCGAGGAGGGCGGCGCAGCCGATTTCGTCGCGAACGGGAACATCCGCCTCGGCGGTCGGTACCCGATGAACACCCACGGCGGTCTCCTCTCCCAGGGGCACTGCTGGGGGATGAACCACATCGTCGAGGCCACGCGGCAGTTGCGCCACGAGGCCGGCGACGCTCAGGTGGCGGGGTGCGAGCTCGGTCTCGTCACCGGCTACGGCGACCTCGGCGACGGCAGCATCGCCGTCCTGGCGAGGGGCTGACGACATGAGCGCAACCACACCCGAACCTGCACCCCGGGCGGCGAAGAAGTACGTGCCACGGCCCGAGGGCCACAACCTGACGTTCCACCTCGCGGCGGTGCGCACCGGGCTGCTGCACATCCAGCGGTGCAACGCGTGCGGCGTCTGGCGGCACCCGCCGCGCACGTACTGTCCGGCGTGCCACTCGCCTGAGTTCACCTTCGAGGCGGTCTCGGGGCGTGGCACCCTCTACTCGATGGCGGTGAACCACTTCACCGTCGACGCGGCGTGGTTGCCCGAGGTCCCCTTCGTCACCGCCGTCGTCGAACTCGAGGAGGGCCCGCGCGTCGTCGGCGCGTTGCGTGGCGTCCCGCTCGACGAGGTCGAGCTCGGCCTCGCCGTGGTGGTGACGCCCGAACCACGCGGTGACGAGTTCGCGTTCCTGTGGGTCGACCGGGTGGATCAGTCGAGCACGCGGTAGCGCAGGTGCCCGTCGACGGCACGGGCCTCGGCCCGGCCGATCTGGCGCAGGTACTCGAGATGGGCGAACGTCTCGCTGTCGGCCATCACCCCCCAGGAATGGGGCTTGAAGAGCACCTTCGAGTACTCGGCGACCGTCAGCTCGTGCTCGGGTGCCTGGACCGCGGCGTGGGTGATCGTCGCGATCCGCTCGTGGTGGTGCTGGATGATCTCCTTCGAACGCCCGACGAGATCGTCGAAGACGAGGCCGTGGGCCGGCAACACCGTCCGCACGTCGCTGAACTCGAACATCCGCTCGAGTGAACCGAAGAAGTCCCTGAGCGGTTGGCGCTGTGTGGTGAGCCCGGAGATGTGCGGCGTGATGGTCGGGAGCAGGTGGTCGCCCGAGACGAACGTGCCCTCCGTCGGATCGAGGAGGCACAGGTGGTCGTCGGTGTGTCCCGGCGTGTGCACCGCCTGCCAGTCGCGGTCGGCGAGCCGGATGACCTGGCCGTCGCGCACCCGGGCCGACGGGCGGGGCGGCTGCCACGTCCGGCTGCGCAGCAACGGCACGATCCGCCACCGCACCCGTTCGCGCCACTCGTTGTCGGGCGGCGGACCACCCCAGGGGAGGGGGCGGTCCCACGGCGAGTGCCGTTCGAGGCGGGCGATCCGCAGCATCGCGTTCTCGATCGCCCCCATCTGCGCCGAGTAGTCACCCGGCACGGCGACCTCGCGGACGAAGTCGTCCTCCTCGTGGGGGTCCCAGTACGTCTTGAAGTTCTCGTGGGTGACGAGCTCGGCGCCGCTCACCTGCCGCAGCCGGGCGGCCGCGCCGTAGTGGTCGGGGTGGGAGTGGGTGACGAGGACCGTGTGGCAACGCCGCACCGGGAGACCGATCTCGGCGAGCGTGCGCACGAGCACCCGCCACGACGCCGTCGACGGCATCCCCGGGTCGACGAGCGCGAACCCGGCACGGTCGGGGATCACGTAGCAGTTGATGTGCCCGAGACCCGGCAGGTCGAGCGGGAGCTGGATCCGGAGGACGTCGGGGGCCACCTCGTGGGCGCCCGGCATCGCGGGCTGCCGCTCCTGGCGGACGAGGACGGGTGCGCTCATCGTCCCCTCACCCGTGCGTCGACAGGCCGCCGTCGACGGGGATCGTGATGCCGGTCAACCAGGCACCGGCACGGCTCGCGAGGAAGATCACGGCGCCGGCGACGTCCTCGGGTTCGCCGATGCGCTTGCGGGGCACCTTCGACGCGATCCGGGCACGGCTCGCCGGGTCGTCGAGCAGGTAGCCCATCATCTTCGAACGGAACGGGCCGGGTGCGATCGAGTTCACGGTGATGTCGTCGCCGACCACGTTGTGGGCAAGGTGCCGGGCGAGCATGTGGATGCCGGCCTTCGACGCCGAGTACGAGAAGTTGTCGCCGATCGGCACCATGATCCCGTCGATCGAGCCGATCATGATCACGCGGGCCGGATCCTCGGGCGTTGCGTTCGCCTTCAGCAGGGGCAGCAGCGCCTGCGTGAGGAGGAACGGTGCCCGCACGTTGATGTTCATCACCTTGTCGAACCCGGCTGCGGGGAACTCGCCGAGCGGGGCGCCCCAGGCTGCACCCGCGTTGTTCACGAGGATGTCGACGTGGTCCTCCCGCTCGCCGATCGCCGCGACGAACGCCGCCAGACCGGCGTCCTCCGCGAGGTCGTGGGGGAGGGAGACGCAGGTGCCGAACTCGGCGAGGCGCTCCGCCGCCGCGTCGCAGTCGGCGGCCTTGCGTGAGGTGATGTAGGTGCGCACGCCGTTGCGGACGAGGCCCTCGGCGATCATGTAGCCGATGCCACGGCTGCCGCCGGTCACCACGGCCACCTTGCCCGCGACGCCGAACAGGTCGTCGATCTGCATGTGCGTTCCCCCCGGAGCGTCCTGCCACGGCGCCGTGGCACCCGGGGAACCCTACCGGTCGGACCGGTCCCGGGTCCGAAACGGGAACCGAATGCCGGGATTCGCCGCCCGCCCGCTAGCGTGATGTCGCTCATTCGGTTGCGTTCCAGGTTGCGGTCTCGTCATCGGGTGGTGCATACGGTCTTGCTCATGGCGGGCAACACCAGCGAAACGAGGAAAGCAGCAAGATGCCCACGGGAACCGTGAAGTTCTTCAATGCCGAAAAGGGCTTCGGCTTCATCAACGTCGACGGTGGCGGACAGGACGTGTTCGTCCACTTCTCCAACATCACCGGGTCCGGCTACCGGACCCTCGCCGACGGCCAGAAGGTCGAATTCGAGGTCGGACCGGGCCGCAAGGGCCCGGAGGCGTTGAACGTCCGCGGGCTCTGACCCGCAGGTCCACACGGACCGGATCGGAGGGGTGGCACCACGGTGCCACCCCTCCGGCGCGTGCGGGGGACCCTCAGGGGCGGAAGCCGAGCGCCCGGGGATGGAGTCGGGCCGGCTGGGCGACGATCCGGTAGGCGGTCCGGACCCACTCGCAGATCATCGGCCGGGTGTCACGCGGATCGATCATCTCCTCCATCTGGAACCGGTTCAGCGGGCCGATCGGTCCACGGGCGCTCTCGATGCGGGCCTCGATCTCGGCCCGGAGCGCCGCGGGGTCGGCTGCCTCGGCGAGCTGCCGCTTGTACGCCGCCTCGATCCCACCCTCCGGCGGGATGCCGCCGACGTCCGCCGACGGCCAGCACACCCGCACCTGCGGTGCCGCCTGCGGTGACGCGTAGTTGTTGCCGGCGACACCGAAGGACCGGCGCAGGATCGCCGTGAAGATCGGCACCTCGATCTGCGCGAAGGCGATCATCCACTCGCCGCCCTTGCGGATCGTGCCCGCCTCCTCGTGCTCGATGCCGACCGCGAAGCCGGGGTTGTCGACGAGGTTCACCACCGGTAGGTGGAACAAGTCGCACAGGTCGAGCATGCGCCGGAGCTTGTCGCACCCGTCCGCGGTGAGCGCGCCACCGTTGACGTGCCGGCTGTCCGACGCGATGACGCCCACCGGGTGGCCGTCGAACCGGGCGAACCCGGTGACCTGGTCCGTCCCCCAGTGGGTGCCGATCTCGAAGAACGAGTCGCGGTCGGCGAGGAGTGCGATCAGTCGACGGATGTCGAACGTCGTCGTGCGCTTGCGGGGGATGATCCCGAAGAGCTCCTCCTCGCGACGGCTCGCCGGGTCGGCGGGGTCGGACGGCAGGACCGGCGGGGCCTCGTACACGCTCGACGGCAGGTAGGACAGGAAGCGCCGGGTCATCGCCACGGCCTCCTCCTCGGACTCGGCGAGGTTGTCGACCGAACCGTTGCGGCAGTGGATCTGCCAACCGCCGAGGTCCTCCTTCGTCACCTCGTACCCGACGGCGTGCGCGACGACGGGCGGACCGGCGACGAAGAGCTGCGCGATGTCGCGCACCATCACCGAGAAGTGGCCGAGGACCGCCTTCGCCGCGCCGATGCCGACGACGGAACCCAGCAGCATGTTCACGACCGGCACCTGGGCGAGCTGTGCCGCATACGGCGTGCTGCCGAGGTGCGGGGGCAGGAACGACCCGCCGCCGCCCGACACGCGGGGCCGCCCGGCGGTGATCGCCCCGGAGCTCTCCTTCGCCGTGGACTCGCCGTCACCCCGCTGCTCGGGGACCATCGCCGCGACGCTGCCACCGCCCGAGGACCCGTCGAGGAGGCGGATCGACGGCACCTTCAGCTCGAGCGACAGGCGGTCGAGGTGCAGGCTCTTCGCGCCGATCGCGCCGTCGGCGTGACCGCCCCGTGACGTGAAGTCGTCGGCGCACACCACCGCCGTCCGTCCCTCGATCGAGCCCCAACCGCCGACGTGGTTCGCCGGGGTGAACGCAGCGATACGCCCCTCGTCGTCGTAGGACGCGAAACCCGCGAGGCTGCCGACCTCGTTGAAGCTGCCGGCGTCGAGCAGCAGGGCGATCCGCTCCCGGCACGTGAGCTTGCCGCGGCTCCGCTGGCGGACCACGCCCGGGTCGACGGAGTCGGGAGCGAACCGGGCCGCCGCCATCGACTGCAGGGTGCGCACCTCCTCGAGCATCGGCGCCCAGCCCTCGTCACCCGATGACGCCGCACCGGTGGCGCCCGCAGCGGACGGGTCGATCCCGACGACGACCTGGCCGGTCCGCACGGCGTCACCGGGATCGAGGGTCGCGAGGACCCGGACCACACCCGCGACCGGCGCGGTCACGTGGGTCTCCATCTTCATGGCGTTCACGACGAGCACGGCCTGTCCCGCCGCGACGGCGTCGCCGACGGCGACCCGTACCTCGACGACCGTCGCGTCGAGGGGGACGGTGACACCGGTGCAGCCGTCGGGGACGTCGAGGACCGGAACCGGGATCGCATCGGGCACGCGGGCCGCACCGGCGGGTGCCGCAGCCTCGTCGAGGAGCGAACGGAGCGGGCTCGACGGTGCGGCGCCGATCGGGTCGGCCAGTGCGGGCTCCTCGTCGAGCAACGTGGTCCGCGCGTCGCCGGCCACGACGGCGGGGGTGTTCACGAGCGCCCGGAGCTGGCCGAGGTTGGTCGGCAGGCCACTGATCTGGAAGTCGGCGAGGGCGCGGTCGGCGCGGGCGAGCGCCGAGGCGAGCGAACCGTCGGACCCGCTCGCGGTCACGACCTTGGCGAGCAACGGGTCGAACTGGGGCGGCGGGGCGTACCCGGCGTACCCGTTGCCGTCGACCCGCACGGCAGGACCGGACGGCTCCTTGTACGCCGTGATCGTGCCCGCACCACGGGCGACGACCCGGGCCTGCACGGCGAACCGGCGGGGCGGGGGCGGGGGACCGGCGCCGAGGCCCACGTCGCCGAGCGTCGCACCCGCGGCGATCCGGAACTGGAGCTCCACGAGATCGAGGCCGGTGACGACCTCGGTGACGGTGTGCTCCACCTGGATGCGCGGGTTGCACTCGATGAACACGTGCGCCCCGGTCTCGGGGACGACGAGGAACTCGACCGTGCCGGCGTTGCGGTACCCGGCCGCACGGACGAGCGCCACGGCGTCGGCGTGCAGGCGGTCCCGAAGGTCGGCGGGCAGGTTCGGCGCCGGCGCGATCTCGACGACCTTCTGGTTGCGCTGCTGCACCGAGCAGTCGCGCTCGTAGAGGTGGGTGACCGCACCGTCCGCATCGGCGAGGACCTGCACCTCGATGTGGCGGGGACGGTCGAGCAGGCGCTCGACGAAGACCGCACCGTTGCCGAACGCAGCCTCCGCCTCGCCGCGGCAACGTTCGAACGCCTCGGCGAGATCGTCGGCTGAACGCACCGCCCGCATGCCACGGCCGCCGCCACCGGCTGCGGCCTTCAGCATCACCGGGTACCCGATGCGCGCGGCGGCCGTCGCTGCCTCCGTTGCGTCGGCGACGGGCGTTTCGGAACCGTCGAGGACGGGGATGCCGAGCGACGCGGCGAGCGTACGGGCGGCGACCTTGTCACCGAAGAGCTCGAGCGCCTCCGGCGACGGTCCGACGAACGCGATGCCCGCAGCAGCGCACGCCCGGGCGAAACCGGCGTGCTCGGCGAGGAACCCGTACCCGGGGTGCACGGCGTCGCACCCCTCGGCGCGGGCGATCCCGACGATCGTGTCGACGTCGAGGTACGCAGCGACCGGGTCGGCGGTCGCAGGGAGGGCGACGGCCCGGGTGACGGCGCGCGTGTGGAGCGAACGGGCGTCGACCGGTGCGTACACGCCGACGGACTCCATCCCGAGCGCAGCGGCCGCCTCGGCGATGCGGACGGCGATCTCGCCACGGTTGGCGATCAGCACACGACGGTGCACGGACATCACGACCCCCTCACGCCGGGACGGTGCGCCGACCGGCGGTGGGAGCCTGCCGCGCCGGGCGCGGCCCTGTCCACCGTCGCCCGGTCAGCCGGTGTACGCAGGTGGGATCACGGTCGAGCCGGGACCCGACCCGCTGCCACCACCGCTGATGCCGCTGCGGGTCGCCGGGTCGACCGGGAAGGTGAACGGCGTGACCGACGCCCGCCACCAGACGTTGGTCTGCCGGTGCTGACCCCCGGCCATGCAGAACCCGTCCGAGCGGCACGCGAGCGACTGTGGATAGGAGTCGTAGGCACTGGCCGGGTTCGTGACGACGACGGCGTAGGTGGACGGGATTACCCACGCACCGTTCTCACGGGTCGCGATGTACATGTTCGCCTGCGGGATTCCTGCATTGCCGACCATCGCGCAGCTGTTCATCGAGGGACACTCGATCTCGGTTGCGTCACTCGAGCCCGATCCGTTGTCGAGATCGACGAACGTGGCAACCCCGTCGACGAACTCTGCGACCGTGGCGTTCGCGATCGAACCGACCGCGTAGCAGATTCCCGAGGTCGGGCAGCTGACGTCGTTCACCCACATCGCAGCGCCCGCGCGGTCGAAGAAGATCGTGGTCGGATCCCACGCACCGGCCGAGTGGACGAGTGCGAAGTTCCGGTCGGTCGGTGCGCTCGACGCCGTGTACCTGCCCACGACCATGCAGTAACCGTCGTCGGAGCAGTCGACGACCCCGCTACCGAATACCGTCATCTGCGGGAGCGTCGGGCTGGTCGTCGTCCACGTCCATGTGCCGCCCGTCAACGTCCCAGTTGCGATGAGGGGGATGGCGGGGCCGCTGGCGCTGAAGCCCGAGCCGACGGCGATGCACACGGTGCTCGACGGGCAGGCGACCGTCTCGACACGGTCACCCATCCACCACTGACCGGCACCGCTCACGGAGTCGGCGGAGACGATCTGCTGCGTGGACCACGTCCCGGCCACCTTCGTGGCAGCGAATGCGACGAACTTGCTGTTGCTCTGACGTCGGTAGCTCCCCACAGCGACGCAGTTGTCGATATCGACGCAGGTCAGGTCGCGGAGTCGCGCCTGCCCGGTGTTGTCGTTGTCCGTCGTCGCGACGGTGATGGCGGTCCAGACACCGTTGTCGAGTTCCATGATGTACGGGCGGCCGCTCGTGGACACCGTGTCGCCCCAACCGACAGCGACACAGCGGGCCGAGGTCGAGCAGTAGACGTCCTCGAGGTTGTGTCGGCCACCGAGCGCATCGGCGTAGGCGGCGACGTGCGTCGTGCCGTCGCTGGTGATGACGAGCGGACGCTGCGTCCCTTCGTTCGATCCGACGGCCACGCAGCCCGCCGGTGTGGCCCCTACCGCAGGGGCGCAACTGACTCCGAGGGCGGCGCCGTCGTGGCCGACGCTGTTGACGGTGAAGGTCTGCGTCGTGCCGACCGTCAGCGCGCCGGCCGACGGCGCGGGTGTGACGACCACGAGTGCGGCAAATCCTGCAACCGCGAGAACAGCGCGTCCGATGCGGTGTCGGAACTGCATGTGACGATCCTCCGGGGTGAGCGAACGGAGGCACATTAGACCGACGACGGACCACGGTGGAGTCGAGGAACGCCGCGACGTCGGCCGCGACCGCAGCAACCGCCGATCACGCGCCGGTAGCGTGCGCCGCATGTCCGTGCCCGCCACCATGCGCCAGATCCGTTCGCTCGTCACCGCCGAGGGGCGCATCGAGGTGCGTCTCGCCGAGGTGCCGGTACCGACACCGGGTCCCGACGAGGTGCTGCTCCGCGTCGAGGCGACACCGATCAACCCCTCCGACCTCGGCACCCTGTTCGGTGCGGCGGATCTCGACGCGCTGCGCGTCGACGGTCCCGACGTGGTGAGCGCGCCGGTGCCGCCGGCCGGGATGACCGCGATGGCGCAGCGGATCGGGTCGGCGCTCGTGGTCGGCAACGAGGGTGCCGGCACCGTCGTCGCAGCGGGGTCGTCGACCCGGGCGCGGGCGCTGCTCGGTCGCACGGTCGCAGCGTTCGGTGGCGGCATGTACGCCGAGTACCGGTGCGTCCCCGTCGACGCGTGCCTCGAACTCCCCGAGGGCACGCCCGCCCGGGACGGTGCGTCGTGCTTCGTGAACCCGCTCACCGCCCTCGGCATGGTCGAGACGATGCGGCTCGAAGGGCACCGTGCGCTGGTCCACACCGCCGCAGCGTCGAACCTCGGTCGGATGCTGGTCCGCATCTGCGCCGCGGACGGGGTACCGCTCGTGAACGTGGTGCGGTCACCGGCGCAGGTCGCAGAGCTCAGCGCACTCGGGGCCGTGCACGTGTGCGACTCCTCCGCACCGACCTACGTCGAGGATCTGACGGCGGCACTCGTCGCGACCGGTGCGACGATCGCATTCGACGCGATCGGCGGCGGCCGCGGTGCGGCACGCATCCTCGGGTGCATGGAGGCGGCGGTGCTCGCCCGGGGCGACGGGGCGTTCGAGCGGTACGGGTCGACCGTGCACAAGCAGGTGTACCTCTACGGCAACCTCGACCCTGCGCCGACGGAGATCCCGCGGAGCTTCGGCATGGCGTGGGGGATGGGTGGCTGGCTGCTCATGCCGTTCCTCGACCGGGTGGGGCCGACGGTCGCGGCGGCACTGCGGGCGCGCGTCGTCGCCGAGCTCACCACCACGTTCCACAGCGAGTACCGGGCTGCGATCGACCTCGCCGGGATGCTCGACCCCGTCGCGATCGACGCCTACCGGCGTCGCAGCACCGGCGCCAAGTACCTCGTCGAACCCGCCGCCGTCTGAACGGTCAGACGCGCCGGGCGATGAAGACCGGGATCTCCCGGTCGGTCTTCACCTGGTAGTCCGCATACGGCGGGTAGTCGCGCACGGCACGCTCCCACCACGCAGCGCGCTCGTCGCCGGTCACGATGCGGACCTCGGCGTCGAAAGGTGCAGGGCCGTCCTGGATCATCACCCGCGGGTCCGCGACGAGGTTGTGGTACCACGCCGGGTGTTCAGGTGCCCCGCCCTTCGATGCGATCACGGCGTACTCGCCCTCGTGCTCGACCCGCATCAGCGGCACCTTGCGGACCTTGCCGGAGCGGTGCCCGACGGTCGTCATCACGATGATCGGCATCCCGGAGTCGCGCAGCGTGTTGCCGCGCGTCCCACCGGACGACTCGTACTCCTCAACCTGCTCGCGCACCCATCCCCAGGTGCTCGGCTCGTATTCCCCGTCGATCGGCATGTGCCGGACCCTAGCGGAGCATCACATCTTGTGGATGACCTCGCGGGCGAGCCGTTCGGCGTACGCGTCCGCGTGGTCGATCGCGGGCAGCACGACGATCTGGTCGATGCCCGCGGCGTGCATCCGGTGGAGTTGTTCGACACACTCCTCCGGCCGACCGACGATCGTCGTCGCCCGGACGAGGTTCTCCGTCAGCAACGAACGCTCCTCGTCGAGGAGATAGGTGCAGTGCCCCTCGTGGATGCGGATGTGCCGGATGTGCTCCGGCGTCCGTTCGATCATCGCGGTGTACTCGTCCCAGACGTCGAGGAGGTGTCGCGGTGGTTCACGGTCGTACTGGCGGACCGTGTCGAACAGGTAGTGCATCGAGGAGACGATGAACGGTCCGTGCTCGGCGATGACCCGGTCGGACAGCACGTCCTCGCCCTTGTCGAGCATCACGACGTTCAGCAGGTTCACGACCGGGAACGACGGCGCGTCGACGTCGACGTCGGTGCGGCCGGCGTCGGTCGCCGCGCGGCGCACGGTCTCCTTCGACCGGGCGATCGACCGTTCCTCGAGCGGCATCGACACGAACAGGCCGTCGCCGTAGGTGCCGGCGAGCGCCTGGGCCTTCGGTCCGAACCCCGACACGATGATCGGGA
Source organism: uncultured Acidimicrobiaceae bacterium (assembly GCA_964453335.1). Lineage (GTDB taxonomy): Bacteria > Actinomycetota > Acidimicrobiia > Acidimicrobiales > CAIXPF01 > VGBO01. Next base: position 16,414 of record CAYVOK010000011.1, read on the forward strand.
TCGGCTGCTCGATGTTCACGAACCCACGATCGGCCATGAGCAGGCGGATCGGCGCCGTCACACCACGGAACGTGTACTCGACCTCCTCGCCGGCGAGCAGACCGCGGATCGCACGGATCTCGTCGCCGTACTTCTTGATCGGCAGCGGCTTCAGGTTCATGAACCGGTACGCCGAGTTGCCCGAACCGATGCCGAGGCTGACCCGGCCCGGCGCGAGCGTTGCGACGCTCGCGATCGAGTGGGCGATCACCGGCGCCGCACGCGTCCCGGCCACTGCGACGCCCGTTGCGAGCTTGATCCGGCTCGTGCGTTCGGCGGCGAGGGCGAGGTAGGCGTAGCAGTCACCCCAGATCATCTGGGAGTCCGGCACCCACACCATGTCGTAGCCGAGGTTCTCGCATCGCTTCGCCATGTCGGCGTCGTCGAGCTTCGTCGTCACACACATCCCGAACTGCACGGCCGGGACGCTACCCGTTGCCCCGCCGACACGCAGGGGGTGCGCCGTGGCACGATGGCGCATGGCCCGTGACGACGTCTACGAACTGATGAGCACGCTGCGAGCGGTGCGCCGCCTCCGGCCGGACCCGATCCCGGACGACGTGCTGCACCGGGTGCTGCAGGCCGCTGCGTGGGCACCGACGGGCGGCAACATGCAGCCGTGGCGCGTCATCGTGGTGCGCAGCCCCGAACGCAAGCAGGCGCTCGCCGACATCTACGCACCGGAATGGGCGAAGTACGTGGAGTTCTCGCGCCGCCGGTACGAGGCGATGGCGGCCGACGACGAGGCGAAGGCGAAGCTGCACCGCACGCTCGCCGCCGGCGACCACCTCGCCGACCACCTCGCCGAGGCCCCCGTCATCCTCATGTTCGTCGCCGACCCGCGGATGATGGCCATCACCGACAAGAACCTCGACCGGATCAGCATGGTGGGTGGCGGATCGGTGTACACGGCCGTGCAGAACACGATGCTCGCCTGTCGGGCCGAGGGGCTCGGGTGCACGCTCACGACGCTGCACTGCATCCGTGAGCCCGAGGTGAAAGCCGCGCTCGACATCCCAGAGGAGTGGGCGACACTCGCGATGATCCCGATCGGGTACCCGGTGGGGAAGGGTCACGGCCCCATCAGCCGGCAGCCCGTCGCGGCGCTCACCTTCGACGACACGTTCGGGAACCCCTGGCCGGCCTGACCGCGACGGTCAGCGCAACCCGTCCCAGGAGGTCTCGAACCGGTCGGCGGCGAGGACGAGACGCAGCGCACCCCAGCCGTCCGCGAACCGCATCGCGCTGCCGGGTACGGGAACCCCGATCGAGTAGCGCGTCGTGCCTCCGAGGCCGTTGACGACGCAGGAGACCCCATCGAGTTCGACACGCTCGTTGGTGTGGTCGTGGCCGGAGCGCACGAGGTCGGCATCCCACGCCCCGATCGGGAGCCGGGTGGCGGCAGCGATGCCGAGGGTCACGGCGACACCGACGTCGTCCTCGAAGCCGAGATCGCCCTCGCCGCGCGCCGGGGCGCGTTCGGTCGGAACGGTCGGGTCCTGCACGGGGACGACGGTAACGGTCCGCCGGCGGGGTCGGTTGGTAGGGTCCGACGGGCACGAGCGGGGGTCGGTGTGGAACAGCACGAGGTCGAACGGATCGTCGCGGCGCGACGGGCAGCGACCGACGTCCCGCGCTCGGCGCGCACTCGGCTCGCCGCGTTGTTCGACGGCGGGGCGGCGACCGTCGAGTACGGCATCCTCGCCGCAGCCGCGGCCACCGGGGTCGAGGACAGCCCGGCCGACGGGCTCGTCGGCGTCCTCGGCCGGGTCCACGGCGCACCGGTCGTCGCGGCGGCGTACGACCCCACGGTGCTCGACGGGACCCAGAGCGACCGGAACCAGCGGAAGCTCGCCCGACTCGTCACGCTCGCCGTCCTGCGACGCCTCCCCTTCGTCTGCTTCGTCGAGGGTGACGGGGCACGGCCGGGTGACCCGCTGCCCCCGCCGCCCGTCGTGGTCGGGCCACGCGCCCGCTGGGACGTCTACGACGGTCTCGCCGAGATGAACGGGCTCGTTCCCACCGTCGCCGTGGTGACGGGCCGCGCGCTCGACGGCAACGCCGGGATCGCGATGCTCGCCGACTGTGTGGTCGCCGTACGGGGTGCCGGCCTCGGCAGTCGGGACCATGTGAGCGGCACCGTCGTGACCCGACCCGTCGAGACCGACGCCGCCGACGGTCACGTCGACGTGCTCGTCGACGACGATGACGCCGCGATCGCAGCCGTCCGTCGCTACCTCGCCCAGGTGCTCGTCCCCACGACCGCGTGGGAGGAGGACCCGACCTACCCGACGGTCGGTGACGTGATCCCCGACAACCGGCGTCGCGCCTACGACATGCGTCGGATCGTGCGGGCGTTCGCCGACCGGGACAGCGTGTTCGAGCTCGGTGCCGGGTGGGCGACGTCGATGATCACCGCGTTCGCCCGCCTCGAGGGCCGCCCCATCGGGATCTTCGCCAACCAGCCGCTGTCCCCGCTCGCCGGGGCGATCGACGCCGCCGCCGCCGACAAGGCCGCCCGGTTCGTCGAACTCTGCGACGCGTACGAGCTGCCGCTCGTGTCCTTCATCGACAACCCCGGGTACATGGTCGGGCCGCAGGCCGAACGCGACGGGATCGCCCGCCACCACGCCCGGCCGCTCGCCGCCCTCCAGCACCGCACCGTCCCGTTGTGCTCGGTGCAGCTCCGCAAGGCGTACGGCCTCGGCCCCTACGCGATGTCGGGGTACGGCACGTCCCGGATCCAACCCGAGCTCCGGCTCGCCTGGCCGTCCGTCGAGTCGGGCGGCATGTCCCTCGAGGGGGCCGCCTACCTCGTGAAGCGCAAGGAGATCCAGGCCGCCGCCACGCCCGAGGAGGCCCGCGCCATCCGCGACCTGTACGCGGAGACGATGCGCGACGCGACCACCGGTCTGCGGGCCGGTCAGTCGTTCTCCTTCGACGACGTGGTGCTTCCCACCGAGACCCGACGGCGCATCGCCGACGTCCTCGCCGCCGTCCCGACCCCGACCCCGACCGTGAAGAAGCACACGGTCGACCTGCGCTGAGGAGCACCGTGGACCAACAGCACCTCGACGCACTCCGTTCGGTCCGGGCCGGCCAGCTCGACCGTTCCCGCCCCGACGTCGTCGACCGCGTCCACGCCGGTGGCCGCCTGACCGCCCGGGAACGGGTCGACGCACTCGTCGACGCAGGCTCGACCGTGGAGTACGGGGGGATCGCCGCCCGCACGGCGGACGGCACCTGGATCGCCGAGGCCGGTGGCGTCGACTTCGTCGCGACCGTCGCCGGGCGCACGGTGATCACGTCGTCGACCGACTCCACCGACAAGGGCGGCGGGTACGGCGCCGGACGCCTGCCACGGTTGTTCGCGCTCGCCGACCAGTACGGCTGGCCGATGGTGCTCTTCGTCGACGGCGGGGGGAGCCGGGCGCGCCATCCCCGCGTCGGGCTCGGTCACATCGAGACGACCGGGGCGATCGGCCCGTTCAACCTCTTCGACGGGATCTCCGAGCTGTCGGGGCGGGTCCCAACGGTGGCGATCGTCTCCGGTCCGGCGTTCGCCGGCCACGCGAGCCTCGCCGGGTTCTCCGACGTCGTGATCACGACGCCGGGCTCGGCGATCGGGATGGGCGGGCCACCGATGGTGGAGGCGGCCCTCGGCAAGAAACTCACTCCGAACGAGCTCGCCGGCGTGGAGATGCACGACGTCACCGGCGGGATCGACGTCCTCGTGGCCGACGAGCACGCCGCCATTCAGGTGGCCCGCCGGTACCTCGCGTTCCTCGACGACGAGCCGGTCGGCACCCCGTCACCGTCCGCCGACCGCATCGCCGAACTCGTCCCCGACGAGGGGCCCTACGACGTGCAGGCGGTGATCGAGGCGCTCGTGGACGCCGACAGCGCGCTCGAACTCCGTCGCAACTTCGCCCGTTCGGTCGTCACCGTGCTCGCTCGCATCGACGGGCGCACGGTCGGCGTCGTCGCGAGCCAGCCTCTCGTCGACGACGGCGCGATCGACGGTGCGGCAGCAACGAAGATCGGGCGGTTCGTCGAGCTGTGCGACGCGTACGACTACCCGCTCGTCGCGCTCGTGGACACACCCGGGTGCGTGATCCGGCGGGCGGATCCGGACGGGGGACCGGATCGCCTCGAACCGGGTGTCGACCGGTGGCACACACGGGTCCTGCTCGCCCACCACCACCGCACGATCCCGGTCGTCAGCGTGCGCCTGCGACGTGGTCGCGGGCTCGGCGCGGCGTTGCTCGGTGGTCTGCACAACGGGCGCACGATCTCGCTCGCCGCACTCGGCTGGCCGATCGTCGAGCTCGGTCGACCCGACGGGTTCGGGATCGTGTACGACCACAACGTCCTCGACGACGTGATCGACCCGTCCGAGACCCGGGGCCGGATCGCGGCATTGCTGGCACGGGTGCCCGCAGCGTCGCCGCAGCGACGCAAGAAGCACCCGGTCGACACCTGGTGAGGGTGGTCAGCGACCGAGGATGCGGCTGAGGAACCCGCCGCGCCCGGCGCGGACGGCCTTGGGGTGACCGGGGCAACGGTCGGCGACGGGGACGTCACCGAGGACGGACTCGACGTGGGCGCCGCAGCCCGCCCACGAAGGCTTGCCGCAGGTCGAACAGGTCACTCGTCTACACATACCCCCCAGGGTATAGCGCGGCACGGTGGGGACGCCGGATCGCGGGCAGGCGCCCACACCGCATGCGAAGCTGCGCGGGACGTCCGGCGGTCGCCTCGCCGGGAGGGGAGGGGTCATGCAACCCGATGCCACCGCACTCGCCGAACTCGTCCGCACCGGACGGGCCACGCCACGCGAGCTCGTCGAGGAGGCGGTCGCCGGGCTCCGCCGCGTCGACCCCGACCTGCAGGCGGTCGTCCACGACCGCACCGAGCAGGCTCTCGCCGAGGCGGCCGGTCCGCTGCCCGACGGGCCGCTCCGCGGGGTGCCCTTCGTCGTGAAGGACCTCGCCATGCAGACCGCAGGCGACCCCTACCACGGCGGGACCCGTCTGCTGCAGGGGCTCGACTGGCACGCCGACCACGACACGGCGCTCGCGACCCTGTTCCGCCAGGCCGGCCTCGTCACCATCGCGAAGACGAAGACGCCCGAACTCGGTTCGGTCCCCACCACCGAGCCGATCGCGCACGGGCCGGCGCACAACCCCTGGGACCTCGGTCGATCCCCCGGCGGGTCGTCGGGCGGCAGTGCCGCGCTCGTCGCAGCCGGCGTGGTCCCCGTCGGTCACGGCGGCGACGGGGGCGGCTCGCTGCGGTGCCCGGCCGCGTCGTGCGGGATCGTCGGGCTCAAGCCGTCCCGGGGGCGGGTCTCGCCCGGCCCGGACATCGGGGAGATGTGGGCCGGGTTCGCCACCGAGGGCGTGATGACCCGCAGCATCAGGGACCTCGCCCTGTTCCTCGACGTCATCACCCGACCGTGCCCCGGTGACCCGTACACGGCCCCGCCGCCCGCCCGTCCCTTCGTCGCGGAGATCGGCGCCGACCCCGGTCGTCTGCGGATCGGTGTCGTGACCGGTCTCGGTGACGTCGCCGTCGACGGGGCGTGCCGCACCGCCGTCGAACGGACCGCAGCGCTGCTCGCCGACCTCGGCCACGACGTGCGGACCGACCACCCCGCAGCGCTCGACGACATCGACCGGTTCGTGCGGTCGTTCGGGTCCGTCGTCGCCGCCCAGACCGCCGCCGAGGTCGACGCGCTCGAGGCGATGGTCGGCAGGGCCGTCGGGCCCGACGACCTCGAGCCGGGGAACCTCTTCGTCGTCGAACGCGGCCGTCGCATGACCGCTGCCGCCTACCTCGCCGCACTCGGCCGGCTCCACGCCTACACGCGGGAGGTCGCCGGGTTCTGGGCCTCCGGGTACGACCTGCTGGTCCTCCCGACCCTGCCGGTCCCCTCCACGCCACTCGGATGGTTCGGCGACGGCCACGAGGGACGACAGCGGGTGCGTGACCACGTCGCGTTCACCGCCCCGTTCAACGTCACCGGTCAGCCGGCCATCAGCCTGCCACTCGGCGTCGACGACGCCGGTCGTCCCGTCGGCGTGCAGTTCGTCGGACCGGCGAACGGCGACGCGCTGCTGTTGCGTGTCGCCGCGCAGCTCGAGGCGGCCGCACCGTGGGCCGACCGGCGCCCGCCCGTGCACGTCTAGGGTCCCCGCCATGGACCTCGGACTCGCCGGACGCACCGCCCTCGTCACCGCCTCCTACCGGGGGACCGGTCGGGGTATCGCCCGAGTGCTCGCCGCAGAAGGGGCACGCGTCGTCGTCCACGGGTTCGAGCTCGACGGCGCCGAGACGGTCGCAGCCGAGCTGCGTGCTGGGGGCGGGGACGCCGTCGCCGTCGCCGGCGACCTGCTGAGCGACGCCGGCGCGGACGAGCTCGCTGCGGCGGTCGGCCCGGTCGACGTCCTCGTCGCCAACTACGGCGTCGCGGAGGGCGGCACCTGGTTCGGTCCGGAGACCGACGAGACCGCGTGGTTCGACGCGTACAACAAGAACGTGGTGTCCGCGGTCCGGGTCGTCCGACGGTTCGTCGAGCCGATGCGGGCCGCCGGGGACGGTCGGATCATCCTCGTGGGCACGGTCGGTTCGCTGCGTCCCGGCACACGGCAGCCGCAGTACTACGCGGCGAAGGGGGCACTGCCGGCGATCACGACGTCGCTCGCGAAGGAACTCGCCGGTACGGGCGTGACCGTGAACCTGGTGAGCCCCGGCATCATCGCCACCGACGAGGTCCGCGCCCGCTTCACCGCCCGGGCCGCTCGCGCCGGCCGACCGACCGACTGGGCGGCGGTGCAGCAACTCATCTTCGAGGAGTTCATGGACGTCCCCACCGGACGCATCCCCGAGCCGGAGGACGTCGGCCGGGTCGTCGCGTTCCTCGCCGGCGCGGCCGGGGCGTTCGTCCACGGTGCGAACTGGCGGGTGGACGGAGGCACCGGGGACGCGGTCACCCCCTAGGTCGTAGGGTGGCCGGATGCGACGCGACGACTTCTTCGCCGAGGCCGCCACCGATCTCCCCGGGCCGCTCGCCGGGGTCCGGGTCCTCGAGGCCACCACCGCCTGGGCCGGTCCGATGGTGGGCTGTGTTCTCGCCGACCTCGGCGCAGACGTGGTCCGGGTCGACCTGCCTGGATCACCGGGCGGCACGTCCTGGCCGCCGAACATCCCCGGGACGGACCTGCCGTTGGCGCATCAGACGGTGAATCGCAACAAGCGGAGCATCGCCGTCGACCTCCGCCGACCCGAGGGACGTGACACCTTCCTCGCGCTCGTTCCCCACGTCGACGTCGTCGTGCAGAACTTCAAGGCCGGGACGTTCGACGCCTGGGGGATCGGCTACGACGACTGCCGGGCGGTCCGACCCGACATCGTCTACGTGTCGGTGAGTGGGTACGGACAGTACGGGCCGTGGTCCGACCTGCCCGGCTACGACCCCGCCGCCCTCGCAGCGAGCGGCTGGATGTCGCTCAACGGTGCACGGGACGGAGCGCCGACGAAGGCGCCGACGTTCCTCGCCGACGACCTCGCCGGGCTCCACGCGACGATCGGCACGCTCGCTGCGCTGAACCACCGGAGTCGGACCGGTGAAGGGCAGCACGTCGACGTCGCGCTCCTCGACGCGATCATGTTCCAGTCGAACGCACACCTGAGCGCCGGAGCGCTCGGCATCCCGGCGTCGCGGTGGGGCAACGAGGTCGGCGTGAGCACCCCGACGAACAGCTATCCGACCCGCGACGGCGACGTGTACGTGGCGATCATCCTCGACAGTCACTGGCGCAAACTGTGCGAGCTCATGGGTCGCCCCGACCTCGCCGAGGCCGACGGGTTCCGCACGAACGTCGAACGGCTCGATCGCCGGGACGAGGTCAACCAGATCGTCGGCGCGTACTGCGCGACCCGCACGGTCGACGAGGTGCTCGCCGACCTCGGTGCCGCCGGGATCGTGTGCAGCCGGGTCAACAGCTACACGGAAGCCGCCCGGCTCGACCACGTCCGCGAGCGGGCGATGCTGCAGGACGTGACGCTGTCGGACGGTTCGACCGCCCCGATCATCGGCCCGGTCGCGAAGTTCTCGCGCACGCCGACGAAGGTACGCAACGGCGCCCCGGTCCTCGGGGCCGACACGGACGACGTGCTCGCCGCCGCAGGCGTCGACCCCGCCCGCATCGCGGAGCTCCGAGAGCTCGGCGTGATCTGATCAGTCGCCGAGCACGTCGCCGAGACGACCGATCGTGTCGACGAACTCCTCCATGATGTCGAGCACGACACGACCGGCGGGGCGTACCCGTTCGGCCTGACCGACGACCTGGCCGACGAAGTACTGCGAGAGCGCTGCCGCACCCTCGCTCGCGTGCGCGTAGGTCCTGATGCGGGCCTGCGGACGGGCGACGAGCTGGCTCTGGAGGGGCATGGGCAGCGGATCGGGCGTGTCGGGGCGCTCCCACTCGTCCGTCCACGCCGAACGGAGCATGCGCGCCGGCTTCCCGGTCATCGACCGGGACCGGACCGTGTCCGACGACGTGGCAGCGAGCATCTTCTCCTTGATGGTCGGCACCACCTCGGACTCCTCCGTGGTGAGCCACACCGAGCCGCACCACACCCCCGCCGCACCGAGCGCCATCGCCGCGGCCATCTGTCGACCACGACCGATACCGCCCGCGGCGAGCACCGGGATGGGGGCAACCGCGTCGACGACCTCGGGGACGAGCACCATCGTGCCGACCTCCCCGGTGTGCCCGCCCGCCTCCGAACCCTGGGCGATGATCACGTCCGCACCGGCGGCGGCGTGCCGCACGGCGTGCGACAGCGACCCGGCGAGGGCGGCGACCTTCACCCCGCGGGCGTGCGCCGCCTCGACGAGGCCTGGCCCGGGCGGCCCGAGCGCGTTCGCGATCAGCGCGATGTCGTGGGAGAGCGCGACGTCGACGAGCGGCTGTGCACGGTTGTGCGTGAGCGACAGGCCGGTCGTGGACGGACGGTCGGGACGGGGCGGCAGATCCGGCACGCCGTAGCGCTCGAGCACGTCGTCCATGAACCGCTGGTGCTCCTCGGGGATGAGCTTCTCGGTCCGTGCACGGTCGAGTCCGCCCTCCTCGGAACCCACGTACCGGGTCGGGATCAGCAGGTCGACACCGAAGGGTCGGTCGCCGACCTGCTCACGGATCCAGCGGAGATCGACGTCGAGACCCTCGGGCGTGTGACCGACGGCGCCGAGCACACCGAGCCCGCCGGCCTTCGAGACCGCGGCGACGACGTCGCGGCAGTGGGTGAACGCCAGGATCGGGAATTCGATCCCGAACATCTCGCAGATCGGGTTGCCGTGCATACGAGCGACACTAGCGAGCGGCTCCCGACCGCTCCTGCGCCGCTCAGTCGACGGTGAGACCGTCGAGGAACCGCGTCACCGCACGGAGGAAGCCGGGGGTATTGCCCGAGTGCACGTTGTGGCCGGTGCGGTCGACGGTGACGAGATGACCGTCGGGGAGAGCGGCGCGGAACCGCTCGGCCGCGTCCGCCTCGAGGATGTTCGACTCGGCACCACGCACGACGAGCACCGGGACGGTGATGCTGCGCACGTCGTCGAGGGTCAGCGCCCGGTTCGGGTGGGGGAGACGGCGATGGTCGACCTTCGAGATCCAGCGACCGTCGGCCCGCTGCAGCAGGTTGTACCGGAGCGTGCGGGAGATGTGCTCGCGCGAGCGGAACGGGTCGTACCGCACCACGTTGTCGACGAACTGCTCCAGATCGTCGAACTCGAGGTTGCGGGCGACGAAGTCGAGGATTGTGCGGGCACCGGCTTCGGACACCTCGGGACCGACGTCGACCACCACGAGCGCGCGGGCGAGATCCGGCCGACGCAACGCGAGGGTGAGGGTGACCCGGCCACCCATCGAGTGCCCGATCACCACCGGTCGGACGAGGCCGACCGTGGACACGAACGCCTCGGCGTCGGCCACCATGGCGTCGAGGGAGTAGTCGAGCTCTCGGCTCCACTCCGAGTCGCCGTGCCCTCGCTGGTCGAGCGCGAACACGTGGTAGCGGTCGGCGAGATGGAGGGACACCAGGTCCCAGGAGTGCGACGACTGGTTCCCGCCGTGGAGGAGGAGCAACTGCGGTCGCCCGGGGACACCCCACTCGGTGAAGTGGAACCGCTGGCCGCGCAGCACCGTGTTCCGCGACACGTAGCGCACCGTCGCCGCATGGTCGACCCCGAGCTCGGCGGCGCTCAGGCGGAGCGACGCGAACTCCTCGGTCACGGTCATGTCGACCGCGTCGGTGCCCTCCGAGAACCGGTTCAGGAACACGGGATTCAGAACTCGAGCACGAACCGGCCGCGGGTCCCGCCGGCCTCGAGTCGGCGGTGCGCCTCTGCTGCGTCGGCCGCCGGGAGCACGGCTGCGACGCGCAGGGTGAGCACACCCTGTTCGGCGAGCAGCCGGAGTCGATCGAGCGCCGCGTGCGCACGCAGGTACTCGCGCACCCATGTGGCATGAATCGTGATGCCACGCTCCGACGGTCCGTCCCAGCCGCGCACGGTCGCGAACCCGCCACCGTCGCGGACCATCGGGAGCGCGAGCGCGTTCATCACCGCGCCGTCGGCGACCGCGTCGACCCCGCCCGGTACGAGTGCACGCACCCGCTCGGCGAGATCGTCGCCACGGGGGAGGACCACGTCGGCACCGAGGGAGCGGACGAGCTCCATGTCCTGCGGCGCCGCATCCGCGATGACACGGAGGCCGGCGTGGTGGGCGAGCTGGACGACGTAGCCGCCGTAGCAGCCAGCGGCGCCGGTCACCGCGAGCGTCGCACCGGCCGGCAGCGCGAGCTGGTCGAGCGACATCTGGGCGGTGAGGCCGTTCATCGGGAGCGTCGCCGCCTCGGCGTGCGTCGTCCCCGCCGGTGCACGGGTCACCGACTCGGCGGGGCACACCACGTACTCGGCGTACGCGCCGTGGGTCCCCTGCGGCAGCAGGATCGCCATCACCCGGTCACCGACGACGAGATCGGTGGTGGTGTCGGGGCCGATCGCGTCGAGCACGCCCGCAGCGTCCATCCCGGGCACGTACGGGCGTGGGAACGGCGCCTGCTGCTCGGCGCGCGCCCCGTTCCGCACGAACGTGTCGGTCGGGTTCACCGCGGCGGCGTGCACACGGACGCGCACCTCGCCGTGGCCGGGTTCGGGCACGGGCAACTCGACGACCTCGAGCGCGTCCGGTCCGCCGTACCGCATCGACCCGACGACGCGCATCGTCGTCACGCTCCTGCGCCCGGGCCGCCGAGGTGGGCGAAGAGGAACGCCGCGGTCGTCTGCCACGCCTCCGCAGCGATCTCCGGCTGGGAGAAGTGCGGTGCGTGGTGGTTGTCGAACGCGTGCTTGCCGCCGGCGTGCTGGTACACGGCGACGTCGTGGCGCGCCGCGGTCGCCGCCCGGATCGCGTCCACCTCGTCGTTGGGGATGTACGGGTCGGCGTCACCGAAGTGGAAGATGGTCGGGCAGTGCAGCGTCGCGACGCCGTCGAGCATCGACGCGATTCCCGACCCGTAGTACGACACCGCACAGGCGACGTCGAAGGTGGACGCCACGCGGTAGGTCTGCGTGCCACCGAAGCAGAAGCCGATCACGCCGACCTCCCCCTGGACCTCGGGCATGCCACGCAGGTGGTCGAGGCAGGCGCCGAGGTCGGCAAGGCCGGCCACGGCGTCCCACTGCCCGGCGATCTCGATCGCCTCGGGGATCGCCTCGGGCCGCGACGAGTCGATGTCGAGGTTCGGCCGCACCCGCCAGAACACGTCGGGTGCGCACACCACGTAGCCGAGGCCGGCGAGACGATCGGCGACGTCCCGGATGTAGGCGTTCACCCCGAAGATCTCCTGCAGGAGCAGGATGCCGGGGCCGTGACCGGCGGCAGGCAGGACGATCCGTGCGTCGAAGGTGCCCCCGCCGGGGGAGGTGATGGCGTCGGTACGGACGGTGGTCATGGACGGACGCTACCGCGACGGGCGTGGTTGAGTTGCTCGACGAGCACCGCCTCCGCCGCGTGGCCTGCACCGCCGGGTCGCATGTGCAGACAGGCGAGTCGGGCGAGGGCGCGGTGCATCTCGTCGAAACTGCGTCGTGCACCCCGTGGCAGGGCGCGGCGGGTCCGGAGCAGCGTCGACCACGACAGGAACGGTCCCACCTCGGCAGGGCTCAGGCCGTAGCGGGCTGCGAGGAAGGGCACCCGTTCGGTGAACTGCCGCCGCTCCGCCTGGCGGGCGAGTACCACCATGGTCGCCGCGGTGAAGAACAGCACGACGAACCCGATGAGGGCGACCACGAAGAACGTCATCCCCGCCGCGGACTCGGTGAAGCTGAGCGAACCGTTCCACGCCGCATGGGATGCCATGGCGAGCGCGAGTCCCCACAGTGACCACGTCCACGGGTTCTTGCCACGTGCCACGGCGAGACCGACGGCGAGTCCGGTCCAGGCGGTGAACAGCGGATGCGCGAACGGGGTGAACAGTCCCCGCAGGACGAACACCGCGAGCAGCGACCCGTCGGCACCGGCATTCGCGAAGTACGAGAAGTTCTCGACGAGGGCGAACCCGAGTGCGACCCACCCGGCGTAGACGATCCCGTCCATGACGCCGTCGACGTCGTTGCGGCGCACCGCCCACAGGACCCCGAGACCTTTCGTCGCCTCCTCGACGACCGGTGCGCTCACCACCGCGGCGGCGACCTCGCCGAGGGTGAGCGCGACGATCGAGTTCACGACGATGGCGCAGACGGCGGACACCGTCGCCCCCCACAACACGGCGTGGACCCGTGACGCCCGCGGTTCGGGCTCGACCCGGTCGAGCCAGTTGAGCGTCGGCAGCACGATCGCGAACGGGATCAGGCCGAGGGGGATGGAGATCGGAGCGAAGATCGCCGTGAGGACGACGATCAGCACGGAGATGACGCCGAACCCGATCACCCAGCCGCTCAACCAGTTCGGCAACCGCGGCGGACGGGCTGCGACACCGGGTGCACCCGGCGGCGGGCCGGCGACGTGCGGCGTCCACATCGTGCCGTCCCACCAGCGCCACGAGGCGACGCGCCAGGGATCGGGGTGCCAACCGGGAGGCTGCGACATGGCGACCACGATGGCGCAGGAATGGCGGGTCCGCCACCACGGCGGAGCCGCTCCGAGGTCAGACGCGGCCGAGACCGAGGTCGAGCGCACCCTTCGCGACATTGATCCGCAGCACGTCGGACGCGCCCTCCGCGAGCCGCCACGAGCGGACCCGCCGATGGATGCCGACGAGCGGGTGATCGTCCTCGAGTGCGTGCCCCCCGACGAGCTGGATCGCCTCGTCGACGATCCGACCGACGGACTCGGTCGCGAACACCTTCGCCGCGCTGACCTCGTTGCGGGCGTCGACCGCAGGATCGTCGACCAGTCGGGCGGTCCGGTAGACGGTGCTCCGCACCGCGTAGGCGAGGATCCGAAGCTCGCCGTACCGCAGGCGCACCCGTTCGTTCGGGAGCTCGGGTCGGCGTGCGGCAGCGGCGCGGAGATGGGTGTCGACGTGGTCGACCACGGCACCGCACAGGCCGGCGGCGATCCCGGCGAGCGCGAGCCGGACCCCGCCGACGACCCCGAGGGCGGCGCGCATGCCCCGGCCCGGCTCGCCCACCACGTTGTGCCGGGGGACGCGCACGTCGGAGAACTCGAACGCGGCGTGGTGGCTGCCGTCGAGCGAGGAGAACCGGCGCACCAGACGGACGCCGGGTGTCGCGGTGTCGATCACGACCATCGCCGGGCCGCTGCCCTCGACCTCGACGAGCGCAGTCAGGAAGTCCGCGTCTGCGCCGCCGGTCACGTACGACTTGCGCCCCGTGACGACGAGGTCGTCCCCGTCGACGCGGGCCCAGGTACGCCGGCCGCCGTCGTCGGGCTCGGTGAAGGCGAACCCGCCGTGGCGTTCGCCGGCGAGCAGCGGCAGCAGGTGGGTCGAACGCAGCGGTTCGGGGGCATCGGCGAGCGCGCCCGGTGACGGCCCGAGGATGCCCGGCAGATGGGCGACGTCGTGGCGGCCCAGCACGTCGCGCACGACGGTCAGCGCCAGGGCACCGGCGCCCGTCCCGCCGAACGCACGCGGTTGTGCGAGGCCGAACACGCCGGCGTCCTTCGACGCCCGGCGCACCGCCTCGGCGAGCCGGGCACGATCGGCACCGTGCACCTCGCCGAAGGTGGTCGGGCGGAGCGGCACGAGATGCTGCACGGCGAGATCCGTGACACGGTTCCGGAGGTCGACGAGGTCGGGCGGGAGTGATTCGGGCACCGCCGCCACTTTCCCACACCGGCACCGGTACCTTCGTCACGTGTCGGAGTCGCCCACGTCCGCCCTGCCCGTCGACCGGTGGAGTGACCTGACGTTCACGAACCGGTTCACGACGGACCTGCCCGCCGACCCGAACCCGGTCAACCACGTGCGCCAGGTGCAGGGTGTCGCGTACAGCCGTGTGCGTCCGACGCCGGTCGCCGCGCCGCGCACGCTCGCCTTCGCGCCCGAGGTCGCCGAACTGCTCGGCATCTCCGAACGGCTCTGCACGTCACCGACCTTCGCCGCAGTGCTCAGCGGGAACGAGGTACCGGACGGCGCCGACCCGTATGCGATGTGTTACGGCGGCCACCAGTTCGGATCCTGGGCGGGTCAGCTCGGTGACGGGCGGGCAATCGCACTCGGCGAGGTTCGCGACGCCGCCGGTGGGCACCAGACCCTCCAACTCAAGGGTGCGGGGCCGACGCCGTACTCGCGCACCGCCGACGGTCGTGCCGTGCTGCGGTCGTCGCTGCGGGAGTTCCTCTGCAGTGAGGCGATGCATCACCTCGGTGTCCCCACGACCAGGGCGCTGTCCCTCGTCGCGACGGGGGAGCCGGTCGTGCGGGACATGCTCTACGACGGCAACCCGCGTCCGGAGCCCGGTGCGGTGGTGTGTCGGGTCGCACCGTCGTTCGTCCGGTTCGGCACGTTCCAGCTGCCGGCGGCACGTGGTGACACGGCGCTGCTGCGCGCGCTCGTCGAGGCGACGCTCGCCCACGACTTCCCCGGGATCACCGGCACCTTCGAGGAGCGGGTCGCCGGTCTGCTCGACGAGGTCGTGGCCCGGTCGGCCCTGCTCGTCGCCGAGTGGATGCGCGTCGGGTTCGTCCACGGCGTGCTCAACACCGACAACCTGTCGATCATCGGCGTGACGATCGACTACGGGCCCTACGGGTGGCTCGAGAACTTCGACCCCGGCTGGACGCCGAACACGACCGACGCCGCAGGTCGCCGCTACCGCTACGGGGCCCAACCCCAGATCGTGCAGTGGAACCTCCTACAGCTCGCGCAGGCGCTCGCCACCCTGGTCGACGACGTCGCACCCCTGCAGGCGGCGCTCGACACCTACGTCGGGCGGTACCTCGACCACTTCCGGGTGCGCACCGTCGAACGACTCGGCTGGGACCTTCCCCGCGACGGGGACGACGCGCGCATCGAGACGCTCCTCGTCGTCCTCACCTCGTCGGAGATCGACCAGGTGCTGTTCTTCCGGGATCTCGCCCGCGTCGACGTCGACGCGGCGGCCGATCTCGACGTCGGCGACGCCGCAGCGCGCGACGCCGTGCTCGCCCCCCTGGCCGACGCCTGGTACCGCCCCGAGGAGATCGTCGGGGACGTCGCCGCCGGAATCGGGTCGTGGCTCGTCGACTGGGCGCGGCGGGTGCGCATCGGCGGTCTCGCCGACGACGAGCGCCGGCGCCGCATGGACCTGTGCAACCCCCGGTTCGTGCTGCGCAACTACCTCGCCCAGGAGGCGATCGACGCCGCCGAGGCCGGCGACGTCACGTTGCTGCACGAACTGCACGACGTGCTCCGGCGGCCCTACGACGAGCAGCCCGGCAAGGAACGTTTCGCCGCCCGACGCCCCGAGTGGGCCCGGCACCGCGCGGGCTGTTCGATGCTGTCCTGCAGCTCCTGAATCAGCGGGTGGCGTCGCGGATCGTCCGCCACACCGACTCGGGGGTGCAGGGCATGTCGACGTGGGTGACACCGAGATGGGCGAGCGCGTCGACGACGGCGTTCTGGATCGCCGGAGTCGCCCCGACCGTGCCCGATTCGCCGATGCCCTTCGCGCCGAGCTCGTTCACCGGACTCGGCGTCTCCATCACGACACGCTCGAACAGCGGCAACTCGGCTGCGGAGATCACCGGGTAGTCGGCGAAGTTCGCGGTCAACGGGTTGCCGGCGTCGTCGTAGACGAACCCCTCGAGCAGCGCCTGCGCCGCGCCCTGGGCGAGACCGCCGTGGACCTGGCCGTCGGCGAGGAGCGGGTTCAGGATGACACCGGCGTCGTCGCAGGCGACGAGGCGCCGCAGGCGGACCGCACCGGTCTCGGTGTCGACCTCGACGACGGCGACGTGCGCACCGAAGGGGAACGTCGGCCCAGACGCGGCGAAGTCCGTCTCGGCGTGCAGCAGGCGACGGCCCTCACCGCCGTCCGCCTCGACGGCCGACTCGGCCACTGCAGCGACATCGGCCCAGGAGACGGTGATCGCCGGGGTGCCGGCCACGTGGAAGCGGCCGGCGACCGGGTCGTGCACGACGTCGTCCGGCGCCGCCTCGAGACGGTCGGCGGCGAGACGACGCGCGAGCTCGACGAGCTCGCCGGCCGCCTGCCACAACGCCACGCCGTTCGACTGCAACGAGCGGCTCCCGCCGGTCTGCCCACCCCGGGGGATCTCGTCGGTGTCGCTGGAGCGGACCTCGACGTCGTCGACGGGGACACCGAGACGGTCGGCGACGAGCATCGCCCACGCCGTGTGGTGACCCTGGCCGTACGGCGTCGACCCGGTGCGCGCCACGAACCGACCGTCGGGCAGCAGCTCGACCGCGCCGTAGTCGGGGCGCAGGATGCCGGCGGTGCGTTCCACGTAGGTGGCGATCCCGATGCCGAGGAGCGTGCGGTCACCGTCCGCTCGGCGTCGTGCCTGTTCGGTCCGGAGCGCCGCGAGATCGGCGGCGGCGACGGCGCGGTCGAGCGCACCCGCGTAGTCGCCCGAGTCGTAGGTCATGCCGGACAGCGTGCGGAAGGGGAACCGGTCCGCGTCGACGAAGTTCCGCCGCCGGACCTCGATCGGGTCCATGCCGATCGCCGCGGCGAACACGTCGACCGCCCGTTCGATCGCCGCGGCGGCCTCCGGTCGACCGGCGCCGCGGTAGGCACCCGTCGGCACCGTGTTCGTGACGACCGACTCGGAACGGAACCCGGCGGTCGGGATGTCGTAGCAGCCCGTCAGCATCGCCCGGGTGTTGGCGGGCAGCGACGCCGCACCGGCCGGGTACGCGCCGGCGTCCTGGAGCACGTGCGCCTCGTACGCATGGATGCGACCGGAACGATCACCGCCGATCCGCAGGAACTGCACCTGTCCCCGGCCGTGGTGCAGACCGACCATGTCGGCGCTGCGGGTCGGCACCCAGCGGACCGGGCGACCGACCCGGCGGGCGAGGAAGGGCAGCAGGAGCTCCTCGCAGTGCGGCGTGCCCTTCGCCCCGAAGCTGCCGCCCACGTCGCGGGCGACGACCCGCACCGCTGCGGGCTCGAGACCGTAGACCTTGGCGAGTGTCGCCCGCACCGGGTGCACGCCCTGGCACGAGGCGTGGTGGATCAGGCGGTCGCCCTCCCACAGTGACGCGGCGACCCGGGGCTCCATCGGGGCCGCGGCGAGACGGTTGTTCACGACACGGACCTCGGCGACGACCTCACAGGACGCGAAGTCGGGGCTGAGTTCCGGTGCGTCGAGGCGCAGGGCGATGTTCGACCCGAGTGAGGGGAAGAGCAACGACTCGTCCCGTGCGGCGGTCTCGAGGTCGACGACGACCGGCAGCGGGTCGTAGTCCACCTCGACGAGCTCGACGGCGTCCGCCGCAGCGACCGCGTCGACGGCGACGACGGCGACGACCGCCTCGCCGACGAAGCGCACCACGTCGGTGGCGAGGAGCGGGCGCGCCATCCCGGCGGGGAGGTCGGGGCTCGGTTGCGGCATCGGCCCGAGCCCGTCGAGATCCGCGGCGGTGACCACGTCGATCACGCCGGGGGCGCGCCGAGCGGCGGCGGTGTCGCAGCGGGTGATGCGGGCGTGCGCGACCGGCGCGGTCACGTAGTGCACGACGACGGCGCCGGGGAGGTCCAGGTCGGCGACGAACGTCCCGCCGGTCGTGAGGAGGGCACGGTCCTCGCGGCGGGGGAGGGGCGTGCCACGCAGCGTCATGGCGTCATCCAACCACACCCGGGAGGTGCTGCTGCTGCCTAGGCTCGGCCGCCGGACGAGGGGGGGTCACCATGAGCTACGCACCCGAGCACGACGACTTCGCGACGTTGCGGGTCGAGCGGGACGACGACGAGAGGGTCCTGCGGGTGTTCCTGCACCGGCCCGAACGCCGCAACGCCGTGAACGACCGGATGATGCTCGAGGTCGGTGACCTGTTCATCCGCCTGCAGCAGGACTTCCGCACCCGCGTCGTCGTCCTCGGGGGCGACGGGGCGTCGTTCTGCTCGGGTGCGGACCGCAAGCCCGACGACCAGCCCCTCGCCGAACCGGTCGGCGAACGGGAACGACGGTTCCGGGCGCATCTGGGTCGTCGTGCCGCACGGGCGATCGAGGAGTGCGAGATCACCACCGTCGCCCGTGTGCAGGGCCACGCGGCCGGCGGCGGCGCCGTGTGGGCGGTCTCCTGCGACTTCCGGGTGGCGACGGAGGAAGCGCTGCTCTGGTACCCCGAGATCGAGCTCGGGATGCCGCTCACCTGGGCGGCGACCCCCCGGCTGATCGGTGAGATCGGCATGGCCCGCGCCCGCCAGCTCGTGCTGCTGTGCGAGCGCATCACCGGTCGGACGGCGTTCGACTGGGGCCTCGTGCACGAGACCGTCCCCGCCGACGGCCTCGACGCCGCCGTCGACCGCTGGGTGACACGGCTCCTCGAGCTCCCCGACCTCGCCGTGCACATGACGAAGACGCAGTTCCGCGCCTACGGCCGCAACGTGGCGCTCGGCGACGTGTCCGAGGCGGACGCCGACCAGATCGTGCTGGCCCGGGCGACGCCGGAGACCCAGGCGCGCATCCGGGCGCCCTTCGACCGTCGGCAGTAGGTTGCGCGGCCATGACGGAAACGGTCCGCTTCGAACGCAGTCACGACGTCGTCATCGCCGCACCCGCGGCGGTGGTGCTCGACTACGTCTCGAACCCGCAGTCCTGGCGCGAGTGGATGCCGGCCACCCACGACATGGACAGCCCCGACCGTCCGATGCTCGCCGGTGAGACCTTCGTGGAGAAGTGGGCGACCCGGCAGGCCGAGGTGCAGCTCGACTGGTCGGTGACCGAACGGGTCGAGGGGAGCTGCTGGGTGGCGGAGGCGGACACCGACTTCATCGGTCGGATCGTCGCCCGCTACGAGGTCGTCGACCTCGGGGACGGGACGTGCCGGTACACGCGGCGCATCGTCAACCCGGCCCGTGCGAAGGCGCCGACGCCGGAGATGATCGACCGCATCGACGCCGAGGCTGCGGTGTGCCTCGCGAACATCAAGCGGAACGTCGAGGCGCGCACCGCCCGCTGAGACGGGTTCAGCTCGACAGCGTGTAGTGCTCGAGCTTCGGGGCGCGCATCTCGTCGACGAAGCGTTCGAAGGTGAACGTCCACGACGCCGGGATGCCCTCGTCGTCGAGGTACCAGCTCCGACAACCCGTCACCCAGATCGTGCGCATGGCGGCCTCGCGGCGCTCGGCCTCGAGTGCGGCGGTCGCCTCGGCGGTCGCTGCGATCGCGCGGGCACGGTCGGCGGCGAGCACGTCGACGAGCTGCATGACGTAGGCCATCTGCATCTCGGCGACCTCGATGAGGGAGAAGTTGCCGACCGGGCCGTTCGGCCCGTTGAGCAGGAACAGGTTCGGGAACCCCGGCACCGACACCGACAGGTAGGCGGTCGGGCGCGTGCGCCACGCGTCGTCGAGGTCGACCCCGTCGACACCGGTCACCCGCGTCGGTCGCACGAACCGGTCGGGCTTGAACCCGGTGGCGAGCACGAGGACGTCGAGCTCGTGGAGGGTGCCGTCGGCCGTGCGGACACCGTCCGGTTCGATCCGTTCGATCGCATCGGTGACGAGGACGGCGTTCGGTTCCTGGATCTTCTCGTAGAAGTCCGGTGAGGCGATGAGACGCTTGCACGCGGCGCGGTAGTCCGGCCGCAGCTTCTCCCGGAGTACCGGGTCGACGACGGTGTCCTCGAGGTTGCGACGGCACTGGTCCTCGACCGCCTTGATCCCCGGCGAGTCGGCGTCGATGACCGCGGCCGAGAACGCATCACGGAAGGCACTCGCGAGCTGGGCACGGACCGCCTCGAGCTTCGCCGGGTCGTTCCGGTACCGCTCCTTCTCGGCGTCGCTCACCTCGGGGTTGTCGACCCTGATCACCCACTGCGCCGTGCGCTGGAACAGGGTGAACCGTTCGGCCCGGGGGATGAGGGCGGTGGCGATCTGCACCGCCGTCGACCCGGTGCCGATCACCCCGATCCGCTTTCCGTCGAGGGGCACGTCGTGGTCCCACTGCGCGCTGTGGAAGGCCGCGCCGCGGAAGGTCTCGATGCCCTCGAAGTGCGGGATGTTCGGATGGTGCAGGACACCGGTCGCCGCGATGACCACGTCGAACCGTTCGGTGGCCCCCTGCCCGGTGTGCAGGTCCCAGGCACCGTCACGCCACTCGAGTGCCGTGACCTCCTCGGAGAACCGCACGAGCGGGGTGATGCCGTAGCGCTCAGCGACACCCTCGAAGTAGCGCTGGATCTCGTCGCCGGGGGAGAACCGGCGCGACCAGTCGGGGTTCGGCTCGAAGGAGTACGAGTACACGTACGACGGGACGTCGCACGCGATGCCCGGGTAGGTGTTCTCCCGCCACGTCCCACCGAGTCGGTCGGCCTTCTCGAACACGGTCACGTCGTCGTGTCCGGCCTTGCGCAGCTCGATCGCGGCGAGGATCCCCGCCATGCCCGAGCCGATGATCGCAAACCGCATGTTCCGCATCGCCCACCCTCCCGTGCCGTCCCGGTCCCACCGGTCGCGGACCACCCTAGGTCCCCGACCGGGTCCCGCCGCCACGCCCGACGCGCCCCGCGCGGCCGCGGTATCGTCGGCGCAGATCGGCCGGTATCGACCCGGTCGATCCGGGAGGGAGAGACCATGACCCCCGTGCTCACCGGGCTCCGGATCGTCGAGGGATCGGCGTTCGTCGCCGCCCCGCTCGGCGGGATGACCCTCGCCCAGCTCGGCGCCGACGTCATCCGGTTCGACGCGATCGGCGGCGGTCTCGACTTCCACCGGTGGCCGGTCACCGACGAAGGGGTGAGCCTGTTCTGGGCCGGGCTCAACAAGGGGAAGCGGTCGATCCAGGTCGACCTGCGCCGCCCCGAGGGCCGGGAGCTCGTCGCCGACGTCATCACCGCACCGGGACCCGAGGCCGGGATCTTCCTGTCGAACTTCCCCGAGGGGGGATGGTTGTCCGACGCCGCCCTGCGGGCCCGCCGAGAGGACCTCATCTACGTCAACATCATCGGGAACCCCGACGAGTCGACGGCGGTCGACTACACGGTGAACCCGTCGTCCGGCTTCGCGTTCGCGACGGGCCCGTCCGGTTCTGCGAACCCGACGAACCACGTGCTCCCCGCCTGGGACACCGCGACCGGTCTCACCGCAGCGGTCGGCCTCCTCGCCGCCGAGCGGTTCCGCGCCCGCACCGGCGAGGGTCAGCTCGTGAAGATCTCTCTCACCGACGTCGCGTTCGCGATGGTCGCGAACCTCGGCTACCTCGCCCAGGCACAGCTCACCAACGAGGACCGCACCCAGATCGGCAACGACCTCTACGGCGCGTTCGGACGGGACTTCCCGACCCGGGACGGCCGCCGGGTGATGGTGGTCGCCATCAGCCTCAAGCAGTGGCAGAGCCTCGTCGAGGCGACCGGCATCGCCGACCACCTGCCAGCGATCGAAGCCGCCCTCGGGGTCGACCTGCGGGAGGAAGGTGACCGGTTCAAGGCGCGCGACGCGATCGCCGCGTTCATCGCCCCCGTCATCGCCCGCCACAGCCTCGAGGAGTTGCGGGAGATCTTCGACGCCCGCGGGGTGTGCTGGGGGCCCTACCAGACCTTCACGCAGCTCGTGCGGGAGGATCCGCGCTGTTCGGCCGACAACCCGATGTTCACGAAGATCGACCAGCCCGGGGTCGGGCGCGTGCTCATCCCGGGATCACCGCTGTCCTTCAGCGAGGTCGCCCGGCAGCGGCCAGTCGCCTCCCCCCGGCTCGGACAGCACACCGACGAGGTCCTCGCCGACGTCCTCGGCATGACCGCCCACGAGATCGGACTCCTCCACGACAAGGGGATCGTCGCCGGGGGCGAGGGGTGAGCGAGTTCACGCTCGCGACGCTCGGCCTCGCCGAACGCACGACGTCCGACCTCGACCTCGAACCGCTCCGGCGCCTCGCCGCCACCCTCGACACGTCGCTGCCCGACGGGCCGCTCCCCATCACCTGGCACTGGATCTACTTCGTGCCGCTCGCCGGATCGGCCGACCTCGGTGGTGACGGCCACCCGCGTCGGCCGCCGGGGCGCCTGACCGACGCCTACCCGCGCCGCATGTTCGCCGGTGGGCGCATCACGTCGTCGGGCGGGCTCCGGCCCGGACGGCCGGCGGTGCGGACGACCGAGCTGCGCTCGGCGGAGGAGAAGACCGGTCGGACCGGGTCCCTCCTCGTCGTCGGTGTCCGGAACCGCTACGAGCAGGACGGCACGGTCGTGCTCGAGGAGGAACAGGACCTGGTGTACCGGGCCGCCGGAGGTGCCCCGGTGCCGCTGCCCGAACCCGGCGGTGCGACGCCGACCGCGACGTGGACGTCGACCGCCACCCCCGATCGACCGCTCCTGTTCAGGTACTCGGCGGTCACGTTCAATGCGCACCGGATCCACTACGACGAGCCGTATGCGACGACCGCGGAGGGCTATCCCTCCCTCGTGGTCCACGGGCCGCTCACGGCGACCCGGCTCGCCGACCTCGCCACCACGGGCCTGGGCCGCCCGCTGCGCTCGTTCAGCTTCCGGGCGGAGGCGCCGCTGTTCGTCGACCAGCCGGTCACCTACCTCGGTGACCCGGTCGACGGTGGCGCCGAGCTGCGCGCCGTCCGCGTCGACGGCGCGACGGCGATGTCCGCCCGGGCGAGCTGATCCCATCACCATCAACGAGGAGCCATCGTGACGACCCCGTCCTTCCCCCTGCCCTACGCGTCGACCGACCTGACCGGCCATGTCGCGCTCGTCACCGGAGCGTCCTCCGGTCTCGGGCACCGGTTCGCCCGCACGCTCGCCGCCGCCGGCGCCGACGTCGTCGTCGCAGCCCGTCGCACCGACCGGCTCGAGGAGCTCACCGCGACCATCACCGCAGCCGGCGGCCGCTGCGCCCCCGTCGCGCTCGACATGACCGACGCCGATGCGATCGTCGCCGCGGTCGACGCCGCCGAGGCGGCGTTCGGCACCGTCACGATCCTCGTGAACAACGCCGGTATCCCCGACGCGCAGCGGGCGCACAAGATGTCCGTCGACCTCGTCGACCGGGTGCTCGACACGAACCTGCGGGGCCCGTACCTGTTGTCCTGCGAGGTCGCACGCCGCCTCATCGCCGCGGACCGCCCGGGGCGCATGGTGAACATCTCCTCGATGGGGGCCTTCGACTACGACGGCATGGGGGCGGCGCTCTACTCGATCACGAAGGCGGCGGTGAACCGCATGACCGAGGCGCTCGCCATGGAGTGGTCGCGCAACCACATCAACGTGAACGGCATCGCCCCGGGTGCGTTCGCGTCGGAGATGATGGACGGGATGATGTCCCGCATCGGTGACTTCACACCGAAACTGCCCCGCAAGCGCCTCGGCGACCCGGCGCAGCTCGACTCGACGCTGCTGTACCTGTGCGCGCCGGCGTCGGAGTTCGTCACCGGCACGGTGATCAAGGTCGACGACGGTCAACAGCGACGCTGACCCGGGGCCGCCGTCTACGATGCGGGTCGTGCCGTCGGGGGACGGTCGGGTCGAAGGGGGAACACCGTGACGGACGGACCGGACGTCGTCGTCGTCGGGGCCGGCTTCGCCGGCATGTACACGCTGCACCGCTGTCGAGCGCTCGGGCTCACCGCCCGTGCGTTCGAGGCGGGCACGGGTGTGGGTGGGACCTGGTACTGGAACCGGTACCCGGGCGCCCGTTGCGACGTCGAGTCGATGGAGTACTCCTACAGCTTCGACGAGGGCCTGCAGCAGGAGTGGTCCTGGACGGAGCGGTACGCCGCACAGCCGGAGATCCTCCAGTACGCGAACCACGTCGCCGACCGGTTCGACCTCCGCCGCGACATCACCTTCGAGACCCGGGTCCTCGGCGCCACGTGGGACGCCGGTTCGGCCACCTGGACGGTGCGCACCGACGGCGGGGAAGAGGTCGTCGCGCGCTACCTCGTGATGGCGACGGGCTGTCTGTCGTCCACGAACACGCCCGAAATCCCCGGGCTCGACTCCTTCGAGGGCGAACTGCACCACACCGGGAACTGGCCCCACGACCCGGTCGACTTCCGTGGCAAGCGGGTCGGGGTCATCGGCACCGGTTCGTCGGCCGTGCAGGCGATCCCCGTGATCGCCGAGACCGCCGGTCACCTCACCGTGTTCCAGCGGACGCCGCAGTACACGGTGCCGGCCCGCAACCGACCCCTCGAGCCCGACGAGATCGCAGCGACGAAGGCCGAGTACGCCGAGTTCCGGGCCCGGAACCGGCTCATGCCCGCCGGGTTCGGTTCGCGCTACCCGCGCAACGAGACCTCCGTGTTCGCCGTCGACGAGGACGCGGCCCGTGCCGAACTGCAGTTCCGCTGGGAACGTGGCGGGACCACGTTCATGGGGGCGTTCGGCGACCTCGCGCTCGACCGTGACGCGAACGAGATCGCGGCGTCGTTCGTGCGCGAGAAGATCGCCGAGACCGTCACCGACCCCGAGATCGCAGCGCGCCTCACCCCCACGCACGTGATCGGCTGCAAACGGCTCTGCATCGACACCGAGTACTTCGCGACGTTCAACCGTCCGAACGTCACCCTCGTCGACGTCGGTACGGAACCGATCGAGGCGATCACGCCCGCAGGGGTGCGGACCGGCGGGGTCGAGCACCAGCTCGACATGCTCATCCTGGCCACCGGGTTCGACGCCATGACGGGAACCCTGCTGCGCATCGACATCCGGGGTCGTGACGGCATGACGCTCCGCGACGCCTGGTCGGCCGGGCCGCGCACCTACCTCGGTCTCTCGGTCGCAGGGTTCCCGAACCTGTTCATGGTGTCGGGGCCGGGGAGCCCGTCGGTGCTGACGAACATGATCGTGTCGATCGAACAGCACGTGGAGTGGATCACCGACTGCATCGCCGACCTGCGGACGGCGGGCCATCGGAGCATCGAGGCGACCGACGCCGCCCAGGAGGACTGGGTGCTCCACGTCAACTCGATCGCGGACAAGACGCTCTACCCGACGTGCAACTCGTGGTACCTCGGTGCGAACGTCCCCGGGAAGACCCGGGTGTTCATGCCGCTCCTCGGGTTCCCGCCGTACGTGGAGACCTGCCGACGCGTGGTCGAGAACGGGTACGAGGGCTTCACCCTCGGGGCGTGATCGCACGGCGGCCAGCGAACGCGGCGCCGAAGGGGAGGGCAGCGGCGACGAGCACGACGGTCACCGTCGTGACGTCCCAGCCGAGTCGGCGGCGCACGCCGACCGTCAGACCGACGAAGCACAGGTAGAGCACCCCGTGGGCGAGTCCCATGACCGGGACGAGGTCGGGCCCGTCCCCGACACGCCGGAGGACGACCGCAGCGATCAGGGCCACGTACGCCACCCCGTCCGCCGTGGCGAGCGCCCGGTGCGCACGCAGCGCAGGGTCGCGGGCGGGGTCGATCACACCGTCGACGACGCAGCGGCAGCCGGTACGCCGAGGCCCGGCCACGCCGCGGCGACGGCGTCGAGGCTCCACAGGCGGTCGTCGATCCCGTGCGTCGACGTGTGCAGCATCAGCTCGTCGGCGTCGGTCGCCCCGGCGAGGGACACGAGCCCGTCGAGGACCCGGTCGACGGACCCGACGATTCGCGTCGACGGCATCGCGTTCGCTGCCGCCATCTCGGGGTGCTCCGCCGCGTCCTCCGGGGTGAGCAACGGCAGGAGCCGGCCGGTGCGCATCCCATACTTCCGCAGCTGCGACGGCCCCGCCCGCCACAGGGCGGTCGCGTCGTCGGGCGCGGCGAGCACCGACGCGGTGACGATCACGTGCGGGCGGTCGAGGAGGTGCGACGGCCGGAACGCCCGACGGTAGATGCCGACTGCGTCGAGCGTGCCACCCATGTCGAAGTGGTGGGCGAACCCGAAGGGGAGCCCCAACATGCCGGCGAGCTGCGCGCTGAAGTCGCTCGACCCGAGGAGGACGACCTGCGGGGTGCTCGTCGGCTCCGGGGTCGCCCGGAACGACCGCCACAACCCGTCGTCGGTGCGGGCGTCGCCGAGGAGACCCATCACGTCGAGCAGGTCACGGGGGAAGTCCTCCGCACCGAGGTCGGTCGTGCGACGCAGGGCGCGGGCGGTCTGCAGGTCGGAACCGGGGGCGCGTCCGATGCCGAGGTCTATCCTCCCGGGGTGCAGTGCCTCGAGCAGCGCGAACTGCTCGGCGACCACGAGCGGGGCGTGGTTGGGCAGCATCACCCCGCCCGACCCGATCCGGATGCGCTCCGTCGACGCGGCCAGGTGCGCCATGAGCACCGGCGGGTTCGTCGAGGCGACGGTCGCCATGTTGTGGTGCTCGGCCACCCAGAACCGGTGGAGTCCCAACGAGTCGGCCCGGCGGGCGAGCGCGACGGTCTCGGCGAGCGCCTCGGCGCTCGTGCGACCGTCCGCGACGGTCGCGAGGTCGAGCAGCGAGAGCGGGACTCGGGTGGGATCGGCCACGACGACGAGCGTAGGGGTTCCGGGGCGGGTGCCCTCAGCCGAGACTGGTGTCGAGCTTGGGTTCGCCGCGGAGCGACCGTTTCAGCTCGGCGAACCCGGGGAAGGAGGCGATCTCCCACACGGCGTCCCACAGGGCGCCCGCCCGGTCGGGTGCCGGTACCTCGTTGATCACCGGGCCGAAGAACGACTGCTCGACCCCGTCACGTCGGAACGTGAGGATCGGGGTGCCGACGTCCTTGCCGGTGCGGCGCAGCGCCTCGTCCTTCTCGGCGCGCAGCAGGTCGTCGAAGGACTCGTCGTTCGCCGCGCCGATGTAGCGCTCCTCGATGCCTGCCGAGCGCAGGTACGCGGGGAAACCCTCGGCGAAGTGGTCGGTGAGCTCCTTGCGACGACGGTGCACGTGGATGTCCCCACCGAAGGTCGTGTACAGGTCGCCCATCCGTGCCGGACCCTCGGCCGCACGGATCGCCGCCGCCACGCGCAGCAGCTTCAGCCCGGTGCCGTGGATCTCGGGGTACCCGGCGGGGAACTCCGTGGCGTAGTCACGGTGCTCGTTGAGCAGCCGGAGGGGGATGAACCGCCAGTCGACCCGCAGGCCGCGCTGACGGGCCACGATGTCGACCCAGCGCGACGTGAGCCACGCCCACGGGCAGACCGGATCCCAGAAGAACTCGACGTCGGCGTCCACGGGCGGAGACTACCCCCGCGCAACGCCGCCGTTCCGCCGCCCGCCGAGCCAGTCACCGCCCGGGGCACAGGTCGCCCGCCGCGGGCACGCCCAGCAGTGCAACCCCGGCACCCGGGGCAGGCGCTCGTCGCCGTCCTGGGCCACGGCGGCGGTGCCGGCGGCCCTGACGAACGCGTCGACGCCCCGCGCGAGCAGCGCGTCGTCGACGGTGAACACCTCGACGTGTGTCGCGGCCGGCACGACGACACGCACACGGGCCGGGCCCCGGTCGGCCAGGCGGCTGAGGAGCGCGGCGCACGCAGCGACCGTCCGGGCCTCGCCGGGCGCGCCGATCCGACCCCGGGTGACGACTGCGTCGCCGTCGGGGGCCTCGACGTCGAGATGGGCGCGCAGCCGGAAACGGCCGCGTCGCGGCTCCCAGGTCAGTGCACCACGGAGCACGATCCTGCCTGTCGGACCGGGTGGGAGCAGGTGCGGCGCAGCTCCCGTCGCCCAGGTGACGACCGACCGTCGGAGGGTGGCGACCGCGACCGCGTCGAGACCGGCGAGCCACGCCTCGATCGAGCCCTCCTCGGGTCGCGTGGACCGCAGGACCGTGTCGAACATCGCAGCGACGAGGTCCGGGAGGTCCTCGTCGGGTCGGGGCGGCGGGGAGGCGAGCCGGGCGAGGACCCCGAGGCCGAGGATCCGGCGTGCGTTGACCGTGCTCCAGCGGAACTCGTCGCCGGGCGCGAACCCGAACGCAGGACAGGCGGTCGGGCGGAGCGCGTCGTCGGTACCGACCCTCAGCCGTCCACCGGTCGGGGGCAGGGCGGCCCCGACCGCGTCGAGGCGGGCGGTCAGATCGGCGGCGAGGTCGGTCGCCGTCACAGGACGTCGTCCTCGTCAGGGTCCGCCGCAACGGGGCACACCCGACGGTCGGGGCAGAACCGGCACCACGGGCCGGGGTTCGTCGCGACCCGGCCCTGCATCACGTCGGCGAGGACCTCGAGCGCCCGCCCGACGCGCACCGCTGCGGACTGCAACGTCGGTGCGTCCGCCCGCAGCTCGCACAGGAGACCCTGCGGTGCGGGGAGCGCCGGCGCCGCCCACCACACCGCGCCACCGTTCGGCGCGGCGCCTTCCACGAGTGCGGCGACGAGCAGGTACAGCGCGAGGTCGTCGACATGGCCTGGATCGGGGCGTCCCGACTTCAGCTCGACGAGCAGCCTCGGACGCCACGCGCTGCCCGTCGCTGGCGGGGTCGGACCGAGCGCGATGTCGATGCGGCACGCGACCACGGCGGCCGGGCCGTCACCGAGGTCACCGAGCGCCAGCTCGAGGGGGAGCTCGCTCCGGTACCACCAGGCCGGATGGAGTGTCGTCCGCCACGACGCACGGAACCGGCGCACCCGTTCGGCGAGCTGCTCGGCGAGGAGATCGCGTTCCGCACCGAGTACGACGTCGACGAGGTCGTCGGCGCCGACGGTCCGCAGGGCCTCGCACGCCCGGTCGAGTGTGCGCAGTGGTCCGTCCGCCTCGGGGTCGACGACCCGTTCGACGACGAGGTGTGCGACCTGTTCGAAGAGCGCCCCGAGCGCGAGCGCCGTCGTCGGTCCGGGGTCGGTCGCACCGGCGAGACGGGCGGCGCCCGAACGCGGGCAGTCGAGGAGCGCGGCCACGGTCGCCTTCGTCAACCGGAGCGGGCGTGCGACGGGGTCGACCCGGGCGGCAGCACGCACGGCGAGGGCGTCGAGCCCTTCCCGGAGGTCCTCGAGGGTCGCCGTGTCCACGTCAGTGGGGTGCGTGGTGTCGAGCGCCGACCGCAGCCAGTCGGTGAGCGGGGTGGGCGTCGGCTCGACGTGCACGACCGCCGCCGTCAGTTCCAGCCGAGACGGCGCGCGAGCGCGGTCGAGGCCGCAGCGGCCACGACGACGACGACGAGCGGGACCCGTCGCCATGCGAGTGCGCCGGCGACGGTGACCCCGAGGACGCGGGCGTCGACGCTGAGGTCCTGCCGGGTGGCGAAGGTCTGCATGGCGACGACGGCGGACACGATCGCGAGCGGGAGCAGCGACAACGGTCGGATCCACCGCTCGTTCGCCCCGAGACGACCGAGGACGTACAGGCCGGCGAGACGGTTCAGCGCGTTGCCGATCGCGACGATGACGAAGCCGGCCCAGGTCACGGTGCCGCCACCTCGGCACGGGCCGTCCGCCAACCGGTCGACGGGAACGCGAGCGCAGCGACCGCCGCCCCCGACGCGACGAGGATCGGCACACCGGGAGGCGCGACCGGCGTCAGCGCGATCGCCGTGAGGGCGCCGAGCACCACCGCAGCCGTGGCGTCCCGCCGGGTTCTCGCCCCGACCATCACCGACACGAGCGACGCAGGGAACAGGGCGTCGAGCCCGATCGCACGCGGGTCGCCGACGATGTTGCCGAGCGCGAGACCGACGGCGGAACCGAAGAACCAGCCGGTCGACATCGCCGTCGCGACCCGCCAGTACGCCCGGCGTCCCGGCTCGCCGTCACCGGCCGCGAGCGACGCGGCGACTTGCGCCTCGCCGATCACGTGCGCCATGGCGATCCGTTCCCACCACGGCGCATCCCAACGGCGCGCCATGCTCATCGCCAACAGCCCGAACCGGGAGCTGACGAGGAGGGCCGACGCGACGGCCGGTGCGAGACCGCCGCCGGCGCCGATCACCGCGGCGAAGGCGAGCTCGCCGGTGCCGGAGAACCACACCAGTGCGGCGAGCATCGTGATGATCGCCGGGGTGTCGATCTCCGTCATCACCGAGGAGACGGCGATGCCGACCATCACGGACGCGAGCCACAGTGCGAGGAGGTCGGCGAAGCGGAGTCTCGGTGCGGTCGTGCTCACCCGGCGTCGTCCCCCCGCTGGTCGACGCCGCCCCGACGAGCGGCACGCCGACGCGCACGGTAGCCGCGGCGGCCACAATGGTGGCGGTGTCCGGCACGACCACGACGACGGACCGGGCCGATCGACGTCGTCGACGGCTACGGGAGGAGCTCGCCGACGTCGGCTTCGTCGTCCCCGACGGTCTCGAGGGGGAACTGCTCCTCGGCGAGATCGACTACGCCCGCCACCCTCCCCGTCACGAGGGGACCTTCCCGTCCTACGGCGCTCTCCTCTGTGTGGAGCCGGTGCCCGACCTCGCCCCCTACGACCGGTACGGCACGGGTGAGACGTCCGTCGACACGCTCCGTCGTCTCGCGGACGGCCGCCAGTCCTTCGTCCTCGTGGAAGGGGACCGGGTCGAGGTGGCGGTCCTCGACGAGCCGCACGAGCGCGAGGTCGAACTCGTCAGGTTGCACCGGGCGTTCCCCGGTATCACGATCGTCCAACGCCTGACCGACGGGCAGGTGCGGGTGCTGGGTCCCGACGCGATCCTCAACTGGGACGGGGCGCACTGGTGGACCAAGCCGTACGCCGAGTCCTATCTCGCGGGCGTCGCGGCGTCGGTGCCGGGGTGCTCGCAGATGATCCTGCGGGCCATCCTCGAGTTCTGCGTGCACACGATGAGCCCGTCCCGTGCCGGGGCGATGCTCGTCTGGCGACTCGACCGCGACGACGCCGAGGTGGCCGACGAACCGGGGGAGGAGACCCACCACCTCCGGGGCACCGAGGAGTCGGTGCGGCTGCCGCGCCTGTCGCTCCTCGACGCCGGCACCCACGGCGCGGTCCGACAGCTCCTCACCCAGGTGGACGGCGCGACCGTGGTCGACGCGGACGGGAACCTGCGGGCGACGGGCCTGCACCTCGCCGTGTCGACCGATGCACAACGGCTCGTGGCCGTGCCGCGGGGGCGCGGGACCCGGCACACGGCCGCGCAACGGTTCTCCTTCGACGAGGAACGCACGGTCGTCTTCGTCGTGTCCGCCGACGGTCCGGTGAGCGTGTTCTCCGACGGCGCCCGGATCGCCGCGATCGACGCGACGCACGGTGAGACCACCGGCCTCGAGGCGGGTCCCCAGTTCGACGGTGTCGTCACGACGACGTGCAGTCGGTGCGCGCGTCGCCTGAGCGTCCGACGGGCCGTCGGCTCGATCGCCCGCGACGACGACGAACCCTCGCTCGACGACGACGTCGCACCCGTCGCCCGGATCACCTGCCCGGTCTGCGGGACGACGGCGACGGTGGTCGGTGCGGCGGAGGGGGCGGCAGCCCGGGTCGTGAAGCGCCGCAGCTGAGGTGGCCCTACCGTGGGGCCATGCCCGGTGACCACGGACTCGTCCGCTACGACGTCGAGGGACGGGTTGCCACCGTCACCCTCGACCGTCCCGAGAAGCTGAACGCGATCACGCCGACCCTGCAGGCCGACCTGCTCGCCGCGCTCGGGGAAGCGGAGGCCGACCCCGGTGTGCACGTCGCCGTCGTGCGTGGCGCAGGACGGGGATTCTGCGCGGGCTACGACGTCGCCGGGTCGGCGGAGGTCCCCGCCGACGTCACCGGCGACCGCGACTGGCTCGAGCGGATGCTGCAGGGATGGCTCCGGATCTGGGACCTGCGTATCCCGGTGCTCGCGCAGGTCCACGGTGTCTGCCTCGCCGGCGGCACCCAGCTCGCAGCGATCTGCGACATCGGGTTCGTCGATGCCGACACGAAGGTCGGTGCCCCGCAGTTGCCGCTCGGCGCCGGGTACGTGTCGGCGTTCTGGGCGTGGTTCGTCGGCCCCAAGAAGGCGAAGGAGGTCTTCTTCCCGACCGGCACGCTCATGACGGGCGCGGACGCCACGGCGCTCGGGCTTTTCAACCGGGCGACCGAACCGGGGACCGTCGAGGAGGAGACCGCCCGGTACGCCGCCCTCGTCGCCCGGACACCGAAGGACATCCTCGGTCTGCAGAAGCAGTCGATCAACCGCACCCAGGAGCTGTCGGGGTTCCGGGCGGCGCTGCTGCAGAGCGTCGAGGTGGACACGATCGCGCACGTCTCGCCGTCGGTCCGGCTCGTGAACCGGACGATCGCCGAGGAGGGTCTGCGGGAGACGCTCCGGCGGTTCCAGGCCGGCGAACTGCTGTGAGCGGGCGATGAAGCTCGACGTCCGCCTCCGTACCGACCTCGTGCACGCGGCGCCTGACGCGGCCGAGGCCGAGGAGATCGGGTTCGACGGGGCCTGGACCACGGAGAACCAGTGCGACGGATTCCTCCCGCTCGCACTCGCCGCAGCGGCCACCGACCGGATCGAGCTCGGCCCGTCGGTTGCGATCGCGTTCGCCCGCACGCCGATGACCGTCGCCTACCTCGCCGCCGACCTGCAGCGGCTCACCGCGGGGCGGTTCCGTCTCGGCCTCGGGACCCAGATCCGGCCGCACGTCGAGAAGCGGTTCTCGATGCCGTGGTCGGCGCCGGCGGACCGCATGCGGGAGTTCGTCATCGCGCTGCGGGCCATCTGGACGGCATGGGAGACCGGCGATCCGCTCGACGTGCGCGGCGAGTTCTACACGCACACGCTCATGACGCCTGCGTTCCGGTCGCCCCCGCATCCCTTCGGCCCACCCCCGGTGCTCCTCGCAGCGGTGGGGCCGCGGATGACGCGCGTCGCCGGCGAGGTCGCGGACGGGCTGCTCGCCCATCCGTTCACGACGGAGCGCTACCTGCGTGAGGTGACGGTTCCCCTCGTCGCAGAGGGGCGCACCCGGTCGGGCCGTACGGGACCCTTCGAGATCGGCCTCTCGGCGTTCGTGGCGACCGACGACGCCGAGGTCGCCGCGGTCCGTCGACAGATCGCCTTCTACGGGTCGACACCCGCCTACCGTCCCGTGCTCGACCTGCACGGGTGGGGGGAGCTGCAGGTCGAGCTCAACCGGCTCTCGAAGCAGGGACGGTGGGACGAGATGACCTCCCTCGTCGACGACGAGGTCCTCGCGACGATGTGCTGCGTCGGCACAACGTCCGAGGTCGCGGCCGAGCTGTGGCGGCGGTACGGCGACATCGCCGACCGGATCCGGTTCAACCTCCCCGGCGACGTCCCGCCACCTGCCCGGTGGTCGGTGCTCGTCGAGGCGATGCGCGCTCAGTCGCAGGCGTCGAGGTCGGCCAGCAGGTCGTCGAGCTCGCGGCGCAGCGCTCCGGGCAGCGCATCGCCGAGCGACTGAACCACGGCCCGCTGGTACCACACCACGTTCTGCCGCTTGTCGGCCGGTGCGTTGAACCGTTCGAACGCCGCAGTCCCGACCGCACGCGTGTCGCGCACGAGGTCGGTGAGGTTGTCGAGCTTGTCGCACGCCACGACGAGGAGCGCCCCGTGCGGATCGGCCGACCGACGCAGCTCGGCGATGGTGTCGAGGTGGTGGGCCTTGCGTTCCCGCCAGGTGGACGCATCGCGCAGCTGACCGGGGACGACGGTGTCGGTCGCCGCGGTGACGATGGCGGCGACCCGGGCACCGAAGCGGTTCTGCAGCGCGACGGCCTCGACACCGCTGTCCTCGATGACGTCGTGCAGGAGTGCTGCCACCGCCTGGTCCTCGTCGCCACCGTGCCGCCACACGTGCGACGCGACGCCGAGGACGTGCGCGAGGTAGGGAACCGCGGTGCCCTTGCGGAACTGGTCCTTGTGGCATTCGGCGGCGAAGGCGAGCGCGTCGGCGACCCGTGCCGAGTACGCCTCCGCCACCGTGGTGGTCACAGGCCGGTCGTCCCCGACTCGACGGCCTCGGTGACGGCGCGGTGGAACAGCGTGAGCGCCGGCTCCACCCGTCCGTAGACGAGCTCGGAGATGGCGCCTGCCTCGAGCGAGCGCTGCACGGCCGCCATCACCGGGAAGTCCTCGGTGCCCGTCACCTGCAGCAACAGGTCGTGGTTGCGCGCCCAGTAGCGCTGCGCCTTCTCCGTGGTCGCCGGCTGCGGCGCGAAGATCGACGTCGTCGCGATCGTGGTGTGGACGTCGACCGGCTCGAGGCGCCACAGCTCGACGTGGTCGAGCTGGTGGACGAGGAGCGCGTTCGGCACGAGGAAGTACTGGATGGTCGAGTGCGGGATGATCGACCGCTCCTCGACCGGCTTGGTGAACTCCTCGACGACGGACTTGCGCAGGCCGATGGAGTTGAAGTTGCGGCCGAAGGACTCCACGACCGTGCAGTCCGACAGGAACGTGGGCGCGAGGCTGTCCTTGTGCAGCCACCGGATGTGGTAGCTCTCGCAGAACGTGTCGAGCACGAACTTCCAGTTGAAGTCCCAGGTGTTCACCCGGGTCTCGATGTGGTGCCACGATCCGAGATCGAACGAACCGAGGTCGTCCTCGGCGCCGCCGAGCACGGCATCGACGTCGATAGGGGTCGGGCCGCCGGCGCGCACGAAGATCATCCCGTACTTCTCGGCGACGGCCACCCGGTGCAGGTTGCACTCGAGGGTCACGTCGTCGAAGGCCCCGTCGGACATGGGGCGCGCGGCGAGGCGGCCGTCGAGCTCGTATGTCCATGCGTGGTACGGGCAGGCGAGCCGCGCCCCGCAGCTGGCGACCCGCTCGGTCACGAGCGGGGAGCCCCGGTGGCGGCATGCGTTCACGAGCCCAGCGACCGAACCGTCGGCCTGTCGGACGACCGCGATGGGGAGACCGTCGAAGGTCGCCGTGAGCACGTCGCCCGGGTTCGGGATCTCGCAGCTCAGGCCGGCGAAGACCGGGCCCTCACGGAACAGCACACGCCGTTCGGCGGCGAAGCGGACCGGGTCGGTGTACACGCTCGCCGGGTTGACCATGCTCTCCGGGCCGAAGAGGCCGACCCGGCGGGGGCCCGCCGCTTCGATCCGTTCGAGGATCTCGACCTGACGCTCGTGACGCATCCGCTGTACCTCCGCTGCAGGCGACCCGGGCGAGGCTAGGCGGTCGTCCCCCGGCGCTCAACGTCGCTCGGACCACCGACGGTAGAGGGCGAGCAGGGCGACGATGTCGAGGTCGGCGAATCCCTCGGCGACTGCCAGACCGTACAGCTGGGACCCGGTCGCAGCGGCGGGTGCGGGGACCCCCAGGCTGCGTGCGAGCTCGAGCGCGAGATGGAGATCCTTCTCACCGAGTCGCACCGTGAAGCCGGGTGCCCAGTCGTCGCGGATCGCCTTCGGGAACCGCTTCGTGAAGTGGTGGGAGCGCCCACCGCTGTTCGAGAGCACGTCGTAGAGCGTGTCCGCATCGACACCGGCGGCGAGGCCGACCGCGAACGCCTCCGCGGCAACCGCCACGTTGCCCATCGTCATCATGTTGTTGACGAGCTTGACGACCTTCGCCGTGCCGATCCCGCCGGTCCGGCTCCGTGGGCCGAGCGAGGCGAGCACGTCGTCGACGGCGTCGAGGTCGGCGGGCTCGCCGCCGACGATGAGCGAGAGCGTCCCCGTCGCGGCCTCACCGGGTCCACCCGACACCGGGGCGTCGACCGGTCGCAGTCCGGCGGCGCGGGTGGCGTCGGCGACTGCGCGCATGGTGTCCGGACCGATGGTGCTCAACTCCACGAGGAAGGTCCCCGGCGCTGCGACCTCGACGAGGCCACCCGGCCCGGTCCAGACGGCGCGCACCGCTGCATCGGCGGGGAGGCTCGTGAACACGACCGTCGCGCCGGCGACACCGGTGGCGAGATCGGCGGTCGCGGCCACGCCGTCCGCCGCCGCGACGTTCCGCACCCCCTCGTCGAGGTCGACGCCGGCGACGGCGTACCCGCAGCCGAGCAGACGTCGTGCGACGGCACCGCCCATGTGGCCGAGTCCGACGACGGCGCAGCGCTGCGCTGCGCCCTGTTCAGGCGATGCGGACGGCGACACCCTGCAGCCCCTCCACGGCCGGGTACCGGGCGAGCACCGCCGGGTCGTGGCCGGGCACGATCGTGCCTTCCGAGCCGGCGAGCTCCCGCAGTCGGTCGAACGCGGCGTACATCCCTGCGAGGTCGTGCACGATCCCGAAGGGGAGGTCGCCCTCGATGTTCGACCAGAAGTGTGCAGCGTCGAGGGCGAGGACCACCGGACCCGACGCTGTGGCGACGCGGACGGCCTGCAGGCCGGGACTGTGGCCGCCGACGAGGTGCACGCTCACGCCGGGAGCGATCTCGGCGTCACCGTCGACCCAGGCGACCCGGCCGTCGAAGTTCGCCCGGACGAGCCCGGCGACGTCGTCCGCCTCGACGAGTCCCCGGTACTCGCGGCGACCCGCGAACCGGCCGGTCCAGAACGCCATCTCGCGCTCCTGCAGCACGAAGCGGGCGAGTTCGAAGGGGGCGAGATCCCCGACGTGGTCGTAGTGGAGGTGGCTGAGGATCACCGTGCGCACGTCCCGAACGGCGACCCCGAGCGCGGCGAGCGCATCGGTCGGGCGGCGCAGGTGACGGCGGTTCCGGCGAGCGGCGACATCCGCGCAGAACCCGGCGTCGACCACGATCGAATCGGCGTCACCGGTCGCGCCCGCAGGGCGGATCAGCCACACGAAGAAGTCGAGGTCGACGGGCGCGTCGTGCGGATCACCGGCGTTGCCGTAGAAGTAGTGGCCCCGGGTCCCGGTGTGCTCCGCGAACTTGCAGGCGTAGACCTCGTGGATGGCGTCGTCGTCCGTGCGCACGTCGGGCACGGTAGCCCGACGTCAGCCGACGGGCTCGGGGCTCCGGTGCTCGTGCCCGCCGCCCTCGACGTCGATGCGGGGGAGGAGCCGGTCGAGCCAGCGCGGCAGCCACCAGTTGCGTGCGCCGAGGAGCTCCATGGTCGCGGGCACGAGGATCATGCGCACCACGGTCGCGTCGAGGAACACGGCGACCGCGAGGCCGACGCCGAACACCTTGATGGCTCGGTTCGGCTCGAGGAGGAACGACCCGAACAGGAACACCATGATCGCCGCCGCTGCGGTGATCACCCGCGCCGTGGTCGCCACACCGTCGGCGACGGCGGTGGCGTTGTCGCCCGTCCTGTCGTACTCCTCCTTCATGCGGGAGAGGAGGAAGACCTCGTAGTCCATCGACAGGCCGAAGACGATGGCGAACATCATCATCGGGCCCCAGGCCTCGATCGGTCCGCCCTTGCCGATGCCGACGAGGCTGCCGAGCCAGCCCCACTGGAAGATCGCCACGACGACACCGAACGCGGAACCGATCGACAGCAGGTTCATCACGACGGCCTTGAGCGGCACGAGCAACGACCGGAACACGGCCATGAGGAGGAGGAAGGAGAGACCGAGCACGGCACCGAAGAAGATCGGCAGTCGGCCGGCGATGAACGACGCGAAGTCGATGTTCGCAGGGACGGTCCCGGTGACGAAGACGTCGGTGCCGATCCGGGTCTCGATGCCGGGGAGCACGTCGTCGCGGAGCGTCTTCACGAGATCGGTCGTCGCCTCGTCCTGCGGTGAGGTCGTCGGGATCACCTGGACGACGAGCAGCGGGGATCCGGGCGGCGCGACGGGGAGGGCGGCCTCCACGCCGGGGGTGGCCGACACCGCGGTGAGTACCGCACCGGTGGCCGTCGCTGCGTCGGCGCCGTCGACCTGGGCGACGAGCGTGAGCGGACCGTTGAACCCGGGGCCGAACGCCTCGCCGAGCAGGTCGTACGCCCGACGAACCGACGACGTCTCGGGGAAGTTCCCCTCGTCCGCGAAGCCGAGCCGCAGCGAGAACACGGGGAGGGCGAGGAGCACCAGGATCCCGAGCCCACCGATCGCGCCGATCCACGGGTGGCGCTGCAGGGTGCGGCTCCAGCGGAACCACACGGTCTCGCGGAGCGGCTTCGGGGTCCGACGCGGGACCTCGCGCCGCAGCGGCGCGACGACGAAGGAGAGGAGGACGACACCGAGACCGGCGAGGAGCACGACACCGGCAGCGGTCGGCTGCTTCAGGCCGACGAGGAACAGGGCGAGCGCGACGGCGAGCGCCCCGACGAGGCCGCGGTAGCGGGTCACCTCCACCCGGGCCTGGGCGAAGCCGAGGAGTGCGGGCAGCAGCGTGATCGACGCGACCATCGTCATGAGCACCGCGATCGACGCACCGATGCCGAGGCCGCGCACGAACTCGAGGCCCATGAGCAGCATGCCGAGGAGGGAGATGACCACCGTGCACCCCGCGAAGAGGACGGCCCGACCGGCGGTCGTGATCGCCTCGGCCGTCGCGTCCTCGAACGAGGAGCCGGCGAGCACCGCTTCCCGGTACCGGGTGACGATGAAGAGCGCGTAGTCGATGCCGACGCCGAGGCCGATCATCGCAGCGAGGATGTTCGTGAAGTCCGGCATGTTGAGCACGTGGCTCACGAGGGTGAGCAGGGTCACGCCCGTGCCGACGCCGAAGAGCGCGACACCGATCGGCAAGCCCATCGCGAGCACCGAGCCGAACGCGAGCAGCAGGATCACCACGGCGAACGCCAGGCCGAGCAGTTCGGACTCCGGCGGCTCGAACTCGGCGAAGACCTGACCCCCGAGCTCGACCTGCAGGCCGTCAACGGCGGGCAGGACCTCCTTGACCTCCTCGGTGATGGTGAGGAAGTCCGACTGCCCGAGGGTGGGGGCGAAGCCGACGCGCGCGAACGCGACCTTGCCGGCGAGCGGACCCGCAGGAGCGATCTGGCTGGCACCGATCTCACCGTCGTAGGGAGAGACGAGCGATGTCACGCCGTCGATCCCGCGGACCTCGTCGAAGACCTTCGTCATCGTGGCGGCCACGGCAGGGTCGGCGACACCGGTCTCGGCACGGAAGACGATGGTCCCGTCGAAGCCGCCGCCGTCACCGCCGCTCGCCTCGCGGAGCAGGCTGAACCCGTCGTTCGACTCGGAATCGGGGAGGGTGAAGTCGGTCCTGAAGGCGCTGCCCGTCGCACCCTGCAGGGCGCCGAGACCGACGAGCGCGACCACCCAGACGGCGAGGACGATGCGGCGGCGGCGGAAGGAGAAACGCGCGAGACGTTCGAGCATGGGGGGCTCCGGCGACGGTGCGGCTGCCGGGGTGCGGCCGCGACGGCGGTCAGACGCTATCGGCGGCGGGGTCCGAACCGGGTCCGTCGCCGTCTGCGTCGGGTGCGTCACCGTCGTCGGCGATCGGGGTCGGGTCGGGCTCGCCCTCGTCGTCGGGCACCTCGTCGAGGAGCCCGGCAGCCGACGCGAGCGCCGTCGCGAGGCCGACCGCACGGTCGTACACGGCGGCGAAGGTGTGGGTCGCCGCCGCCTCCTGGCCGGCGAGGGCCGGGGGCCCGAGCGACCGGACGACGGCGTCGGGGATCGCGGTCGGCCGCACGGGCGGTGCCGGTTCGGTCAGCTCGGGGACGGGCACCACGCCGGTGGGACGGACCGGTGCGGCCGGCCGCCCCTCGGCGCGCGCTCCGGGTCGTCGGCGTCGGGCACGGCTCACGACAGCACCTCCTCGGTGTCCGCTGCGAGGTCGTCGGCGACGACGACACCGTCACCGAGACCGAGGGCCCGCCGGAGCTGCCCGGCGTCGAGGTCGCCGATCGAGCTCGACCGGGGGAGGACGAGGTCGGCGATGCGCCGCTTGCCCTCCACGACCTCCTCGACCCGTTCGTCGACGGTGCCCGGGCACACCAGGCGGTGGCACACGACGGTCCGTGTCTGACCGATGCGCCAGGCCCGGTCGCGCGCCTGGTCCTCGACCGCCGGGTTCCACCAGCGGTCGTAGAGCACGACGTGGCTCGCAGCGGTCAGGTTCAGGCCGGTGCCACCTGCCTTCAGCGACAGCACGAGCGCACCCGCACCGTCACGCGCCTGGAACTCCTCGATCATCCGGTCGCGCGCCGTGCGGGACAGGCCGCCGTGGTAGCAGTGCACGGGGTTGCCGGTGCGTGCCGACAGGTGTTCGGCGAGCCGCTGACCCCACTCGGCGAAGTGGGTGAACACGAGGACCTTCTCGTCCGCGGCGAACACGGCGTCGACGATCTCCTCGAGACGAGCGAGCTTCCCGGAGCGCCCGGCGAGGACGCCGTCCTCGGAGCCGCGGTAGGCGGCGGGGTGGTTGCAGATCTGCTTGAGGGCGGTGATCGCCGCCAGGACGGCACCCTGGCGTGGCTCCGGCCCGCTCACCCCGTTCTCGTCGACGGTGCGGATGAGGGTGTCGAGGACCGCCTGGTAGAGGCCGATCTGCTCCGGTGTCATCGCGCAGTGGTCGAGCTGGTCGACCCGGTCCGGCAGTTCGGCCGCGATGTCCGGCTCCGACTTGGTGCGGCGGAACACGAGGATCCCGTTGAGCGCACGCAACGCCGCCTCACCGGCCCGACTGCCCTGGTCGTCACGCGACAGGGCACCGACGAACTGGGCCCGTCCGCCGACGAGACCCGGGTTCGTGAAGTCGAGGATCGCCCACAGGTCGCCGAGACCGTTCTCGACCGGGGTGCCGGTCAGCGCGATGCGGGTGTGCGCACGCAGGCGCCGCAACTGGCGGGCGGTCTCCGTCGTCGCGTTCTTCACGACCTGCGCCTCGTCGAGCACGACCGCGTCCCAGGTGACCTCGGCGAGCGCCTCGACGTCGCGGACGGCGGTCGCATAGGTGGTGAGGACGAGATCGGCGGCGACCGCGGCGTGCCGCAGGGCCGTCGAGCTCCGCCGGTTCGCACCGTGGTGGACCACGACCCGCACCCCCGGCACGAACCGCCGGGCCTCCGCCGCCCAGTTCCCCACGACGGCGGGCGGCGCGATCACGAGCGACGGGCCGCGGCCGCGTCGCTGGGCGAGATGGGCCAGCACCGTCGGCGTCTTGCCGAGCCCCATGTCGAGGGCGAGGCAGCCGCCGAGACCGGCCCGGTCGAGCATGCCCATCCAGGCGAGCGCCTCCGCCTGGTAGGAGCGGAGGCGACCCTCGAACCCGGGCGGGTTCTGATCCGCGGTCCCGGCGATGCCGGCCGCGGCCTCGAGCAGGTCGTTCGCCCAGCTGTGACCGGCGAGGGTGACCCCGCCGGGGAGACCTGCGCCCTCGAGGCCCAGGGCGTGGCGGAGCATCTCCGACCCGGTGAGACGGGTCAGGTTCGCCCGTTCGGCGAGCGCGGCGGCCGCCTCGACGAGGTCGGCACGTTCGACGGCGACCCAGCGTCCACCGGTTCGGATGAGCGGTCGCGCCTCTCGGGCGAGTCGGTTGATCTCGGCGGCGTCGAGCTCGAGGTCGCCGAACGCGACCCGCCAGCGCACGGCGGTGAGCTGGTCGATCCCGACCACCGAGCCCGCACCCGGTTCGGCCTCGAGGCGCAGCGAGGCGACCGCTTTGCGGCGCGACAGCGCAGGCACCTGCACGTCGAAGCCCGCCGCGGTGAGCATCGGCCCGGTCTCGGTCATGAGATCCCAGGCCTCGTCCCCTCCGAGGACGACCTCGCCGCGCCGGTGGCTCCCGGGGCGTCGCAACGCCGGGAGGAGGCGTTCGAGGCGTGTGAAGTGATTCGTCGTCTCCCGTCGCAGCGACTCCGAGGGGGAGACCATCGCCCGGTCGACGAGCACCGGCTGTCGTTCCACCCCGGCGGCGAGGACCCGCAGGAGCCAACCACCCGAGCTGTCGGGAGGGGAGAGTTGCAGCACGAGCCGCACCTTGCCGCCGTGCGAGACCGGTTTCGTCCACCGGTCGAGGCGTGCCATCAGCTCACCGGCGGGTCCGGACGGTGCGTCGAAGGGGTCGCCGGCGAGTCGGGCGAGGAAGGTCTCCGCGACGTCCGCCACCGTGCGCACCCGGGGCGGGGGTGCGGGGACCTCGACCCGGGCGGCCGCGGTCCGGCAGATGACGTCGACGATGTCGCCGAGGACCGCCTCGGTGACGACGCGGGCGCCGCCCTTGAGGCGTGCCGCCGCGCCGACCTCGGGTGGGAGCAGTGCGGCGAGCTGGTCGAGCACACCGGGATCGACGAGCACCGGCGCCCAGTGGACGGCATGGCGGTTCGTGCCCCGGCTCCGCCCCGGCGTCGGGGTTGCGACGTCGCGGGTGGCCGGACGCAGGCGGGGGGCGAAGCGGCCCTGGGCCACCGAGCGCACGGCGATCGCCGCGACCCGACCGAGCCAGCGGACGGTCGATCCGACCTCGTGTCCGGCCGGGTCGGCGCCGACGGCTACGAGCCAGCCGAGCACGCTGCCGAGGGGTGCGGCGACGGCGGGGACGCGTTGGCGGCCCGGGAGGGCGATCGGGTCGGTCTCGGTCCAGCCGTTGCCCGGTGCCCTGCCCAGGTCGAGGAGTTCCGCGAGGTCGGTGTCGGGGCCGGCCCAGGCGAGCACCCGACCAGGGGCCCACGAGAGCTGGACGAGGTCCGGCGCCTCGACGGGCACGGTCTCGACCACTTCCGGCACGGCGGCCGGTTCGTCCACCGTGCGGGTGGTCGGCGGCGGCCCGAAGTCGACGGGGACGACCCGGTATCCGGCGACCCTCGTGATCGCGTCGGTGTAGCGGCGCTGCTCGTCGCGGAAGTCGGCGACGATCTGGGCGTGGTCGTCGCCGGCCGAACGGACGACGCGCTGCAGGGTGCGTTCGGTGTCGTCGAGGAGACGCCACAGGGTCGCCACCCAGCGCGTGCGGTCGCCCTCGAGGAGGGCGCGCTCGTCGGGGCGGGCGCGCCCGTCGGCCTCGGCCGCGACGACGCTGTCCCAGTACGCAGGGGAGACGGTGCTGTCGTTCGGCGCGTCGGTCGGCGCTGCAGCGTGCGTGGTGTGCTCCTGTCCCTCGTCGGCCGGGGCGGACCACGACGTGGGCCACCCTGCGATGCCCGCCGTTGCGGACGGGCCTCGTTCCGATCGGTCGTGTCCACCGTGCGGTGGCGTCGGTGCGGACCGCTGGGCGGATCCCGTCGACGTCGACCCGGCAACCGTAGCAGGGCACGGGGCACCGTCGGGAGGTCC
>CAYVOK010000011.1:60117-80003 GCA_964453335.1 uncultured Acidimicrobiaceae bacterium
TTCGGCGGGACGTGCACCCTGCGCATGGACGACACGAACCCCGAGACCGAACGGTCCGACTTCGTGGCGGGTATCGAGGAGGACGTCCGCTGGCTGGGCTACCGCTGGGACGGCCCGACCCGGTACGCCTCCGACTACTTCGAACAGCTCTACGCATGGGCGGAGCAACTCGTGCTCGGCGGTCTCGCCTACGTCGACGACCAGGACGCCGAGACGATCTCCGCCCAGCGGGGCGGGTTCACCGAGCCCGGGGTCGACAGCCCGTTCCGTTCCCGTCCGGTGGAGGAGAACCTCGACCTCCTGCGGCGCATGCGGGCCGGGGAGTTCCCCGACGGTGCATGCGTGCTCCGCGCACGCATCGACATGGCGCACCCGAACCCGCAGCTCCGCGACCCGATCCTGTACCGGATCCGCCACGTCGCCCACCACCGCACCGGGACGGCGTGGTGCATCTACCCGACCTACGACTGGGCGCACGGGCAGTCGGATGCGATCGAGGGGACCACGCACTCGGTGTGCACACTCGAGTTCGACGCGCACCGGCCGCTGTACGACTGGTTCCTCGACCATCTGCCGCTCCCAGGGGCGCGCCCGCACCAGTACGAGTTCGCCCGCCTGAACCTCACCCACACCGTGCTCTCCAAGCGCCGGCTCGCGGCGCTGGTGGAGGGCGGGCACGTCGAGGGGTGGGACGACCCGCGGATGCCGACCCTGCGGGGGATGCGTCGGCTCGGGTACCCGCCGGCGGCGCTGCGGGCGTTCTGCGACCACGTCGGTGTGGCGAAGGTGAACGGGACGAACGAGGTCGAACTGCTCGAGTCCTTCGTCCGTGACGAGCTGAACCGCACCGCGCTGCGGCGCATGGCGGTGCTGCGGCCCGTCCGGCTCGTCATCGAGAACTACCCCGAGGGCGTCGTCGAGCACGTCGAGGTGACGAACAATCCCGAGGACCCGTCGGCCGGGACGCGTTCCGTGCCCTTCGGGCGGGAGCTGTGG
Source organism: uncultured Acidimicrobiaceae bacterium (assembly GCA_964453335.1). Classification (GTDB taxonomy): domain Bacteria; phylum Actinomycetota; class Acidimicrobiia; order Acidimicrobiales; family CAIXPF01; genus VGBO01. The sequence continues at coordinate 61,114 of CAYVOK010000011.1, forward strand.
ATCGACCGGGACGACGTGATGGTGGACCCGCCGGCGAAGTTCTACCGCCTCGCCCCGGGACGGGAGGTCCGGCTGCGGGCCGCGTACTTCGTGCGCTGCACCGACGTCGTCACCGACGAGTCGGGCACGATCGTCGAGGTGCGTTGCACCTACGACCCGACGACCGCCGGCGGCCAGGCACCCGACGGGCGCAAGGTGAAGGCGACGATCCACTGGGTGTCGGCGCCGCACGCCGTGCCGCTCGAGGTCCGGCTCTACGAACGGCTGTTCACGGAGTCCCACCCTGACGCACACGACGGGCGCGACCCGTTCGACTTCCTGAACCCGGCGTCACGGCTCGTGGTCGGCGACGGGTGGGCCGAACCGTCGATCGCCGAGATCGGACCCGGGGAGTCGGTGCAGTTCGAGCGCGTCGGGTACTTCTGCGCCGACACCGCGAGCACCGGGGTGTTCCACCGCACCGTCGGCCTGCGGGACGACTGGGCGAAGATCCGCAGCCGCGGCGCCTGAGGGTGCCGCCGGGCGCCGGGTGCGGCGTCAGCCGTGCATGCCGCCGTCGACGGTGAACTCCTGGCCGGTGCAGTACGACGACGCGTCGGATCCGAGGAAGAACACCATCGCTGCGATGTCCTCGGGCACGCCGAGCCGCTGCAGCGGGGTCGCACGCTCGGTCCGGCGGCGCCGTTCCTCGTCGTGCATCTCCGGGAAGTGGGCCGTCATCTCGGTGACGATGATCCCGGGGTGGACGCTGTTCACCCGGATCCCGTGGCGGCCGAGTTCCTTGGCGGCCACCTTCGTCATCCCCCGCACGGCCCACTTCGTCGCGCTGTAGGACAGCGAACCGAAGACGCCCTCGAGGCCGGCGACGGAGCTGATATTCACGATCGACCCGCCGTTCCCGGCGGCGATCATCGCCCGGGCAGCAGCGCGCATGCCGAGGAACACACCCGTCTGGTTGATGCGCACCACGAGCTCCCACTGCTCGCGGGTCTCGTTCACGAGCTGGTTCCCGCGCAGGATGCCGGCGTTGTTCACGAGCACGTCGAGGCGGCCGTGCTCGCGGACGACGGTGGCGACGACGTCGTCCCACGCCGCTTCCGAGCTCACGTCGAGGTGGTGGTACACGCCGCCGACCTCACCGGCGACCCGTTCGCCGAGGTCGTCGAGCACGTCGGTCACCACGACCGTCGCCCCCGCCGCGGCGAACATGCGCGCCTCGGCCTCGCCCTGGCCGCGCGCCCCGCCGGTGATGAGCACCACCCGTCCCTGCATCGTCGTCATCGTCCCGCCCCCGTTCGTCGTACCGTCGGCGGACCCTACCGGCTCCCCCGACCCGGGAGTCCCGTGGCTGGGAGGGGAGCGGGTGCGGGTGGCTAGTGTTCGCCGTCATGGGAACGCTTGACGGACGGGTAGTCATCATCACCGGCGCGGGCCGTGGCATCGGGCGGGAGCACGCCCTGCTCATGGCCGCCGAGGGCGCGAAGGTCGTCGTGAACGACCTGGGCGGCAACATCGACGGGTCAGGTTCCGACGCCGGTCCCGCGCAGGAGGTCGTCGACGAGATCCGTGCGATGGGCGGCGAGGCGATCGCCAACACCGACTCGGTGACCTCGTGGGAGGGTGGCCAGCGCATGGTCAACGCCGCCGTCGAGGCGTTCGGTGACCTGCACGTGCTCGTGAACAACGCCGGCATCCTCCGGGACCGTGTGCTCGTGAACATGACGGAGGAGGAGTGGGACGCCGTCATCAGCGTCCACCTCAAGGGGCACTTCGTGCCGAGCCGCTGGGCGGCCGCGTACTGGCGCGAGAAGTCCAAGGAGATCAACGGTCCGGTCAACGCGGCGATCGTGAACACGGCGTCGGGTGCCATGCTCGGCAACCCCGGCCAGACGAACTACACGGCTGCGAAGGCCGGTATCGCCGCAGCGACCCTCGTGATGGCGCAGGAGCTCTCCCGCTACGGCGTGCGGGCGAACTGCCTCGCACCGCTCGCCCGGACCCGTCTCACCCTGCAGACCCCCGGTCTCGGCGACACCGTCGCCCCGCCGGAGGATCCCTCGCAGTTCGACAAGTTCGACCCGGCGAACATCTCGCCGCTCGTCGCCTACCTGTCGACCGCCGACTGCCCCTTCAACGGTGGTGTGTTCCACGTCGGCGGCAACGAGGTCGGCCTGTACGGCGGCTGGTCGCTCGACGGCGATCGTATCATCGCAGCGGACGGTCGCTGGACGGTCGAGGGCCTCCAGCAGCTCGCCCCGCGGATGCTCGAGGGGCGCGGCAAGCTCGCCTCGATCACCACCCACATCAACGACACCTTCAAGGGCTTCGGTCAGCGTCCGCCGACCGTCTGATCGGGTCGTGGTGGACGCCGCTGTCACCGACGTCGTCGTCGTCGGCGCCGGGAACGCCGCCGCCTGTGCGGCGCTCGCCGCCCGGGAGGCCGGCGCGGACGTCGTCATGCTCGAGGCCGCACCGCAGGCGGAGGCCGGTGGCAACACCGCCTACACCGCGGGTGCGGTCCGGGTCGTCTTCGACGGGGTCGACGACCTCGTCGAACTGCTCCCGGACCTGACCGACGAGGAGCGGCGCACGGTCGACTTCGGGTCGTACAGCGCGCAGCAGTACTTCGACGACATGGCGAGGGTCACCCAGTACCGGGCCGACCCGGACCTCGTCGCCGTCCTCGTCGAGCGGAGCCGGTCGACGCTGCGTTGGATGGCCGGCAAGGGCATCCGGTTCCAGCCGTCGTACGGACGGCAGGCGTTCAAGGTCGACGGTCGGTTCACGTTCTGGGGCGGTCTCGCCGTAGAGGCGTGGGGCGGCGGTCCCGGCCTCGTCGAGCTCGAACACCGGGCCTGTGTCCGGGAGGGCGTCACCATCCACTACGAGACCCCGGCGCAGTCCCTGATCGTCGACGACGACGGTGCGGTGCGGGGCGTGCGGGTGCGCCACGACGGGACGACCCGTGAGATCAGGGCGCGTGCCGTCGTGCTCGCGTGCGGGGGGTTCGAGTCGAACGGCGAGTGGCGGGCGCGCTACCTCGGACCGAACTGGGACCTCGCGAAGGTGCGCGGGACCCGGTTCAACACGGGTGCGGGGATCCGGATGGCCCTCGAGGTCGGCGCGATGCCGCACGGCCACTGGTCGGGTGCGCACGCCGTGGGATGGGACCTGAACGCACCGGCGTTCGGCGACCTCGCCGTGGGCGACAACTTCCAGAAGCACAGCTATCCGCTCGGGATCATGGTGAACGCCCGCGGTGAGCGGTTCGTCGACGAGGGCGCCGACTTCCGGAACTACACGTACGCGAAGTACGGCGCCGTGATCCTCGCCCAGCCCGACATGTTCGCCTGGCAGATCTTCGATGCGAAGGTGATCCCGCTGCTCCGTGACGAGTACCGGATCCGACAGGTGACGAAGGTCAAGGCGGACACCCTGCCCGAGCTCGTCGCGAAGCTCGAGGGTGTCGACCCTGCCGCCGCGCTGCGCACGATCGAGGCGTTCAACGCCGCGGTGCAGACCGACGTGCCGTTCAACCCGGCGGTCAAGGACGGTCGTGGTACGCCGGGCATCCCCTTCCCGAAGACGAACTGGGCGAACACGATCGACGAACCGCCGTTCGAGGCCTACGCGGTGACCTGCGGTGTGACGTTCACGTTCGGCGGTCTGAAGATCGACCTCGACGCTGCAGTGGAGGACACCGCGGGGAGCCCGATCCCCGGGCTGTTCGCCGCAGGGGAGCTCGTGGGCGGGCTCTTCTACCACAACTATCCCGGGGGTACCGGGCTGGTCAGCGGCTCCGTGTTCGGGCGGATCGCCGGTTCGTCGGCCGCTGCGGCAGCCGTCGCGTCACGCTGACGCGACGTCGCTGCGGGCCTGCTCGCGCAGTTCCACCTTGCGGATCTTGCCGGTCGGGGTCATCGGGAGCGCGTCGACGACGAACACGTGCCGGGGGATCTTGAAGCTCGCGATCCGACCGCGCAGGTGGTCGAGCAGGCCGCTCGGGTCGAGCGTCGCATCAGGCGCGCGCAAGACGTAGGCGACACCGATCTCACCGAGCCGGTCGTCGGGGATGCCCACGACGGCGGCGTCGACGACGCCGGGGAGCTCGCGCAGGCGACCCTCGATCTCGGCCGGTGCGACGTTCTCGCCGCCGATCTTCAGCATGTCCTTCAGGCGGCCGATGAACTGCATGTGGCCGTCCGTGCGGATGCGGGCGAGATCGCCGGTGTGCAGCCAGCCATCGGCGTCGATCGTCTCGGCGGTCTCCGCCGGCTTCTCGTAGTAGCCGAGCATCCGCGTGTAGCTGCGGACGAGCAGTTCCCCCGGTTCACCGGCGGGCTGGTCGGCGCCGGTCTCCGGATCGACGATGCGCAGCTCCACCCCGAACATCGGGTATCCGGACGCCTCGCACCGCTGCTCCGGCGTGGAGCTGATGTGGGAGATGGTGATCGCGGTCCACACCTCGCTCATGCCCCAGCCGGTGACGGTCGGGCACAACTCCTGGCTCCGGTAGGCGACGGGGCGCGATGACTCCTGGCCCGCCGCGAGCATGCCGAACCGCAGCGCGAGATCGCGCGGTCGGGTGTCGCGGGCACGCAGGAAGTCCTGCCAGTGCGCGTCGAACCCGTGCAGGATCGTGACCTGCTCGGCCTCGGCGAGATCGAGGACCTCGTCCGCGTCGAACGTCTCGACGAGGACCTGCTTCGCACCGGTGAGCGCGACGGTGAGCGCGACCTCGGTGTAGCCGAACGCGTGGAACAGCGGCAGGTAGCTCACGAAGGCGTCGGTACAGGTGACGCCGAGGATCTGCGCCCGTTCGACGATGTTGCGGATCAGCACGTGGTTGTGCATCGCCCCCTTCGGGAGGCTCGTCGTGCCCGACGTGTAGATGATCAGCGCGAGCGCATCGGGGTCGACCGCCGCGGCGCGGGCCACGAGGGCGTCGTCGGTGACGGCACGGCCGGCGTCGAGGAACGCCGCCCACGCCCGGGACCGGTCGGGCAGGTCGTCGCCGACGACGACGACCTCACGGATCTTCGGCCAGCGGGGGAGTGCCTCACGCACCATCGAGGCGTAGTCGATCGGCCCGGAACGGTCGTTCACGAACAGCACCGACGAGTCGGACTGGTCGACGGTGTAGACGACGTCGTCGGTGCGGTACCGGGTGTTCAGCGGGACCGTGACGGCGCCGACCATCGGGATGGCGTACATGAGGAACAGCCATTCCGACCGGTTCGTCATCCAGATGGCGACCTTGTCGCCGGGTTCGACGCCGAGGGCGAGGAGGCCCTTCGCCGTGCGCCGCACCTCGGTCGCGAACTCGGCGTGCGTCCACCGGCGGTCGCCCTCGACGAGTGCGATCCGGTCGGGCCATCGGGCGGCGGCCCGGTCCGGCAGGTCGCCGATGCGAAGCTTCGGGAACCACTCCATCGTCGGGCCTCCCTGCTCAGCGCCGCGCCTGCGCGGCGGGCGAGGACTTCGTGTTCACCCAGCCGACCCGCATGCCGGCCTGCAGGCCGCCGTCGACGGGGATGTCGACGCCGTTCAGCCAGCCGCACGGTCCGGCGAGCAGCCAGGACACGACCTCCGCCTGGTCCTCCGGCTGGCCGGGCCGGCCGACCTGCTCGTTGAACCACGCCATCTGCGCGGCGCCGGCGTCGGCTTCGAAGTAGGGGAAGAGCGGGGTGACGACCGGTCCGGGGCTGACGCTGTTCACCCGGATGCCGTCCTCGAGGAGGCGGCCCGCGAGCTGCTGGGAGTAGTGCACCACCCATTCCTTCGACAGCACGTAGGCGGTGGGGCCGTCGCCCTCGTACGCCTGTGCGACCTCGACCCCGGCGGCGAAGTCCGCTGCGGCGTCGAGTGCGGCGATGCGGTCGAGGTGGCGCTGCCACGCCATGCCGGCAAGGGATGCGATGTTGACGATGGACGCCCCGCGGCCGAGACGGCCGGCGGCGAGCATCGCGTCGGTCAGGTGCCGCAGGCCGTAGACGTTCACCTTGAACACGAGCTCGGCGCCGAAGGAACCGGCGACCCCTGCGATGTTGCCGAGCCCGTCATAGGTGCCCTCGAGCTGGGCGACGGCAGCGTCCATCGACGCCGGGTCCGCCATGTCGCAGTGGATGTGGCGGGCGGATCCCGCCGGCGCGTCCTTGATGTCGAGGGTGGTGACCTCGTGGCCCGCGGCGACGAGCATCTGGAGGGTCGCGAACCCGATCCCCGTCGACGCCCCGGTGAGCACGATCCGCTTGCCTGCCATGGTTCCTCCCCCGTCCACCCGGACACCCCGGGTACGTCGGGATCGTAGCGATTCACCCGCAGGGAGTTGCAGGGTGCGCGTCGCTACGCTCTGGGTCGTGGGGAGTACAGCTGCGGGGGGAGGGCGCCACGCCGGGCGTACGGTGCTCGTCACCGGTGCGGCGGGTGGCATCGGTCGGGCGGCCGTCGAGCGGCTGCTGGCGGAGGGGGCGAACGTCGTCGCGGTCGACCTCGCCGTCGACGCCGCTGCGTGGCCCGAGGCCGGGGGACGGGTCGTCGCCCTCGCCGGGGACGTCACCGACGCACGGCTGAACGCCGAGGCGGTCGCGACCGCAACCCGGTCGTTCGGGGCGCTGCACGCCGTGTTGTTGAACGCGGGCATCCTCCGCCAGGGCGACCTGACCAGGGGGTCGATGGAGGACTTCGACCTGGTCATGGACGTGAACGTACGGGCGGTCGTGCTCGGTCTGCGGGCTGCGGTGCCGGCACTCGAGGCGGCGTCCCGTCGGGACGGTGACGCCGCCGCAGTGCTCACCGCGTCCGTGTCCGGACTGGCCGGCGACTCGGGGATCTTCGCCTACAACGCGTCGAAGGCGGCGGTGGTGAACCTCGCCCGCGCTGGTGCGCTCGATCTCGCCCACCGCGGCATCCGGGTCAACGCCATCTGCCCCGGCCCGACGGAGACCCCGATGACGGCCGACATCGACGGGACGAGGGTCGGCGACGGGATGCGTGCCCGGATCCCGATGCAGCGGTTCGGTCGCCCGGACGAGATCGCGCAGGTGATGAGCTTCCTCGCATCGCCGGAGGCGAGTTTCGTCACCGGTGCGGCGGTCCCCGTCGACGGTGGTGTGACGTGCGGGACCGGGCAGTGGTCCACCTACGGCGGACGGAAGGCGGGTTTCTTCTGACCGCGACCACCCCGGGTCGGGACCTCACCCGGTTCGGGTGGTTCTCGATCGGGGTCGCGCTCGTGACGATGGCGATCAAGCTGGTCGCCTGGTCGGTGACCGGTTCCGTCGGACTCCTCTCCGACGCGCTCGAGTCGACGGTGAACCTCGCGGCGGCCGTGCTCATGCTCGTCGCTCTCCGGGTCGCCGCACTGCCGCCCGACGAGAACCACCAGCACGGTCACGAGAAGGCCGAACTGTTCTCCGCCGCCGCCGAGGGCCTGATGATCGTCGTCGCCGCGAGCGTGATCGTGTGGGCGGCGGTCGACCGGCTCTTCGACCCCCGGGAGGTCGAGCGGCTCGGCGTCGGCTCGGCGGTCTCCGCCGGCGCGGCCGTGCTCAACGGGGCCGCAGGCCTGTACCTCCTGCGTGTCGCCCGGCGTCACGACTCCTCGGCGCTCGCCGCCGACGGGCGCCATCTCCTCACCGACGTGTGGACCTCGGTCGGTGTCCTCGTCGGTCTCGCCGTCGTCGCGCTGACCGGCTGGACGCCCCTCGACCCGCTGCTCGCACTCGCCGTCGGCGTGAACGTGGTGCGGACCGGGGTCACCGTGCTGTGGGGTTCGGTGCGGGAGTTGATGGACCCGACCATCCCCGTCCCCGAGCAGGCGGCGATCGACGAGGTGATCGGGCGCTGGGAACGACAGGGGATCGCGTTCCACGCGCTGCGGACGCGTGCGTCGGGTCCGCGCCGTTTCATGTCGGTGCACGTCCTCGTCCCGGGCCGGTGGACGGTCACCGCCGGACACGACGTGCTCGAGCGGTTCGAGGCCGACCTGCGCAGTGCCGTGCCGAACCTGCACGTCCTCACGCATCTCGAACCGGTCGAGGACCCGGCGTCCTACCTCGACGAGGGTCTCGAACGCAGCGACGAGCGCTGACGCTGCACGGTACGGTTCGGGCATGCGCAACAACGCCGTGTGCGACCTGCTCGGTATCGAGTTCCCGATCCTCGCCTTCACGCACTGTCGCGACGTGGTCGCGGCGGTCACCCGTGCCGGCGGCATGGGGGTGCTCGGCGCTGCGGGGATCTCACCCGAACAGCTCGACGTCGACCTCCGCTGGATCACCGAGCACGTCGGTGGGCGACCCTTCGGCGTCGACGTGATCGTCCCCGCGAAGTACGAGGGTCGGGACGAGGGCGGGCTGTCGTGGTCGAAGATCGGCGATCTCATCCCCGCCGCCCACCGGGAGTTCCTCGACGACATCATGCGCCGGTACGACGTGCCGGAGCTGCCCGAGTCGGACCGGGTCCGCACGTCCTCGTCGACGGCGGCGCCGATGACGTACAACCAGGCACAACCCCTGCTCGACGTCGCGTTCTCGCACCCGATCTCCCTCATGGCGAACGCGCTCGGTCCGCCGCCGCCGGACATGGTCGAGCGCTCGCACGCGCAGGGCATCGCGGTCGCGGCGCTCGCCGGGAAGGCGTCGCACGCCGCGCGGCATGTCGCCGCGGGCGCGGACCTGATCATCGCCCAGGGGCACGAGGCGGGCGGGCACACCGGTGAGATCGGCACGATGGTGCTCGTCCCCGAGATCGTCGACGCAGTTGCCCCCGTCCCGGTGCTCGCAGCCGGCGGCATCGGCCGTGGCCGTCAGATGGCCGCGTCGATCGCGCTCGGCGCCGACGGTGTGTGGTGCGGTTCGGTGTGGCTCACGACCGAGGAGGCGGAGACGCACCCGGTGGTGAAGGAGAAGTTCCTGGCGGCGACGTCGTCGGACACGCTGCGGTCGCGGTCCCGCACCGGCAAGCCGGCGCGTCAGCTCCGCTCGGCGTGGACCGAGGAGTGGGAGCGTTCCGACGGACCTGGTCCGCTCGGGATGCCGCTGCAGCCGGTTCTCATCGCCGAGGCGTCGCGCCGGATCGACCGGGCCGCCCAGAACCATGCCGGTGCGGCGCAGCTCGCGAACTACTTCGTCGGGCAGATCGTCGGGTCGATGAACGAGGTGAAGCCGGCCGCGCGGGTCGTGCTCGAGATGGTGGACGAGTTCATCGACTCGGTCCAGCGTCTCGGCACGATGCTCGAGTAGCGGCCGGATGCGGGTCGTCACCCTCACCCTGAATCCCTCCCTCGACACGTCCTCGTCCGTCGAGGCGATGGAACCGGATCGGAAGCTGCGGGCGAGCGCGCCACGGCACGATCCGGGTGGCGGTGGGCTGAACGTCGCCCGGGTCGTCGCCGAACTCGGCGTCGACGCCCTCGCGGTCGCCGCCCTCGGCGGCCACTTCGGTGGTGTGGTGGAGGACCTCGTGCGCGCCCGGGGTCTTGCGCTGCGGGCGGTGCCGATCGCCGGGGCGACACGCCAGAACATGACGGTCCACGACCGCACCTCGGGTGGTGACTACCGGATCATCCATCCCGGGCCTGCGCTGTCGAACGGTGAGTGGGACGCCGTGCGGGCCGCGGTTCTCGCCGAGGTCGGGCCCGACACGTTCGTGGTGCTGTCCGGGAGCCTCCCCGCCGGTGTGCCCGACGACGGGTTCGCGCGCCTCGCCCGTGACGTGGTCGCGTGCGGCGGACGCGTCGTCGCCGACACGTCCGGTCCGGCCCTCGCTGCGGTCCTCGACGCTCCGATCGTGCTCGCGAAGCCGTCCATGGACGAGCTCGCCGACATCACCGGCCGGCCGATCGACGGGCTCGCCGCGGCCGCTGCGGCCGCCGCGGGACTCGTCGGTGGTGGCCGCTGCTCGGCGCTCCTCGTCTCGGCGGCCGCTGCAGGCGCGGTGCTCGTCGTGGCGGGTGCCGACCCCGTCGTCCTGCGCCCGCCGGAGGTCACCGTCGTCACGACGGTCGGGGCCGGGGACTCCCTCGTCGGGGGACTCGTCGCCCGCCTCGCGTGCGGCGACGACCTCACCGAGGCCGCGGTGTGGGGCGTCGCGGCGGGGACGGCGACGGTGACGGAGGCGGGCACGGCGCTGGCCCGCCGGTCGGTCGTCGAGCGTCTCAGACCCCAGGTGCAGGTGCTGTCGCTGCAGTGAGCGGGTCGCGCCCGTCCTCGCCGGCGCTGAACGCCGCCCACAGGGCGCTGTAGGTACCACCGGCATCGACGAGGGCGGCGTGGGTGCCCATCTCGACGACGACGCCGTCCTCGAGCACGACGATCCGGTCGGCCCGTGCCGCGGTCGGGAGCCGGTGGGCGACGGTGACCGTGGTCCGACCGCGTCGCAGCGCGTCGAGCGCGTCGCGGACGCGTGCCTCGGCGGCGAGGTCGAGGTTCGACGTCGCCTCGTCGAGGAGCAACAGGTCGGGGTCGACGAGGCGGGCCCGGGCGAGGGCGAGGAGCTGGCGCTGTCCCGCCGACAGCGAGCGCCCCCGCTCGGTGACCGCGGTGCGGTACCCGGCCTCGAGACGGGCGATGAACGTGTGCGCCCCGACGGCGCGTGCGGCCGCCTCGACCTCGGCGTCGGTGGCCTCCGGCCGTCCGTAGGCGATGTTGTCGCGCACGGTGCCGGTGAACAGGAACGCCTCCTGGGGGACGTACCCGATCCGTCGTCGGTACGCGCCCGGGTCGAGGTCGGCGACGTCGACGCCGGACACCGTCACCCGACCATCCGTCGGGTCGGCGAACCGTGCGAGGAGGCGCAGCACGGTCGACTTGCCGGCCCCGGTGGCGCCGACGATCGCGACGTGCTCACCCGGCTCGAACGTGAGGTCGATCCCGCGCAGGGCCTCGGCGCGCTCCGCGGTGCCGTCGCCGGGGTAGCGGTACCGCACCCCGTCGAGGCGGATCGTGCCGAGCGGTTCGGGCACGGGCAGCGGATCGGGTCGGAGGGGGACCACGGTGCGCAGCGCGAGCAGTTCGTCGATCCGTCGCACCGATGCCTGCGCCTGCTGCCACGTGTCGAAGACCTGGGACACCTGCTGCACCGGCGCGAAGAACAGGTCGAGGTAGAGCACGAACGCGACGACGACGCCCGCGGTGACCGCACCACGTGCGACGAGCACGTCGCCGACGCCGAGGACCGCCGCAGTCGTGCACGACGCGAGGAGCGCGACGAAGGGGAAGTAGAGGGAGACGAGCCGCTGGGCCCCGAGCCGGTGGCCGAGATAGGCCCGGTTCAGCTGCGCGAAGTCGCCCCGATTGCGGTCCTCACGGCCGTGCGCCTGCGCGACCCGCACGCCCGAGAGATTCTCCTGCAGGTTCGCGTTCACCTCGGCGATCGCCTCGCGCGCCCGGTCGTACGCCCGCGACGCGCGGCGTTGGTAGGCGCGGGTCGCCAGCACGAGCGGCGGGAGGGAACCGGCGGCGACGAGGGCGAGCGTCGGCGACAGGACCACGAGGAACACGAAGACGCCGACACCGGTCGCGACACCGACGAGGAGGGTGACGAGACCGGTCTGGACGAGCTGGGAGAGCGCCTCGACGTCGGTCGTCATCCGGGTCATGATCCGGCCGGCGAGCTCGCGCTCGTAGTAGTCGATGCCGAGTCGTTGGAGTTGGGCGAAGATCCGCAGCCGCAGCTCGTGCAGCATCCGCTCGGCCGTCCGACCGGTGAGCAGGGCGCCGAGGTGGCTCACGACCCAGGACGCGCCGACCGCGACGGCGAGCGCACCCGTCGCCGCCCACAGCACACCCGGCCGGTCGGCCCCGACGCCGCGGTCGATGCCGAGCCGGAGGAGCAGCGGGCCGACGAGCCCGAGGACGGCCTCGGCGACGACGGCGAGGAGTCCGAGCACGAGAAGTCGACGCCACGGGGCGACGAGGGTGCGGACCCCGAAGGCGGCACCGTCGGCGGGCGGCGCGACGGCGGCGACCTCGTCGACGGCCGGTTCGTCGTCGGCCGGCGGCAGGGCGTCGAGTGCGGCGAGGAGGTCCGGGGTGGCGGACAGCAGCATCCCGTGGCCGTGGCCCGGTCCGCCGATCCCGCCGCCGGGACGCGGGGCGTCCGCGGTCGCCCGGGGTGCGTCGTCGTCGGTGGTCGGCCAGGCCGCAGTCGTCACCCCGTCCACGGCGCCCCCGTCGGCGGTGGCCGCGTCGGGCCCGTCCTCGGCGTCGTCCTCGCCGAGGAGCGCCCGGTAGCGCGGGCAGCGGGCCTCGAGCTCGCTGTGGGTCCCGTGGTCGAGGACCCTGCCGTCCTCCACGACGACGATCCGGTCGGCGAGCTGCAGGGTCGATCGACGGTGCGCGACGAGGATGGTCGTCCGACCGGCGAGGACGGGACGCAGGCGGGCGAAGATCGACGCCTCGGTCCCCGCGTCGATGGCGGAGGTCGCGTCGTCGAGCACGAGCACCGTCGGGTCGCCGAGGAGCGCCCGGGCGAGTGCCACCCGCTGCCGCTGCCCGCCCGAGAGGCTCACCCCGCGTTCGCCCACGATGGTCTCGTAGCCGTCGGGCATCTCCTCGATGAAGGTCGCCGCCCCGGCGAGGTCGGCGGCCACGCGGATCTCCTCGTCCGTCGCGTCGGGGCGGCCGTAGCCGATGTTCGCGGCGATCGTGTCGGAGAAGAGGAACGCCTCCTCGAACACGACACCGACCTGTCGTCGCAGCGAGGTGAGCGTCACGTCGCGGACGTCGACACCGTCGACGGTGATCGAGCCGGCTGCCACGTCGTAGAACCGGGGGAGGAGGGCGGCGACGGTCGACTTCCCCGACCCGGACGCCCCGAACAGCGCCACGATCTCGCCGGGTGCCACGTCGAGGTCGAAGCCGTCGAGCACCGGTGCGGACGCCGTGTACCCGAAACGGACCCCGCGGAACGCCACCGCACCGGGACCCGCCGGGAGGTCGGCGGCACCGGGTCGTTCGGTGATCCCGGGGTTCACGTCGAGGATGTCGAGGATGCGCTCGCCACCTGCCCGGGTCTGCTGGGCGACCGCGACGAGGATGGCGAGCATCCGGATCGGGGCGACGAGCTGGGTGAGGTACGCGGCGAACGCCAGGAACGCGCCGATGCTGAGCCGCCCCTGCAGCGCGAGGTACCCGCCGAGGCCGAGGACCGCCACCTGGGCGAGCGCGGGGATCGCCGCCAGCGTCGGTGTGTAGCGGGCCTGGATCCGTACGAGCCGGGACCGGGAGGCGAACAGGCGGCGGGACGCCTCGGCGATCCGTTCGAGTTCGCGGTCCTCCTGTCCGAACGCCTTGACGACGCGGACCCCGCTCACGGCCTCGTCGACGACCCCGGCGACCTCCCCGGCGCGCTGCTGCGCGTCCCAGGACGCGGGGAACACGGTGCGCCGCATGCGCAACGCCACGAACCACAGCACGGTGAGCACGGCGACGGTCACGGCGGTGAGCGGCACCGACAGGGTGAGCATCACCACGATCGCCACGACGACGAGCACGACGTTGCCGACGACGAGGGGCAGGAACGACAGCAGCATCTGCAGCAGGCCGAGGTCGGTGGTCGCCCGGGCGACGATCTGACCGGTGTGGAGACGGTCGTGGCCGGCGAAGTCGAGGCGTTGGAGACGGTCGAAGATCGCGTTGCGGAGGTCGTACTGGACGGCGAGGCTCACCCGTCCGCCGAACCAGCGGCGGACGAACGCGAGGACGAACGCCACCACGGTGATCCCCACGAGCGCGACGAGCCACGGTGCGGCCGATCGTCGGTCGGTCAGGATCGCGTCGTCGACGACGATCCGCTGGACGGCGGGCGCGAGACCGGCGAGGCCCTGACCGACGAGAGCGGCGGTGAGCGATGCGACGGCGCTGCGGCCGTGCGCGGCCACGAACGGCGACAGCCGTCGGGCCCAACCGCCGGATCCCGGCGGCAGGGGGCTCGGCGGCGATCCGTCGGTCCTCGGCACGACCCCGGAACCTACCGCCGTCGGCTGCGGTAGTGGACGGCAGCCGGGCGAGCGGCAAGCATGCCCGCATGCGTGCAGCGCCAGAACACTTCTTCTCGGCCCGGCCGCTCGGCTCCCGCATCGACCGGCGTGCCGAGCAGTTCCAGCGGAACCGTGCCGACATGGTCGAGATGCTCGAGGAACTCGACCGGCTCCTCGACGCGTCGGCCGCCGGTGGCGGCCCGAAGTCGCACGAGCGCCTCGCGGCGCGCGGCAAGATGCCGGTGCGGGAACGGGTGGCGCTCGCCGTCGACCGGGACTCGCCGCTGCTCGAGCTCTCGCCGCTCGCGGCCTGGGGCACCGACTACGCGGTCGGTGCCGGCATGTTCCTCGGCGTCGGCGTGATCTCGGGCACCGAGTGCGTGATCCTCGCGAACGACCCCTCCGTGCTCGGCGGCGCGATGACGACGTTCGCCGTGAAGAAGCTGATGCGCGCTCTCGAGATCGCCCGCCAGAACCGGATGCCGTACGTGCAGTTCGTCGAGTCCGCCGGCGCCGACCTGCGCGGTGACCCCGACCCGGAACGCACGATGAAGACGAACACGACGCACTTCGGCGAGTCGGGTCGGATGTTCTACGAGATCACCGAACTCTCGAAGATGCGGATCCCCACGATCGCCGTCGTCTTCGGCTCCTCGACCGCCGGTGGCGCTTACCAACCGGGGATGTCCGACTACAACATCTTCATCCGGAACCAGTCGAAGGTGTTCCTCGGCGGTCCGCCGCTCGTGAAGATGGCCACCGGCGAGGACGCCGACGACGAGACGCTCGGTGGTGCACAGATGCACTGCGAGGTCTCCGGTCTCGGCGACTACCTCGCGGAGGACGAGAACGACGCGATCCGCATCCTGCGGGACACCGTCGCCCATCTGCACTGGACGAAGCTCGGCCCGGGCCCGACGTTCCCGCCGGACGAACCGGTGCACGACCCCGAGGACCTCCTCGGCATGGTGTCGCGTGACCTGCGGCAGCCGGTCGACGTGCGCGAGGTGATCGCCCGCGTGGTCGACGGTTCCCGGTTCGAGGAGTTCAAGGCCCGCTACGGCACGACCATGGTGTGCGGCTGGGCGTCGATCCACGGCTTCCCCGTCGGGATCCTCGGGAACAACGGTGCGATCTTCCCGGAGTCGGCGGAGAAGGCGACCCAGTTCATCCAGCTCTGCAACCAGACGAACACGCCGCTCGTGTTCCTGCAGAACATCACCGGCTACATGGTCGGCACCGACTTCGAGCACGCCGGCATCGTGAAGAACGGCTCGTTGATGATCAACGCGATGTCGAACTCGACGGTGCCGCACATCACCGTGATCATCGGCGCCTCCTACGGGGCGGGGAACTACGGCATGTCGGGCCGTGCGTTCAACACCCGGTTCACGTTCCTGTGGCCGACGGCGAAGATCGCCGTCATGGGGCCCAAGCAGATGGCGGGGGTGATGTCGATCGTGTTCCGCGGCCAGGCGGAGCGGTCCGGTCAACCCTTCGACGAGGAGGCCGACCGCATCCGTGCGGCCGGCGTCGAGGAGTGGGCCGAGAAGGCGTCGCTCGGGTTGTACGCGACCTCGCGGGTCTCCGACGACGGCATCATCGATCCGCGCGACACCAGGACGGTCATCGGGATGACGCTCTCGTACTGCCACAACGACGTGGTGCAGGGTGCACCGGGCTACGGGGTGTTCCGGCCGTGACCACGACGACCGCACCGAACCGCATCACGAAGCTGCTCGTCGCCAACCGGGGCGAGATCGCCCGCCGGGTGTTCCGCTCGGCGCGTGCGATGGGGATCGCGACCGTCGCCGTCTTCGCGGACGGCGACGCCGACGCCCCCTTCGTCGCCGAGGCCGACGAGGCCTACGCGCTCGGCGGCACCACACCGGCCGAGTCCTATCTCGACGTCGGCAAGGTGCTCGAGGCGTGCCGACGCAGCGGCGCCGACGCCGTCCACCCGGGCTACGGGTTCCTGTCGGAGAACGCCGCGTTCGCCCGGGCGGTCGTCGACGCCGGCCTCGTCTGGGTCGGACCGTCGCCCGACGCCATCGCGTCGATGGGGGACAAGCTCGAGGCGAAGCGACTCGCGATCGCCGCCGGGGTGCCCACGCTCCCGATGGCGACCGACGTCGCCGACGCCGCAGCTGTCGGGTACCCGTTGCTCGTGAAGGCCTCCGCCGGTGGCGGGGGCAAGGGCATGCGCATCGTCGAGCGTGCCGACGACCTCGCCGAGGCCGTGGCGTCCGCGCGTCGTGAGGCGACGGCGGCGTTCGGTGACGGGACCGTCTTCCTCGAGCGCTACGTGCCTCGGGCCCGGCACATCGAGGTCCAGATCCTCGGCGACCTGCACGGGAACCTGGTGCACCTCGGCGAACGCGAGTGCTCGATCCAGCGGCGCCACCAGAAGGTCGTCGAGGAGGCACCGTCCCCGGCGGTCGACGCGACGATGCGGGCGGACCTCGGTGCGGCTGCGGTCGCTGCCGGTCGTGCCGTCGGCTACCACAACGCGGGCACGGTCGAGTTCCTCTTCGACGACACGACGGGCGAGTTCTTCTTCCTCGAGATGAACACGCGCCTGCAGGTCGAGCACCCGGTCACCGAGGCGGTCACCGGGCTCGATCTCGTGCGCGAACAGCTGCGCGTCGCCGTCGGTGAGCCGCTCGCCTTCGGTCAGGACGACGTGACCCTCACCGGCCACGCCGTCGAGGTGCGCCTCTATGCCGAGGATCCGGCGAACGGGTTCCTCCCGGCGACGGGGACGGTCGCGGTCTGGGAGCCGGCTGCGGCACCCGAGGCCCGCTACGACTCGGGCATCGAGACGGGGTCCGTCGTCGGCGTCGAGTTCGACCCGATGCTCGCGAAGGTGATCGCGCACGCGCCGACGCGTGTCGAGGCGGCGCTGAAGCTCGCGCTCGCGCTCGAGCGCACACGCGTCGGCGGCCTCGTCACGAACCGGGACTTCCTCGTCGCCACGCTCCGGCACCCGGCGTATCTCGCCGGGGACACGACGACGGACTTCATCGAACGGCACGCCCCGGCGGCGCGTCGTGATCCCGGCGACGAGGACCGCTTCGTCGCAGCGGCGGCGCTCGCCATGTGGTCCCAGGCGCACAACCGTGCGGTGGCCCGTGTACTCACGTCGATGCCGAGCGGGTGGCGGAACACGAAGTTCCCGCCGGAACGCATCGAACTGCAGCCCGACGGGCTCGCGTACCGGTCGCGGCGCGACGGTTCGTTCGAGGTGGTCTTCGCCGGACGGACCGGTTCGGTCCGTCCCGTGTCGGTGGCCGGTGACCGGGTCGTCGTCGAGGTCGACGGCCGTCGGGTGGCCGCAGCGGTGTGCGCGCTCACCGGGGGCTATCTCGTCGATCTGCCCGGCGGGTCGGTGACCTTCGAGTCCCAGGGCCGGTTCGCCGAGATCGAGGTGGCCGGTCCGGCCGGTGGTCTCGTCGCGCCGATGCCGGGGCGTGTCCTCGACGTGCGGGCGGCCGTGGGCGACCGGGTCACCGCGGGTCAGGTCCTCGTCGTCATGGAGGCCATGAAGATGGAGCACCATCTCTCGGCGGCGAACGACGGCGTGGTGTCCGAGGTCCGGGCCGAGGTCGGCGCGCAGGTCGACAACGGGGCGGTCCTCGTGGTGGTGGACGAGGCCGACTGATCCGTCGGAGGGCTACGGGCGCGGGCCCGGGTCGGGTCGTTCCGTCCGGGTGCGCTTCAGCTCCCAGAATCCGTCGAGCCGGGCGAGCGTGACCGTTGCGTCCCAGAGCGCGAGCGCGTCGTCGCGCGGCGGGACCCGCGTGATCACCGGACCGAAGATGCCGACGGCCGACGCGCCGTCACCGATGCTGATGATCGGCGTGCCCACGTCGGTGCCGACGAGTGCGAGTCCGTCCTGCATGCGGCGGCGCACCTCGGTGTCCCACGCCTCGTCGTCCGCTGCTGTTGCGTGCGAGACGTCGAGGCCAACTGCGGCGAGTGCGTCGGCGGCGGTGAAGGTGCGGTCACCGTCGTGGTGGATGCGGCGGCCGTACTCGACGTAGAGCTCGCCGAGCTGCGCGGCACCGCCGGCGGCACGGACCGACTCCATCACCCGGAGCAGTCCGAGACTCCAGGCGACGGCCTCGTAGTACTCGCTGTCCGGGCCGACCTCGTTCTTCATGAGGAGGCTGATCGGCTCCCACGTGATGTCGAGGTCCCGCTCGGGTGCGACGGTGCGGATCCACAGTGCGGTGACCCAGCACCACGGGCAGATCGGGTCGACCCAGAAACGGACGGGGGTGGTGGTCATCGGTCCCTCTCGGGGTGCTCAGGCCGAACGGCTCGCGGTCCGCCCTCGCTCGGCGACGAGTGCACGGACACGCGGGATGAGCTCCCGACCGTAGTCCTCTGCGTCGACGAGCGGGTCGTAGCCGCGGATCAGCAACGTGTCGACGCCGAGGTCGATGTAGTCGAGGAGGGCCCGGGCCACGGTCTCGGGCGTGCCGACGAGTGCGGTGGAGTTGCCGGGTGCGCCGGACGCGGTGGCGAGCGGGGTCCACAGGCATCGGTCGTAACGGTCCGACCGGGCTGCCGCGTCGAGGAGGCGGCGCGAGGCCACGTTGTCGGGCCGGGCCGGGGTCCGACCGCCGTGCGATGCCCGGATCCGGTCGAGGACGTCTTCGGCCCGCCGCCACGCCTCGTCCTCGGTCGCCCCGAGGATCGGCCGGGTCGACACCGAGAACTTCGGGGTGCGGCCGTGGGGTGCCGCAGCGGCGCGGACCCGTTCCATGAACGCCTTCGTCTCGGCGAGCGGTTCCCCCCAGAGCATGAACGTCTCGACGTGCGGCGCGAGGGCCTCGATCGCCGCGTCCGAACCGCCACCCCCGTAGATCGGCAGGTGCGGTGCCTGCGCGCAGCGGATCTG
>CAYVOK010000011.1:80103-87624 GCA_964453335.1 uncultured Acidimicrobiaceae bacterium
TGCGCTGCGACGAGGAGACCGTCGGGTGCGTCGGAGAACCAGCCGACGAGCACGGTGTCGAACCCGGCCTCCTCGTGGATGCGGGCGGTCCGGTCGATCGTCGCGGCGTCCCACGCCGGGCCGGTGGGCGGGATGATCTCGGAGGTGACCCGGGGGGCGAGCCAGCCGGCGATCTCGACGGTCACGGACGGCCTCCGTCGTCGTGACGGGCGAGTGCGTCGCGTCCGGCCATGAGGAGGACCATGTCGTCCTGCGGCGTGTGGATGCGCGAGCAGAGGGCGTTGCGCAGGTGTCGCTCGATGTCGTTCGACCGGCTGAGGCCGGGGTTGCCGACGAGCGCGATCGCCTCGCTCGTCACCTCGATGACTGCGTTGGTGACCGTGCGCTTCACGACGGGCGCGTCCGCGACCGCCTCGGTTGCCGTCGCCGGGTCGTCGAGACGGCGAGCGAGGTCGTCGAGGAGGCGGGTGGACGTGCGCACGGTCGCCTCGATCCGACCGACCGCCTCCTGGAACCGCGGGAGGGTGGCGAGCGGCGCACCGAGCGCGGTGGGCACCCTGCGGTGGAGGTAGTCGACGAGCCAGTCGCGTGCCGCGAGCGCGACCCCGTGGTAGGTGGCGGCGATGACGGCGGCGTTCCAGCCGAGCAGGATCGGGTCGAGCGGGTGTCCGGTGCCGGGGATCCGGACGTCGGCGACGGCATCGTCGGCCACGTAGGCGCCGTCGTAGACGACGTCGTGGCTCGCTGTGGCCCGCATGCCGAGGTGGTCCCATGTCGGTTCGACTCGCCAGCCGTCCCGGTCCGCCGCGTCGACGACGAACTGCGCCACCCGGGGCTCGGGATCGTCGGTGCGGGCGTAGACGAGGTGCCAGCGGAGGCCGGGCACGCCGGTCGAGTAGATCTTGCGGCCGTGCAGGCGGTACCCGCCGTCCGCCTGGCGGACCGCGACGGTGGCGGGGAGGCCACCACGGGCGGGCGTGCCGAGCTCGGGCTCGACCCGCAGTGCGTTCACGAGGGCCGGTCCGTCGACGACCGATCGGAGCAGGCGGTCGCGGAGCCCGTCGGGCCAGGGTGTCCCGGGCGCACCGATGGCGAGGAGCTGGAGGAGGTGGAGGCCGACGACGAGCGCGACGGACGGGTCACCCCGGCCGATCTGGGTGAGCACCGCCACGGTGTCCCGTAGCCCGGCGCCGACGCCGCCGTCGGCTGCGGGTACCACGAGGTCGAGCACGCCGGCCTCCCACAGCGGCGCGACGGCCTCGTGGGGGAAGGTGCCGGCTGCGTCGTGCTCGGCGGCCCGGGCGGCGAGGCCCGCCGTCAGCGCGGGGAGTGCAGCGTGGACGTCGGCGACATTCCTGACAATTCCGACTGGCATGGTCGGGAATACTGTCAGCGTCGCACCCCCGTCGTCAACGCCCCGGGATCCGCCTCACTCGAGGGCCCCGGCGATGACGAGCTCCGTGATGCGGTCGTCGTCGTAGCCGAGCAGGTCGCGCAGCACCGTGTCGGTGTGCTGGCCGAGCGTCGGACCACCCCACGCCGGCCCGCCCGGGCTGCGGTGCAGCCGCAGGTGCGGGCCCTCCACCCACACGGTGCCGTGCACCGGGTGCGGGACCTGGCGGAAGTGGGCGCGGTGCTGCAGCTGCGGGTCGGTGAACAGCTCGTCGGTGTTCTGCACCCGATGGGCGGCGACGCCGGCCGACTGCAGCTCCGCCTCACACGCAGCGGCCTCGCGGGCCGATGTCCACGCAGCGACCAGCTCGTCGATCTCGCCCGAACGAGAGGCACGGTCCCCGACGCCGAGATCGGCGAGGTCCGGTCGCCCGCACAGCGCGGCGAGCGCCGCCCACGAGTGGTCGTCGGTCACCGCGACGGCGACCCAGCGGTCCTCACCGGCGCACGGGTACACCCCGTGCGGCGCGAGACGGCGGTCCGTGTTCCCCGCTCGTGTCGGGTTCGTGCCGTGCGCGGTCACCTCGGCCAGCGTCGGGGCGAGGAAGTGGAGCGCCCCCTCGGCCTGGGCGAAGTCGAGGTGGGTCCCCTCGCCGGTGCGTCGGCGGTGCTCGAGCGCGGCGAGGAGGGCGACGAGGGTGCCGCGGGGCGACGTGTAGTCGGTGTACGCGAGGAACGGGCCGGCGGGCGGACGATCGGGCCAACCGGTGAGCTCGTAGAACCCGGTCACCGCGCCTGCGAGGTTGCCGAACCCGGCGTAGTCGGCACGGGGGCCGGTCTGGCCCATGAGACAACTCGACACGTAGACGAGGTCACCTCGCCCGGCGCGCACGGTCGCTGCGTCGAGACCCCAGGACGCCATCGTCCCGGGCGTGAACGACTCGACGACGACGTCCGCCCAGTCGACGAGGTCGCGAGCGACCACACGCGCCTCGGGCGTGGTCATCGCGAGCTGGATGCCGTACTTCCCGGCGCCGACGGTGTGCCACTGGGCCGAGTCCTCGATTCCGAGCGACGTCCCGGCGATGAAGGGCCCGGCGCCACGGATCGCCTCCATGCGGTGCAGTGACTCGACCCGCACCACGGTCGCACCCCAGTCGGCCAGTACCCGTGTGCTCATGGGCGCAGCGATCGCCCAACTGAAGTCCGCGACACGCAGACCGGCGAGGGGTCGACGGTCGTCCGCCGGTCCGTCGAGCGGTCGCACGCCCGTCGTGGTCCCCGGTGCGCCGTCCGGTCGGGCTGCGTCGGCGCGGACGCCCGAGCCGAGCGTCGGCGGGGCGCCGAGCCGGCGCACCCCGCCGGCCGACGAGCGGACGAACGGCCCCGGCAGGTCGACGTCCCGTCCGGCGATCGCATGGCGGTCCCAGTACCCGCGGGCCCGGAACTGTTCCTCGGCGACGACGTCGGCCGGCGTCGCGACCGGTGCGACGAGGAGTCGACGGGCCGTCGCCTCGGCCATGATCTCGGCCTTCGTCATCGTGGCGGTCATCGCGGCGACGGCGTCGGTCGCCTGCTGCAGCACCGACGCCTCGAGACGCCCGGAGAACAACAACTCGAAGAACCCCACCCAGTCGAGATCCCGGGTGGCCTCGTCGCAGAAGCCACGCTCGTGCACCCATGCCATGAGCCGGGCCGTGAACGGGCCGACCATCGCCCCGAACAGGAGCGTGATCGACACGTGCCCGTCGAGGGCGGGGTAGACGAACCGCACCTTGTACGGCCCGACGAGGATCCCGCCGGCCGTGCGGCGGTAGGGGAGGGCCCCGACGGCGGCGGCGAGCATCGACGCCTGGGTCGCCTCCGTCATCGACTGCTGTGCGGACACGTCGACGTGCTGGCCGAGACCGGAACGGGCGCGTTCGGCGACGGCGAGCAGCGCGCCGATCGCGCCCTCGAGGGCCGCGTGGTGGAAGGACTGCGGTTCGCTGATCCGCACGGGCGCCCGATCGGCGTCACCGGTGAGGACGAGCTGTCCGGACGCCGCGGCGACGGTGAGGTCGGTCGCCGCCCAGTCGGCCTTCGGCCCGTCATCACCGAAGGGGGTGATCGCCACGGTCACGAGCTGCGGGTTCGCCGCCCGGAGCGCAGCAAGGTCGACGGGGACGGCGCCGAGTGCGCCGGGCGTCCACAACAGGATGTCGGCGTCGGCGGCGAGCTCGGCGAGGGTCGCACCGTCCGGAACGACGACCGACCGCTTGCCGCGGTTGTACGACCAGTGCACGAGGCTCTCGGTCCCCTCGGCCGGATCGGCGAACGGTGCGAGCCGGCGCGTCGGCGTGCCACCCGGCGGTTCGCACAGCACGACGTCGGCGCCGAGCTGCGCGAGGAACAGGCCGGCGATCTGACCGCGATCGTCGGTCGCATCGAGGACACGGAGATGGTCGAGCACGGCGTCATCATCGCCCAGGGTGTGACGGTCCGCTCGGCGGATCGCTAGCGTCCGGGCGTTGGCGACGAAGTACGAAGGGGGCATCGGTATGGCCGGGGTCGGACTGCCCACACCGGAGGAGCTGCGGGCCGAGGTCGCGGCGTTCGTCGACGCCCACTGGTCCGACACGGTGACGGTGCGCGCCTGGTGGCGTGCGCTCGCCGATGCCCGGCTCGCGATGCCGCAACTGCCCGAGCCGTGGGGGCGCGGGTACGACCGTGAACGCACCCGGGTCGTGTCGCAGGTGCTGCGCGACCGTGACGTGCTCGGCCCCGCCGGTGGGATCGGCACGTCGCTCGCGCTGCCGACCCTCCTGCACTGCGGCACGCCCGAGCAGATCGCGCGCTTCGTCCCGCCGTTGATCGACGGCACCGAGGGGTGGTGTCAGCTCTTCTCCGAGCCCGGTGCCGGGTCCGACCTCGCGAGTCTGCAGACGAAGGCCGTCCGGGACGGTGACGAGTGGGTGGTCACCGGTCAGAAGGTGTGGACGTCGACGGGCCAGTTCGCCGACTTCGGCATCCTCATCGCCCGGACCGACCCTGATGCGCCGAAGCACCGGGGGATCACGTACTTCGTCTTCCCCATGCGCCAGCCGGGCGTGGAGGTCCGCCCGCTCGTCGAGATGACGGGTCACGCGGTCTTCAACGAGGTCTTCCTCGACGGGGCGCGGGTGCCCCACGCCAACGTGCTCGGCGGGCTCCACGACGGTTGGTCGGTGGCGAACACCACCCTGCAGCACGAGCGCGCCGGGATCGGTGGTTCGGACGGTTCGTTCAGCCGTGCGTTCCCCGGATCGGTCGCAGGTCATCTCGACCGGCCGGCCGTGTCGTTCCTGCGGACCCAGCGGGCCGTGTTCGGTGGCGGGGTCGGGCCGGGGACGCTGCGGCGTGTCACCGAACTCGCACGCAGCGCCGGTCGGCTCGACGACCCGAGGGTGCGGGACCGGCTCGCTGCGTTGCACACGCAGGTCGAGTTGCTGCGGATGACGGGTGTGCTTGCGAAGGTGAACGGAACGAGGACCTCGGTCGACGGGTCGCTCGCGAAGATCGCGATGACCCGTGCCGTGCATGCCGCCCGGGACCTCGCGTGCGAGCTCGCCGGACCGGCTGCGCAGCTCGGTGCAGCCGACGGCCCCTTCGACGGCTGGCTCGCCGAGTACACGCTGTTCTCCCCGGCCCCGGGGATCTACGGGGGGACGGACGAGATCCAGCGGAACATCATCGGCGAGCGCGGCCTCGGTCTGCCGAAGGAGCCGGGCCCGGATCGCGACACGCCGTTCAAGGACCTCCTCGTCGGCACGCAGCGCTGAGGCCACTCGCTCGGCGCTGGCCCGATGTCCCCACTACCCTGTGACGCAGGACACGGGGACAGGGAGTGCGGCGCATGGATCGGGAACCGGTCAGCGACTGGGCGAGTGACTTCGACATCTTCGACCCGGGGTTCGTGGCGAATCCGTACCCGGTGTTCGACGAACTCCGCGGCTCGTGCCCCATCGCGCACACCGAGCGCTGGGGCGGCCAGTGGATGCCGGTCACCTACGAGGACATCGCGGCGATCACCGCGGACACCGACCACTTCTCCTCGGTGACGGTCGGCGTCACCGGTCGCAAGCCGGGGGAGGGGACGATCCTCACCGCGCCGCCGATCACCTCCGACCCGCCGGAGCACACCGGGGCGCGGCGTGTGCTGCTGCCGTCGTTCTCGCCGAAGTCGGTGGAGCGCCTCACGCCGCTGGCGCGTGACCTCGCCCGTCGACTGATCGAGGACATCCGGGAGTCCGGTGACGACGTGGTGGATGCTGCCGACCGCTACGCCCGCCACATCCCGGTGCTCGTCATCGCGACGATGCTCGGCATCCCCCTCGAGGAGGAGGAGCGGTTCACCGACTGGGTCGTCCGCATCCTGCAGATCGGCCCGTACGACTTCGAGGTCGGTCAGGCCGCCGCGAAGGAACTGCTCGAGTACTTCAAGGGTCACGTCGAGGCGCGGCGTGCCGATCCGGCGCCGCACGACGACCTCCTCGCCGACCTGATGGAGGCCGAGCTCGACGGCGCCCCGCTGACCGACCGGCACATCCTCGGTTCGGCGTTCCTGCTGCTCGTCGCCGGCATCGACACGACGTGGTCGTCGATCGGCTCCTCTCTGCTGCACCTCGCGACCCATGCCGAGGACCGGCGTCGACTCGTGGCCGAGCCGGACCTCATCCCGACCGCGATCGAGGAGTTCCTCCGCGTGTACTCCCCGGTGACGATGGCGCGCATCGTCAAGGAGGACACGACGGTGGGCGGCTGCCCGATGCACGCGGGCGACCGCGTGCTGCTGTCGTTCCCCGCGGCGAACCGTGATCCGGCGGTCTTCGAGGCGCCCGAGGAGATCCGGATCGACCGTGCGGTGAACCGGCATGCGGCGTTCGGGCTCGGGATCCACCGGTGCGTGGGGTCGAACCTGGCGCGCATGGAGCTGCAGGTGGCCGTCACCGAGTGGCTCGCGGCGTTCCCCGAGTTCTCCCTCGTGGAGGGTGCGGAGCTCGAGTGGACGGGTGGGCAGGTGCGCGGCCCCCGGGCCGTTCCGGTGCGTCTGGGCTGACGCCCGGGGGCGGGTCCCGCCGTCGTAATTACGCCCCTAAAATTTCCGCCACTGGCGTTTCGTCCGACCCGCGTGGCGGTAATCCGCTTTTTTGTCACACCCGGGTGCGACCATTGCCGAGTCCTGTCCGGCAAGCACTGGGGTGTGATGTCCCGAATCCTTCTGGTCGACGAAGCGGTCGGTCTCTCCGAGCTCTTCGCGATCGCGTTGCGTGACGAACTCGATGCTGCGGTCGACGTGGTCGGGGGTCCCGAGGCGGCCGGTGCGGTCGCCGCCGCGGCCCGTCCGCACGTCGCCGTCGTCGACGACCACTTCCCGGTCGGGGGGTCGTCCTGCATCGACGCCCTCGTCGCCGTCACCGAGCGATCACCCGAGACCAGGCTCGTCGTGCTCACCCGCGGCGGCGACGACGTCGTCCCCGCCGTGCGCGACGCATGGGAGTTGCTGCCCGTCGTCGCCGTGCTGTCCCGGTCGCGCTCCGTGGAGGATCTCGTCGCCGCGATCCGGGTCGTCCTCGACGGTGGCGAGGGTGTGGTCGACGAACCCCTGCGTGCCGTCCTGCCCGATCGGCGTCCGCCGTGGCGCACAGTCGAGCGCTTCCGGCTCCTCGTGCAACACCTCGGCCACGCCAAGCTGTGGTCGGCGCTGCTCGACCCGGCGGTCGACGTCGCCTACCAGGCCGTCGCCCGCCAGTGCGGTCTCGCCGTCAACACGATCAAGAACTACCGGGCGCAACTGCTCCCCGAGTTGAGCGTGCACGGACTCGACGACCCGTCCCTACGGGAGATGCAGGCGTTCGCCCGGCGCTGCCGTGTGCTGCTGCAGCCCTGGGTCGACGAACGGCTCGGTCAGAGCGGGGAACCGTCGGCGTCGACGTAGTCGAGCCGGAGCTGACCCGACGCCCGGAGGGCGGCGATCTGGCCGTCGTCGAGACCGCCGACGGTGCGCAGCACCTCGTCGTTGTCGACGCCGAGTTGGTTGATCGGATCCCACCGCAGTGCCGGGCCGTCCCAGTGCCACAGGTGCCCGGGGAACATCTGCGTGCCGAGGTC
>CAYVOK010000011.1:87724-98598 GCA_964453335.1 uncultured Acidimicrobiaceae bacterium
TGGTCGCCGATGTGGTTGAGCAGATTCTCCGACTGGGCGACCTCGACGAGTTCGCCGACGCCGGTCCTTTCGCGTCGTCGGAGTGCCGCGAGGGTCGCGAACGCAGCGATGGTCCCGCTCGCCGGGTCCATGTGGTACGTGGACGCGTTGGCGGTCTGGTCCATGTCCGCGTAACCCCGCAGAAGGGTGAGGCCGCACAGCGCCTCGACGTGTGCGCCGAACCCGATGTAGTGCGCATACGGCCCGTCGAGGCCGAGTGACGGCATGCGGACGACCACCAGGCGCGGGTTCCGGGCCCGGAGTACGTCCCAGCTGAGACCGAGGCGCTCGAGGACCTTCACCGAGTTGTTCTCGACGAGGACGTCGGCGGCGTCGACGAGGCGGAGGAACGCCTCCCGGCCGAGATCCGTGCGCATGTCGAGCGTGACGCTGCGCTTATTGCGGGCGTGGACGACGAACGCCCCCACCCGGTTCCAGGGGCGCGCGCCGGGGTCGTCGTCGGGGAACGCCCCCCACAGCTCGCCGAGGTCGCGGGACTTGCCCGGTGCAGGACGGGGCACCGCTCCGCGGGTCGCCGTCGGAAACAGGTTGGCGTTGTCGACCCGGATCACGTCCGCACCGATATCGCCGAGCAGCGTCGTCCCGTACGGACCCGCCCACACCACGGTGAGGTCGAGTACGCGCACACCGTCGAGCGGGAGGGTCGGGGCCGCGGTCGGTGCGACCGTTGGCCGCGCCGGTAGGGCGTCCGGTGCGCGCAGGTCCTCGTCGTGCTCACCGAGCAGCGGTGGACGACGGCGCAGCGCCCAGCCCGGTGCGGCGGGACGGAACGGCGCGGCGGGGGTGACGTAGCTGCCGGCGACGGGATGGTCGACCCCCGCGAACGCGCCCCGGGCCAGGAAGTGCGGGTCGACGAGGACGTCCTCGGGGGCGTTGAGCGCCATCACCCCGAGGCCGAGCGTCTGCGCCTCGGCCTGCGCGACGGCCTTCGTGCGGGTGAGGGTCCAGACGTGCAGGGCGTCGTCGAGCAACTCGGCGATCTCGGGGTCGTCCTGCCATCGGGGGGATCGGTAGCGGGCGGCGAGCTCTTCGTCGCCGAGGAGGTCCTCTGCGAGACGCACGAGCCAGTTGGGCGCCATGAGCACCTGCACGTAGCCGTCCTCGGTCGGGTACACGCCCGCGGGGATGACGCCGGCCCGGTGGCCGCCCCGTCGCCCGGCGTCGAGACCGGTGAACTGCTGCCACATGAGGTAGCCACCCCGGCGGTCGATCGACCCGGCCTGCGTCTCGAACGCCGCCACGTCGACGGTCGGTCCCACCCCGCTGCGCGCCGCGACCAGATGCGCCGCGAGCGCAGCGACGGCCGCGACGTTGCCGTGCTGCACCGACACGACCGACCCGGCGAGCTTCAGCGGCTCCCGGTCGGCCATCCCGGTGGCGTGCATCGGCCCGCCCATCGCATAGGTGACGATGTCGGCGCCCCGCCAGCCCGCGTACGGCCCGTCGGTGCCGAAGGGGGTGACCGCCACCCGGACCAGGTCCGGTCGGCGCTCCCGGAGCGCGTCGACGTCGACCCCGTGCGCCGCGAGCGTCTCGGTGCCGTCGCCCTCGAGCACGACGTCGGCCCACTCGGCGAGCCGGGCGACGATGTCCGGGTCGGCGAGGACGCTGCGCTTGTTCGTGTTGAGGTGCAGGAACGCCGCCGACCGCTCCGGATGTGGCGCGTCGACCGGGAACGGTCCGGCGCGCCGGGTCCGGTCGCCCTCGGCCGGCTCGACCTTCACCACGTCGGCGCCGTAGTCGGCGAGGAGCTTCCCGGCGAACGGTCCGGCGACGCCGGTGGCCAACTCCACGACCCGGATCCCCTCGAGCGGCTGTCGTCCCGTGTCGTCCGTGTCGTCCTGCACCGGCGCCACCGTACCGTCGGCGGGCGTACGCTGCCGCCGTGCACTTCGCTCCCGCCGACCATCCCGGCCTCCGGCCTCCCGGATTCCGTCACTCCCTCTACGGCACGCTGGTCGTGCCGCGTCCGATCGGCTGGGTCTCGACGATCTCCGCGGAGGGGATCGTGAACCTCGCGCCGTACAGCTTCGCCAACCTCGTCGCGAACGACCCGTTGTCCTTCATGTACTGCGCGAACGGCGAGCATCGGGAGGGCGGCCCGAAGGACTCCCTGCGCAACGCCCGGGAGACGGGTGAGTTCGTGTTCAACCTGTGCAGCTGGGACCTGCGCGAGCAGATGAACGAGACCTCGGCCACGCTTCCGCGCTCCGTCGACGAGATGGCGGCGAGCGGTCTCGTGCCCGCACCGTCGGTCGTGGTGCGACCACCGCGGGTCGCGGCGGCACCGATCGCGCTCGAGTGCGTCGTGGAACGGATCGTGGACCTGCCGTCGACCCCGACGACGGCCAACGCGATGGTCATCGGCACGGTCGTGCAGGTCCACATCGCCGACGACGCGGTCGTCGACGGCATGGTCGACATCAGCCGGGTCCGGCCGATCGGCCGACTCGGCTACCACGACTACGTGGTGGTCGGGGAGACCTTCACGATGGTCCGTCCGGCCTGATCTCCCGCCGGTCGGCCGCGCCGGTCAGACCAGGTGGGTCTCGGCGACGAGGGTGAGGAAGTCGGGGAGCTCGTCGAGCAGGGCGACCTGGCGGACGAGATCCGCTGCGACACGGAGACGCTCTGCGTCGAGCCCGGCCGCGCCGAGCCGTGCGACCTCGGCGTCGAGCTCGTCGAGCACGAGCCGGTCGGTCACGACGGTGCCGTCGTCGAGGCGGGCGGCGTGGCGGACCCACTGCCAGAGCTGCGTGCGGGAGATCTCGGCGGTTGCCGCGTCCTCCATCAGGTCGTTGATCGCGACGGCGCCACGACCGGCGAGCCACGCCTCGAGGTACTGCAGCGCGACGCTCACGTTGTTCCGCAGCCCGGCCCGGGTGATCACCCCGCCGGGGATCGTGGTGTCGATCAGCGCGTCCGCCGAGGCAGGGACGGGCGGGGTCACCGAGAGCTGGTTCGGGCGGTCACCGAGCACGCGGTCGAAGACCTCGCTCGCGACCGGCACGAGGTCGGGGTGGGCGACCCAGGTGCCGTCGTAGCCGAGGCCGGCCTCCCGCTCCTTGTCGTTGCGGACCGCGGTGAGGGCCCGTTCCGTGACCTCGGGATCGCGCCGGTTCGGGATGAACGCCGACATCCCGCCGATCGCGTGCGCCCCGCGACGGTGGCAGACCGCAACGAGCCGTTCGGCGTAGGCCGCCATGAACGGGACGGTCATCGTGACCTGACCGCGGTCGGGCAGCACGAATCCAGGGTCGAACCCGAACTTCTTGATGATCGAGAAGATGTAGTCCCAGCGCCCGGCGTTGAGGCCGGTGATGCGGTCCCGGAGGGCATGGAGGATCTCCTCCATCTCGAACGCCGCGAGGATCGTCTCGATGAGGACGGTGACACGGATCGAACCGTGCGGGATCCCCACCCGTGCCTCGAGGTCCCCGAGGACGGTGTTCCACCAGGCCGCCTCGTGGTGGGACTCGATCTTCGGCAGGTACAGGTACAGGCCGCTGCCCCGGGCGAGGAAGCGGGGTGCGCTGTGGTACGCCGCGAGCGTCACGTCGAACAGCGACGCCGACGGCGTCGCCCCGTCGACGGTCACACGACGCTCACCCATGTGGAGCCCACGGGGTCGGACCACGATCGTCGCCGGCCGGTCGACGAGGCGGTCCACGCTGCCGTCGGGGCGGGTGAAGGTGATGGAGAGATCGGCGACGTCGCGGATGTTCCGCTGCGCGTCGATCACGTTCGACCATCCGGGGGACAGGGCGTCCTCGATGTCGGACATGAACACACGCGCCCCCGAGTTCAGGGCGCTGATCATCATCTTGCGTTCGGACGGACCCGTGATCTCGCAGCGGCGGTCGGCGAGATCGGCGGGTGCGGGCGGGACGGTCCAGTCGGCGGCACGGATGTCGGCCGTCTCCGGTGCGAGACCGGGCCGCTCACCGGCACGGAACCGGGCGGCGCGGTCGACCCGGGCGGCGAGCAGGGCGTGTCGTGCGGCACCGTGGGCCCGTTCCATCGCACCGACGAGCTCGAGCGCCTCCGGCGTGAGCACGTCCTCCGTGCCGCTCGCGTCACCGAGGATCGTCACCGCTGTCGTTCCGGCCATGCTGCACTCCCGTGTCGAGCGACCCGGCGAGGATCGCACCGGCGCCGCAGGCTAGTTCGACACCGTCGTCGGCGGACACGGTCGAGGCCGTGGCCGCTAGCGTGCGCGGCGTGGAACGTGCCGGGGGCGGACACGGTCGGGGGAGCGCGTCGGGTGACGACGCCGGGGCGCTCGACGGCGTCCGGGTCGTCGTCGCCGGGGGCGGACTCGCGACGGGGTTCGCCGCGAAGCTCCTCGGCGACCTCGGTGCCGAGGTCACGGTCGTCGAGGGATCCGGCGGCTCGCCGCTGCGACGGCGTCCACCCCTCGGGGCCGAGGGCGCCGGACTGTGGTTCGCGCACCTCGCGGGTGGTTGGCGGTCGGTGGCGGTCGACGATGACACGGACGAGTTCCTCGACGTCGTGCTCGGGTCGGCGGATGTGCTGCTCGTCGACGACGAGGCGGCACTCGGTCCGGTGCTGCGCGACCGGGCACCCGCCCGGGCGATCGTCGTCGACGTCAGCCCCTGGGGCCGCTCCGGTCCGTTGGCGGGCACCCCGGCGTCCGACCTGACCGTCTGGGCGATGGGCGGGTACCTCGGGATCACCGGGGCACCCGACCGCGCACCCCTGTGGCTCCCGGGCGGTCAGGCGGCCCTCCACGCAGGGGCCCACGCCGCGTTCGCCGCCCAGGTCGGCCTGTGGGAACGCCGCACGTCCCGCGCTGGCCAGGTGGTCGAGATCGCGGAACTCGACGCGGTGCTCGCGGCACACGCCTGGCTCGTCTCCTCGTGGGCGGCGTGCGGTGAGGTGCTCGAGCGGACACCGTCGGATCTGATCGATGCGGCCGACGGGAAGTTCTACGTGATGCGGATCGTGCCGAACGACGCGATCTTCACGCTCATCGACCGACCCGACCTCGCCGCCGAGGACCTCACGCGTGACGTCCCGACCTGGTTCGCCAACATCCCCCGGGTCTTCGCCGCGATCGCCGACTGGGCGGTCGACCGGAGCGTCGCGGAGATCGTGGAAGCCGGCCAGCTGCTCCGGATCGCCGTGACCCCGGTCGTCACCCCGCGCGGCGTGCTCGACGACCCGCAGCTCGCCGCCCGCAGCTGGTGGGAGCACGACGTCACTGCCGACGGGTCCCCGGCGGTCGACGCGCCCCGATTCCCCGGGCAGCCGTACCACCTCGCGAGCGGGACGGCGCGCCGCCGCGGCCCGGCACCGGCGGTCGGTGCGCACGACGCCGAGCTGCGCGCCGGTGCGGGCACGGCGCCAGACGTCGGTGCGGCGCACGAGGTGGCGGCGGGAATCGGCGGCGGTCGGCCGGCCTCCGGGACCGGCCCGCTCGCCGGGCTCCGGGTGCTCGAGATCACCCAGAACTGGGCCGGACCGCTCAGCGGTCGGTACCTCGCCGATCTCGGCGCCGACGTCGTCAAGGTCGAACGCGCCCAGCGTCCGGCGACGCGCGCCCTCTTCTGGGCCGGGCCCACGAAGGACTTCCAGCGGCAACCGCACCACCGGTCGCTGTACTTCGCCGAACTGAACCGCAACAAGCGTGACGTGTGCATCGATCTCGCCGTGCCGGAGGGAAGGGCGACGTTCCTCGACCTCGTGCGCACGGCGGACGTGCTGATCGAGAACAACAGCGCGCGGGTCATGCCGAACCTCGGTCTCGCATGGGCCGAGCTCGAGGCGGTCAATCCGCGCCTGGTGATGCTGTCGATGTCGGGCTACGGGGCGGACGGCCCGCGGCGCGACTGGTTGGCGTACGGCGCCAACATCGAGACCACGTCGTCGCTGACCTCGGTCACCGGGTACCCCGACGGTCTGCTGTCGCGCACGACGCTGTTCTACGCCGACCCGACGAGCGGGATCCTCGGTGCGCACGCGGTGCTCGCCGCCCTCACGCACCGGGAACGCACCGGACGGGGCCAGTGGATCGAGATGTCCCTCAACGAGGTGGGGGCGACGTTCTGCACCGAGGCGCTTCTCCTCGCGGAACACGTCGGGGTCGAACGTCCACCGATGGCGAACCGTGATCCGGCGCGTGTCACCCAGGGTGTGTACCCCTGCGCCGGGACGGACAACTGGGTGGCGATCACGTGCGCGTCCGACGCGCAGTGGCCGGACCTCGCGCGTCTCGTCGGGCGTCCGGATCTGGCCGTCGACCCGGCGCTCGCCACGCTCGGAGGCCGCTCGGCGCGCCACGATGAGATCGACGACGCGATCGCAGCGTGGACGACGACGCTCGAGCAGTACGAGGTCGCCGACGCGTGCCGGGCGGTCGGCGTCCCGGCGGCGCCGGTGCTGCGGAACTGGCAGATCCTCGCCGACCCGCACATCCACGAGCGGGGCGTCTACCGCGACGTGCGCCAGCACGTGATCGGCTACTACCCGACCACGACGTGGCCGTGGCGGTTCTCCCGCACCCCGGCGACCTTGCGCACCCCGGCCCCCCGATTCGCCGAGCACAACCGGGAGGTCCTCACCGGGCTCGGGTACGACGACCAGACGATCGAGCGGTTGTACGCGACGGCCGTGACGGCCGACGAGCCCGACTGAGCCCCTCACCAGGGGCGGCGACCCCAGTACTCCCAGTCGAAGACGTCGTGCCCGTCGTCGGTCAGCATGCGGATCTCGGCCTCGACGTCACCGTTCTCGTCGATGTCGAGGAACGCGACCGTGCCGAACTGGTACGTGAGGTTGTGCGGGAAGGTGGGTGAACCCGGGTTCACGCACAGGATGTCGCGCACCATCCGGATGTCCTCGACGTGGGTGTCGCCGTGCACGACGACGTCGGGCACGACCTCGGGACCGAAGTGCCGGTCGAGCGCGCCGCGCAGGTCGAGGACGCTCGGCCGCTCCGGTACGGGCACCCAGTGCGTGAGTGCGATCGACACGCCGCCGAGTTCGACGAGCCAGTGGTCGCGGAGACAGGGGTGGTCGGGCTGGCGGGGTCGCCCGCTGCTGCCGTCGTCACCGTTGCCCCGACAGGCGTAGAGCGGGGCGATCTCGGCGAGCGCGTCGAGCACGCCGAGGTCGTAGATGTCCCCGGCGTGCAGGATCGCGTCGACACCGTGGAAGGCGTCGTGGATCTGGGGCCACAGCTCGGGCGCTTCCGGCACGTGGGTGTCGGAGATGAGGCCGATGCGCATGCGGTGACCGTATCGGTCGGACGGCGACCGCGCCGCCCGACCGTGGGTGGTCAGCCCTGGAGCGCCTTCTCCATGGCCTCGAGCGTGGCCACGAAGTGGGCGCGATCGGCCTCGGGCACCGCCGAGTAGGCGCCGGCGCAGATGGTGTCGGTCAGCGTGTCCGCCGCGGCGAGGGCCGCCCGGTCGGCGTCGGTGATCGCCGGGGCCTCGGCGTAGCCGAAGGTCGCAGTGTCGTCGGGACGACGGATCGCGTGGGCCACGTCGGCGCGGACGCCGGAGGCGACCACGGCGAGCAGGTGGGCGCTGCCGCGGTACTCGCGCAGCACGGCGACGAGCTGCATCGCGCGCCCGGGCAGGTCGTCGGGCAGCGGTTCGGCGGCGGTGCCCGCGTACAGGGCGAGACCGGCCGGGTCGATGGCGGCGACGACCTTCTCCGCCGCGGCGCAGAACCGGTCGAGACCGTCGATGCCGGCGAACGCGTCACGCCCGATCCGGCGGCAGCACTCCAGGTACAGCGCAGCGGCGGCCCGTGGCGCCATCCGCTCCTTCGCCGAGTTCCAGATCTTCGCGACGAGGTCGCCGTGGAAGTAGCCGAACGCGCTCTGCACGACCGCGGGCTCCACGTCGCCGAGCACACCGCCCCGGCCGAGGAAGTAGAAGCGGAAACCGTCGAGGTTGTGTTCCTTGCCGGTCGCGACGGTCTTGGGATGGAAGTAGAAGACGGCGCCGAGCTGCCCGATCCTGGGGCAGGCGGCCGAGACGAGTTCCTGCGGTGTCATGCGCCGGACACTAGCCCGGGCCCCCGCCGCCGTCCTCAGCTGCCCGGTCGGTAGGGGGCGACGAGCTTCTCGACGTGCTTCGCCATGACGTCGACCTCGAGGTTGACGGGGCTCCCGGGTGCCTTGTGGCCGAGGGTCGTCACCGCGGCGGTGTGCGGGATGATCGCGAAGGTGAGCGCGCCGTGGCCGGTGCCGGTGTCCTCGACGACGTCGACGATGGTGAGGCTGACGCCGTCGATTGCGACCGAGCCCTTCGGCACGCAGTAGCGCAGG
The DNA here is from genome assembly GCA_964453335.1 of uncultured Acidimicrobiaceae bacterium. Taxonomy (GTDB): domain Bacteria; phylum Actinomycetota; class Acidimicrobiia; order Acidimicrobiales; family CAIXPF01; genus VGBO01. Next base: position 96,087 of record CAYVOK010000011.1, read on the forward strand.
AGCGATGCGGGTACGCCGATGCGGAGATCGGGCGGGCCGACCTCGAGGGTGCCGACGGCGTCGACGTGGCCGAGCACCAGGTGCCCGCCGAGTCGCGCCTCGAGGGTGAGGGGCCGCTCCTCGTTCACCACGTCCCCGGGACGCAGCGCCCCGAGACAGGTGCGCTCGAGCGTCTCGGGGGAGAGGTCGGCCTCCCACCAGCCGCCGTCGCCGTCACCGGAGGCGACGAGGGTCAGGCAGCAGCCGTTGACGGCGATCGAGTCGCCGAGACGTGAGCCCTCGAGGACGACGCCACCCGAGAACCGGAAGCGGTCTCCCTCCCGCCCGAGGTAGCGACCGAGCTCTTCGACGATGCCGGTGAACATGGGGTCATCCTCCGTTCTTCGCCGACCGGGTAGGCAGGCGACCCTGGCGTCGGCGCTTCGTCCGCGACTCGCGCCAGATCAGGCCGATGCCGACGAGGATCGCACCGCAGATCGAGAAGAAGAGCACCTGCTGTTGCCAGCCGCCGCGGTCGCCGGGCGTCTCGGGGGCCTTGCCGCTGTTCGGCAGCGGGATGATGTCCGGGGTCGCCACCGGTGTCGGGGCGGTCGTCGCGGTCACCGATCCGGCTCCCGTCGAGGTGGTCGCGGCGCCTGCGCCCGCCGCAAGGGACGGGGCGGTGACGAGGAGCAGCACGGTGAGCAGGCCAGCGCGGGCCGCAGCCGTGCGGCGCTGTGGTGAGCGGGCCGCTGCGGTGGTCATGCCAGGCCTCCGACGGCATCCGCCATCCGGTCGATGATCTCGTCGAGGACGGCCCTCGACGTCGCGAAGTTCAGCCGGACGAACCCGCGGCCGTGCACCCCGAAGTCTGCCCCGTCGTTGAGGCCGACCCGGGCGACGTCGTGGAAGAACCGGAACGGGTCCGTCCCGGCGTCACCGGGGAGACCTCGGGCGTCGATCCAGGCGAGATAGGTCGCTTCCGGGCTGCCGTGGAGGAGCCCCGGCATCCGGTCGGCGATCGCCGCCGCGAGGTGACGGCGGTTGCCGTCCAAGTAGGTGACGAGCGCGTCGAGCCACTCGTCCCCGAACGACCACGCGGCGAGCGTCGCAGCGAGTCCGGCGCTGTTCACCCCGCCGAGACCGAACCGGGGCAGGCCGCGGTAGCTCGCCTCGGCGGTGGCCGAGCCGAACACGGCGACCGCGAGACGCAGGCCGGCGATGTTGAACGACTTCGTCGGTGACGTGAGCGTGACGGTGCGGGCCGCCACCTCCGGTCCGAGCGTCGCGAAGGGCACGTGGGTCGCACCTGGGTAGATCAGGTCGGCGTGGATCTCGTCGGAGACCACGAGCATGTCCCGTTCGACGGCGACCGCAGCGAGCGCCTCGAGCTCGTTGCGTCGGAACACCCGACCGGTCGGGTTGTGCGGGTTGCACAGCAGGAGGACGCGTGCGGACGGGTCGAGCGCGCGGAGGCCGTCGACGTCGAGCGGGTAGCCGTCCGCTGCCGCACCGAGCGGGTGATCGACGAGCCGACGGTCGATCATGTCGAGCGCAGCGAGGAACGGCGGGTAGATCGGCGTCTGGATGACGACCCCGTCACCGGGGCGGGTGGCCGCCTCGATCACGTGCACGAGCGGCTGCAGGACGTCGACGGTCGGCACGACCCGGTCGGGGTCGACCTCCCACCCGTACCGGCGGGACGCCCACGCCGCGAACGCGACGCCGATCGGGTTGGGCGCGCCGGGGACGCCGAGCCAGGGGTACCCGAGGTCGCCGGTGTCGAGCAGCGAGGCGAGTGCCTCGCGCACCATCGGCGCCGGTGGGAAGTCCATGTCGGCCACCCATGCGGGCAGCACGTCGGGTCCGAACCGGTTCCACTTGGCCCCGGCCCTACGGCGCAGTTCGGGGACGGTGACCCCGTCGAACCACGTCGCGGCGCGGGCATCATCGGCCACGTGGTCGGTCACACGCCGAGGGAGCGGCCGACGATCTCCTTCATGATCTCGGTCGTTCCGCCGTAGATCGTCGTGATCCGGGCGTCGACGTACGCACGGGCGATCGGGTACTCCATCATGTAGCCGTACCCGCCGTGGAGCTGCAGGCCGGTGTCCACCGTCTGCTTCTGCAGCTCGGTGCACCACCACTTCGCCGCGGCGGCGTCGTCGGCCGAGAGCTTGTCCTCGTTGAGCGCGAGCACGCACTGGTCGACGTACTGGGTGGCGACGTCCACGGCCGTCTTCATCTCGGCGAGCTTGAAGCGGCTGTTCTGGAACGAACCGATCGGCTGACCGAACGCAGTCCGGGTCTTGCAGTACTCGAGCGTCCAGTCGAGGGCGGCCTGGGCAGCGGCGACACCGGAGATGGCAATCGAGAGTCGCTCCTGGGGGAGGTTCGTCACGAGGTGCATGAAGCCCTGACCCTCGGCGCCGAGCAGGTTCGCGACGGGCACCTCGACGTCGTTGAAGAACAGCTCCGCGGTGTCCTGCGCGTGCTGGCCGACCTTCTCGAGGTTGCGCCCGCGCTCGAAGCC
>CAYVOK010000012.1:0-35806 GCA_964453335.1 uncultured Acidimicrobiaceae bacterium
GCCTGTGCGAGGCCCTCGACGATGGCCGTCTTGCCGACGCCGGGTTCACCGATGAGGACCGGGTTGTTCTTCGTCCGGCGGGAGAGCACCTGCATGACGCGCTCGGTCTCGCGTTCCCGCCCGATCACCGGGTCGAGACCGCCGTCGCGGGCGATCTGGGTGAGGTTCCGGCCGAACTGGTCGAGCACGAGCGAGCCGGACGCCTGCTGTTCGCCGGACGCCCCGCCACCCTGGGCCGCCGCACCGGGCTTGTCGCCCTGCGCGGGACCCGAGTAGCCGGAGAGCAGCTGGATGACCTGCTGGCGCACCCGGGCGAGGTCGGCGCCGAGCTTCACGAGCACCTGCGCGGCGACGCCCTCACCCTCACGGATGAGGCCGAGGAGGATGTGCTCGGTGCCGATGTAGTTGTGGCCGAGCTGGAGCGCCTCACGGAGCGAGAGCTCGAGCACCTTCTTCGCGCGGGGCGTGAAGGGGATGTGGCCCGAGGGCGACGAGCCGCCCTGGCCGATGATCTCCTCGACCTGGTGGCGCACCGCCTCGAGGGAGATGCCGAGCGATTCGAGCGCCTTGGCGGCGACACCCTCACCCTCGTGGATCAGGCCGAGCAGGATGTGCTCGGTCCCGATGTAGTTGTGGTTCAGCAGCCGCGCTTCCTCCTGGGCGAGGACGACGACGCGGCGTGCTCTGTCGGTGAACCGTTCGAACAAAGGAAAAGCCTCCCGTTGAGGGTGGATCCGTCCGCCGATAGTACCCGGGTGCCGGGACTGCGCATGATCGGGAACCGATCGGCCGTGACAGAGATGCCAACGCCGGCGGTACCCCGTTTCATCCCGTCACGGAACGGGCACCGACCGGTTCTCCACAGTCCTGGGCACCCGGTTAGTGTCGACGACGTGGCTCCGCAGACCGCAACCCCGACCGTGGGTGCACCGGCGACCAACCCGTTGTTGGACCTGCCGACGATGCTCACCGACCTCGCCCGGGTCGACGACGAGTTGCGCAAGGCCGTCGAGTCCGACGACGCAATGCTCACCGAGATCGCCGGGCACCTGATCAAGGCCGGCGGCAAGCGGATCCGGCCCGGTTTCACCATCGCCGCCGCCGCCGTCACCTCGGGTTCGCCCGGGCCGGCGAGCCACGAGGTCGTGCTCGGCGGCGTGTCGGTCGAGCTCGTGCACCTCGGTTCGCTCTACCACGACGACGTCATGGACGAGGCCGAGACCCGGCGCACCGTCGAGTCGGTGAACCACCGCTGGGGCAACCTGAAGGCGATCCTCGGCGGCGACTTCCTGCTCGCCAAGGCGTCCGAGATCGCTGCGTCGCTCGGTACCGAGGTCGCCGGCCTGCTCGCCGCGACGATCGGTCGCCTCTGCGAGGGGCAGATCCGGGAGCTGCGCAGCACCTTCGACCCGGGCCGCACCGAGGCCGCGTACCTCGCGTCGGTGTCGGGCAAGACGGCGGCGCTGCTCGCTGCGGCGGGGCGGATCGGCGGCATCGTCGCCGGTCACCCGCGGACCACGATCGACCGGCTCACCACCTTCGGGCACGAGTACGGCGTCGCGTTCCAGATCGTCGACGACGTGCTCGACATCGTCGCCACCGACGAACAGCTCGGCAAGCCTGCCGGCAACGACCTCGTGCAGGGCGTGTACACGCTGCCTACCATCAGGGCGCTCGCCGGCGCCGAGGGCGACGGTCTCCGACGGCTGCTCGGCCGCGACCTCGACCCCGCAGCGGTGCTCGAGGCCCGCCGGGCGGTCGTGCGCAGCGGTGCGGTCGCCTCGGCGATCGTCACCGCACGGTCCTATCTCGACGGCGCGCTCGAGGCGATCGCGCCACTCGAGGGGACGCCGGGGTACGTGGCGCTGCGCGGTGCGGCGGACTACCTCGTGGCGTCGATCCCGGCCGTTCCCGCCGCCCTCGGCGACTGACAGCACCGGCCGACGGCCGCCGTTCAGCGGCGACGTAGTCGGCGCAGTTGCGCCTCGACCTGGGGTCGCGCCCGGCGCCGACCTCCGCGCAGCCGGATCGCCTCGGCGAGCGACTCGAGGGTGCGGACGACGACGTCGACGTTCGGGTCGAGTCCCCGGCCGACGCACTCCTCGACCCAGGCGGCGACGCCGAGGTGCCCGCGTGCGCCGTTGCACCGCCGGCACGCGGCGACCTCGTTCTCGATCCAACTCGGCCCACCCCGGACCCTGGGCACGAGGTGTTCCGTCGTGGCACGGGTCAGGCCGACCTCGAGGGGCCGACGACACCACACGCACTCGGCCCCGTCGCGTTCGAGGATCCGCTCGAGTCGGGCGCGGCGGTCGAGCGCAAGGATGGGCCCCTCCGACGTCGCCATGCGCCGAGCCTCGCCCACGCGCGGGCACAATGCGCACGTGAACGGCCGCTTCGCCCCGTCACCGACCGGGCCGCTGCACCTGGGGAACCTGCGCACGGCGATCGCCGCCTTCCTCGCCGCCCGCGCTGCCGGTCTCGGGTTCGTCGTCCGCATGGAGGACCTCGACCGAGTGACGTCGTCGCCGGCGCACGAGGAACGGCAACTCGCGGACCTCACCGACGTCGGGGTGCGCGCCGACGGTCCGGTCGTCCGCCAGAGCGAGCGGACGGCGCGGTACCGCGCCGCGATCGACCGGCTCGAGGCCGCCGGTGCGGTCTACCCGTGCTTCTGCACCCGTCGTGAGATCCGGGCCGAGATCGACGCCGCCGCCCGGGCCCCGCACGGACTCCACCCGGACGGCGCCTACCCGGGCACGTGTCGGGACCTCGACGCCGCAGGGCGCGCCGCCCGGGTCGCTGCGGGCCGCCGCGGCGCGCTGCGGCTGCGGGCGGACGGGCAGCGGGTGACCGTGGTCGACGGTGTCGTCGGGGTGACGTCGGGTGTGGTCGACGACGTCGTGCTCGCACGCGCCGACGGGGTCGCCGCATACAACCTCGCGGTCGTCGTCGACGACGCCGCACAGGACGTCACCCAGGTCGTGCGCGGCGACGACCTGCTGTCGTCGACCCCGCGGCAGGTGCTGCTGCAGCGGCTGCTCGGCCTGCCGACGCCCTCGTACCTGCACGTCCCGCTCGTCCTCGGCCCCGACGGGGCGCGGCTCGCGAAACGGCACGGGGCGGTGACGCTCGCCGAGACGATGGGCGACCGCAGCGGCGGCGCGCGCCGGGATCACCTCGTCGCGGTGTGCTCGGTGCTGTGCCGCAGCCTCGGTGTGCTCGGTGACGACGAACGGATCGCACCCGAGGAACTCGCGGCGCTCGCACCCCGGTTCTCAGCCGCCGCACTCCCCCGCACGCCGGTGCGCTGGGACGACGTCGCCGCTGCGCTCCGCTGACCCGGGGTCCGACCTCAGCGCTGGCAGGTGGGACACGACACCGTCGTGCGCCCGTCGACGACCCGACGTCGCAACACCGTGCCGCAACGCCTGCAGGGGAGTCCGCCCCGGCCGTAACAGTCGAGGTGGTGCTGGTTCGTGCCGGTTCCCCCGTCGGCGTCCCGGTAGTCCCGCAACGTGGTGCCGCCGTTGTCGATGCCCTCGCCGAGCACCGCCCGCAGCGCGGCGAGGAGCCGCGCAGCGGCCGGCCCGCCGATCCGTCGGGCGGCCGGGTTCACCCCGGCGCGCCAGAACGCCTCGTCCGCGTAGATGTTGCCGACACCGGCGATGATCCGCTGCCCGAGGACCGCCGTCTTGAGGCGGGCCCGGCTCCCCCGCAACGCCGCATGGAACACCGCCGGTGTGAGGGCGTCGTCGAAGGGCTCGGGGCCGAGCGCGGCGAGTGTCGGCAGGGCGCCGTACGCGCCGCGGTCGACGACGGCGATCCGACCGAACCGACGCACGTCGCGGAACCGCAGCGTGCGGCCGTCGTCGAGGGCCCACCACGCTCGTACGTAGGGGTCGGCCGCGGCGTCGTCGACCGTCGAGGTGAACCCGAGCACCCCGGTCATCCCGAGGTGGACGACGAGGTCCCGACCGTCGTCGAGATCGACGAGCAGGTACTTGCCGCGTCGGCGGACGGCGTCGATACGGGCACCCACCGCATCAGTGGCGGCGCAGAACTTCGTCGAGGGGTGCGCCGACGCGTCGATCACCGTGCGCCCGGGCAGCTCCGCGGCGAGGCGTCGACGGATCGTCTCGACCTCGGGGAGTTCGGGCACGACCCGGTGGGGCTCAGCTGCGCTGTGCTGCGGACGCGGTGCTGCGGAGCGAGTGTCCGATCGCCACGAGTTCACGTCCGGGCGGGCCGAGCTGGCGGCTGGTGATCTGCTCCATGATCGAGATGGCCCGCGGACCCTCGGGGACCATGCCGCTCCACACGAGGTAACCGGCGAGCAGGCCGATCACCGGGTCACCGAGCTCGGCCCGGTGCAGGAGCAGCCGTTCCCCCCGGGCGAGCATCTCGCGCAGTTCGGGGAAGAACGCCGCCACGGTTTCGCGGGTGCCGTCGACGAGGGACAGCGGTCGGTGCAGCCATGCGACGCCGAGTTCGTCGTAGTTGTGCAGGTTGTGGGGGGAGGTGAGCAGCGAGATCACCCGGGTGAAGCCCTGCTCCCGGATCCAGATGATCTCCTCCTGCCGCCGGACGCGGCGGTGGTTCTCCCCGTGCCCGCCGGGGCGTTCGGCGACCGCGAGCCGGTCCTTGATCACCCAGCAGAACCCACGCGGGGTGATCCCCTGTGCCCACTTTCCCTTCGGCGCCACGGCCGCATCGTACCGCCCGCGGAACGCGCTACCGGTGCGCCCCGTCCGGTTCCTCGAGGCGCAGCACCCCGGCCGACCGCCCGACACGGCGTCCACCGCCGACATCGGTGCCGCGCATCTCACCGGCGGCGACGCGCAGCACCCGGGCGACCGTTGCGGCGTCGGGCGGCTGCCCGTCCGGGTGCGCCTGCCGGAGCCAGCGGCGGACCGCCGCCGCCGCGACCGGTTCCGGCGCAGCCCGCAACGCCGCCGCCGAGGTGACGTCGACGTCGTCGGCGAGGGCGCCGAGCAGGCCGGCGACGGCACCGGCGTGGTCGCCGGTGCGCACGAGCAACGGCACGACGTCCCGACCGGCGACGTCGCAGAGGAGTGGCAGCACCTCGTGGCGGACCCGGTTGCGACGGAACCGGGGATCGTCGTTCGAGGGGTCGACGACGGGTTCGATGCCCAGCGCCGCGCACAGCGCCGCCGTCTCCGCCCGGCGCAGTCCGAGGATCGGGCGACGTGGCGACGGCCCGAGCGCGGCGAGTCCGTCCGACCCGGCCCCGCGCAGCAGGTTCAGCAGCATCGTCTCGGCCCGGTCGTCGGCCGTGTGCCCGGTGCAGGCGTCGGGGCCGAGGGCGGCGTGTCGGGCAGCCCGGGCCCGGGCCTCGAGGTTCGATCCGTCGACAACGTCGACGCGCACCGACCGCCACGGCACCCCGAGCCGGTCGGCGACCTCGCCGACGACGGCCGCCTCGGCCGCCGACCCGGGGCGCAACCCGTGGTCGACGTGGACGGCGGTCGGCGCACACCCGGCGGCGGCGGCGAGGACGAGGAGTGCGAGCGAGTCCGCGCCGCCCGAGACGGCGCACGTGAGCGGGGTGCCCTGCGCCGGGAAGGAACACCGGCCGAGGAGGTCGGCGACGTCGACCGGCGGACCGGTCATCCCGGGGCGGCCTCCGACATGCGGACCCGCGCGATCCAGCTCGACGGCTGGTCGATCTCGTCCGCGGTGGGCAGCCATGCGGGTCCACGCCACACGTGGTCGAACAGCGCCCGCCCACCGGCGGCCTCGACCTCGGTCACGAACGCCTCGCCCTGCGCGTACTGCCGCAGCTTCGCCTCGAGCCCGACGATGCGGAGCACGGCGCGCACCGCGGGCGACCCGGCGGTGCGTCGCTGCTTGAGGACCCGCTCGAACCGCCATGCGTTCGGGAGCCGGTCGCCACCGGCGCGGCGCATCACGACGTCGCCGTGGCCCTCGAGGAGTGCCATGAGCCCGGCGAGCCGGTCGAGCGCGTCCCGTTGTGCGGGTGTGGCGAGGACTGCCGAGATCCCTCCGCGGGCGAGCGGGTCACGACCGGCGCGGCGTTCTGCTGCGGTGCGTCGCAGGGCGGCGAGCAGGTCGGCCGGGTCGGCGCGCACCCCGTCGAGCACCCGCCCGACGAGGTCCCAGAAGTGATCGGCGAGCCAGGGCACACCGGTGAACTGCGCCCGGTGCGTGCACTCGTGGAGCGCAACCCAGAGCCGGAACTCCTCGGCGGGGAACGCATAGCGCCGCTCGAGGGCCAGCAGGTTCGGGCCGACGTAGTAGACGACGTCGCCCGACGGCGTCGCGTCGTCGGGCGTCGATCCGGACGGCGGCGCGAGGTCGTACTGCCCGAGGACCCGGGTCGACATCCAACCGAGGAGTGCGCCGACCTCTGCGCCGGCGACACGCCGTCCGACCGGGGCGAGCCGCCCGCCGGCCGATCGCTCGGCCCGTTCGATGACGGGTGTGACGAGGCGTCGGAAGTTCACGATGTTGACGCTGCTCCACCCGTTGCGGTCCGTGACGACGGCCCGGGTGGGGGTGGGCGCGGGAGGGAGGCCCGTCTCCGCAGCGACGAGCCCGGTCGCCTCTGCCGTCAGCCGTCGGAACGACGGGTCGAGGTCGAGGTAGGCAGTGCTACCGACGAACGGTTCGGGCCGAGCGACCCGCGCCGCGACCCGTCGTGCGAACTCCCAGTCGACGGCATCGGATCCGGCCACGACGGAAGATGGGTCGGTCCGGGTCCCGGTGCAGCCGGCTCAGCGGTTGCGGCCGGCGTACTTCGGCCCGACGACCTTCACGACGTAACCGACGATGGTGGCGAGGACCAAGCCGACCGTCGGGAGGGCGATCGCCACCCCGATCCAGTAGTGCCAAACCGGCGCCGCAGCAAGCGTCATGGCCGGGAGCATACCCGCGCAGCATCCTGCGACCGCCAACCCGTCACCGGCACGGCCGGACGGCTCAGGCGATCTTGACGCCGCGGGTGCGCACGGTCGTCATCGGCTCGTGCCGGGCGCAGTGCTCGCCGTCGTTGTAGATCGACAGCCGGGTGCAGCATCCCGGTTCGCAGCACACACGTCCCCGGTCGAATTGCCGGACGGATCCTTCTTCGCTCGAGAAGCGGTACCCAACGACAGCGGTGTCGGTCATGACCCCTCCAACGTGGACGGCACACCGTGGGATTCCCGATCCACCCGATTTTTCGGGCGATCGTATGAAACGACCGTCCAAGACCGCCGATGTCGACGGCCCCGCCTCACGGCAGGCCGGGTACCCCGCCGCCGAGACCGGGAAACTCTCGCTGCAGCGCGTCCATGATCCGGCCCCGGAGACCCTCGGGCATCGGGGTCTGCAACCGCGACCGCACGACCATCCGCAACTCCTGCTCGAAGTCGAAGGCCGAGAAGCAGTGGGTGCAGCCGTGCAGGTGGCCCGTGATCCACTCGCGGCGCTCGGTCGTGAGCTCGCCGTCGATGAACTGGTACAGGAGGATCAGAGCCTGTTCACAGTCGATCTGGTCGCTCACGCGTCACCTGGGGAGTGGCTCAGGGTGTCGTCGACGTCGCGTCGTCGGCACCGTCGGAAACGGACTGAGCGCTCGGGGCGACGAGCCCACGGGCGCTTGCGAAGTCGTACAACTCCTTCTGGAGCAGCTTTCTTCCCCGATGGAGCCGAGACATGACGGTGCCGATCGGAATGTCGAGGATCTCGGCGATCTCCTTGTAGGAGAACTCCTCGACGTCGGCGAGCAGGACGGCGAGCCGGAACGACTCCGGGAGCCCGTCGACCGCCTTCGCGACCTCGACCTCGGTGAAGAAGTCCATCAGCTCGTCCTCGGCGCTGCGACCCACCGCAGCCGCCTCGAGGCCGCCGAGTCGGCGGTAGAGGTACAGATCCTCGACGTCGTCGAGATCGGTCTCGTCGGGACGCCGCTTCTTCGCCCGGTACTGGTTGATGAACGTGTTCGTGAGGATCCGGTAGAGCCACGCCTTCAGGTTCGTGCCCGCCTCGAAGCCCTCGAACCCCCGGAACGCCCGCAGGAACGTCTCCTGTACGAGGTCCTCGGCATCGGCCGGGTTCCTCGTCATCCGCAACGCCGCGACGTACAGCGGAGCCATGAACGGTTCCGCCTGCTCGGCGAAGGTCGAGCGATCGGCCACGACAGGAACCCTAGAGCCCCGGGACGTCCGCCGGTAGGGTGCGCCCATGGACGTACGTCTCGACGGGAAGGTCGCCGTGGTCACGGGCGGCTCGAAGGGCATCGGACTCGGGATCGCCACCGCGATGGCCGAGGCGGGCGCACAGGTCGTGGTGGTCTCCCGCAAGGCCGACCAGCTCGAGGCCGCGGCCGAGGCCATCGGCCACGGCTGCGACTGGTACGCGGCGAACGTCGGGGAGCTCGACCAGGCCGCCGCGACGATCGAGACGGTCCTCGCTCGCCATGGCCGTCTCGACGTGCTCGTGAACAACGCTGCAGCGAACCCCTACGCCGGCCCGACGATCGACGTCGACCTCGGCCGGTGGAACAAGACCCTGCAGGTCAACATCACCGGGCCGATGTTCTGGACGCAGCTCGCCTGGCAGGCGTGGATGCGCGAGCACGGCGGGTCGGTCGTGAACATCAGCTCCGTCGGCGGCCTGTCGACGAACCCGATCCTCGGCGTCTACGACGTCACGAAGGCAGCCCTCATCCACCTGACGAAGCAGCTCGGCGCCGAACTCGGCCCGAAGGTGCGGGTCAACTGCGTCGCCCCCGGGCTCGTCCGTACCGACTTCGCACGCATCCTGTGGGAGGGCGAGCGGGGAGGCGAGGTCGCCCAGGCCTACCCGCTGAAGCGGCTCGGCGAGCCGGAGGACATCGCCGCGGCGACGTTGTTCCTCGCCTCCGACGCGGCGTCGTTCATCACCGGTCAGACGATCGTGGTCGACGGCGGTGGGCTCGTCGCGTTCACGACGACCGGCTGACCGGTCCCCGCTGCCCCCGCAACGGGAGCAGCAGCAGGGTGCCGACGATGTTGAGCACCATCGCCACGACGATCGCGACCGGGTACGAGTCGTTCGTCACGTCGAGGATCCGACCGCCGAGGTAGGGGCCGATGAGCGCGCCGAACCCGCCCGACGTGTAGAGCGCACCGAGGATCGACCCCAACCCGACGAGGCCGAAGAGCTCGGCCGCGACCGCCGGGCTGAGCGCCACGTAGCCGCCGTAGGAGATGCCGAGCGTCAGCGCGAACGCCACGAGCACCGGGTAGGACGCGCCCGAGACGAGCCACAGCACGAATGACGCCGACATCGTGGCGAAGCACAACTGGTAGAGGCGCACCACCCCGAGCCGTGAACCGAGCGTGCCGAGCACCAGGCGACCGGCGAGGCTGCCGACCCCGAGCAGACTCACGAGCGCTGACGCCGCACCGGCACCGATGCCCTGGTCCTTCGCATACGGCACGAGGAAGACGAACGGCACGAACAACGCGAGCCCCATGAAGAACCCGCCGACGTAGAGATAGCGGAACAAGCGGTTCGCCACGACCTCACGGAAGCTGAGCGTCGCCGCCGACGCAGCGGCAGCCGGCGCCCGGCGCACGAGCAGGGCGGCGAAGACGAGCAACGGCACCGAGACCGCTGCGAACACGCGGTACGTCGACCGCCAACCGATCGCCTCGATCAGCACGTTCGCGACCGGTGGCCCGACGAGTGTCCCGAGTCCGATGCCGGCGACCGCGATCCCGAGCGCCGCCGCCCGCCGGCGGACGAACCACCCGGACACCTGCGCGACGAGCGGCACGTAGCAGCACGCCGTCGCCGTGCCGACGAACACGCCGTACGTCGCGTACCCGAAGTACGTGCGGGTCACGAAGGACGTGGCGAGCAGTCCGATCCCCATCGACGCCGCCCCGGCGAGCACCACCGGGCGTGGCCCGTGGCGGTCGGCCAGCCGACCGGTCACCACACCGAGGCCGAACAGGAAGAAGATCGTGAGCCCGAAGATGAGCGCCGTCGCACCCTTGCCGGCGCCGAGATCGGCCGACATGGCCGAGAAGAACGTCCCGAAGCTGTACACGACGCCGAAGCACGTGAACACCGAGACGAACGTCGCGGCGACCGCGACCCAGCCCGAACGGCCGTCGAGTTCCCCCACCGGAGTCTGCGCGGTCATCACCCCTCCTGCACGTCGGCGCGAAGGGTACCGCTGCACGAACCCGCCGGGCCGGGAGAGGTCACGACGGTGATCGACACGGCGAGCCCGAGAGGAGAATCGAACTCCTGACCTGCTCATTACGAGTGAGCCGCTCTGCCGACTGAGCTACTCGGGCGAGTCCGCCCTCGGGGGACGGACAGGGGCATGACCCTAGCACCGGGACCCGTGGCGCCCCACAGCAGCGGCGATCACCGTCAGTCGTCGCCGGGACGACGCCGTTCCGCCTTGCGGGCCGAGCTCCGCCGCTTGGCGTCGAGCCGCCGCTCGACCGAACCCCGGGTCGGCCGGGTCGCACGGCGGGCGGTGCGCCGGACGTTCGCTGCGTCGAGCCGGGTCAGCAGACGCTCGACGGCCCGCTCCCGGTTGCGGAGTTGTGAGCGTTCCTCGTCGCACACGACGACGACCGTCGGACCGAGCACCTCGACGATGCGCCGCTCGATCGCCGGGTCGAACCCGCACGCCGCGACGTCGCAGACGAGACGCACCCGGGTCGCCGACGTGTTCACGTGCTGACCGCCGGGCCCACCGGACCTGGCGAACCGGACGGTGAGCGCGTGGTCGGGGACGACGAGGCCCGCGGGTGAGCGGTGGACGTCCACGTCGCCGGGCCTCAGCCGGTCGGGCCGACCGCGAGCAGCAGGCGCTCGAGCTGCAGGCGCTCGCTCGGGTTGCGGTCGAGCGCGACCGCCGTGCGGTGCACCGCGTCGATCGCCCCGAGTCGGGCCCGGACCCGGGCGGCACCGGCCGGTGTCGCCGCGCCGGCGGTGGCGCCCAGCATCCCGTCGCGCAGCGTGCGGGCGAGGAGACCGAGGCCGAACCGCAACTCGTCGCGACGGAACCGACGCACCTCCCGCTTGTGACGGGCGTCGATCGTGCGGCGCGACCCGCCACGGAGCCCGTACTGCTGCTCGCGTTCGGCGATCTCGGCGAGTTCGGCCTCCTGGCGGGCGACGAGCGGGGCGACCGCGTCGTCGAGCGCGGCGAGCAACTCGCCGACGAGCGCGACGACCGTCCGACCCGTGCCGTCGAGACGGTCGGGCAACGACGACCACCACGCCGCCCGGGCCGCAAGGGCCGGGTCGGTGGCGAGGACCGCCGCCCGTCCGAGATCACCGCCCGACGCGTCGGCCGCCACCCGGGCGACATCGGGCGCGACGCCGTCGGCGACGAGTGCCGTCGCCACCACGTCAGGGTGCAACGGGGCGAACCGCACGACGACACAGCGCGATGCGATCGTCTGCAGGTCGGGTGCCAACACGTCCGCGAGCACCACGAACACGACACCCGGCGGCGGCTCCTCGATCGTCTTGAGCAACATCGGCGCGACCGCGCCCGCGAGGTGGAACTCGGTGAGCACGAGCACCTTGCGGCGTCCCTCCACCGGAGACCGCATCGCCGAACGCACGATGGCCCGTGCCTGTTCGGCGTCGATCGACGCACCCTCGCGCTCGACGACCTCGAGATCGGGATGCGCCTCGAGGCGGGCGAGACGACGGTGTCGTTCGACGGCCGCGTCGTCGCCGGCGGCGAGCGCATCCTCGGCGAGCAACTCCCCCGCGAACGCCCGGGCCGCAGCACGGCGCCCCGACCCGGGAGGTCCGACGAGGAGGTACGCGTGGACGGGCGCCCGCAACGCCGCCCGGAGCACGGCGACCGCGTCGTCCTGCCCGACGACGTCGGCGAAAGGGTCGGCGGCCACCGGCGTACTCACCGGGCTCCCACCTCGATCTCGAGGCGAGCCGTCACCGCAGCGAGCACCGCTCGGTGCACCTCCTCGACGTCGGCGCGGGCGTCGACCACCACCCACCGGTCGGGGTCAGCCGCCGCCTGACGGCGGTACGACGCCCCGACCCGGGCGAAGAAGTCGTCACCCTCACGCTCGAGACGGTCACCGTCGCCCGGCCGACGTACGGCGAGCGGGTCGTCCGCCGCGTCGAGCAGCACGACCAGGTCGGGTTCGAGACCGTCGACCGCCCACAGCGACAGCTCCCGCACCCGGTCCTCACCGAGCTCGCGCCCGGCGCCCTGGTACGCGACCGAGGAGTACAGGTACCGGTCGCTCACGACGTGTCGCCCTGCGGCGAGCGCCGGGGCCACCACCTCGGCGACGTGCTGCGCCCGGTCCGCCGCCATGAGCAGCGCCTCGGCCCGCGGGTCGAGGCCGTCGGTCCGGTGGTCGAGCAGGAGCTCCCGCACCTCGGCACCGACGGCGGTGCCGCCCGGCTCTCGGGTCGCCACGGCACCCAGGACCGCGACGAGCCGCTCGACCTGGGTCGACTTGCCGACCCGGTCCGGCCCCTCGAACACGATGAACCGCCCGCGCGTCACGACGCCCCCGGGACGACGGCAGCGGGATCGACCGACCGACGTTCACGGCCGATCGTCCTGGCGGCGAGGACGCCGGCGACGACCATGATCACCGAGGCGAGCCACAGCGTGACTCGGATCCCGGGCACGAACACGTCGATCCCGAGGATCGGCGCCTTCCCGGTGGGGAACAGGCGTGCGCTGAGATCGTCGAAGAGCTGCGTGAGGAACGGTCCGACGGCGAAGGACACGACGAGGCACAGGCGCACGAGCGTGTTGAGCGCCGCGAAGATCCGACCTCGGAACTCGTCCGTGACCGTCTCGTGCAGGAGCGTGAACCCGAGCACGTAGGCGGTGCCGGCGCACGCGCCGAGACCGAAGATGAGCACGGCCGCCGGGGTGAGGGTGGTCACCGACGCTGCACCGAACAGGCACACACCCGCACCGAACACGACCAGCGCGAACGTGCGCTCCTTCGGGAGATGTCGTTGTCCGAGCGTCACCCCGACCACACCGCCGGCCACACCGAGGCCGAGCACGGTCAGGAACAGGCCGAAACCGGCCGATCCGGCACCGAGCACACGTTCGATGAAGATCTTGCCGAGCGGGACGAGCATCCCGCCGCCGATCAACCCGGTGGCGAGGCCGACGTTCACGGCACGGATCGTCGGCGACGCCCTGATGAACCGCAGCGCGTCCGCGAGATCCGTGAACGCGAGACCGATCGCCCGCCGGCCCTCCTCGCCGTCGACCGGCGACCGGTGGGCCCGGCGCGGCAGGTCGAGCGAGAGCGCGATCGCAGCAGCGACGAGGAACGTCACCGCGTCGACGTAGAACCCGAGCGAACCCTCCTGGCCGAGCCGCAACGCGTCGGCGAACCACCCACCGTCGACCGCCTCGCCGAACTTCGCGAACCCGCCGAAAAGGGCGGCGGCGATGGGGAAGGTGCCGTAGCCCGCGACGATCGACAACGAGTTCGCCGCCGCGAGGTGCGAGGTCGGCACGATGTTCGGGACCGTCGCCTCCTTCGCCGGCGCCCATGCCAACGTGAGCAGCTCGAGCACGAGCGACGCCACGATCAGGCCCGGGATGCTCCCGACGAAGGGCAGCGACAACAGGACGGCGGCGCGACCGACGTCGCACGTGATCATCACCCGCTTGCGGTCCCACCGGTCGACGAGCACACCCATGAACGGCCCGAGCACCAGACCGGGGACGATGCGCGCCATGAACACGAAGCCGACGGCGAGCGCACCGGTCCGCTCACCCCCGAGGCGGGCGGCGAGGTCGGCCGTGGCGAGGAACCCGAGCCAGTCGCCGATCGCAGAACAGACCATCCCGAGCCACAGCCGGAAGAACCGCCGCGATCCGAAGACCCGGTCGACGAACCCGACGGCGGGCTCCGTGCCCGGCGTGGCGTCCCGGCCGGGCGCGTCGATCGGGCCGTCGGGGGTCACGGCCGCCACGATAGGGGATGACCCGGAGGCACCCGGAGCGGGTTCCGGCCGCCTCCGACCCCTCAGGTGGTCGGGCGCTTCCTCGCCGCTGCCGGCTTCTTCGCAGCTGGTTTCCTCGCCGCTGCGGGCTTCTTCGCGGCTCCGGGCTTCTTCGCGGCTGCGGGCTTCTTCGCCGTCGTCGACCGGCGCGCCGCCGGCTTCTTCGCCCCGCCACCCGCGGCGATGCGCGCCCGGCGTTCGTCGAGGAGTTCGAGGGCGCGTTCGACCGTCAGTTCCTCGGGGCGGTCGCCGACGCGCAACGAGGCGTTCGTCTCGCCGTCGGTGACGTACGCACCGAAGCGACCCTCCTTCACGACGAGAGGTCGGCCGGACACCGGGTCCGGGCCGAGATCGGCGAGCGGCGGCTTCGCCACTCCCCGACGCCGTTCCTTCGGGCGGGCGAGGATCTCGAGCGCCTCGTCGAGCGTGATCGTGAGGAGCTGCCGTTCGGTCTCGAGGCTCCGGTTCTCCGTCCCCTTGCTGAGGAACGGGCCGAACCGACCGTTGGCGGCGACGACCGCCTCGCCATCCGGTGCCACGCCGACCGTGCGCGGCAGGCACAACAGATCGAGCGCGTCGGCGAGGGTCACCGTCGCGACGTCCATGTCCTTGAACAGCGACGCACGACGCGGCTTGGCCACCTTCTTCGCACCACGTCCCGACGAGGGCGGCGGATCGTCGCCGAGCTGCACGTAGGGACCGAAGCGGCCGTTGCGCACCCGGACCGTCAGCCCGCTGTCGGGGTCGGTCCCGAGCTCCCGGTCGTCACCCGGTGCCGCGAGCAGTGCGAGCGCCCGGTCGACGGTCAGCTCGTCGGGCGGGATGTCGTCGGGGATGGTCGCCCGGGTGTCACCCCGTTCCACGTAGGGGCCGTACTTGCCGAACCGTGCGACGACGGGCACGCCGTCGTCGTCGAGGCCGAGCGGGATCGTCGAGAGCGCCCGAGGGTCGATGTCGCCGAGGTGTTCGGTGATCGTCGTACGCAGGCCCGGAGCGTCACCGTCGCCGATGTAGAAGCGGCGGAGCCACGGTGCCATCGCCGTCTCGCCACTCGCGATCCCGTCGAGGTCGTCCTCCATCCGGGCGGTGAACTCGTAGTCGACGAGGTTGCCGAAGTGGCGCTCGAGCATCTGCACGACGGCGAACGCCATGAGGGAGGGGACGAGGGCACTGCCCTTCCGCCACACGTACCCGCGATCCTGGATCGTCGCCATGATCGACGCGTACGTCGACGGACGACCGATGCCGAGCTCCTCGAGCCGCTTCACGAGCGACGCCTCGGTGTACCGCGCCGGGGGCTGCGTCTCGTGGCCGCGGGGCACGAGCTCGACGACGTCGGCCGCATCCCCCGTCGTCAACGGGGGAAGCTGACGGTCCTCGTCGTCGCCGTCGTCGGCCTCGTCGACCGCTTCGACGTAGACACGCCGGAACCCCTGGTGGGTGATGACGGTGCCCGACGTGGAGAACCCGACGGTGCGTCCCCCCGCCGTCGTCCCGGTGAGCCGGGCGGTGACGGTCTCGCCGATCGCGTCGTTCATCTGCGACGCGATCGTCCGCTGCCAGACGAGTTCGTACAGCCTGGCCTCGGTCGATCGCTCGCCGAATGCCCGCCGGACCTCCTCGGGGCTGCGGAACGTCTCGCCGGCCGGTCGGATCGCCTCGTGCGCCTCCTGCGCGTTCTTCACCTTCTTCGCGTAGGTGCGCGGTGCGTCGGGGAGGAACTCGCGGCCGAACCGTCGACCGATCTCGGCGCGCGACGCCGCGATCGCCGTCTCGGACAGGCTGGTGCTGTCGGTCCGCATGTAGGTGATGAAGCCCTGCTCGTAGAGCGCCTGCGCCGCCCCCATCGCCTGCCGCGCGCCGAGGCCGAGCTTGCGCCCGGCCTCCTGCTGCAGGGTCGAGGTCATGAACGGCGCAGCGGGTGAGCGCCGGTACGGCCGCGCCTCGACGTCGGTGACCTCGACGCTGCGACCGTCGAGACCGTCCACGATGCTGCGGACGGTCGCCTCGTCGAGCACGACGACGTCGGGCCGGGACGTCCTGCCCTCGGACGTGAAGTCCTTGCCGGTCGCGACCCGGCGATCGTCGACCGCGACGAGACGCGCCGTGAAGACCCGCCCGTCGGCGCCCGCCGAGCGGAACGTCGCGTCGACGTCCCAGTACGAGGCTGCGACGAACGCCATCCGCTCCCGTTCACGGTCGACCACGATGCGGGTGGCGACGGACTGCACCCGTCCGGCGGACCGTGCCGGGGACATCTTCCGCCACACCACCTCGGAGACCTTGAAGCCGTAGATCCGGTCGAGGATCCGGCGGGCCTCCTGCGCGTCGACGAGCTGCCGGTCGATCTCGCGGGGATGGTCGATGGCGTGCTGGATCGCCTGCGGGGTGATCTCGTGGAACACCATGCGACGGACCTGCACCCCTGACGGCGGTCGGAGCGCCTCGAGCAGGTGCCAGGAGATCGCCTCGCCCTCGCGGTCCTCATCGGTGGCGAGGTAGAGCTCGTCGGCTCCACGGAGCAGCTTCTTCAGTTCGGCAACTCGCTGCTTCTTGTCCGCCGGGACGATGTAGTGCGCCCGGAAGTCGTTGTCGACGTCCACGCCGAGGACGTCCCACCGCTTCATGTCGCCCTCGACCTGGCTCCCCCGTTCGGGCAGGTCGCGGATGTGCCCGACGGAGGCCTCCACGGTGAAGCCGTCACCGAGGAATTCGCTGATGGTCCGCGCCTTGGCGGGGGATTCGACGATGACGAGGCGAGTGCCCATTGGGGACGAGGGTACGGGCAGACTGCGCGGAATTGTCAAGCGGTCATGCGCCGGAGCGCAGACGGAACGCCATCCGCACGACCGTGCCACCCGGGGCGTCGTCGAAGACGACCTGGTCGGTGAGCGCCCGGATCAACGGGATCCCGAGACTGCCCTCGGTCAGGTCCCCGACGTCGACAGGACCGCCACCGGGAGCGGTCATGCCGCCGCCGCCGTCGATCACCTCGACCACGAGCAGCAGCCCGTCGGCAGCGCAGCGCACCACGATGCGATCGGTGCGTCCGTTGCGCCGCTGTGCGGTGACGGCGTTGGCGACGGCCTCCGACGTGGCGAGGCGGACGTCGTCGATCCGGCTCTCGTCGAGCCCGGGGGTCGTGGCGGCGATCGACCCGACGAACGCCCGGGCGGTCGCGATCTGGCCGACCGTCGGCGGGAGCCGGAGTTCGGCGGCGGTGTCGTCGAGGACCGGGATCATCGGTCGGCGACTTCCTCGGTCACCACGTCGACCACCCGATCGAGGCCGACGAGCGCGACGATGTCCCGCACCGGGCCTGCAGCGATCCGGAGCCGCACGTCGACCTGATGCGTGCGGGCCCGCCGCACCGCGCCCACGATGACGCCGATACCCGACGAGTCGAGGATGTCGACGTCCCGGAGATCGACCTCGACGCCCGTTGCGTCGCCGATCCCGGCGAACGCGGCGATGACGCGAGCCCTCGCAGCGGGCACCGCTGCGAGATCCAGATCACCCGAGAGCCGTATCGACGTCCACACGGTTCGGTCACCATCCGCCGGGGTCGGCCACTGCGCTGTGGGGAACTGGCAAGCACTTCGGGCTCGAAGTCGATGGCGTAACATAACAGTGCTAGCGCGCGGTTCCTGATCACGTCGACCCGTCGACCCGTCGACCCGTCGACCCGTCGATCTTCGATCCCAATTCCCGATGAGCGTTCGACCGTAGCCACACGGACGCAGCGCACCCACCATCGGTAGCGTCGGGTGATGGCCGTCGGACCCGACGAGGTCGAACTCCCCCGGGTGCTGCGGACCGTCCACGTGGTGGCGAGCGGGGTCGGGATCATCGTCGGTGCGGGGATCTACGTCCTGCTCGGGCCGGCGACGCGCGCCGCCGGCGGCCTCGTGTGGCTCGCGTTCCTCGTCTCGGCGGCGCTCTGCTCGCTGACGGCGCTGAGCTACGCGGAACTCGCCGGGATGTTCCCGCGGGCCGGTGGCGAGTACGAGTACGCCGGTCACGTGTTCGGGCGGCGGGTGACCTTCGTCGTCGGCTGGACCATGACCACGGGCCTCGTCGTCGCCGGGGCGACCGTCGCGCTCGGGTTCGCCGAGTACGCCCGGACCTTCTGGTCCGTCGACGTGCGCGTGGTCGCCGTCGCCGTCGTCCTCGGCGCCGCCGCCGTCGGGGTGACCGGTGCGACCCGGTGGTCGCGGGTCGTGCTGGTGCTGAGTTCGGTGAAGGTGTGCGGTCTGCTCTTCGTCACCGTCGTCGGCCTCACCGGGACCGGCCACGGCGGCGTGCTCGACCGGGTGGACGCGTCGGGCCGGGACGTCGCCGGCGGGGTCCTCGGCGCCGCCGCCCTCGTGTTCTTCGCGTTCATCGGATTCGACGAGGTCGCGACGCTCTCGGAGGAGACGGAGGACCCGACCCGGTCGACACCTCGCGCACTCCTGTGGTCGCTCGGGATCTCGGCGCTGCTCTACGTCGCCGTCGCCATCGCCGCCGTTCGGGCGCTCGGGGTGGACGCGCTCGCGTCGTCGACCCAGCCGCTCGCCGACGTCGCCGCGACCGTCCTCGGCGCGCGTGCCGGCACCGTCATGGCGGTGCTCGCACTCGTCACCACGGCGAACACCGTCATCCTCGTCATCACGGCTGCGTCTCGCATGGTGTTCGCGATGGGCCGACAGGGTGATCTCCCGACGGGATGGGCGCGGGTCGACGGGAACGGCTCGCCCACCGTCGCTGTCGCCGTCGTCGCCGCGGCGACGGCCGGCTGCACGCTCCTCGGCGGGCTCGAGCGGGTGGCGAGCGCAACCGACGTGTTGATCTTCGCAGTGTTCCTCAGCGTGAACGTCATGGTGATCCGCCTGCGTCGTGTCGCCCCGGATCTCCAGCGCACGTTCCGATCGCCGTGGTCGCTCGGGTCGTGGCCGGTGCTGCCCTTCGCCGGGCTCGCCGCGACGACCGGCATGGCACTCCTGCTCGAACGTGAGGCCGCCCTGATCGGCGCGGGGATCCTCGGCCTGGGGGTCGTCGTGGCGGTGTTCCGCCGACCGCTCCGTGCGCCTGCGTGAACGACCTCGCTCCGACCGCATGGTGAGCGACGCCGTCACCGGCCACGACGTCCGGAGCAGGCGCACGACCGGGATCCGCACGGGCACCTCGTAGCGACCGTCCACGCGCACGTCACCGTCGAGGCTCGTGACCCGCAGCGTGAGTCGACCTTCGCCTGCGGTTCCGGGCGCGACGGGGACCGGGCCCTCGACCGCGGCCCGCCGTGCCTCGTCCCGCACGCGGTGCACGAGTGCCACCTGCGCGACGGCGACCGCGCCCACCTGCGCGGCGAACAGCACGACGACGAGCACGACGGGGAGCAGCAGGGCGAACTCCACCGTCCCCTGACCGTCGTCACGGCGCATCGGGCATGTCGGCGACCACGTTGTCGAACACCCGGTCGAAGAGTTCGCCGACGCGTCCGGTGGTGGTCGCCCAGGTGATCACGAGGACGGCGATCGCCGCGGCGGCGAGCAGGACGAGCGCGTACTCGACGGTCGCCTGACCGGCATCTGCGGTGCGGGGGTGGTCGGCGGGGGGCTGCGGCAGGGATTGCGTCGATGACGGCACGAGGACTCCGGAGCTTCGGGAACGACGGTCGGTGCGTTCAGCCGGGAAGGCCGAGACCGACGAGGCTCGTGGCGACGAGGGGTACGACGGCCACGAGGCAGAAGGCCGGCAGCACCCCGCCGACGAGGGGGATCAGCAGGCGGACCGGTACACGCCGTGCCCGTGCCTCGAGCTCCCGACGCCGGGCCGCCCGCAGTTCGACCGTGAGCTGCTCGACCGGTCCGAGGACCGGCGCACCACACGCCGCTGCGTGCAGAACACCGGCGAGGCGACGAAGCGGACGAGACCGGCCCACGGCGACGGCTCGCAGCGCCTCCGCCGACGCGGCGCCGGACGACGTCCGATCGACGACCTCACGCAGCATCGCCCCGGCAGCACCACGGCACCAGGGGGCCACCTCGGCGATCGCGACTCGGACCGTGCTCCCGCCTGCGAACGCGCAACCGAGGAGTTCGACCGCCTCGAGAACCGCAGCGAGGTCACCGGCGCCGACGTCCGGGGGGCGGGTCACGCCGACACCCCGGCGACGATGCGCCGCATCACGACCACCGCCGCCGCATCGAGGAGCGCAGCGGTGCCGAGACAGCAACGACCGGCCCACGTCCCGAGCAGGAACGCCCGCACGTCGCCGTCGCCCACTCCGACGAGCGCAGCGAACAGCACCGGCGCGACCCCGAGCACGCGCGCCGACGCACGCGCCTGGGTCGACTCCACGGCCGCCGCCGCAGCAGCGTCGAGACGGAGTCGCACCAGCGCGGCGAGCCGGTCGACCGCGTCGGCGGACACACCACCGCAGCGCACCCGCAGGTGCAGCCCGGCCGCGACGAACCGCACCGAAGCCGGTGTCGCGTCGGCCGTCTCCGTCGCGGCCCACCGGTGCAGCACCTCGTCGGCAGGGTCGCCGCGTCGCAACGCGACGGTCACGACCCGCATCGCCGGGGTCGCGTCGGCGCCGAGGTCGGCCACCGCCTCGGCGAACGCCGTCGGGAACGATGCGCCGGACCGGAGTGACCGGGCGAGCCCGTCGAGCAGCGCGACGAGCGGCTCGTCGGGGGACCCGACCCGGGCGCGGCGGTGACGGATGCGTCTCACCGAAGACCTGCGCCCTCGACGACGTCGACCACCCGACGCCGCCCGTCGGTGTCACGCCCGAGCTGCACGACGAGACCGAGCGACCCGGCGACCTGGTCGCGGGCGAACGCCGGGAGGACGGAACCGCCGCCGAGCACCGCCATCGCCTCGAGGCGACGCAGGAGATCGCGCGGCGAGTTGGCGTGACAGGTCGACATCGATCCGCGGTGGCCGGAGTTCATCGCCTGCGCCATGTCGAGCACCTCGCCGCCCCGCACCTCGCCGACCACGATCCGATCGGGGCGCATGCGCAGCGCGTTCCGGACGAGCGTGCGCACGGTCACCTCACCGATGCCGTCGGCGTTCGGGCGACGGGTCTCGAGGCGGACGACGTGGGGATGGTCGAGCCGGAGTTCGGCGACGTCCTCGACCGTGACGATCCGCTCGTCGTGGGGGACCGCCCGGGCGAGCGCGTTGAGGAACGTCGTCTTCCCCGTCGCCGTGGCACCGGCGACCACGATGTCGACCCGGGCCCGGACGGCGTCCTCGAGGCGGCGGGCGGTCGCCCCGTCGGTGAAGTCGGTGACCCGGGCGTCGAGGAGGGTGAACCGTCGGATCGTGATGCACGGTCCGTCCGGTGCGATCGGCGGGAGCACCACGTGTGCCCGGGACCCGTCTGCGAGGCGCACGTCCGCGAGCGGACTCGCCCGGTCGACCCGCACGCCGGCCGGCCCGACCACCCGCTCGACGAGGCGGTGCAGTTCGGTGGCGGCGAGGCGCAGGACCAGGCGCTCAAGGTGGCCACGTCGCTCGATCCAGACCTCGGCGCCGTTGACCATCACCTCCGACACCGTCGGATCGGCGAGCACCGGGTCGAGTGGACCGAAACCGGTCAGCACGGCACCCGACCGATCGGACGCCCCACGGTCAGACGACACGGTCGAGCAGTCCGGCGAGCAGCCGTGGAGGTCGGCTGAGGAGGAGGCCGGCGTCGACGACCCGGGCGACCGTCGGGTCGACGGGCACGACGGCGATGACGGGCGCGCCGAGGACACCCTCGACGTCACGTGGACCGAGGGCACGCCCCGGTTCCGTCACGAGGACCACACCGTCGGCTCGCCACGGTGCGGCGACCGCCCGTCGCAGGGCGACGATGCAGGGACGCACGACGAGCAGCGAACGGCTCGCCGAGGACACGACGGTCGCGGCGAGACCGTCCGGATCGGCGAGGACGCCGCAGTCGACGACCGTCGTGCCGCCCCACCCGGCGACGATCCCGGTGAACGCCCGGGCGTGCTCGCCCCTCGGCAGATCGCCCCGACCCCGCGGCAGCAGGCCGAGCCCGGGGGCGAGGGGGACGAGGGCCGCCCGCACGGTGCCGGCGTCCGCCCGGAGTCCTGCGAGCTCGGCGACACCCGGGCCGTCGGGTTCGGCGCACCCGAGGATGCAGGGCTGATCGCCGCCGAGGTCGACGAGCGCCGTGCCCTCCCCCGACCGGCGCGTCGACGCGAGCGCTGCGGCGACGACGGACGCCCCGCTCCCGCCCTTGACCGACCAACACGCCGTTACCACGGCGACCTCCCCGGGATCGACGCCGGATTGTCACCGCACGGTGCAGACCCGACGACACATGGAATGCATGGGAAGGGATGGGAATACTCTCACGATTCGCCGGAGCCGTCAAGGCCCCGACCCGCTAACGTGCCGGGCGGAGGTGTCCGGGTACCTGGTGGGCCCCCCCGCCTTCAAAGCGGGTGGGACGGGTGATCCCCGTCCGGCGGGTTCGATTCCCGTCCACCTCCGCCAATGGCGGGCTGCAGCGGTGCAGCCCGGCCCGGCCGGCGTCCGGTAGAAACTCCCCGGGGCGCGCGGCGCGTCCGTGACGAGGGGGACGGGCGCATGGGCCTGCAGAAGGTGTTGGTGGCGAACCGCGGCGAGATCGCCATCCGGATCGCCCGCGCAGCGGCGGATCTCGGCATCGCGACCGTCGTCGTCCATCCCGACGACGACCGGGCCTCATTGCACACGCGTGCCGGCGACGAGTGTCGGCGGATCGACGGGCGCGGCGCAGCCGCCTACCTCGACATCGACCAGCTCGTCGCGGTCGCAGTCGAGACTGGTTGCGACGCCGTCCACCCGGGATACGGCTTCCTCGCCGAGAACGCCGCGTTCGCCACGGCGTGCGAGGCGGCCGGGCTCGCCTTCGTCGGACCGACCCCGGCGATGCTCGAGCTCTTCGGTGACAAGGTCGCCGCCCGCGCGCTCGCCGCACGGTGCGACGTGCCCACGCTCACCGGCACCGACGGTCCGACCGACCTCGCGACGGCGACAGCGTTCCTCGAGGGACTCGGGCCGGACGGGGCGGTCATGGTGAAGGCACTCGCCGGCGGCGGCGGACGCGGGATGCGTCCCGTCACGGCGGTCGCCGATCTCGCCGAGGCGATGGAACGCTGCCGGTCCGAGGCGCAGGCGGCGTTCGGCAACGGCGACGTCTACGTCGAGCGGTTCGTGCCCCGGGCGCGCCACGTCGAGGTCCAGCTCGTCGGCGACGGCACGGGCGCGGTCGCCCACCTGTGGGACCGCGAGTGCAGCCTGCAGCGGCAGCGACAGAAGGTCGTCGAGATCGCCCCGGTGACCGAGCTGCCGATGACGGTCCGCGACCGCATCCTCGCCGCGGCGACCCGACTCGCCGCGGCGGTGGACTACCGGAGCCTCGGCACCGCCGAGTTCCTCGTGGACGCGACCGCCGACGGTGACGACGCCACCGTGGCGTTCATCGAGCTGAACGCCCGCGTCCAGGTCGAGCACACCGTCACCGAGGAGGTCACCGGCGTCGACCTGGTCGCCACGCAGCTGCGCCTCGCCGGCGGGGAGTCGCTCGCATCGCTCGGTCTCGAGCAGGCCGCGGTCCCCGCACCGCGTGGGGTCGCCGTGCAGGTGCGGGTGAACCTCGAGACGATGCAGCCCGACGGCACGGCACGGCCGTCCGGCGGCGTGCTCACGCAGTTCGACCCGCCGTCCGGGCCGGGCGTGCGCACAGACACGTACGGCTACGCCGGGTACGCGACGAGCCCGAGCTACGACTCCCTCGTCGCCAAGGTCGTCGCCCACGCTCCCGACCGCGCCGCCGCGCTGCGCCGCGTCGGCCGTGCGCTCGACGAGTTCCGCATCGAGGGTGTGCAGACGAACATCGGGTTCCTGCGTGCCCTGCTCGCCGCCCCCGAGGTCGTCGCCGGTGACGTCCACACGCGCACCGTCGACGAGGCGGTGCCCGCGCTGCTCGCCACGGCCGGGGCGGCCGCCCCGCGCCACTTCACGAACGAGGTCGCCGCACCGACCGGCCTCGCCGGCACCCGGGTGGCGAGCGACGACCCGCTCGCCGTGCTCGCGCTCGGGAAGTCCGACGCACCGACGACGGCCGCAGCGCCGGCCGCGCCGACCGCCGTCGCCGCAGCGGTCGGCCCCGACGGAACGGTCGCCGTCGCAGCCCCGCTGCAGGGGACGATCGTGAGCGTCGCGGTCGAGGTCGGCCAGGAAGTCGCCGCCGGCCAGCAGGTGCTCGTGATGGAGTCCATGAAGATGGAGCACGTCGTCTCGGCCGAGGTCAGCGGTGTCGTGCGCATGGTCGGCGTCGTACCTGGCGACGCCGTGTACGAGGGCCACGGTCTGCTCTTCATCGAGGAGGGCGAGGTGTCGGTCACCGCCGAGGGCGGCGCTGCCGACGTGGACCTCGACCACATCCGCCCCGACCTCGCCGAGGTGATCGCCCGGCACGCGTACGGGCTCGACGAAAGCCGCCCCGACGCGGTCGCACGCCGTCGCCGGACGGGCATGCGCACCGCACGCGAGAACGTCGCAGACCTCGTCGACGACGGGAGCTGGATCGAGTACGGCGCCCTCGCCGTCGCCGCCCAGCGCACACGGCGCACCGTCGAGGACCTGATGGAGAACACGCCGGCCGACGGCATGGTCGCCGGGGTCGGGTCGGTGAACGGCGGCGACTTCGGCGAGGACGCCTCGCAGGCGGTCGTGATGTCCTACGACTACACGGTCCTCGCGGGCACGCAGGGGTTCTTCAACCACTACAAGAAGGACCGCATGATGGAGTTGGCCCGCGACTGGCGCCTGCCCGTCGTGTTCTTCGCCGAGGGTGGCGGCGGGAGGCCGGGCGACGTCGACGTCATCTCGGGCGGCGGCCTCGACGTCACGACGTTCCACACCTGGGGGCAGCTGTCGGGCACCGTCCCGATGGTCGGCATCACGACCGGCCGGTGCTTCGCCGGCAACGCCGTGATCCTCGGTTGCTGCGACGTCGTGATCGCGACGGAGGGCTCGAACATCGGGATGGGCGGGCCCGCGATGATCGAGGGCGGCGGCCTCGGCGTGTACCGACCCGAGGAGGTCGGTCCCCTGTCGGTGCAGGTGCCGAACGGCGTCGTCGACATCGTCGTCCGCGACGAGGAGCACGCCGTCGAGGTGGCGAAGAAGTACCTGTCGTACTTCCAGGGCCGCACCGAGGACTGGGAGGTGCACGATCAGCGTCGCCTCCGCCACATCGTCCCCGAGAACCGGCTGCGGATCTACGACGTGCGCGAGGTCATCGACACGATGTTCGACGTCGACTCCGTGCTCGAGATCCGACGAGGTTTCGGGCACGGCATGGTGACGGCGTTCGCACGTATCGAGGGGCGTCCGGTCGGCGTGATCGCGAACGACCCGTCGCACCTCGGTGGTGCGATCGACAGCGACGCTGCCGACAAGGCGACCAGGTTCATCCAGCTCTGCGACGCGTTCGACCTGCCGATCGTGTCGCTGTGCGACACCCCGGGGAACATGGTCGGGCCGGAATACGAGAAGCTCGCCCTCGTCCGCCACTGCTGCCGCATGTTCGTCACCGCTGCGTCGGTGACCGTCCCGTTCTTCACGATCGTGCTGCGCAAGTCCTACGGGCTCGGCGCACAGGGCATGGCGGCGGGCAGCATGAAGACACCGTTCTGGGCGGTGTCGTGGCCGACCGGTGAGTTCGGGGGCATGGGACTCGAGGGTGCGGTGAAGCTCGGCTTCCGCAAGGAGCTCGAGGCGATCGAGGAGCCGACCGAACGTCGTGCGCTGTACGACAAGCTCGTGGCGAAGATGTACGAGAACGGCAAGGCCGTGAACACGGCGATGATCTTCGAGATCGACGCCGTGGTCGATCCGGCCGAGTCCCGGCACTGGATCCTGGCGGGCCTGCGCTCGGCGCCGGTCCCCCACTGGCGCTCGCGCGAGACCCCGAAGCGGCCCTGCGTCGACACCTGGTGAGCCGACGCGGGTTCACCGAACCGAAACAATCGGGAAACTGCGTCGAAAAAGCCGCCCGCCACAATCGGACGTGCGGGTAACCCCGGCATTGGCCGGACCCGTGGTCCCCGGAAGGAGCGAACCGTGCCGAAACTCATCACCGCCATCGTCAAGCCGTTCAAGCTCGACGACGTCAAGGCTGCGCTGCAACAGGCAGGCGTGACCGGCATGACGGTCACGGAGGTCCAGGGCTTCGGCCGCCAGGGCGGGCACACCGAGGTGTACCGCGGCGCCGAGTACCAGATCGACTTCCAGCCGAAGGTGCGCATCGAGATCGTGTGCGAGGGTTCAGCCGTCGACGGTGTCATCGAGGCCGTCAGCGGTGCCGCCCGGACCGGCAAGATCGGCGACGGCAAGGTGTGGGTCACCGACGTCGACCGGGTCGTGCGGATCCGGACCGGCGAGATGGGCGACGACGCGATCTGAACCGACGCCACCGCCGGCGACGACCTCCGACACCCGCAGCACGGCACGCCGGCTGCGGGTGTTGCGCGTTCATCCAGCCGTAACAATCGGGAAATGACCGGGTAACGGCCCCCCGACAGACTCCTGTGGTCCGTCCGGGAAGGTGCCGGCGGCAGGAGGCTGGACATGGAAATCGATGCGGGTGCGACCGCCTGGGTACTGACCTCGGCGGCGCTCGTCCTCTTCATGACACCGGGTCTCGCGTTCTTCTACGGCGGCATGGTCCGTTCGAAGAACGTGCTCGGCATGCTCATGCAGAACGTCTTCTCGATGGGGATCATCAGCGTGCTCTGGGTCGCTGTCGGGTTCAGCCTGGCGTTCGGTGACGGCGGGAACCTGATCGGGGACTTCTCCCTCGCCGGTCTCGGGGACCTCGGTTCCGAAGGGTTCACCATTCCCGGCTACGTGGACGATTTCGCGCTCATCATCCCGCCGGTTGCGTTCGCGACCTACCAGATGATGTTCGCCGTCATCACGCCCGCACTCATCACCGGTGCGGTCGCCGACCGGATGCGCTTCGCCGCCTACGCCGTGTTCATCGCGGCGTGGTCGCTGCTCGTGTACGCCCCCGTCGCCCACTGGGTCTTCAGCCCGACCGGCTGGCTGTTCGCACTCGGCGCGCTCGACTTCGCCGGTGGCGCGGTCGTCCACATCAACGCCGGGGCCGCTGCCCTCGTGCTGTGCCTGATGCTCGGTCGCCGCAAGGGTTGGCCGACGACGCCCATGCCGCCGCACAACCTGCCCTTCACCGTGCTCGGCACGGGGATCCTGTGGTTCGGGTGGTTCGGGTTCAACGCCGGTTCCGCCCTCGGTGCGAACGGCCTCGCTGCGCAGGCGTTCCTCAACACGAACACCGCTGCTGCGGCCGGCATGCTCGGCTGGCTCGTCGTCGAGCGGCTCCGCACCGGCCACGCCACCACCCTCGGCGCAGCATCCGGTGCCGTCGCAGGCCTCGTCGGCATAACCCCGTGCGCCGGCTTCGTCGGCGGCACGTCGGCGATCGCGATCGGTGCGATCGCCGGTGTGCTCTGCTTCCTCGCCATCAGCCTCAAGACGAAGCTCGGCTACGACGACAGCCTCGACGTGGTCGGCGTCCACCTCGTCGGCGGTCTCGTCGGCTCGCTGCTCCTCGGTGTCTTCGCCGACTCCGGGGTCAACGCACTCGGTGCCGACGGCCTGCTCTTCGGCGGCGGTGCGACGCTCCTCGGCAAGCAGGTGGTCGCCAGTGCCGTGACCTTCGCCTACTCGGCGGTCGTGACGGCCGTGCTCGCCAAGATCATCGACCTCGCCATCGGGCTGCGTGTCGCACCCGAGGACGAGGACCGCGGCCTCGACGTGAGCCAGCACGCCGAAGTGGCGTACAACCTGTAGGTTTCGGCATCCCGCGAAGGAGGCAACCGTGCTGAAGATCGTCACCGCAGTCGTGAAGCCCTTCAAGCTCGACGACGTGAAGGCCGCGCTGCAGCAGGCGGGTGTGACCGGTATGACGGTCACGGAGGTCCAGGGGTTCGGCCGCCAGGGCGGGCACACCGAGGTGTACCGCGGCGCCGAGTACCAGGTCGACTTCCAACCGAAGGTCCGTGTCGAGGTGCTCTGCGTCGCCGACCAGGTAGATCAGGTCATCGATGCGATCACCCAGGGTGCGCGCACCGGCAAGATCGGCGACGGCAAGGTGTGGGTCACCGCCGCCGAACGCGTCGTGCGCATCCGGACCGGTGAGATGGGAAGCGACGCGATCTGACCCGATGGGGCCCGGGCCGCCCGCCGATCAGACGGCGAGGAGGTCGCGGGCCCCGGTGTCGGAGCTCGGGTGCCGCAGCTTCGACATGGCGCGGGCCTCGATCTGACGGATGCGTTCCCGCGTCAGGTTGAAGTGCTCGCCCACTTCCTCGAGCGTCCGCGGCTCACCACGGTCGAGACCGAAGCGGAGCTTGAGGATTTCCCGTTCCCGCTCGTCGAGCGGTGCCAGCAGACGGCTGATCTCCTCGGGCAGGAGCGCTGTCGCGGCGACCTCGAAGGGCGACTCGGCCGAGCGGTCCTCGACGACGTCGCCGAGTTCGGCGTCGCCGTCCTCACGGAGCGGTTCGGACAGCGAGAGCGGCTCGGCGGCGAAGCGCAGCGCCTCGGTCACCTTGTCCTCCGGCATCTCGACCTCGGCGGAGAGCTCCGCGAGCGTCGCCGGGCGACCGAGCTTGAGTTCGAGGCGGGCCCGCGCCTTCTGCAGCCGGGCGAGCGTGTCGCCGGCGTGCACGGGCAGGCGGATCGTCCGGCCGGTGTTGGCGATGCCACGCGTGATCGCCTGGCGGATCCACCACGTCGCATAGGTCGAGAACTTGAAGCCCTTGCGCCAGTCGAACTTCTCGACGGCGTGCATCAGCCCGAGGTTTCCCTCCTGGATCAGGTCGAGGAGGGGGAGGCCGGACGCCTGGTACTTCTTGGCGATCGACACGACGAGACGCAGGTTCGACTGCACGAACGTGCGCTCGGCGTCCTCGCCGGTGCGCATGAGCCGGCGCAGTTCACGCTTGCGCGCAGCGGTGACGTCGGCTGCGGCCTCGAGTTCGACGCGCGCCTGCACACCGTTCTCGATCTGCTGGGCGAGGCGGACCTCGTCGTCCTTGGTGAGCAGTGGGTACTGCCCGATATCGGTGAGGTAGAGACGGACGAGGTCTTCTTCGTCTCGCTCGACGCGCTCCTTCGGCAAGGTGCATCCTCTCTACTGCCGCATGATGTGCGTTCTCACGATACTGATGTGGTCAAGCCTTTCCACGGGGTCGCACCCGACGGCGGCCGACCGGGGCGTCAGCGCAGCGCCGCCGCCTCGACATCGGCGCAGGCAGCGGCGGCCTTCGCGGCATCGGTCTCTGTCCGGACACACCGGTGGAGTTCCCCCGCCGCAGCGATCCAATCCTCGACCTGGTCGTCACGGATGCCACGGAGCGCGCGGAGATACGGACGCTCCGTGAGGGACGTGGCAGCGATCCACCGGTCGTAGGCGGCTACCCGGGCCGGCACGACCACCCGGTAGAGCGCGGCGAGGCGCGGCACGGTGTCGTCGAGCCCGGCGAGCACGGCCAACGACGCTGCGTCGGGTCCCGGTCGGACGAGTGCGGATGCCGGCGGCACGTACGCCGCGGGCAACAGCTCCTCGAGGCGGGCCGCCCGCCACGCATGGCGGTGGCTCGCCTCGGCGAAGTGCACCTTCACCGCCGGATCGGCGGTCGAGGGCACCCAGGAGCCGACGATCTCGAACAGCCGGCGCTCCCCCCAGCACCACGCACCGAGCGTCTGGGCGAGTTCGTGCAGGGTCATCCGCGGTACCGGTTCGTGATCGGGAGGCGGCGGTCCTTGCCGAACGCCTTCGTCGAGATCCGGGCACCCGGTGCCGTCTGTCGGCGCTTGTACTCGGCGAGCACGACGAGTCGGGCGATGCGCTCGACGACCGCACGGTCGAACCCGGCCGCGACGAGCTCGTCGACCGAACGGTCCTCGTCGACGAAGCCCTCGATGATCGGGTCCAGCACCTCGTACGGCGGCAGGCTCTGATCGTCGCGCTGATCGGGGCGGAGCTCCGCCGACGGAGGCTTCGTGAGCACCGACTCAGGGATGACCGGCACGCCGTCGCGTGCGTTGCGCCAACGGCACAGCTCGTACACCAGCAGCTTCGGCACGTCCTTGATGACCGAGAACGCCCCGGCCGTGTCGCCGTAGAGGGTCGCGTACCCGACGGCGGACTCCGACTTGTTCGACGTGGTGAGCACCAACCAGCCGAACTTGTTCGACAACGCCATGAGGGTCACGCCGCGCAGGCGCGACTGCAGGTTCTCCTCGGTCAGATCGGCGGCGCGGTCGGCGAAACTCGGGGCGAGCATCGACTCGAAGGCCCGGTGCGCCTCGTCGATGGGGATGGTGCGGGCGTCGATCCCGAGCGCGGCAGCGAGCGCGGCGGCGTCGGCGACGGAGTGGTCCGAGGAGTACCGCGACGGCATGAGCACGCCGTGGACGTGGTCGGCGCCGAGCGCGTCGGCGGCGATCGCCGCGACGAGCGACGAGTCGACACCACCGGACAGGCCGATCACGACGTCGGTGAACCCGTTCTTGCGGACGTAGTCGCGCGTGGCGAGGGTCAACGCCAGGTAGACCTCGCCGACAGGATCGAGCGGTGCCGTCACGACGTTGGTCGCGTCGGATGCGGCGGGGCGCTCACCCGCCACCGGTGTCACCGGCACGACCGGCAGTGTGGCGACTGCAGGTCCGTGGCGGGGATCGACGAGACGCTTGCGGTACACCGGCCGGATCTCGAGCTCGGCGACCGCGAGGTGCTCGCGGAACTGCGGCGAGCGGGCGACGAGCGAACCCTCGGCATCGACCACGAACGACCCGCCGTCGAAGATCAGCTCGTCCTGCCCACCGACGAGGTTGGCGTACACGATCGCCGCACCGGCGTCCGCCGCGCGCGTGGCGATCATCCGCTCCCGGTCGGACGCCTTGCCACGGTGGTACGGCGATGCGTTGAGCACCAGCACGACGTGCGCGCCACCGCCGGCTGCACGGGCGATCGGACCGGCCGGCGCCCAGGCGTCCTCGCAGATCGTCACGCCGACCGGCACGCCGGCGATCTCGAACAGCGGCTGGTCGACGCCGCCCGGCTCGAAGTACCGCCGTTCGTCGAAGGGCCCGTAGTTCGGGAGGAGCTGCTTGCGCACGACACCGTGCACACGGCCCCCGGCACAGATCGCCGCCGCGTTGCCGAGCGCGTCGCCGCCGTCCACGAACCCGACCACGGCCACGCAGTCCCTGGTGGCCGCTGCGACACGTTCGAGCGCCGCGAGGTTCGCCTCGACGAACGCCGGCCGCAGGAGCAGGTCCTCCGGTGGGTACCCGGTGAGCGTCAGCTCCGGGAAGACCGCGAGGTCGCATCCGCGCGCCTCGGCCTCGGCGAGCGCGGCGAGCACCGCGTCGACGTTGCCGTCGAGGTCGCCGACGACCGTGTCGAGCTGGCACGTCGCGACGCGGAGCCTGCGGGAAGAAGACACGCCCGCCAGCGTACGCCAGCGGCCGCCGCGCCAGAATGGTGGGTCATGGAGAACGATCAGTCGACAGCAGCCGGACGACGCCGAGCCGACGAGTACGTCCTCCGCACGGTCGAGGAACGTTCGGTGCGCTTCATCCGGATGTGGTTCACCGACGTGCAGGGCTCGCTCAAGTCGTTCGCGATCACGCCCGCCGAACTCGAGGTCGCGTTCGACGAGGGCATGACGTTCGACGGATCGGTGATCGAAGGGTTCTCACGGGTGCAGGAGGCCGACATGGTCGCCCGCCCCGACCCGACGACGTTCGAACTGTTGTCGTGGCGCAAGGACGACGAACCGGTCGCCCGGATGTTCTGCGACATCCTCGACCAGTCCGGCGCCCCCTTCGCCGGCGACCCCCGGCAGGTCCTCAAGCGCAACCTCGCCCGGGCACGCGCCGCCGGGTTCACGCTGAACGTCAGCCCGGAGATGGAGTTCTTCTACCTGCGGTCGTCAGAGGGCACGCCCGAGCCCGTCGACCGTGTCGGGTACTTCGACCAGAACGCGCCCGAGGCGACGGCCGGGCTGCGCCGCAACACGATCCTCACGCTCGAGGCGATGGGCATCCCGGTCGAGTCCAGCCATCACGAGATCGCACCCGGCCAGCAGGAGATCGACCTGCGTGCCACCGATGCGCTGACCATGGCCGACTCGATCATCACGTTCCGCACCGCGGTGAAGGAGGTCGCCCACCAGTTCGGCGTGTACGCGACCTTCATGCCGAAGCCGATCCGGGGCGTGAACGGTTCGGGGATGCACACCCACCTGTCGCTGTTCGAGGGCGACGTCAACGCGTTCGCCGCGCCGGGCGACCCGGTCGGTCTGTCCCCCGTCGGTCGTGCGTTCATCGCCGGGCTCCTCACCCACGCCGCGGCGATGACCGCGGTGACGAACCCCTGGGTGAACTCCTACAAGCGACTCGTCGCCGGGTTCGAGGCACCGGTCCACATCTGCTGGGCCCGGAACAACCGGTCGGCGCTTGTCCGCGTGCCGCCGGTGCCCGCCGCGAAGGCCGCCTCGGCCCGCGTCGAGTACCGGGCTCCCGACCCGGCATGCAACCCGTACCTCGCACTGTCGGTGATGCTCGCCGCCGGCCTCGACGGGATCGAACGAGGTCTCGAGCTCCCGGTGGAGGCGGCGGACAACCTCTACGCGCTCGGCGAGGACGAGCTCACCGCCCTCGGCGTCCGGTCCCTGCCGCGCACGCTCGGTGAAGCCGTCGCCGAACTCGAACGTTCCGACCTCATGCGCGAGACCCTCGGCGAACACACCTTCGAACACCTGCTGCGCAACAAGCGGCGGGAATGGGCGGAGTACTGCGCCGAGGTGACGCCCTACGAACTCGACCGACACCTCGGAGTGCTCTGAGTGCTCGACGCGATCGTCCGCGACGCCGGTGACCCGCGGTGGGTCGCCGTCGTCGTCGAACGGCTCGCGTCGGCGGATCCGGCGCTCGGCGCCCGGATGCGGGAGGACGACCACGTCGCACGGGCGGTCGTCGCCCTCGCGGACGCGAGCCGGTCCCTCACCGAGGCGGTACTGCGGGATCCCGCACTGCTCGCTGTCGTCGACGACCTCGGCGAACGCGACCCCGACGAGCGGCGCGCCGAGGTGCACGCCCTGCTCGACGACGGCGCGGCGGACCCGGCGAACGTGCTCCGACACTGGAAGCGGCGGGAATTCGTGCGCGTCGCGCTCCGCGACCTGCTCGGCCTCGCCGACCTCGCCGTGGTCGCACGGGAGGTCTCCGACATCGCGGACGCCTGCCTCGCCGGCGCACTGCGGGCCGCCGCACCCACCCAGCCGTTCGCGCTGATCGCCATGGGCAAGCTCGGTGGCCGCGAGCTCAACTACGCGAGCGACGTCGACGTGCTCTTCGTCCACGACGGCGACGAGTTCAGCGCCGTCCGGACCGCACGTCGGGTGATCGCGCTCATGTCGGACCAGACCGTCGACGGGATCGTGTTCCGCACCGACGCCGACCTGCGCCCCGACGGCAAGGTCGGCGCACTCTCGCGCACGGTCCCGGCGTACCGGGCGTACTACGCGGAACGGGCGCTCGCCTGGGAGCGGCAGGCGCTGCTCAAGGCCCGCTTCTGCGCCGGCGACGGCGACCTCGCCGCCGACTGGTTCGCAGCGACACGCCCGGCTCTGTGGGACGCACCGCTCGACGACGACGACGTGCGGTCGATCCGTGCGCTGAAGGCCCGCGCCGAGGAGATGTTGTCGCGCGCGGGGACCTACGAACGTGAGGTCAAGCGGGGGCGTGGCGGCATCCGGGACATCGAGATCGCCGTGCAGCTCCTCCAACTCGTCCACGGTCGGCACGATCCGGCGATCCGGTCGGCGACCACGCTCGACGCGCTCGCACAGCTCGCCCGCAACGGTTACGTCGACCGCGAGGACGCCGAGCACCTCGACGTCGCCTACCGCTACCTCCGAACCGTCGAGCACCGCCTGCAGCTCGAGGGCGAACACCAGGTGTACGCGCTCCCGGCCGACGACGCCGGCCTCGACCGGCTCGCCCGAGTGCTCGGGTACCGGGACACGCCGGCCGCCACCGCACGCGAGCAGTTCGGTGCGACCCACCGTCGCCACCAGGCGTCGGTGCGTTCGATCCACGAGCGGTTGTTCTTCCGCCCGCTGCTCGATGCGCTCGCCGGGACCCGTCCGACCGACGGCGCCACGCTCGCCGAACAGCTCGCTGCATTCGGCTTCCGCGACCTCGCCGCCACACGGGCCGCTGTCGAGGAGCTCACGATGGGGCGAGGGCGGAACGCGACCCAGCTCCGCCTGCTGCTGCCCGGCCTGCTCGAGGCGCTCTCGAACACTCCGAACCCGGATCTCGGCCTGCTCCAGCTGCGTGTCGTCCTCGACGGCCCGGTGCGCGCCACCGCCGTGGTCCCGGTGCTGCGGGAGTCACCCGTCGCCGGTGAACGGCTCTGCCGGATGCTCGGGTCGTCGAAGCTGATCGGCCAGGCGGTCCGTCGGCAACCGGACTTCGTCGCCGAGCTCGTCGAGGACGGGATCCTCGAGCCCCGTGACGCAGCCGAGCTCCGCGACGAGGCGACGGAGACGTTGCGCTGGCGTGCCGACGACGACGCGACGCGCCAGGACGGCCTGCGCCGGTTCAAGCGGCGGGGTGAACTGCGGATCGCGACCCGTGACGTGCTCGGCATCGCAGACGTCGAGGACGTCGGTCGGGAGCTCGCCGACCTCGCCGACGCCGCGCTCGGCGGCGAGCTCGCCGCACTCGCGCCGGCGGTGCCGATGGCCATCGTCGGCATGGGCAAGCACGGCGGTCGCGAATTGGGCTACTCCTCCGACCTCGACGTGCTCTTCGTGCACACCGGCGACCGCGACGCCGCCGAGTCGACAGCGGCACGACTCCTCGCCGACGTCGGTGCGCTGACGGCCGAGGGACGGGCGTGGGAGATCGACGCCCGCCTGCGCCCCGAGGGGTCGAGCGGCCTGCTCTCACGCACGGTCGACGCCTACCGCGACCACCACCGTGCCCACGCGCTGCTGTGGGAGCGCCAGGCGTTGATCCGGGCCCGGGTCGTCGCCGGCGACCCGGTGATCGCAGCGCAGTTCGCCGAACTCCGTGACGAGATCGCGTTCGGTCGGGGCCTCGATGCCGACGAGACCGCGGAGATCGCCCGCATGCGCGGACGGGTGCGGACCGAACGCTTCCGTCGTGGCGAAGTGCCCGCACGGCATCTCAAGCTGGGGCCCGGTGGTCTCGCGGACGTCGAGTTCGCCACGCAGCTGCTGCAACTCCGCCACGGTCGGGAGATCCCTGCGGTGCGCGATCCGGGCACGCTCCCGGCGCTGCGGGCGCTCGGTGCAGCCGGGATCCTCGCCGTCGCCGACGTCGACGTCCTCGTCGAGGCGCACCGTTTCTGCGCACAGGCGCGCAACGCACTCCACCTGCGCGGCGCGGTGAACGCCGACCAGCTCCCCGACCGCGAGGAGGAACTCGTCGACCTCGGGCGGCTGCTGGGTATCGACGGTCCGGCCGACCGGGCCGTGCCCGCTGCTCACGCGGAACGGTGCGGTCCTGCGGCTGCGATCGTCGACTCGCTGTTCGCCTGAACGCAGGTGTCCGCCGTGCGTTCGGCGGGTAGCGTCGGTCCCATGGTCCAGCGCAACCTGATCCACCTCGAGGTCGAGGAGCACTACGCCGCCGCAGCCCGCTCCGCAGCGGCGGGCGACGCCGCCTGCTG
>CAYVOK010000012.1:35906-84567 GCA_964453335.1 uncultured Acidimicrobiaceae bacterium
TGGAGCTCGCCCGTCGCAACGCCGCAGAGGCCGGGGCGACGAACGTCGAGTTCCGCAAGGGACACATCGAGGAGCTCCCCGTCGAGGACTGCACCGTCGACGTGATCATCTCGAACTGCGTGATCAACCTGGCGGCCGACAAGGACGCCGTGTTCGGTGAGATGTTCCGTGTCCTGCGTCCGGGCGGTCGTGTCGGCGTCAGCGACGTCGTCACCGAGGACCGCCTCTCCGCAGAGGAACGCGCAGCACAGGGTTCCTACGCCGGCTGCATCGCCGGCGCCCTCCCCGTCGGCGCGTACACGGCCGGTCTCGAGGGTGCGGGCTTCACCGACGTGTCGGTGACGTTCACCTCCACGGTCGGCGACGGCATCCACGCGGCGATCGTCCGGGCGACCAAGCCCGCAGCGGGCGGCTGCTGCGCCTGACGCGCAGCGGCGGCGCCCGAGGGCGCCGCCGCCGTCATGCGACCACCGGTACCGCCGTGCGGCGGGCCCGACTCACAGGTCGTAGTACAGGTGGAACTCGTAGGGGTGGGGGCGCAGCCGGATGGCGTCGACCTCCTTCTCCCGCTTGTAGGCGATCCACGTGTCGATCACGTCCTGGGTGAACACGCCACCGGCGAGCAGGAACGCGTGGTCCGCCTCGAGGGCGTCGAGGGACGCCTCGAGCGAACCGGGGACCTGCGGGACCTTCGCCAGCTCCTCCGGCGGGAGGTCGTACAGGTTCTGGTCCACCGGTGCCGGCGGCTCGATCCGGTTCTGGATTCCGTCGAGGCCCGCCATCAGCTGGGCTGCGAACGCCAGGTACGGGTTGCACGAGGGGTCCGGGCAGCGGAACTCGAGACGCTTCGCCTTCGGCGACTTCGAGTACTGCGGGATCCGGATGGCCGCCGAGCGGTTCCGCTGGCTGTACACCAGGTTCACGGGCGCCTCGTAGCCGGGCACGAGCCGCTTGTAGGAGTTCGTCGTCGGCGCCGCGAACCCGAGGATCGCCGGGGCGTGCTTGAGCAGGCCGCCGATGTACCAGCGGGCCATGTCGGACAGGCCGGCGTACTTGTCACCGTCGTAGAACAGCGGCGAGCCGCCCTTCCACAGCGACTGGTGGGTGTGCATGCCCGAGCCGTTGTCCTGGAACAGCGGCTTCGGCATGAACGTCGCCGTCTTGCCCGCCGCCCAGGCGACGTTCTTCACGATGTACTTGTAGAGCATGAGCTTGTCGGCCACCCGGAGCAGGGTGTCGAAGCGCATGTCGATCTCGGCCTGACCGCCGGTCGCGACCTCGTGGTGCTGCAGCTCGATCTCGATGCCGCACTGCTCCATGAGCGCGACCATGTCGGAGCGCAGGTCCTGGAAGTGGTCGTTCGGCGGGACCGGGAAGTAGCCCTCCTTGTGCCGGGGCTTGTACCCACGGTTCCGGGAGCCGTCGAGGTTGAACTCCTTCCCGAGGTTCCACGCCGCAGCGTCCGAGTCGACCTCGTAGAACGCGCTGTTCGCGTTCTGCTGGAACCGGGCCGAGTCGAAGATGAAGAACTCCGCCTCCGGACCCATGAAGCAGGTGTCCGCGAGCCCGGTCGAGATCAGGTACGCCTCGGCCTTCCGCGCGATGTTGCGCGGGTCACGGCTGTACTGCTCACCGGTCAGCGGGTCGTGCACGAAGCAGTTGAGGTTCATCGTCTTCCGGGTGCGGAAGGGGTCGATGACCACCGTGTTCGGGTCCGGGATCAGGATCATGTCCGATTCCTGGATCTCCTGGAACCCGCGGATCGAGCTGCCGTCGAACCCGAAGCCCTCCTCGAAGGAGTCCTCCGAGAGCTCGTGCAACGGGGCCGAGTAGTGCTGCATCTGGCCGGGCAGGTCGCAGAAGCGCAGGTCGACGAATTCGACGCCCTGCTGCCTCGCGTACTCGATCACCTCGGACGGCGTTCTGTTCTCCACGGTGTCACCTCTCTCGTGCTGCGGCTCCCGCTCGTCGGGAGCCCGACCGGGGGGCCGTGGACACATCGTGGCATCTCACCGTTTCCCCTCCGTGTTCCGATTGTGAACGGCGTGTGAACTGGGCGGACCGGGCGGTACGGGATTCACGGGGTCGACGCGGTACGGTTCGAGGCGGTGAGCGTGTGATGGAACCCCTGCTCGTCTTCCCATACCCGGTTCCTGCGGACCTCGCGCAGGCGCTCGGCCGTGCCGACCTCACCTACATCGGCGTGCGCGACGACCTCGAGGCTGCCCGCAAGGAACCCGAGAACGGATGGAGCGGTGCGGTGCTCGTCGCAGAGGAGGACCCCGACGCCGCCCTTGCGCTCGCGAAGGTGCTCCGAGACCGGGAGTTCCCGCTCGAGCCGCTCGTGCTCGTGCTCCGGTCCGACCAGTTGCCGATCCTCGAGGGCGAGGACGGCCTCGTGGACGACTTCGCGCTCGCCCCGCTCAACCACCGGGAGCTCGCCCACCGACTGCGCCGGCAGTTCGTCCGGCTCGGACGGTCGGAACGCTCCGACCTCGTCGTGCACGGCGACCTCGTCCTCAACCTCGAGACCTACCAGGCCGCCATCGCCCGTCAGCCGCTGACCCTCACCTACATGGAGTACGAGCTGCTCAAGTTCCTCGCCCAGCACCCGGGCAAGGTCTTCACCCGGGAGGCACTGCTCAACAGGGTGTGGGGGTACGAGTACTACGGCGGGGCGCGCACGGTCGACGTGCACGTGCGCCGCCTCCGGGCCAAGCTCGGCGAGGAGCACGCGAACCTGATCCAGACGGTCCGCTCGGTGGGCTACCGGTTCGGGCAGACCCGCTGGTCGGGATGACTCACACGATCCGCGTGGAGTGGTTGCCCCAGTAGCGGTCCTTCAGCAACCGCTTGTAGAGCTTGCCGGTCTCGAGGCGCGGCAGCTCCGGCAGGTAGTCGACCGACTTCGGCACCTTGTACTGCGCGAGGCGGTCGCGGGCGAACGCGAGGATCTCGGCGGTCACGTCGTCGGACGGTTCGACCCCGACGGCGAGCTGCACGACCGCCTTGACCTCCTCGCCCATCTCGGCGTTCGGGACACCGAACACCGCGACGTCCGCGATCTTCGGATGGAGCACGAGGGCGTTCTCGATCTCCTGCGGGTAGATGTTCACCCCACCCGAGATGATCATGAACGTCTCACGATCGGTGAGGTAGAGGTACCCCTCGTCGTCGAGGTATCCGACGTCGCCGAGCTTCGTCCAGTTCGCCATGGTCGGGTGCTGCGCGTCGGCGGTCTTGTCCGGGTCGTTGTGGTACGTGAACACCTGGGCGTCACGCTCGAAGTACACGGTGCCCGCGGTACCCACAGGCAGTTCGGCCCCGGTCTCGTCGCAGATGTGCAGCGTGCCGAGGATCGGCCGACCGACCGACCCGGGGTGGGCGAGCCACTGCGGGGTGTCGATGACCGTCATGCCGTTCAGCTCGGTCGCGCCGTAGTACTCGTAGACGATCGGCCCCCACCAGTCGATCATCTGCCGCTTCACCTCGACCGGGCAGGGGGCAGCGGCGTGGATGGCGACCCGGTGCGACGACAGGTCGTAGGGGGTCCGCTCGGCGGGGTCGAGCTTCAGCATGCGCACGAACATCGTCGGCACCCACTGCGAGTGGGTCACCCGGTACTTCTCGATGAGCTGCAGCGACTCGACCGGGTCGAACTTCTCCATCACGACGTTCGTCCCGCCGTGGAAGTGGACCGCCGCCGTGAACGCCAGCGGCGCCGAGTGGTAGAGCGGGGCCGGCGACAGGTACACCGCGTCGGCGTCGACGCCGTACATCTTCTCGATCAACAGGTCGAGACCCGACGCCTCCCCGAACGCCGCACCGGACAACGGCCGACGGATGCCCTTCGGGCGGCCCGTCGTGCCGGAGGAGTAGTTCATGAAGTCGCCCCGCTGCTCGACGGGCAGCGGCTCGGCCGGGTACGCGGCGACAGCGGTCTCGTAGCGGTCGTAGCCCGCCACGTCGCCACCCGCCGCGAGACGCAGCGTGCAGTTCGGGATGTCACCGACGATCGCTGCGGCGACCTCACCGACGCCGGCCGAGCACACGATCGCCCGGCACCCGGCGTCGTTGACGATGTACGCCGCCTCGTCCGCGGTCAGGTAGCGGTTGATCGGCGTGAGGTACATCCCCGACCGGATGACCGCCCAGTACACGGCGTGGTAGTGGGCGTTGTTCTCCATGAACAACGCCACGCCGTCCCCGGCGCGGAGTCCTGCGGCGGCGAAGAGCTGGGCCAGCCGCTTCGAGGCGGCGTCGAGTTCGCCGTAGGTGACGACCTCACCGCTGCGGCCCATGATCGTGGCCGGCTTGTCGGGGTTGCGTCGGGCGTGTTCGGAGATCGACATGCTCCGAGCATGGCACGAGCCGCGGCGTCGACGCAGCGGCGGAGCGGGCGACCGATCAGGTGTTGAGGTCGGTCCAGACGGCGTCGCCGGCGCGGCGTTCGGCGTCGTCCTTCAGCAGCCAGCCGATGATCGCTGCGACCGGCGGGCCCGACATGATGACGAGCACCGGGAAGACCACGAGCAGGACCACTGCGAAGATCACGCCACCGAGCACGAGTTCTTCCTAGCGCACCGATCGGCCCGTCGGCCAGGAATCCGGTCGTCCCTGACGACGCCAGACGGCCGCCGCCGCTGCGGCGAACACCGCGTCGGCGACCGGGACCGGTGCACCTGCACCGTCCTCGACGACGACGCGCACCGGCGGCATGTCGACGGCGCGGAGCACCCCGGCGCTGCGCACGGTCAGGCCGAGTGGCTCCCCGTCACCTCCGACGGCGAGCGACTCGGCGCACACCCACGACACCGCCATGTGGACCGCGCCGACGACGTAGGACCGCACGACCACCTCGTCGAGCGGGTCCCCGCACGCAACGCGCACCTCGATCGTGCCGTCCTCGGCCACGTCGACCGTCGCCGTCCCGCCTGCGGGGCCGTGCACGGTGATCGGCCCGTCGCCGACCGCCGTCGTCGCGAGCACCACGCCCTCCGCCCAACCCGCGGCACGCAGCGCCGCCGACGTCGGCGGGCCGACGACGTCGACCTCCGTCACGTCGACCTCCCAGCCCTCCGCACCCGGGACCGCGGCGAACCCCGCCCGGATCTGCTCGGCGACGCCGGCGGTGCGCGCCACGACGACCGCTGCTCGACGACCCACCGGATCGACGCCGGCGGCGATCGGCGGGCGCTTCGGACCGAACCGGACCACGTCCTCGCGCGACCACCTGGCGCGCACCGGGCGACCCTCCGCCGCTGCGAGGCGACGGGCGATGTCGGGCAACGGGGAGTCGGTCTTCCCGCCGAACGCGCCACCCGCGGCGACCGGCGACGCCGGTGTCCCACCGGGCTCGCACCACGATGCATCGGGCTCGAGGTAGGCGGGCTCCACCCAGGAGGTGCGCAACACCGACGCCCACGCGCCGGGCGGCACGGCCAACGGGGGGACGGCCTCGACCGTGCCGTGGCGTCCCTGCACGATGCCGGCGAGTCGGCGCGCTGCGTGCGGGGTGTCTGCGAGCACCCACGTCCCGTCCGCCGACCGGACGGCCACCCGGGCACCGTCGGGGGCGGTGTCCTCGGCGAAGGGGGAACGCCCGAGCGGGACGTCGGGACCGACCGCCTGGGGGACCCCGCCCTCGAGCTCGGCGCGCCGCGCCGCGGCGTCGAGGTCACGCCCACGGAGGAGGGCTGCAGGGTCGGCGGCCGGGTCGCCCACGAGGTCGAAGGCCTCGAGGATCGGGAGCCAGCCCGTGCACCGGCACAGGTGGGCGAGCAGCGCCCGGGCGGGGTCGGGACGTTCGGC
The DNA here is from genome assembly GCA_964453335.1 of uncultured Acidimicrobiaceae bacterium. GTDB lineage: Bacteria > Actinomycetota > Acidimicrobiia > Acidimicrobiales > CAIXPF01 > VGBO01. Next base: position 41,718 of record CAYVOK010000012.1, read on the forward strand.
CAGGAGCTCCGCCTCGAGCCGGACGACGATGCCGGGGGTGCAGAACCCGCACTGACTGCCGCCCGTGGCGCACAACGCCGCAGCCCAGCGGTCGCGTCGCCCCGCGTCCAGGCCGTCGAGTGTCGTGACCGTCCGCCCGGCGACCCGGCGCAGCGGGGTCACGCACGCGACCCGCGGCGCGCCGTCGACGAGCACCGTGCAACAGCCGCACTGCCCCTGCGGCGCGCACCCGTCCTTCACCGACCGGACGCCGAGTGCCTCCCGCAGCGCGTCGAGCAGGGAACCGCCGTCGTCGGGGGCCTCGACGGGTCGACCGTCGAGCTCGAAGCGGACGACGGCGCTCGTCGGATCGGACACCGGCCCAGGTTAGGGTCGGGCCCGGATGACACCCCGTGACCTCCCCGTTCCCGGACCGGGTCGACCGACCCGGCGCCACCTGCTCGCCGGTGCGGCGGGTACGGTCGGCCTCGTCCTCCTCGGAGCGTGCCGGGGCGACGGGTCCGACGGTGGTGCCCTCGCCGGCGCCGGTGACCCGGCCTACCTGCGACCGTTCTTCGCGACCGGCCTGCGCGAACCACCGGTGCTGCGCACGGGCATACCGCAACGCCTCCCCTGGGGGATCGCCGACGCCGACGGCGTGCCGCTCCGGTCGGGACCTGCGATGGTCACCTTCGTCGTCCGAGGCCCGGACGGCAGCGTGGTCGGCGAGGTCGCCGTCGAACGTCACGACGGTTCGGTGCCCTTCCCCTACTACCCGCTGCGGTTCACCCCGCCGACGCCCGGCACCTACGAGGTGGCCGCCGACGCTGCGGGACGCCGGCTGACCTCGGCGTTCGCCGTCGCAGCGCCCGGCGACGTCCGACTCGTCCAGGTCGGCGATCCGGCCGTGCCCGTCGACACGGCCACCTTCGACGATCCCCGTGGCGTCGACCCGGTCTGCACCCGAGACCCGGCCTGCCCGTTCCACGCCGTCACGCTCCGCGCCGCGCTCGCATCGGGTCGCCCGACGGTCTTCCTCGTGTCGACGCCAGCGTTCTGTCAGACGAACGTGTGCGGCCCGGTGCTCGAACAGCTCGTCACAGCCGTCGCGTCACGACCCGACCTCGTGGTCGTGCACAGCGAGGTCTACGCCGACGTCGGCCGGACCAAGGATCCGTTGCGGTCGAAGTTCACGTCGGCGATCGATGCCTACGGGCTGACGTTCGAGCCGAGCCTCGTCGTCGCCGACGCCCGCGGGCTCGTCGTCGAACGCCTCGACTTCACCTGGGACGAACGGGAACTCGCTGCCGCACTGGCGCGCATCTAGGAGGAATCGGATGACCGAGGCATTCTTCGCCCGCAACGGCGACCGGTACGTCGGCAACACGCCCGCACGCGGGCCGTGGGATCCGGGGGCCTGTCACGCCGGCCCGGTCGCCGGTGTCCTCGCCGGCGAGCTCGAGGCGCTCGTGCCCGACCTGCAGCTCGTCCGACTGACCGTCGAGGTGCCGCGCCCGGTGCCGATGGCCGGGTTCCACGTCGAGGCGTCCATCGTGCGGCAGAGCCGATCCCTCGCCGCGACCACCGCCGCACTGCTCGACGACGACGGACGCACCTGCGCCGTTGCGTCCGGCCTGCACGTGGTCCCCGGCGATCTCGGTGACGTGCCGACGACTGCCGTGACGGCCCCGCGCCTCGCCGACGCGGTCGACGGCCCGTTCTTCCTCGCCGGACGACTGGACGGGCCACCCGGGTTCGGGTCGGCCGTCGCCATGCGCTACCCGCCGGGCGAGACGACCGAGCCAGGCCCCACCACCGCATGGATGTGGGCCCCACCGATCGTGGACGACCTGCCGTCGTCGCCGTTCCAACGGATCTGCCCGCTCGCCGACTGCGGCAACGCACTCGGACGGAACGCCGACCCGCCCGGGTTCACGTTCGCGAACGCCGACCTGACCGTGTACCTCGTCCGACCCCCGGTCGGCGAGTGGTTCGCCTCACGATCCGTCGCGCACTGGGAGCGCAGCGGGATCGGCCTGTCGGACGCGGACCTCTTCGACGAGACGGGCTACGTCGGTCGGGCGTTGCAGACGATCGTGTTGCGTCGGGGCGCCGCCTGAGGGCCGGTCGCCCCGCAGCCGATCAGCTGAAGGACGAGCCGCAGCCGCAGGTCTTCGACGCGTTCGGGTTGTTGATCGAGAACCCCTGCTGGTTCAGCCCGTCCTTGAAGTCGAGCGTCGCACCGGTGAGGAGCGGGGCGCTCGTCGGGTCGACCACGACCTGCACGTCGCCGAACGACGTCGCATGGTCCTCCGCCGAGATCTCGGTGTCGAAGAACATCTCGTAGCTGAAGCCCGAGCAGCCGCCGGGCCGCACGGCGACCCGCAGCGCCAGCCCATCGATGCCCTCGGCGTCGATGAGCTCCTTGACCTTCTTCGAGGCGGTGTCGGTGAGCGTGATCACAAGGACCTCCAGAACGAGATTGCACCTTCGAGCATAGGAGGAATTCCGACGTTCGGCATCCCCTGCCGGGATGCCCCGTTCCTAGCATCGGCGCATGCCGACGACGCCCGCGCCGCCGCCCTCGCCCGACGACGTGTTCGCCATGCTCCGCGGGGTCGTCGACCCCGAGCTCGGCTCGGACATCGTCGACCTCGGCATGGCCCGCGACGTGATCGTCGAACCCGACGGCACGGTGCAGGTCACCGTGGCGCTCACGACCGCCGGCTGCCCGCTGCGGGCGCAGATCCAGTCCGACGTCCGCACCCGGGTCGGGTCGATGCCGGGCGTCGCAGCCGTCACCATCACCTGGACCGAGATGACCGCCGAACAGAAGTCGGCAGCGATGGCCCGCGCCCGGTGGAACGTGCGGGAGAAGGCGCCGGACACCGCCGTCCCACCGACCACCCGGGTGGTCGGAATCGCCTCTGGCAAGGGTGGCGTCGGCAAGAGCTCGGTCACCGTGAACCTCGCCGCGGCGATCGCCGCCACCGGACGCACCGTCGGGGTGCTCGACGCCGACATCTGGGGGTTCTCCGTCCCGCGGATGCTCGGCGTGGACGGACGACTGCGGACGGTTCCCGGCGAGAAGAAGATGCTCCCGAACGAGCGGGCGGTCGGCGACGGCCGTCTCGAGGTCGTGTCGATGGGGTTCCTCGTCGACGACGAGACCGACGCGCTGATGTGGCGGGGGCTCATGCTCAACCGGGCCGTGCAGCACTTCCTCGAGGACGTGCAGTGGGGCCCGCTCGACTACCTCCTGATCGACCTCCCCCCGGGCACGGGTGACGTGCAGATGGGGCTCGCTCGGATGCTGCCGCGCACCGAGCTGCTCATCGTCACCACCCCGGCACGCGCCGCGCAGAAGGTCGCCGCGCGCGCGGCGACGATGGCCCGCAAGAGCTTCCTGCGGGTCGCCGGTGTCATCGAGAACCTGTCCGTGTACGTCGCACCCGACGGTTCGACGCACGAGATCTTCGGTGCCGGCGGCGGCGAGGAGCTCGCCGCCGAGATCGGGGTGCCCCTCCTCGCCCGGCTCCCCATCGACGCGACCGTCTCCGCCGGCGGCGACGTCGGGGACCCGGTCGCCCTCCACCCCGGCCCGGCCGGGGACGCGTTCCGTGCCCTCGCCGACCGTGTCGTGGGCGAGGCGATCCCGCCGGTCGACATCGCCGGCTGCTCCGCCCGGCTGCTCGAGGCGATGGCCGCGGCGTTCGACGCCCCGGCGGACTGACCGGCCCGGTCGACCCGATCCGGTCCGCCGGTAGGCTCACGCCGCCGTGGACACCACCGCCGAACCGCCCAGCAGCACCGATCGACCGCCGTCGGTCGACGCGCTCGCGCGGTCGCTCCGCGGCACCGGTCTCCCCCAACCCCTGCTCGTCGACGTGGCCCGGCGGGTCATCGCCGAAGGGCGCGTCGCCGACGCGGCGGCCGAGGCGGAGGAGGTGCGGCGCAGGCTCCTGCAACCGGTGATCAACGCGACCGGGGTGCTGCTGCACACCAACCTCGGGCGGGCCCCGTTCGGCTACACGACGGCGGCGACACCGACGAACCTCGAGCTCCGTCTCGCAGACGGCCGTCGGGGATCGCGCAGCGACCACGTCGCCACGCTGTTCGCACGGCTCGTCGACGCCGAGGCTGCGCTCGTCGTCAACAACTGTTCCGCCGCGCTGCTGCTCGTGCTCGGTGCGCTCGCGGCAGGGCGTGGGGTCGCGGTGAGCCGCGGGGAGCTCGTCGAGATCGGCGGCGGGTTCCGGGTGCCCGAGGTGATGACGCAGTCCGGCGCCCGCCTCGTCGAGGTCGGCACGACGAATCGCACCCGCCGCGCCGACTTCGAACGTGCAGTGACGACGCCGGGGGCCGACGTGGCCGCCGTGCTGAAGGTCCACCAGTCGAACTACCGCATCGTCGGGTTCACCGAAGGCGTGGAGGTCGACGACCTCGCCGGCCTCGGCGTGCCCGTCGTCGCCGACATCGGGAGCGGTCTGCTCGACGCCGCGTGCCCGTGGCTCGACGGCCCGCCGCCGGCCTGGCTCGACGGCGAGCCGGCGGCACGCCAGACCCTGCGGGCCGGGGCCGACGTCGTGCTCTTCAGCGCCGACAAGCTGCTCGGCGGCCCGCAGGCGGGCATCATCGTCGGGCGGGCCGATCTCGTCGCGGCGTGTGCCGCGCACCCGCTCGCCCGGGCGCTCCGACCCGGTGGCCTCGTCCTCGGCGCGCTGCAGCAGGTCGCGCTCGCCTACCTCGACCGCACGGCCGGTTCGCTCCAGTTCTGGCGGATGGCGACCCGCACGGTCGACGGACTCCGCGCCCGCGCCGAGGCGCTCGGGGTCGGGACACCGGTCGACCTCGCCGCGGTCCCGGGCGGCGGGACCCTCCCCGGTGTCGAGATCCCCTCCGCGGGTGTGCGCGTCCGCGGCGACCACCTCGACGCGCTCCGTCTGCGTGGGCCGGGCGAACGGCCGATCATCGCCCGCGTCCGCGACGGCCACACCGAGGTCGACCTGCGCACCGTGGACGAGGCGGACGACGCCGAGATCGCCGCCGTGCTCCGCGGTCGCACCGCGTGACCACCCCCGGGCCGACCACGCCCACGCCCGCCCTCGGCTCACGCGCCGAGCTCGCGACGATCACGATCGCGAAGACGGCGTCGAACGCGTCGCTGCGCTGGATCCCGGCCTTCCTCCCCGTCGTCGCATCCGGGATCGGCGTCGGCATCGGGACGATGGCGACGCTGCTGAGCATCGCCGAGCTGACCGGGCTCGCCGCGGTCGCCGTCGGCCGCCGGGCCGCCACCTCGGGGGAGCGGCGCCTCGTCGCCGCCGGGCTCGTCGTGAGCTCGCTCGGTTGCCTGGTCGCCGCCACGGTCGCGCACCCGGCCGCGTTCCTCGTCGGGTACGCGGGCATCGCCATCGGTGGGGTCGTCTTCGTCACCGCCGGGCACCTCTGGATCGGCGGTCGGTACCCCTTCGCCGTCCGTGGCCGGGCGATGGCGCTGTTCGAGACGTCGTGGGCGGCGTCGCTGCTCGTCGGCGCGCCCACCGCAGCGGTCGTCATCGCGCTGTCGTCGTGGCGGGGCCCGTTCGTCACCTTCGCCGTCGTCGGTCTGGCAGCCGCCGTGCTCGTCCTCGCACGCCTGCACGACAACCCCGTCCACGTCGTGCCGGCCACCGCACGCCCACGACCGAGCGGACCGCGTGTGAGCGGCCGGCAGCGGGCCCGGGTCGCGCTGCCGACCGGCGCGCTCGCGACGGTCACCGTGACTGCGCTCGTCTGGAGTTCCGCCGTGGCGGTCTTCACCGTGTTCGGGGCGTGGTTCGACCGGTCGTTCGGTTTCGGAGCGGGGACGATCGGCGTCGCCGCCGTGGCGCTCGCGGTCACCGAGCTCGGCGCGTCGGGCGCGGCGACCGTGCTCACCGACCGCTGGGGGCCGCCGCGGGCGGTGCGCCGCGGCATCCTCGGGATGTCGATCGCGCTCGTCGGTGTCGCGGTGGCCGGGGACCGGGCCTGGGTCGGGGTCCTGGCACTCGTGCTGTTCCTCGGCACCTACGAGTTCGGGTTCGTGTCCGGCCTGGCGCTCGCGACCGAGGTCGACCGCTCGGCCCCGGGGCGGGTGATCGGGCTGACCCACACGGTCGGCACGGTCAGCCGCGCCGGCGGTGCCGTCTGCGGCGGCTGGCTGTTCGAGCGTTGGGGGATGCCTGCGGTCGCCGGGTTCGCTGCCTGCACGGCGCTGCTGGCTGCGGTCGCGTTGCGTCGCGCCACCCGTGCCCTCGCCCACGCGTCGCCCTAGCGTGATCCCGTGCACGTCGTCGCCACCGCCGGTCACGTCGACCACGGCAAGTCGACGCTCGTCCACCGGCTGACGGGCACCGACCCCGACCGCTGGGCGGAGGAGAAGGCCCGCGGGATGACGATCGACCTCGGTTTCGGCGTGGCCGAGCTGCCGTCGGGTCGACGGGTGGCGTTCGTCGACGTGCCCGGGCACGTCCGCTTCATCAAGAACATGCTCGCCGGGGTCGGTGCGGTCGACGCGTGCCTGTTCGTCGTCGCAGCGACGGAGGGCTGGAAGCCCCAGTCCGAGGAGCACCTGCGGATCCTCTCCCTCCTCGGTCTGCGGCACGGGATCGTCGCGCTGACGAAGGTCGGCCTCTGCGACGACGACCTGCGGGAGCTCGCCCGCCTCGACGTCGCCGAACACGTCCGCGGCACCTTCCTCGAGGACGCCCCGATCATCGACGTCGACGTGCCCGCCGGTCTCGGTGTGGAGACCCTGCGCGCGGCACTCGACGACCTGACCGCGACGATGCCGACGTCGGCCGACCGCGGCCGCCCGCGCCTGTGGGTCGACCGGGTCTTCGCCGCCCGCGGGTCGGGCACGGTGGTGACGGGGACACTCACCGGCGGTGTGCTCCGCGTCGACGACGAGCTGACCCTCCTGCCCGCGGACCGCGGGGTGCGGGTGCGCGCGCTGCAGAACCACCACGACCGTGTCGACGAGCTCGCACCCGGCGCCCGGGTCGCGGTGAACCTGACCGGGGTCGCGCACACCGAGGTCGCGCGGGGTGACGCGCTGGTGCGCGGCGGGCAGTGGCATCGCACACGCACGGTCGACGCGTCGCTGTCGGTGCTCGACGCGCTCGGCCACGACGTGTCACGGCGGGGCGCGCACGTCGCCTACATCGGTTCGGGCGAGGTGCCCGTGCGCCTGCGGGTGCTCGGCGGGTCGGCCATCCCGGCGGGTGGCTCCGGGTTCGTGCGGATGCACCTGCCGTGGGCGTTGCCGCTGCTCCCCGGTGACCGGTTCGTGCTGCGGGAGTCGGGACGTCGCGAGACGATCGGTGGCGGTGAGATCCTCGACGTCGATCCGCGCCGACCGGCCGCACGCGCCCGGCCCGACCGGTCGGTCGACCGGGTCGTCGCCGAACGCGGGTGGGTGGAGGTCGACGAGCTCGAACGGTTGACGGCGGAGCGACGGGAGGCGTCGGTCGGGCGCTGGGTCGTCGATCCGGGGGTGCTCGACGACGTGCGTGCGTCGCTGCGCGAGCGGGTGACGACGGCCGGCCCGCTCGGCCTCGACACGGTCGCCCTCGACGAGCGGGAACGAGCGGTCCTCACCACCCTCGACGACGTCGTGGTGGCCGCCGGTCGTGCGACGGTCGGCGTGCCCGTCGACCCGCTCGCCGACCACCCCTACGTGCGGGAGCTCGACGCGTCACCGTTCGCACCGCCGCCCACCGACGGCGTCGACCGGGCGGAGCTGCGGGAGCTGGTTCGGCGGGGCACGGTCGTCGCCCGCGACGGCGTGCACTTCTCGGCCGGTGCGATCGAACGGGCGGGTGCGGTCGTCGCCCGGTTGCTCCGCGACCGGCCCGACGGGGTCACGGTCGCCGAGATCCGCGACGCGCTCGGCTGCACACGCAAGTACGCCCTCCCGCTCGTGGCGTTGCTCGACGAACGCGGGATGACCCGGCGCCGCGGTGATCTGCGGATCGGTGGCCCCCGCCTGCCCGATCCGGTCTGAGCGACGGCCCGGAGGCCGCCGGGTCAGCTCGCTTCGCGCTCGAGCAGGACCTGACGGCGTTCGTTCTCGCTCATCCCACCCCAGATGCCGTGCTGCTCACGGATCTGGAGCGCGTAGGCGAGGCAGTCCGTCCGGACGCCGCACGTGCGGCAGATCGCCTTGGCCTTCGCCTCGCGATCCGCCTTCTCGTGCTTGCGTTCGAAGCGGGGCGGCGGGAAGAACACCGCCGCGTTCCTCGGACCCCGACACGCCGCTCGGCGCTGCCAGTCCTCTTCTTCGTACCGCTGTGCGCTCACTCGATCAGCCCCCTAGCCGAGTGCATCGCATCCGACGTGACATCGGACACCCCCGCGGGGACCATACCCGGGCACCCCGGGCCGGTACAAGCCCGAGACCGGAAACGTGACGTCGGGCCTGACCTGCGGGAACGCGGTCAGGTGGCGGCGGACGTCGCCTCGTCGGCCAGCGTCACGAGCAGGGTCACCCCATCTGCGTCGACGACGGTGACCCGGTCGCCCGGTGTCACGTCCGCCGTGCCGACCGAACGCGCCGGCCACTGCGCACCGCGCACCACGACCACACCGTCCGCTGCGACGTCGGTCGCTGCGACCCCGCCCTCACCGACGAGCCACTCACGGCCGAGCCCGATCACCGAGAACCGGCTCCGCACCATCGCCGGCATCCCCCGCAGGAACACCACGAGCGTGAGGGCGAGCGCCGACACCATCGGCACCCAGCTCATCGTCACCCCGTCGTACAGCGCGACCGTGCCGACGGCGAACAGTGCGACGCCGATCCAGGTCCACAGGCGCGGCACGGCGGTCTGCACGTCGACTGCGAACGCGATGAACGAACCGACGAGGAGCACGAGCGCCCAGGTGCGGAACGGCAGCACACCGAGCCCGTAGCAGCCGAGTGCCGTGAACGCCGCGCCGCACAGACCGGCGAGACCGATGCCCGCCGTGTAGAGCTCGAAGAGCAGCAGCCCGAGCCCCATCACCAACAGCAGGTAGGCGACCGCTGGGCTCGCGACCGTGTGCAGGAGCTCCGACCCGAGCGAGAGCTGCACGAACCGCACGTCCGTCGCCGGCTCCCGCTGCACGACACCGTCGACGGTCACCTCACGGGTGGCGACCCCGTCGAGGCCGATCACGAAGTCGCCGACGCTCGGCGCCTCGCGCAGCCCGGCGCCGACCGCGTCCTCGTAGCCCACGAAGCTGTCGCGCATCCGGTTCGCGAGGTCACCGAAGAGCACACCGAACTCGTCGGCGGGCAGGATCTGCGCCCCGCTGGCACCGATCCTCGCACCGGGGGCGATCCCCGCCGGTCGAGCTGCTGCGACGAGCTGTGCGGCCGCCCCACGCGCCTGCGCGTTCGACGGGCCGACCCAGATCGCGACAGGGACCTCGGAGTCACGGATCCTGCGGGCGAGATCGACGATCCGCTCGTCGGGGACGACCGCACCCGGACTGTTGAACCGCAACACGAGGGTGCGCAGACCACGCTCGTTCGCACGGTCGATCCGACCCTCCACGAAGTCGACGAGTACCGGGTCCAACAGCCCGCTCACCTCGACGACCTCGACGACCTCCTCGTCGCCCACCGACGCCGGCGGGGCAGCACCCGCAGGGGCCGCGACGGTCAGGACGGCGAGCACACAGCCCAGGGCGGCGAAGAGACCCCGGAGGGCTAGTGTCGGTCGAGGCACCCTCCCAGCTTCGCCGATCGGGGCGGTCCGCGACCAGGCAGGCCGGGATCGTCCGACCGGACCGCCGCACTGCGAACTCCGTTGGACCCTGCGCACTTCTTCTCATCCTCCCGGGTCGTCGTCGTCGTCGGGAAGGGCGGAGTCGGGTCGTCGACGGTGACGGCGACGTACGCCCGGGCGGCCGCAGCGGTCGGACGATCGGTCCTCGTCGTCGACGTGGAGGGGCGCACCAGCCTCGACGGTCTCCTCGGTGGCGGACCGTTCGGCTACGAGCCGGTCGACGTCCCGCCGTCGCCGGAGCCGGTGCCGGGCGGCGACGGCGAGGCGGCACCGGTCCGCGTCTGCGTCGTCGACGCCGACGAGGCACTCGGCGAGTACCTGCGGGCCCGTGGCCTGCACCGTATCGCCCGGCGGCTGCTCGACGGCGGGCTCGGCGACGTGATCGGCCGTGGTGTCCCGGGCATCGGCGATCTGCTCGTGCTCGGCAAGATCCGCCAGCTCGAACAGGCCGGGGCCGCCGACGTGATCGTGGTCGACGCACCCTCGTCCGGTCATGCGGTGAGCTTCCTGCGCGCCGCCGCCGGGCTCGGTGACGCGGTCCGGTTCGGCCCGATCGCCGAACAGGCGACCGCCGTCGCCGCGATGCTCGCCGACCCGGCCCGCACCCAGGTGCTGCTCGTGACCCTCGCCGAGGACACACCGGTCAGCGAGGTCGTGGAGGTGGCGTTCGTGCTCGAGGACGACGTCGGCGTCGCGCTCGGTCCCGTCGTGGTGAACGCGTGCGAGACCCTTCCCGTCGCGCAGCCGCCGACCGACGGACCGGGCGACGCTGCCACGCCGGTCGACGGCGGGCTCCTCGACGCGATACGGGCGGCCACCGCCTTCGACGACGGACGTCGACGCCGGGAGGCGGAGCAGCTCGATCGGCTCGGGGAGCTCCTGCCGCTGCCACGACTCCTCCTCGGGCGGCGCCCCGGGGTCGCACTCGGTCCGTCCGACGTCGCCGCACTCGCCGGGGAGCTTCTCGCCGGCGTCCGGGCGCTGCCCGAGGGGACGGGCCGCACCGACACCGAGGAGATCACCCCGTGACGGGCGCCGGTCCGCTCGGCGGACTCGTCGGGCGCTGCGACGTCGTCGTCTGCGTCGGCACCGGCGGGGTGGGCAAGACCTCGACGGCGGCGGCGCTCGGCGTGGCCGTGGCGGCCTCCGGGCGGCGTGCCGTCGTCGTCACCATCGATCCGGCACGGCGGCTCGCCGACGCGCTCGGCGTCGGACGCCTCACCAACACACCCCAGCGGATCGAGGGGCTGTGGCCGGGCGCGCTCGACGCAGTCGCGCTCGACGCGACCGCCGCGTTCGACGACCTCGTCCGCCGCCGCGCCCGTGATTGGGCGCAGGCCGAACGCATCCTCGGCAACCGCTTCTACCGGAGCATCGCGTCGGGCATCGGCGGCACCCAGGAGTACATGGCGGTCGAACTGCTCGCGGAGCTGCACGGATCGGAGAAGTGGGACGTCGTCGTCGTCGACACCCCGCCGAGTGCGAACGCGCTCGACGCGTTCGACGCACCCGACCGACTGCGACGGTTCCTCGACCATCGCGTCTACCGGGCGTTGACCGCGTCGGGGACCGGCATCGGACGAGTCGTCGGCCGCACCGCGCACAGCGTGGTCCGCGCCGCCGGGCGCGTCGCCGGCGGCGAGGTCGTCGACGACGCGATCGCTTTCTTCGCCGCGTTCGACGGCATGGAGGACGAGTTCCGGCGCCGGGCCCGCGACGTCACCGCGTTGCTCCGGGCGCCGTCGACCGGGTTCGTGCTCGTCACCGCGCCACGCACCGACACCGTCGCCGAGGCCCGGCGCGTCGTCGACGCCCTCGCCGACCGGGGCCTGCGCATCGACGTGATCGTCGCGAACCGCACGACCCCCCGGTTCACCGACCGACCGGCGTCGACCCTCGTCGGCGCGGACCCCGGACTGCGGACGCTCGCACGGCTCACCGCCCGCCGCGAGGCGGAGGAGGCGTTGCTCGCCGACCTCGCCGGCGGGGCCGCCAGCGGCCCGGTCGTCGCAGTGCCGCTCCTCGACCGGGAGGTACACGACGTGGACGCCCTCGTCGAGCTCGGTGCGCTCGCGATGGCCGCCCCGCCGATCGCCGCCGGCGGGCCCCGTCCGGTAGCGTGACGGTCGTATGCGCGTCCTGCTCGCCACCGATGCCGACTGGATCCACGACGAGGTCGACGCGGCGCTCGCCGACGACACCACCGAGGTGCACCGGGTGCGCCGCGGCGTCGACGTGCTCGAGGCGGTCCGCACCCTCGACCCGGAGTTCGTGGTGCTCGACCTGCAGATCGGGAACTGCGGCGGGGTGGCGACGTCGTTGCTGCTGCGCCAGGAGGAGGCGACCGGTCGCCTCGGACGCCGGGCGATCGTGCTCCTGCTCGACCGTGCGGCCGACGTGTTCCTCGCCCGGACCGCCGGCGCCGACGGGTGGCTCGTCAAGCCGCTCGACAGCCTGCGGCTCCGTCGGGCGATGACCCGCACCCTCGCCGGCGAGGCGTACGTCGAGGGGAGTGCTGCGGCGTCGTAGTGCTAACGTCGCCGTCCGCACCGCAGGGTGCGACGCAACGGGTGGTGGCGCAGTTTGGCAGCGCGCCTCGTTCGGGACGAGGAGGCCGGGAGTTCAAATCTCCCCCACCCGACCAGTGACCGGCCCCGCTTCGGCGGGGCCGGTGCGCGTCCGGGCGTCGCGCCGCAGATCGTCTGCGGCTGGGTACGCTCCCCCCATGCGCACGAGGTGTGAGCGTCGCAGTTGCACGGCCGTCGCGACCGCGGCGGTCGCCGTCGACCCGCCGAACCAGACGGTGTGGATCGGCGATCTCGAGGGGAGCGCCCCGCACGTCACTGTGTTCTGCACGGCATGTGCCGACGCCCTCCTCGTGCCGTCGGGCTGGCACCGACGCGACGTGCGCGAGTCGCCGCGCCTGTTCGCCGACCGGGTGATGCCGTGGGAGAAGGCAGCCGCCGAACTGGCCGCACGGAACGCCGGACCGACGGACGCCGACCCTGCGGAGGCCCCGGCGAAGCCGAAGCGCAAGCGGACGACGACGAAGCGGCCGAAGGCGATCGAGGGGGATGCCACGGCGGAGGAATCCGTGCAACGGGCACCCCGCGCACCGCGCACCGCCACGACCCGCCCGACGAGCGGCCGACGCAGCGCAGCCGAAGACCCCGCGCAGCAGCGCTTCAACGTCGCCGTGACCGCACCCACCGACGAGGCCGTCGAGGAGACCGTCGAGGAGACCCCGCCGGCGGCGCGCCTGCTCGCGGTCATGCCCGCCGAGGCACAGGAGACGGACGAGCCGATGCTGAATCCGTCGTCGGTGACACCGCTCCTCGCCCGGGCGTTCAACCAGCACCGTCCGACCCGCTGACCGGGCGCCGGTTCAGGGTTCGAGGACGACCTTCACCGCACCCGTCGACTTGTCCCCGGCCACACGGAACGCCGTGGCCGCGTCGTCGAGCGGGAACCGGTGGGTGACGAGCGCGTCGGCGAGACCGGGGAGCTCGGCGAACACCCGGACCGCCGTGTCGATCTCGCGTTCACCGCCGTGGTGGCCGTAGTAGATCGCCGGCAGCAGCCGTAGTCCCTTCAGCTGGAACGCCAGTCCGGGTAGCGTCACGTCGCCCCAGTAGGTGCCGGCGACGACGAGGTCGGCACCGGGGCGGGCGACCTTCACCGCCTGTGCCAGTGCCGAGGTCGTGCCGGCACCGTCGACGACCACGTCGTACCCGCGACCGACGGTGCGGCCGAGACCCAACTTCTCGGCGGCCTCTGCCTGCACGTCGTGACGTGCGGCGATGTCGACGGTCGCCCCGTACGCCCGGGCCACCGCCCCGGCGACGAGGCCGACAGTGCCGGCGCCGATCACCGCGACCCGCATGCCGGCGGCGATCGAACCGACGTTGCAGGCGTGCACACCGACCGCGACCGGCTCGACGAGGCACGCGATCGCCGGGTCGGTGCCGGCCGGCAGCTCGACGACGGCGGCCGGGTCGACGAGCACCCGGTCAGCCATCCCGCCGTCACGGGCGATCCCGACGATCGCCGACGTACCGACGCTGCACAGGTCACCGCGCCCCTCGAGGCAGCGCTCGCACGTCCCGCAGTGGAGCAGCGGGCTGAAGGTGACGGGTCGACCGTCGAGCAGCCCCCCGATCTCGTGGCCGAGGGTCGTCGCCCGGGGACCGAGGTCGACGAGGTGCAGGTCCGACCCGCAGATGCCGGCGCTCACCACGTCGATCAGGACACCCGGTCCGTCCGGCTCGGGGACCTCCGTGACCTCGACGCCTCCGGTCCCGACCCGCACACCGCGCATGCGGCGCACGTTACCGGAGGCCTCGGGAGTCGGAGCGCCTGTCATGATCTCGCCATGACGCTCGACGAGGTGCAGCAGCTGATGGAGGAGCAGTTCGGCGACCAGGACCGGGCGCGGGGGATGGCCGCGAGCGTCGCGTGGTTGTGCGAGGAGGTCGGCGAACTCGCGCAGGCCGTGCGCAAGGGCACACCTGCCGAACAGTTGCACGAGCTCGGCGACGTGATCGCCTGGACGGCGTCGATCGCGAACCAGCTCGGTTTGTCACTCGACGAGGCGATGGCCCGCTACCGGACCCCGGCCTGACCGCTCAGCGGCGGGCGAGCAGTTCGGCGATCTCGACGGCGTTGAGCGCCGCACCCTTGCGCAGGTTGTCGTTCGACACGAACAGTGCGATGCCGTGCTCGACGGTCTCGTCGGCCCGGATCCGTCCCACGTAGGACGGGTCGCGGCCGGCGGCCATCAGCGGGGTCGGCAGGTCGGTGAGCACGACACCGGGGGCGTCACGGAGGACCTCGGTTGCCGCCTCCGGGCTGATCGGGCGGGCGAACTCGGCGTTGATGGCGAGCGAGTGCCCGGTGAACACCGGGACGCGCACACACGTGCCGGACACGAGCAGGTCAGGCAGATCGAGGATCTTGCGGCTCTCGTTGCGGAGCTTCTGCTCCTCGTCGGTCTCGCCGCTGCCGTCGTCGACGAGCTTCCCGGCGACGGGCAGGACGTTGAACGCGATCGGTGCAGGGAACTTCGACGGTGCGGGGTACGGCAGAGCGTCACCGTCGAAGGTGAGCTCCGCGCCCCGGGCACCGACCGCAGCGATCTGGGTCGCGAGCTCCTCGACACCGGCGAGCCCGCCGCCCGACACCGCCTGGTAGGAGGCGATACGGAGCTTGGTGAGCCCGGCGAGCCGGTCGAGGGGCCGCAGCACCGGCATGGCCGCCATGGTCGTGCAGTTCGGGTTTGCGACGATGCCCTTCGGGATCGACGCGAGTGCGTCGTCGTTCACCCCGGCGACGACGAGCGGGACGTCCGGGTCCATGCGCCAGGCGGAGGAGTTGTCGACGACGATCGGCCCCTGGGCGGCGACCTTCAGCGCGATCTCACGCGAGGTCGTCGCACCGGCGGAGAACAGGGCGACGTCGAGACCGCTGTAGTCGGCTGTCGCTGCGTCCTCGACGACGACGTCGGTGCCGTTCCAGGAGATGGTCCGACCGGCCGATCGCGCCGAGGCGAAGAGCCGGAGGGTGGTGACGGGGAAGTTGCGCTCGGCGAGGATGTCCAACATGACCCCGCCCACCTGACCGGTGGCGCCGACGATGCCGATGTTCATGGCGGGTCAGGCTACGTCAGACGTCGAGGCCGAACGCCGTGTGGAGCGCACCGACCGCCGCCTCGAGCTGGCCACGCCGGATCACGCAGCTCGTGCGGATCGGTGACGTGGAGATCATCTCGATGTTGATGCCGGCGGTCGCGAGCGTCTCGAACATGCGAGCGGCGACACCCGGGTCGGTCTTCATGCCCGATCCGACGATGGACACCTTCGCCATGTCGGCGTCACCGGAGACCTCACGGGCGCCGAGGTCCCCGAGCGCCGCCCGGGTGGCCTCGAGCGACGCGTCGAAGTTCTCCGCGGGGACGGTAAAGGAGATGTCGGTGAGCCCGCCGTTGCTGACGTTCTGCACGATCATGTCGACGTTCACACCCCGGTCGGCGAGGGTCCGGAACAGCGTCCCGGCGACACCGGGACGATCTGCGAGCCCGCCGACGGTGATCTTCGCGTCGCTGGTGTCGTGGGTGACCGCGATGACGCTTGCCTGTTCCATGCTCTCGTCCTCCATCTTCACCCACGTCCCCGGCTCCCACGTGAAGGCCGATCGGACGTGCAGCGGAACGTTGTAGCTACGGGCGAACTCGACCGACCGCATCGCCGGCTTCGGACAACCGGTCGCGGTCATCTCGAGCAGCTCGTCGAAGCTGACGGTCGCCATCTTGCGGGCCGCCGGCACGAGCCGGGGGTCGGCGGAGAACACGCCGGACACGTCGGTGTACAGCTCGCAGACGTCGGCGTCGAGCGCGTGGGCGAGGGCGACCGCCGTCGTGTCGGAACCGCCGCGGCCGAGGAACGTCACGTCGCCCACCTCGGAGAGGCCCTGCGCGCCGGCGACCACCGGGACCTTGCCGGCGGCGAGCGCCTGGCGGAGGCGGTCGACCCGGATGTCCTCGATCTTCGCGTTCTGGTGGTTGGCGTCGGTGACGAAGCCGGCCTGGCCGCCGGTGAAGCTCTCGGCCTGCAGGCCCTGGTCGTGCAACGCCATCGCGACGACGGCGACGGCCTTCACCTCACCGGAGGTGATGAGCATGTCCATCTCGCGACCGTCACGGCTGCGGGCGACGTCGGCGGCGAGGCGCAGGAGCTCGTCGGTCTCCTTGCCCATGGCGCTCACCACGAGCACCACCTGGTTGCCCCGCGCGACGGTGCGGGCGACCTGTTCGGCGACCTCGCGGATCCTGCCGGCGTCACCGACCGACGTGCCGCCGAACTTCTGCACGATGAGGGCCATCTCGTCTCCCGCAGCGGTCCGACCCCACCCGGGCCGGACCTCGCTTCCGGGAGCGGGAGGCTAGCGGGTCGTCACGCTCCCCCGGCGGTCGGCGGCGAGCCGGTAGCGTGACCGACCCATGGGTACCGCGAAGCGTGCGCGACAGAAGGCGAACCGCCAGGCCCGTCTCGAGGCTGCGGTCGAGGCCCGGCAGAAGGCGAAGACCCGACGGCGTTACCTCGGGTTCGTGCTGATCGCCGTGGCGTTCCTCGGCGGTGCGTTCCTCATCAACCGGTTCGCCGGCGACGGAGGCGACGACACCGGCGACGCCGCGACGGCGACGACCGTCGAGGGCACGGCGACGACCACCGCCCCGGCAGGGTTCGCGTACGGCATCGGCGCCTGCCCCGCAGCCGGGGCGGAGAAGACCACGACGTTCACCGTGGCACCGAAGCAGTGCATCGACCCGAAGAAGTCCTACACCGCGGTGTTCGACACGACGGCCGGGTCGATCAGCGTCGAGCTCGACACCGTTCGCACCCCGGGGACGGTGAACAACTTCGTCGTCCTCGCCGGCTGGCGGTACTACGAGAACTCACAGTTCTTCCGCACCGACCCGTCGATCGGGATCATCCAGGGCGGCGGGAAGACGAACAAGGACACGCCCGGCTACACGATCCCGGACGAGGGTTCGGGCTACACGTACACGCCCGGCCAGCTCGTGATGGCCCGCACGGCCGCACCGAACTCGGCCGGCGGCCAGTTCTTCTTCACCGTCGACACGAAGGCGTCGGCACTGAACGGCCAGGGGACCTACGTGCCCTTCGGCACCGTCACCTCGGGGCTCGACGTCCTGCAGAAGATCCTCGCGAGCCACGTCGCCGAGGCGGGCAACCCGCTCGGCGGTGCACCGGATCCGGCCGTGATCGTCCGGTCGGTGACCGTCACCGAGCGCTGAGCGCGTCGGTTCCGATCGTCTCGCCGTCGCGGAACAACTTCACCGCACCGGCTCCCGCGACCCGCCAAGCACCGGACCGGTCGCGCAGCAGCGCCGTGCGGTCGGGGATCCCGGCGACGACGAGCCCGCGGGGTGCGAGCTGCAGCGTGCGTCGCGACTTCTCCGCCGACCATCGGTCGTAACCCGGGATGAGCGTGAGCTGGTCGGTCAGGCCGAGCCCGACCCCGAAGCCACCCCCACGGGGATCGACCATCGCGTCGCAGAGCACGGCCGCCGACAACCCGGCCGCGGCGACGACCGCACCTTCGGCGTGCCCGGCGACGATCGCATCCCACAGCGGCGTGCGACGCAGGGTCGAGAGCAGGTGCATCGGCGAGCCGCCGGCCAGATAGAGGAACCGGGCAGCACGGGCCACGGCGACAGGACCGGGTTCCTGTGCGTCCGAGCGGGTGGTGACCTCGAGGACCTCGACCCGCGCGCCGAGCCCGCCGAACCACGTCCTGGCCCGTTCGACGACGAGGTCCGGACGTTCGTACGCGGCGGCGGTGGGCAGCACGGTGACGACGTCGGTGCCGGACTCGGCGAGCAGTTCGGCGTCGAAGTCGCATCCGGGCGTCCATTCGGCGCCGCCGACGAGGGCGAGCGGTCCGCGGCCGGTCATCGGGTCACCTCCTCGGGGGTGGGGATCGCCTCGATGGCCACGAACGGCCGGAGCGGGAGCACGGGTGTCGGCATGGTGAACCTCTCGATGCTGGCGATGACGAGCCCGGCGCTGCGCACGAGCGCCGGGACGGGCAGGTCGGGGCGGAGGCCGGTGGCACGCCGGACCGCGCCGGCGACCCTCGACTGCAGACGTCCTGCCGTCCCGGCCCGTCGCCGCGGTTCGACGAGCACGAGCCGCCCGTCGGCGGGGAGCAGCCCGGCGACCCGGGTGAGGACGGCCGCCGGATCGTCGACCCGGGCGAGGACGGTGACACCGACGACGGTCGTCCCGGCTGCGAGGACGGTGTCGGGCGCGGTGTCAACGAGTTCGGCGAGGTCGACGACCGGACCGGGAACCCGACAGGCGGCGGCGCGGCGTGCGTCGAGCACGGCGAGCGCAGCCCGGCCGAGCCCGTCACGCCCCACAGCACGGCCGACGGGCCCGCGCAGCACGGTGGGGACGGTCCTTCGCACGGCCCGCACGCTACCGGCGCGGGCGGTCGACCCGGGGCCGGTCGTGTCCCGGTGGCCTGCGAGACTGGCGGCGTGCCGATCGAGCCGCCGGAGACCTCCTGGTTGTTCCCGCCCGTCGACGAGGCGGACGAGTACGGCGTCGTCGCGTTCGGTGCCGACCTCGAACCGGGCACGTTGCTCGCCGCCTACCGGCAGGGGCTGTTCCCGATGCACGTCCAGCGGCGCCGGCTCGGTTGGTGGTCGCCGGACCCGCGTGCGGTGCTGCCGCGTGGCGGGTTGACGGTGAGCCGGTCGTTGCGTCGCTCGTTGCGTCGGTTCGAGCTGCGGGTCGACACGGCGTTCACCGAGGTGATGCAGGGGTGCGGCGATCCGCGTCGGGCGCAGGGGTGGATCAACCGCGACATCGTCGCCGCGTACCGCCGGCTCTTCGACCTCGGCTGGGCGCACTCGGTGGAGACGTGGCTCGACGGTGAACTCGTCGGCGGCCTGTACGGCGTCGCGATCGGTGGGCTGTTCGCAGGGGAATCGATGTTCCACCGGGTGAGCGACGCCTCGAAGGTGGCGCTCGTCGGCCTCGTCGAACTGCTCGACGTCGACGATGCGACCCTGCTCGACTGCCAGTGGCGTACGGACCACCTCGCGAGCCTCGGTGTCGTGGAAATCCCCCGGCCGGAGTACCTGCGGCGTCTCGACCGGGCGCTGGCCCGACCGTTGCCCATCGCCTTCCGCTGAACGGCGGTCGCCCTGCACAATGGTGGGATGCCCGCCGAGCACTCCCCCGCCACACAGGATCCCGCCGCCGTGCGACGGGACGAACCGTGGTTGATGCGCACCTATTCGGGTCACTCGACGGCGAAGGCGTCGAACGAGCTGTACCGGACGAACCTGTCGAAGGGGCAGACCGGCCTGTCGATCGCGTTCGACCTGCCGACGCAGACCGGCTACGACCCGGATCATCCGCTCGCCCGTGGTGAGGTCGGCAAGGTCGGTGTGCCGGTCGCCCACATCGGCCATCTGCGCACGCTGCTCGACGGCATCCCGCAGGACCGGATGAACACGTCGATGACGATCAACGCGACAGCGGCGTGGTTGCTCGGGCTGTACGTGGCGCACGCCGAGGAGCAGGGCATCGACCCGGCGGTGCTGCGCGGCACGACGCAGAACGACATCGTGAAGGAGTACCTGTCGCGCGGCACGTACATCTTCCCACCGGAACCGTCGCGCCGGCTGATCGTCGACATGGTCGCGTTCTGCAACCGCCGGGTGCCGCGCTGGAACCCGGTGAACATCTGCTCCTACCACCTGCAGGAGGCCGGGGCGACGCCGGTGCAGGAGATCGCCTACTCGCTCGCGACGGCCATCGACGTGCTCGACGCGGTGAAGGCCTCCGGCCAGGTCGACGACGACGCGTTCACGTCGGTGTTCGCGGCGATCAGCTTCTTCTGCAACGCCGGGATCCGGTTTGTGGAGGAGACCTGCAAGATGCGGGCGTTCACGACGCTCTGGGACCGGATCGGTCTCGAGCGGTACGGGGTGACCGACCCGAAGGCGCGCCGGTTCCGCTACGGGGTGCAGGTGAACTCGCTCGGCCTGACCGAGGCGCAGCCGGAGAACAACGTGCAGCGGATCGTGCTCGAGATGCTCGGCGTGACGCTGTCGCGTTCCGCGCGTGCCCGCTCGGTGCAGCTCCCGGCGTGGAACGAGGCGCTCGGCCTGCCCACGCCGTGGGACCAGCAGTGGTCGTTGCGGATCCAGCAGGTGCTCGCGTTCGAGACCGACCTGCTGGAGTACGGCGACATCTTCGAGGGTTCGAAGGTCGTCGAGGGTCGCACCGCCGAACTCGTGGACGCGGCGCAGGCGGAGCTCGACGAGGTGCTCGCCCTCGGCGGTGCGTTCACGGCGATCGGCGAGCTGAAGAGCCGTCTCGTGCGCAGCCACACGGACCGGTTGCGCCGGATCGAGTCGGGTGAGCAGACGGTCGTCGGTGTGAACGCCTTCACCGACAGCGCCGCAGGGCCGCTCGCCGGGGACGAGCGGATCCTGAAGGTCGACCCGGCCGTCGGGGACGAGATGATCGCGGATGTGCGGGCCTGGCGGTCGGCGCGTGACGAGGCGGCCGTGCAGCGCGCGCTCGACGAGCTGCGCCGTGTGGCGGAGGGCGACGGGAACCTGATGGAACCGTCGATCGCGCTGGCGCACGCCGGCGGGACGACGGGCGAGTGGGGTGCGGCGCTGCGGGACGTGTTCGGTGAGTACCGGGCGCCGACGGGTGTCGGCGGTGCGAGCGCCGGTCGACGTCCGCCGTCGCTCGGCGCGGTCGCCGACTCGGTTCGGTCGTTCGCCGGCGGCCCGCCCCGGTTCCTCGTGGCGAAGCCCGGCCTCGACGGCCACTCGAACGGCGCCGAGCAGATCGCCGTCGCGGCGCGGGACGCCGGGATGGAGGTCATCTACCAGGGGATCCGGTCGACGCCGGAGCAGATCGCGGCGACCGCCCGTGACGAGGACCCCGATGTGATCGGCCTGTCGATCCTGTCGGGCAGCCACCTCGAGGTCGTGCCGGACGTGGTTCGACTGGTCCGTGCGGCCGGGGTCGACGCTCCCGTCGTCGTCGGCGGGATCATCCCCGAGGACGACCGCGCCCCGCTGCTCGCCGCCGGGGTCGCTGCCGTCTACACGCCGAAGGATTTCGAGCTCGGGCGGATCATGGCGGACATCGTCGAGCTCGCAGGGGCCCACCGCTCGGCGTGAGCGGATCCGCTCATACCTCGGTAGGGTGACGGGGTGCTCTCCGGGGACACCCTCCGTCGCCTTCGTCATCGTGCCGGGCTGAGCCAGGCCGAGGTCGCACGACGAGCGGGCATCGTCCCGACCGTGTTGAGCGCGTACGAGTGCGGTCGTCGCCGACCGTCGATCGAGGTCGCCGGCCGCATCATCGACGCCATGGGCTACGAGGTGCACTTCACGCGCCCGCTCGACCCCGAGGTCCAGGCGCGACGACTCGTCGACGCCCTGATGCTCGCCGAGGCCCTCCCCTACCGGCCGCGCCCGCTCGCGAAGGCCCGCCGATGACCTCCATCGTCGACCGCGTCCGGGCCGTCGCCGCCGCGCTCGACGACGCCGGGATCGACTGGGCGCTCGGAGGAGCGCTGGCCCTCGCCTACGCCACCGAGGAGCCGCGCGGCACGCGGGACATCGACGTGAACGTCTTCATCGAGGCGACCGAGGCCGCCCGCGTCTTCGCTGCGCTGCCGGCCGGGGTCGTCCACGGCGAGACCGACGTCCGGGCCGCACTCGACGACGAGCAGGTGCGCCTGTGGTGGGACGACACCCCGGTCGACGTGTTCTTCGCCGCCTCGCCGTTCCACCTCGAGGTCGCGCACCGGTGCCGCACGGTGCCCTTCGCCGGGCGTTCGATCAACGTCCTCGCCCCCGACGATCTCGCCGTGTTCAAGGCGATGTTCGACCGACCGAAGGACTGGGTCGACATCGACGAGATGGCGGCCTCCGGGACCCTCGACCGAGTGGTGTGCGGGCGCCGCCTCGCAGCACTGCTCGGGGCCGACGACCCGAGGGTCGCCCGCATCAGCGGGGGCTGACCGCGTACGACGTCGACGCGACGCGACTCAGCCGCGTCGCGGCAGGCGCACCGTCGCGGTCGCGGGCATGAGCACCCGGCCGTCGGGGTCCGCCTCGGTGATCTCGAGGGTGACGACGTCACCGTCGACGGCGGTGACCCGACCGTCGAAGTGGAGGTCACGTTCGGGGAACGCACTCGCCCGGTTCTGCCACTGCACCGACAGCAGCCGCGCCCGTGGGCCCGCCCACGAGGTCACGTACTGGGTGAGCCACGCCCCCTGCAACGGGCCGTGGACGAGCACGTCCTCGTGCCCTTCGAAGCGGGCGTAGTCGACGTCGTAGTGGATCCGGTGCGGGTTCCACGTGGCCGCGGAGTAGAGGAAGAGCTGCACCCGGCTCGCGTTGCGCACGACGCGGGGGAGCACCGTGCCGACGGTGACGTCCTCGAGGTGGACCTGGGCGGGGCTCATCGCGCGATCCCGATCTGCCGGCTGCGAGCCACGACGTCGCCGTGCTGGTTGGTGAAGGTGGTCTCCCGCACGATGCGCACGAACGGCCCCTTCGACCCGGCCTTCTCGTCGATCGACGCGAGCCTCGTCTCCGCGGTGATCGTGTCGCCCACGTACACGGGGGACTCGAAGTCCCACTCCTCGCCGCCGAACATGGTGCGCTGCACCCGGAGCCGCATCGGCATCGCACCGGTGAACAGTCCGTCGGTGCGGATGCGGTCGAGTGCCTGTCCGACCACGACGGCGTGCGTGACGAACGTCGGCGGGGCGACGAGGGTCGGGTGCCCGGCGGCGCGTGCGGCGTCGATGTCGAAGTACACCGGATCGAGGTCACCGACCGCCTGCGCGTAGCGCTGCGACTCCTTCGCGGTGATCTCGGCCCGGACCGGTTCGGCGACGAGTGTGCCGACGAGGGCCCGGGTCTCCTCGGGGACGAGCGACTCGTGGGTCGGTTGGTCCTGCATCGCCGGAACTGTAGGCACGTCGAGGCCGACGCGCCCGGGGACTAGGGTCGCCGCCGCATGACGACGCCCCGCATCTACCCGCCGCCCGGGCATCTCCTGCGGCAGCTCGGGATCACGCTCGACCGGCGCGAGGTCGATCGCCTCACCTCGACGATGCCCGTCCCCGTCGAGATCTGCGACGCGTCGGGTGAGGCCCGTCTCGCGGTGATCGGTGTGATGGTGGACATGGCGGCCGGCACGCTGACCGTCCGCCAGGTCGAACCCGACTGGACGGCGACGTTCGACCTCGCGATCCACCGGATCGCCGGCGCACCGGCCGGGTCGACGCTGCACGCCGTCTCCCGGGTGGTGCGGGCGGGCCGGAACTCAGTGGTGAGCGAGACGACGGTCGACGCCGACGGCGAACCGGTCGCGTACGCCGAGGTCACCTTCAGCCGCCTGCCGCGTCGTGGCGACACACCGGTGACGGTCGTGGCCGACGTCGTCGACTACGGCAAGGGCGAAGCGGCGATCGCCGAACCGGTCGCCGACGTCGTCGGGTTCGAGCGCCGGTCCCCGGGGGTCGTCGAGTTCGGGCTGCGGGAGACGATCCGCAACAGTTTCGGTTCGGTGCAGGGCGGTGTCGTCGCCGTCTCCCTCGAGGAAGCGGCCCTCGACCTCGCCGCGTCGACCCCCGACCCGGCGACCGGCGTCCCGATGGTCGGCCCACGGCTCGGGTTCCTGCACGTGTACTACCTCGGCGCGGCGAAGGGCGGCCCGTTCCGTTCGACCGCCACCGTGCTGCGCCACCAGCCGGCGTCGTCGACCGCTCGCGTCGAACTGCTCGACGTCGGCGGTGACCGCCTGATGGCGCAGGGCACGGCGATCGCGGAACCCGCCGACTGACGCCGGCGACCCGCTGCGGCGTCAGCGGCCGTCGAGCTCGGCGAGCACCTCGGCGGTGTCGGCACCGAGCGGGCGGCCCGTCCAGCGCACCCGGCCCGGGGTGGCCGACAGCTTCGCGACGAGACCCTGCTGCGGGGTGCCGTCCGTGGTGAGGATCGCCTCGCGGGCGGCGAAATGCGGGTCGGCGAAGATGTCGGCCATGTCGTAGACGATGGCCGCGGCGGCCTCCGCCTCCTCGAACGCGGCGACGGCGTCGGCTGCGCTGCGTTCGGCGAGCCAGGCCGCCATCCGGTCGTCGAGCTCGTCTGCGTGCGCGGTGCGCCCCTCGAAGGTGGCGAAGCGTTCGTCGTCCCCGCAGCCGATGAGGCGCATCACCCGCCGCGCGACCGGGTCCGCGGTCGTGGACACGGCGACCCAGCGTCCGTCCGCGCACCGGTAACAGCTGCGGGGCACCGTGTACGGCAGGCGTGAACCCATGCGGGGCATCAGGTAGCCGAGTGCCCCGTAGGCCGACGGCAGGGGGCCCATGAGTTGGAACAGCGACTCGAACAGGCTGACGTCGACGACCTGGCCGACCCCGCTGTGCAGGGCGACCATCGTGCCGAACGCGGCGACGAGCGCGGTCACCTCGTCGGTGAGCGCGATCGGCGGGAGGAGCGGACCGCGGTCCGGTTCGCCGTTGATGACCGCGAACCCGCTCATGGCCTCGGCGAGCGTGGCGAACCCGGCCCGGTGCCGGTACGGCCCGGTCTGGCCGAACCCGGTGACCCGGGTGACGACGAGGCGGGGGTTGCGGGCGTGGAGGACGTCGGGGCCGAGGCCGAGCGCCTCCAGCTTGCCGGGGCGGAAGTTCTCGACGAGCACGTCGGACCGGTCGACGAGGCGGAGCAGGTGGTCGCGGCCGTCCTCGGTCTTCAGGTCGAGGGTGATCGCCCGTTTGCCCCGGTTCGCGAGCTTGTGGAAGTAGGTCTGCCCGTCGACGGGGTCGCGCCACCCGACGTTGCGCGAGGTGTCACCGCCGTCGGGCCGTTCGACCTTGATCACGTCCGCGCCGAAGTCGGCGAAGTAGCGGGCGCAGTTCGGACCGGCGAACACGGTCGACAGGTCGAGCACCCGCACGCCGGCGAGCGGCCCGGTCGGCGCCCCGGTGTCGTCGTCGATCACGGCAGCGCCCGGAGGAACCCGCCGAGTGCGTCGTCGAACGCTGCCGGGTTGTCGAGGTTCGCGAGGTGCCCGGCGGCGGGGATGCGCACGAGGCGGGATCCGGTGATCTTGCCCGCCATCACGTCGCACGCCCGCAGGAACGGGGCGTCGTCCTCCCCGACGAGGATGAGGGTGGGGACGTCGATGGTGTCGAGGGTGTCCATCATCCGGGCGTCGTGTTGGGTGAGGAACCCGCGCATGGCGAGCTCGAGTGCACGGAGGCTGCGGTGGCGTTCGAGGCCGAGGTGGGCCTCCGCCCCCGGCTGGGTGGGCCCGAGGTCGCCTTCGAGGAACGTGGCCGCGCCACGGGTCGCGAGCGCGTCGGCCTGCTCGTGCGCGGTCCGGTTCCAGGCCTCCCGCGCCTCGGCGTTGCGGAACCCCGGGCCCGTGTCGGCGAGCACGAGGGCTCGTACCCGCGGGCGGAACGACGGGTCCGCCCATGCGGCCATGGCGAGCATCCCGCCGAAGGAGAGGCCGCCCACGACGACGGGACGGTCGCTGACGTGGTCGATGAGCGCGGTGAGGTCGGCGATGACGGCGTCGAGCGTGTACGGCGCCGGGTCGTCGGGTCCTGCGGTCCAGCCGTGCCCGCGCACGTCCCACGTGACGACCCGGTACCCGGCCGCCACGAGCGTGGCGACGGTCGGGTCCCACGACCGCAACGTGAGTGTGAACCCGTGCGTGAGCACGACGACGGGGCCGTCACCGCCGGTGTCCTCGTAGGCGAGGACGATGCCGTCGGGTCGGGCGAGGGTTCCTGCGGTTGCCATGGCGGTGCGCTCCGTTGCTGCGGGTCGGTCAGTCGAGGACGGTGAGATCGTCGCCGACGGCGACGGTCCCGGGGGTGGTGACGCGCAACCCGACACCGAGCTTGCCGTCGCGTTCACGCTCGATGGTGCGGAGCACGTCGAGATCCCGGCCGATGCCGCCGGGCTGGGGCCGGGTGACGAGGACGCAGCGGCCGATCGGCCGGGTGCCGGTCGCGCCTGCGGTCCCGAGGGTCACGGTGCGCCCGGCGAGATCCGCCTCGGTGCCCTCGACCCCGTCCACGATGACGTTGCCGCGGAACCGTCGCACGTCCCAGGTGCGCAGCGACCCGGTGGCGATGACCGACACGACGGTGCGGCCGGTGTCGTGGAAGGTGGTCTCGGGACCGTCCCACTGCACCCACGGTGAACCGGCCTCGTCCTCGGGGTCCTCCGCGATCTCGTAGCGCCCGCGGACACCGCCGCCGGCACGGACGAGGCGGACCGGCCGACCGAGCCAGGTGGACAGGTCCGTGGCCCCGTCCGGCAGGTCGACGGTGACGGTGTCGGTCGCCTCGTCGTAGCGGGCGACGGCTTCGAGCAGGCGGGGTTCGCGCCGTGCGGTGAGCGTGAGCCCGGTGCCCACGTCCAGCACGCCCCACTGCCGGTCACCGGCGAGACCGGCCGGACCGACGGTGCTCCGCTCGATGCGTTCGCCCTGCATCGACTTCACCGGGTAGCGCCAGAGTTCGGTCACGAGCACCCGGTCAGCCTCCCACACGCCGCGGGACGGTCGCGCCGCTCATGCGGCGAGCGCGGTCATGGTGCGCACCGCCCCCGGGTCGGTGACCGTCGAGGGCACGATCGCCATGCCGACCCCGACCTCCCGGTACGCGTCGAGCCGTGCCCGGATCTCGGTGCGCGTGCCGAACCCCAGCGCGGTCACGAGCAGTTCGTCGGGGATGAGGCCCCGCACCTCCCGGGCGGAGGGCGCCGCCTTTGCTGCCTCGACCACGTCCGCGAAGCCCTGCAGGGCGAAGTTCCGGTCGTACCCGGGCACGCGCACGTAGCCGGCGATGAACCGCTTCGAGAACGCGACGTTCTCCTCGGTCGGGTCGAGGCAGACATGCGCCCAGACGGTGACCGGCGGGGTCGGGCGCCCGACCGACCGTGCGCCTTCGGCGATCTCGGCGAGGAACGCCGGCACGGCCGCCGGGCTGATCATGTTGAGCGCGACGCGGTCGGCGATGCGCCCGGCGAGGCGCAGCATCCGCGGGCCGAACGACGCCATGCCGATCGGCAGGTGCACGGCGCCGAACCCGTTCGTGAACCCGCTCGTGCGGAAGTCGCCGTCCTCGTGCGCCGTCGGTGCACCGCTGCAGGCCGCCCGGGCCGCCGCGATGAGGGACGCCATGCCGTCGACGGTGAGCGGGCGGCGGTTGTGCCAACCGGTGACCATCGCCGGCGACGACGCGCCGACGATCGCCTCGAGGTCGGTCGCCCCGAGACCGGCGAGGGTCGCGGCCGCCATGGCGAGTTGTGGGCCGGTGCGCAGCACGCCGGGCATCGGTCCGAGCCCGATCGGGTGACCCGGGAACGTGGAGGCGACCCAGCCGCCGAAGCTGATCGGGTCGAGCCGGTAGGTCTCGGGCAGCCACAAGCGCCGGTAGCCGAGGTCGACGACGAGCCGGGCGAAGTCCTGGTACCCGGCGACCGTCTCGGCGACGGGGAGTCCGAACACGACGTCGAGGTCGAGCGGGGGTGCGGTGGTCACGCTGCGAATGATGGCAGGATGCGCGCATGGACCCGGTCGATCTGGCGTTGCTGGTGCTGCGAGTCGCGCTGGGCGTGACGATGTTCCTGCACGGTGCGAACAAGGTGCGGGGCGGTCTCGCCGGTGCGGCGGGCTGGTTCGCGTCGATGGGGATGCGACCCGGGATGTTGAACGCCCGTCTCGCAGCCGGGAGCGAGATCGTCGCCGGCCTCGCGTTCGCGGTCGGGTTCGGTACTCCGGTGGCCGCCGCGGCGATCGTGGGGACGATGGTGGTCGCCGGGATCACCGCGCACCGGGACAAGGGCTTCTTCATCTTCAACCCGGACCAGGGCTGGGAGTACGTGTTCGTGCTGGCCGTCGCCGCGTTCACCGTCGGGGCGATCGGCGGCGGTCGGATCTCGGTCGACGCACTCCTCGGCATCGGGGACGATGCCGGGCTCGCGACCGGTTGGTGGTGGGCGGCGATCGCAGGGATCGGCGGTGTCGGCGGCGGGCTCGCCCACCTCGCCGTGTTCTGGCGCCCGCGCCGCTGAGGGGCACCGGGTCCGACCTCGGGCCGACCGGTAGGGTCGGCGCCGTGGGGGACGAACGGGACGAACGGGAACGGACACGGGTCGAGACGGAGGCGCTCCTCGCTGCGGTCGAGGCCAAGCGGGCGCTCGGGCTCGACGCGACGAGGCCGGCGGCGGTGGCCCGCCAGCACGACCGGGGTCGGCGCACCGCTCGTGAGCGGGTGGCCGTCCTCACCGACCCCGGCAGCTTCCTCGAGGTCGGTGCTCTGGTGGAGCCGGGCCGGGAGACCGCGTTCACCGAGGATCTCGAGGCACCGGGCGACGGGGTCGTCACCGGCTCCGCGACCGTCGACGGTCGACCGGTGTCGATCGTGAGTTTCGACTTCACGATCCTCGGCGGCTCGAACGGCAAGGTCGGTGGGGCGAAGCACGCCCGGGTGACGCACGCCGCGCTCGAGCACGGGCATCCGCTCGTACTGCTCCTCGAGGGTGGCGGCCACCGGATCCAGGAGGGACTCGACGCCCGGCACTTCGCGGCGGGAGGCAACGCCCCCGGCGGTCTCGGCACGTTCGCGGCGATGGCGCGCATGTCGGGCTGGGTCCCGATGTGTGCGGCCATGCTCGGCGCAGGTTTCGCCGGCCCCACGAACTTCGCCGGTCTGTGCGACTTCGTGGTGATGACCCGTCGTTCGACGATGGGCATCGCCGGGCCGGCGCTCGTGAAGGCGGCGACCGGTCAGCAGCTCACGAACGAGGAGATGGGCGGCCCCGACGTGCAGGCGACGCGGCACGGTCTCGCCGACCTCGCCGTCGAGGACGACGACGAGGCGCTCGCGGCGGTGCAACGGTTCCTGTCGTACTTCCCCTCGAACGCGTCGCTGCCGGTACCGGTCGCACCGTGCGACGACCCGATCGATCGACGGGACGACGACCTGTTGGAGCTCGTCCCGACGAACCCGCGCAAGGGGTACGACGTCCGCCGGGTCGTGGAGCGGATCGCCGACGTCGGGTCGGTGATGGAGCTGAAGCCGACGTTCGCGAAGAACATCGTGACGTCGCTCGTCCGGCTCGATGGGCGACCGGTCGGCGTCGTCGCGAACAACCCGGGGCATCTCGCCGGGATGCTCGACGCGAACGCGTGCGACAAGGCCGCGCACTTCATCGCGCTGTGCGACGCGTTCGGCCTCCCGCTCGTGTTCCTCATCGACATGCCCGGGTTCCTGATCGGCCCCGGCGCCGAGCGCACTGCGCTCGGTCGCCGCAGCGCGAAGCTCGTCCACGAACTCGGCAACGCGACCGTGCCGCGGGCGTCGGTGGTGCTGCGCAAGGGGTACGGCCTCGGGTACTTCGCGATGGCAGGCGGTAGGGCGTTCGATGCCGACCTCGCCGTCGCGTGGCCGGGTGCGGAGATCTGTGCCATGAACATCGAAGGGGCGGTCGACGTCGCCTATCGCGCCGACTATCTCGCCGCGCCCGACCCGACGGCCCGACGGGACGAACTGATCGGCGTGTTCCGGGCGCAGCGCGGGGCGTTGCGCGGTGCCGAGGCGTTCGGGATCGACGATGTGATCGACCCGCGCGACACCCGCCGCCTGCTTGCCACCACGTTCGCCCGCACCGCGCCGCGCCGAGTCGCGGCGTTCCCGCCGCGGCACCGGACGATCCCACCGATCTGAACCCGAGGAGAGCGCCGATGGCCTTCGACCAGCGCACCGTGCACGCCGACACCCGCCGTCGCCTGATCGCCCTCGGGCGTTCGCTCGACGACGTCGCGGCGGCCCGCACGGTCCCGGCCTGCCCGGCGTGGACCGTGCACGACGTGTTCGCACACGTCGTCGGCGTACCCACCGACATCATGGACGGCCGGACGACGGACCTCGGTTCCGACGCCTGGACCGCCGTGCAGGTCGACCGGTTCCGGGGCCGATCCCTCGCCGACGTGTTGGACGCGTGGGAGGCGGTCGCCCCCCGGATCGACGCGTTCGTCGATGCCGATCCGATCTGGGGGCTGCGGTTCAACGCCGACCTCGTGACCCACGAGCACGATCTCGCCGGTGCGCTCGGTCGCCCTGCACCGCGGGACGGTGCCGCCGTCGAGGCCGGTCTCGCCCGGTACCTCCCGGCGTTCCACGACCGGTCCACGGCTGCCGGCCTGCCACCGGTCACCCCGACGGGTTCCGACTTCGAACTGCTGCGGGCGTTGACGGGCCGGCGATCGGTCGCGCAGATGCGGGGGCTCGGCTGGCCGACCGGTGTCGACCCGACGCCGTACCTGCCCCTCGTCAGCAACTACGGCGTCCCCGCCGTCGATCTCGTGGAGGGCTGATGCCGCTCGGTCATCTCGGTGTGAACGTGTCCGACCTCGACGCGGCGCGGCGCTACTACGGCGTGCTGCTGCCGGCGTTGCGGTTCGAGCCGTTCCTCGACAACGCCGACGAGTTCGCGTACCGGCCGGCGGGTGGGAAGCCGGGCACGTACCTGTTCTTCTACCCGACCGAGGAGCCCGGGCCCTACAGCCGTCGGGCGACGGGTCTGCAGCACCTGGCATTCGCCGTGCCGACCCGGGGCGACGTCGTGCGGGCGCACGAGCTCGTCGTGTCGCTCGGGTCGGTCGTGGTGGAGGAACCGCGGGTCTTCCCGCAGTACCCGCAGCCGTACTTCGCGTGTTTCTGGAACGATCCCGACGGTTTCCTGCTCGAGGCGGTCTGCCACCACGACCGCGACTGAGTGTTCAGTCGCGCAGCTGCGGAAGGACCTCGGTGGCGATGCGTTCGAGGTTCCGGCCCATGAACTCGGGGTCGAGACCGGGCGGGAGACCGGCGGTCGCGACGTCGGTGATCCCGTAGTCGGCCCGGAACTTCCGGAGTTCGGCGACGCAGTGTGCCGCGTCGCCGACGATCCAGGTCTGCGGGATGGGTGACGCATCACGCTTGTTCCACGTGTACTCGTCAGGGGTCACGGAGAAGAAGTGGTCGTACACGCCCATGCGATAGCGCTCGGCGTCGCGCACCATCGGCCAGTCGCGTTCGGGGTCGTCGGTGACGAGAACGGAACGGGCGATGCCGATCCGGTAGTCGTCGGGGTTCTCGCCGCGAGCGACGAGTTCCTCCCGCCAGGGGTGCACGACCTCCTCGGGCGTGCCCTGCGGCAGCAGGTGGGTGCCGAACCGAGCGGCACGTCGGGCTCCGCCCTCCTTCATCGCGGCGATCCACAGCGGCGGCCCACCCGGCTGGTACGGCTTCGGGAACACCTCGACGCCCTGCACCTGGTAGCGCTTGCCGACGAAGTCGACCGGCCCGTCGGACCATGCCTGCCGGAGGATCTCGATCGCTTCTTCGGTGAGGGAGACCCGCTGGCGGACGGTGTGACCGAATGCGGCGAACTCCTCCGGCACGTATCCCATGCCGATGCCGAACTCCATCCGACCACGGCTCAGCTGGTCGAGCACGGCGAGCTCCTCGGCGAGGCGCACCGGGTGGTAGAGCGGCAGGAGGGCGATGTCGTTCGAGATGCGGATCCGGCTCGTGACCGCCGCGATCGCCCCGGCCAGCGGCTGGAACGCCGGCAGGTAGCCGTCGCGCACGAAGTGGTGCTCGGTGAACCACACGAAGTCGAGACCGAGCCGGTCGGCGAGCGCCGCCTGTTCGACGGTGGCCGCGTAGACGTCGGCCATCGTCGCGTCGCGCCCCTCGCGCATGCGGCAGTCGTACATAACCCCGAACCGGAACGGCTGTGTCATGCGGTCGACCGTACTCCGCCGACCGGCGGGCGACACCGGTACGCTCGGCGGTCGCAGGGGGTGCGATGACGGCGATGGCGCAGGGTCCACGACCGACAGGGGCACGGGCGTCGTTCAGCGTGCCCGGGTTCGGACGCACGTGGGCCACGGGGTGGATGTGGCACGGTTCGCGCTGGGCGGCGATCTTCGTGTCGACGTTCGAGGTGAACCGGCGGACCGGCAACCCGCTGCTCGTGCAGATCGTCGGCAGCGTGTTCTTCGCGCCGATGTTCTTCGGCGGGATCCTCGCCGGCCTCGTGTCGGACCGGTTCGACCGGGCCCGCACGATCAGCGGTCAGCTCCTCGTGCTCGCCCCGGCATCGCTCGTCATGGGGGTGCTGGTCGCCACCGACCATGCGCCGCTGTGGTCGTTCTACGTGTTCGTGCTCCTCGTCGGTGTGGGCAACGTGGTCGACATGACGAGCCGTCGCACGTTCGTGCTCGATCTCGTCGGTCCGTCGCTCGTCACGAACGCCGTCGCGCTCGAGTCGTTCGCACTGTTCGGGGGGAACACCCTCGGTTCAGCTTCGGGTGGTGCGCTGATCGACGCGCTCGGCGTGGGCGCGGTGTTCGGCGTGATCGGCGGCGTCTACCTCGCCGCGTTCCTACTGTTCCGCTCGGTGCCGCCGATCGCCGTGCGGCGGACCGGACCGCCGTCGTCCGTGCGCGCCGACCTGCGGGAGGGCCTGGTGCTGCTCCGCGCGAACCCGTCGTTGCGGAGCCTGCTCGGGGTGACGGTGGTGCTGAACTTCTTCTTCTTCGCCTTCATGCCGCTCGTGCCCGTGTTCGCGTCGAAGCTCGAGGTCGGCGCCCTGCTGGCCGGTCTGCTCGCATCCGCCAACGGCCTCGGGACGATGGCCGGTTCGTACGTGATCGCCTCGTGGCAACCGACGGTGCGCGGGCGGATCTACGTGGTCGGCGGGGCGATGGGCATGGTGATGCTCGCCGTGTTCGCGAACATGCCCGTGTACGCACTCGCCCTCCCTGCGCTGTTCCTGTGCGGGTTCTGCGCGGCGGGCTTCGGTTCGACGCAGGGTTCCCTCGTCGCCGAGGTGACCGACCCGGAGGTCCGGGGCCGGGCGATGGGCCTGTTGTCGATGGCGATCGGGAGTCTGCCCTTCGGCATGTTCAGCCTGGGTGTGCTCGCCCGGGAGACGAACCCGTCGCTTGCCGTCACGGTGAGCAGCGCTGCCGGTCTCGTGGTCCTCGCCCTCTGGCTCCTGCGGCGACCGGAGATCCGGCGGGTGGCCTGAGCCCGTTCAGTGTTCGTGGTCGAACACGAGCGCGAGCTGCCGCGACGTGGCGAGGAGCCGCCGGTCGGGTGACCACAGCTCGGCGTCCTCCTGGTGGTACCCCTCGGCGGAGGTGCCGGACCGCAACACGATCAGGCACTCGTCGTCGGCGTCGAGGCCGAGTGTCGCCGTGCGGAAGTACGTGGTCAGCTCGATCGTCGTCGTGTGCAGCCGTTCGGCTCGCCCGGGATCGGTGACGTGGGTCCGCAGCGACGGCGGCCAGTTGTCCATGAGGCTCGCCACGACGACGTGGTCGTAGGGGACGGGTGGTTCCATCCGCAGCCAACCGCCCCAGCACCCGGGTTCGGTGATCGCGAACCGCCGTTGCAGGCGGGCGCGGATCTTCAGGTCGTTCGCGCCGACGGGCCGATCGTCGAGTGGGGTGTCGGCGGGCGCGCCGACCGGCGGCGCCGCCTGGTCGACGACGTCGAGCACCGGGTCCTGCACGGTGCCGAAGGTGACACGCGACCGGCACAGGACGCGGTCCCCCTGGCGGAGGTCGACGGCGACGAGCACGATGCGCCGCCCGGCACGCTCGACGACCCCGTGCAGCTCGATCGGACCCTCGACGGCGGTGGCGAGGTACTGCGTCGTCTGGATCCGCGGGGTGACGTCGTCGCGCACGGCACCGACGGTGGCGACCGCGGCGCGCAACAGCAGCGCAGCGAGCAGACCCCCGTTCGGACCGACGACGATCCACCAACGGTCGTCGAGAACTGCCGAGAACCGACCGTCCCCGACCGCGGTGATGCGCGTGTCGTCGCAGAAGTCCACGGTGCGTCGGCTCAGCGGTAGCCGGCGGGGATCTCGCGGCGCAGCGGGGCCGGCTTCGACCACCACCGACCGGAGAAGCGCCAACGTTCCGCCTCGCCACCGGTAGCCGGTGCACCGTCGAGCGCGACGGGCTTCGGCCACAGCGCCTCGTAGGCCGCGAGGATCGCCGCGACCTCCTCGGGGCGCGGGGTCGGCGTGATTTCCGGGCCGCTCACAGCGGCACGTTCCCGTGCTTGCGGCGCGGCACCTCGATGCGCTTCGTGTCGAGCATCGCAAACCCGGCGACGACCTTGCGGCGGGTCTCCGCCGGGTCGATCACGTCGTCGACGTACCCGCGTTCCGCTGCGATGTAGGGGTTCGCGAACTTCTCGGTGTACTCCTCGACGAGTTCGGCCTTGCGGGCGACGGGGTCCGCCGCCTCGGCGATCTCCGCCCGCTTGGTGATCTCGACCGCGCCCTGGGGACCCATGACCGCGAGTTCGGCGGACGGCCACGCGAACGCCAGGTCGGAGCCGACGGCCTTGGAGTCCATGACGACGTAGGCGCCGCCGTACGCCTTGCGGGTGATGACCTGGATGCGGGGCACCGTGGCCTCGCAGTAGGCGTAGAGGAGCTTCGCGCCGTGGCGGATGATCCCGCCGTACTCCTGGTCGACGCCGGGCAGGAAGCCGGGCACGTCGACGAAGGTGAGCAGCGGGATGTTGAACGCGTCGCACGTGCGCACGAACCGCGCCGCCTTCTCCGACGACTCGATGTCGAGCACGCCGGCGAGCATCATCGGCTGGTTGCCGACCACACCGACGGTGCGCCCGTCGATCCGCGCGAACCCGCACACGATGTTGCGCGCCCAGCTCGGGAAGTACTCGAAGAAGTCCCCGTCGTCGACGACCGCCGCGATGACCTTCTTCATGTCGTACGGCTGGTTCGACGACGCCGGGATCAGGTCGAGCAGTTCCGGGCAGAGCCGCTCGGGGTCGTCGCTCGACGGGGTCCGCGGGGCGTCGTCGAGGTTGTTCTGGGGGAGGTAGGACAGGAGTTCCTTGACGTCGTCGAGGACCTGCTGCTCGCTCTCGGCGACGAAGGTGGCGACACCCGACTTCGAGGCGTGCGACCCGGCACCGCCGAGCTCCTCGAGGGTGACCTCCTCGCCGGTGACCGTCTTCACGACGTCGGGGCCGGTGATGAACATGTGCGACTTCTCACGCACCATGAAGATGAAGTCGGTCATCGCGGGCGAGTACACGGCACCGCCGGCGCACGGGCCGAGGATCACCGAGATCTGGGGGATCACGCCCGACGACAGCACGTTCCGCTTGAAGATGCCGCCGTACCCGTCGAGGGAGATCACACCCTCCTGGATGCGGGCGCCGGCGCCGTCGTTGAGGCCGATCATCGGCGCGCCGACCGAGAGGGCCATGTCCATGACCTTCTGGATCTTCTCGGCGAACACCTCGCCGAGTGCACCGCCGAACACGGTGAAGTCCTGGGAGAACACGAACACCTTGCGACCCTCGACCGTGCCCCACCCGGTGATCACACCGTCGGTGTAGGGGCGATCCGTCGCGCCCTCGGCGCGGCTGCGGGCCAACATGTCGAGCTCGTGGAAGCTGCCCGGGTCGAGGAGGTACTCGATGCGCTCGCGGGCGAGCATCTTGCCCTTCTCGTGCTGACGCTGCACGGCCCGTTCGGGCCCGGCGTGGAGCGCTTCCTCCTTGCGCTTGTTGAGCTCGGCGAGGCGCTCCCGGAGGGGATGGTCCGACATGGGCGGCAACGCTACCCGTGGGCGTCGGGGGGGCGGAAACTCTCCGCCGTCGCGATCTCAGCCGTCGAGCGGTTCGAGCACGACGGGCTGCCCGTGCGGGGTCCGCAGGTAGGCGGCCCGCCATGCATCGGCGTAGCGGTCGACCTCGGCGTCGGGGGCGACGCCGGTGCGCCCGCAGAGGTCCTCGAGCGCCCGCACCCAGTGCTCGTAGTACGTGTCGCCGAGGTCGGGGTCGCCTGCGGCCCGGGCCGCCGCGATCGCTGCGGCGAGGGCCTCGGTCCACGCCGCCCAGGTGAACGCGCCGGCCTCGACGAGCCCGATGGTGAGCGCCACGGCTTCGGCGTGCCAGGCCTCGGCGAAGACGGGGCCGTCCTCGTCGCCGGGCAGGCCGACGGGGAGGTCGGGCAGCGGACCGACGGTCGGGGCCGTCACGCCGCCTCCAGGTGCTCGTCCCACAGTTCGATGTACACGGCGTCCCGTCCGGTGGCGTCCGGCCCCCACAGGTCGGCCGCCTCGAAGCGGACGAGGTACGTGTGGCCGGGTTCGCACCGGTCCTCGGCCGCGGCCTCGGGCAACGGATCCACGCCTGCGACCCGGACGACGGTGCCGACCCTTCCGCGCACGTAGCGCGGTTGCCTGGTGTGCCCGGCGGGGTTGCGCACCACGGCCCGGACCCGGTCGCCGGTCGACCACGTCGGTGCACGGTCGGTGGCGAACACCGGGGTCCACCGGTCCTCACGGGCGCGGACCGGGGTGTCGGCGACACCGGTGCGCAGCTCGTCCTCGGTGACGAGACCCTCGGCGACGGCGAGGGCGCAGACGGCCTCGAACCACTTCTCGAAGTAGCTGCGCCGCAGGTAGTCGAGCGGCGCCTGGGTCTCGATGGTGTGGCGGAACCGGTCGAGGCTCCACCGACCGAGCCGGAGGGTGCCGAGCATGAGCGCGCACGCCGTGCCCTCCCACGGCTCGTGGAACGGCGGTTCGAGGTGTTCCGGTTCGGCGTCGACGGGTCCGAACCCGTGCATCCCGCCGAGGTCGTGGATGCGGTTCACGGCGCCACCGTGTCGGCGGGTGGGCGGGCCCGTTCGACGCCGACCATCGCATTGCGGCCGACGAGGGCGGCGAGGGCCGTCTCGTCGAGACCGTCGGTGCCGGCCGGCCGTTCGGGGAGGACGAGGTAGCGGACCTCGGAGTTCGAGTCCCACACACGCACCTCGACGTCGTCGGCGACCTCGGTGCCGAACTCGGCGAGGACGCCGCGGGGGTCCTGCACGACCCGTGCCCGGTACGGCGCCGACTTGTACCAGACGGGCGGGAGGCCGAGCAGTTGGAGCGGGTAGCACGAACAGAGCGTGCAGACGACGACGTTGTGCACCTCGGGGGTGTTCTCCACGACGACGAGACGGACGCCCGGGTCGAGTCCCCGGATCCCGTGCTCACGTGCGGCCTCGGTGCCGTCGTCGAGCAGACGTGCGCGGAAGGCCGGGTCGACCCACGCCCTGGCGATCACCCCCGCACCGAGGTGTGGGCCGATGCGGTGCTCGTACGCGTCGACGATGCGGTCGACGGTCGCCTCGGTGACGATGCCCTTGGCGGCGAGCACGCTCTGCAACGCCTTCACCCGGAGGGCGAGCGGCGGCGGCACGTCGCTGTGGTCGTGGCCGTCGTGACCGTGATCATGGTGGTGGTCGTCGTGGTCGTGATCGTGAGCGTGTCCCACGGCGCGGACTGTACCGCCCGAGGTCGACGCCGGGCCTCGCTAGCCTCGGCCCGTGCCGGAGCTGCGTCGGGTGTGCGTGTTCTGTGGGTCGAGCCCGGGACGGGGCGACGTCTACGTCGAGGCGGCACGGGCGATGGGCGCCGAGCTCGCCGGCCGGGGCATCGGCCTCGTCTACGGCGGCGGTGCCGTCGGGCTCATGGGCGTGGTGGCGGATGCCGTGCTCGACGCGGGTGGTTCGGTCACCGGTGTGATCCCGACCGGCCTGTTCTCCCGAGAGGTGGCGCACGACCGGGTGACGGAACTGCACCACACGGCGACGATGCACGAACGCAAGGCGCTCATGTACGACCTCGCCGACGCGTTCGTGGCGATGCCGGGCGGTGTCGGCACCCTCGACGAACTGTTCGAGACGCTGACCTGGGCGCAGCTCGGTCTGCACGACAAGCCCGTGGGGCTGCTCGACGTCGACGGGTTCTTCGGTGATCTGCTCGCCTTCCTGCGCCGCACGGAGGACGACGGGTTCGTGAAGCACCGGCACCTCGCGCGCCTGCGGGTCACCGGACACCCGGCGACCCTGCTCGACGAGCTCGCGGAGGAGCCACCCGCCGCGCCCCCGTGGATCGGACCGGGGAAGTTGTGAGCACGGTCTCCCCCCACGACGGTCATCCGCACCTCGACGGGGTCGTCGACGCGGCGCGCGCCGCCGGGGGTGAGGCGCTCGCCGCCCGGGTGCGGTTCCTCGTCGAACTCGACGCGTTGAAGCGGGTGCACCGTCGGAGCCTCCTCGTCGACGCGTCGCGGCCGGAGAACTCGGCGGAGCACAGCTGGCACCTCGCGCTGTTCGCCCTGTTGCTCGCACCGCACGCCGCCGAGGACGTCGACGTCACCCGTGTGGTGGAGATGCTGCTCGTGCACGACGTCGTCGAGATCGACGCCGGTGACGTGCTCGTCTACGACACCGCGGCGATGGCCGACAAGGCCCGGGCCGAGGCGGCCGCCGCCGATCGCATCTTCGGCCTGCTGCCCGACGCCGAGGCCGACCGTCTGCGCGCCCTGTGGGAGGAGTACGAGGAGCGCTCGACCCCCGAGGCCCGCTTCGCGTTCGCGGTCGACCGGTTGCAGCCGGTTCTGCTGAACGCGCTCTCGGGTGGACGGACCTGGCGGGACCACGGCGTGCACCTCGGTCGGGTCGTCGAGGTGAACGCACCGATCGGTGACGCCGCGCCGGAACTGTGGGCGTTCGCCCGTGCCGTGCTCGACGGTGCGGTCGGCGACGGGAGGCTCGACGCAGCGCCGGCTCCCCCGCCCGGGTGACGCTGCGGCAGAATGTCCAGCCATGAAGGTCAACGTCGGAGAGATCCTCACCCGCCGCGCCCGCCAGAACCCGACCATGGAGGGTGTCGTCGACGTCGCGAGCGGTCGCCGGTTCACCTACCGGGAGACCAACGAGCGCGCCAACCGGATCGGTGACGCGCTGGTCCGTCTCGGTGTCCGCACCGGTGACCGGATCGGTGTCCTCGCGAAGAACGGTCCGGAGTTCCTCGAAGCGTTCTTCGGGTGCGCCAAGCTCGGCATCGTCGTCGTCCCGCTGAACTGGCGGCTCGTCCCCGACGAGTTGGCGTTCATCCTCAACGACTCGGGTGTGACGGCACTGCTCTTCGACGACGACTTCACGGCCACCGTCGAGGACCTGCACGGCCGCGGTGACGGCACGGCGCTGCGGCACTGGATCCAGATCGGCACGAAGGCCCGTCTCGGGTTCGCCCAGGGCTACGAGGACGTCCTCGCCGCCGCGTCGGGCGACGAGCCGCGGATCCTCGCCGAGGACGGCGACCTGCTCCACATCATGTACACGTCGGGCACGACGGGGCTGCCGAAGGGTGCGGTGCACACGCAGTCGAGCGGCTACTGGTCGTCAGTCAACGGTGCGCTCACCTTCGACGTCCGCAACGGCGACCGCTACCAGGTGTGCCTCCCGATGTTCCACATCGGCGCGCTGTACCCGGCACAGGCGATGGTGCACCTCGGTGCGACGAACGTGATCCTGCGGGAGTTCGACCCGTACGTGGCGTGGAAGGTCATCGACGAGGAGCGCATCACCGGCACGTTGCTCGTCCCGGCGATGCTCACGTTCATGCTCGACATCGTCGACGAGGTGAAGCCACGGCACGAGCACCTGCGGTGGGCGATGTCGGGTGCGGCACCGGTGCCGGTGACCTCGATCCAGGCGTACACCGACATGGGAATCCCGCTGTGGCAGCTCTACGGGCTGACCGAGAGCTACGGCATCGGCACCGCGTCGACCGCAGAGCAGTCGGTCGAGCGACCGGGCACGGCGGGTCGGGGCTACTTCCTCTCCGACGCCCGCGTGGTCGGACCCGACCTCGTCGACCTGCCGCCGATGGTGCAGGGCGAGATCCTCCTGCGGGGCCCGCACCTGATGAAGGAGTACTGGAACCGCCCGGAGGCGACGGCGGAGACGCTGTGGCAGGACCCGGCCGACGGTTCCACGTGGCTGCGCACCGGCGACGCCGGGGTGATGGACGCCGACGGCTTCGTCTTCGTGCAGGACCGCATCAAGGACATGCTGATCTCGGGCGGCGAGAACGTGTACCCGGCGGAGGTCGAGAACGTGATCCTCGGGCACCCCGGTGTCAAGGAGGTCGCGGTGATCGGCATCCCGTCCGCGAAGTGGGGGGAATCCCCGCTCGCCGTCGTGGTCCGTGCCGACGACGCCCTCACCGAGGCGGACGTGATCGCCTGGTGCGACGGCAAGCTCGGCCGGTTCAAGATGCCGAAGGCCGTCGCCTTCACCGACGTCATCCCCCGGAACCCCTCGGGCAAGGTGCTCAAGCGCGTGCTGCGGGAGACGACGCAAGCGGTCGCCCCGGAGTGACGGCCCCCGGCGGCGCGACGACGGACGAGGTCGACGCCAGGGCGTGGCTCACGCTCGTGATCGCCGCGACCGCCGGGTTCATGGTGGCGCTCGAGATCACGATCATCTCGGTGGCGTTCCCCCGTATCCGGGAGGCGTTCCCGTCGTCGTCGCCGGCGACGCTGTCGTGGATCTTCACGGCGTACAACATCGGCGTCGCCGCCCTGCTGCTGCTCGCCGGTTCGCTCGCCGACCGTGTCGGCCGCCGGCCGGTGTTCCTCACCGGGCTTCTCGTGTTCGCCGCCGGTTCCGCCGGGTCGGGGCTCGCGCCGACGGCGGAGCTCGTCATCGCGTCGCGGGTGCTGCAGTCGGCGGGTGGGGCGCTGCTGTTCCCGTCGGGCCTCGCGCTGGTACTCGACGCGTTCCCGCCCCGCCGCCGCCAGACGGCGGTCGGCGTGTGGGGCGCGACGAGCGGGCTCGCCGCTGCCATCGGACCGTCGCTCGGGTCGGTGCTCGTGCAGGCGTTCGGCTGGCGGGCGGTGTTCCTCATCAACGTGCCCGTCGCACTCGTGGCGGTGGTCGTCGGTCTGCGGTTCCTGCCGCGCCCGCCGAAGGCCGCCGAGGCGGCGCGCACCGACAAGGTCGCCGTGCCGTTCGCGTCGCTCGCCGTCGGCTGCCTGATCCTCGCGATCACCCAGGCGGAGTCGTCGGGCTGGGCGTCGCCGGTGATCATCGGCACCCTCGTCGCGGGTGTCGCGTGCATGGCCTTCTTCCTGTGGCGTTCGTTGCGCCATCCGGTGCCGTTGTTCGATCTCGGTCTGTTCCGTCTGCGTTCGTACGCGGCCGCGAACTTCGCCGCCTTCGTGTTCGCGGTGGCGTTCTTCGACTGGCTGGTGCTGTTGCCCACGTACCTGCAGCGGGTGTGGGGGTGGTCGGTGCTCGAGGCCGGGTTCGCTATTGCGCCGAGTCCGCTGCTGTCCGCGCTGCTCGCCCCGATCTCGGGGCGGATCGCCGACCGGTTCGGCGCCCGTCCGCTGCTCGTGCTGTGCGGTGTGTCGGGTGCGGCGGGGATGGCTGCCCACCTGCTCTTCACCGGACTCACCCCGTCGCTCGTCGCCGGGGTGCTCGTGCCGGGCCTGCTGCTCGGCGTCTGTTCGGCGAACGGGTTCTCGCTCATCGTCGGCGCGGCCATGCGGGACGTCCCGCCGCACCGCTTCGGGATGGCCGGCGCAGGCCGCACGACGGTGTTCCAGCTCGCGACCGCGGTCGGCATCGCGGTCGGTGCGGCGATCGCGGGCCGTGAACGCCCGCCGGCGGCGTGGCTCGACGCGTTCCGTGCGTCGTGGGTGGTGGCGCTGGTCCTGATGCTGGTGCTCGCCGTGTCGATGTTCGTCGCCTATCCGGCGGGTCCGATGCGCCACGGCGCACCGGGCAGGTGAGAGGAGGAACCATGCGGTTCGGTTACACGGTCCCGAACAACTGGGGTATCGCCGACGTCGAGGGGCTGGTCGCGCTCGGCCCTGCGGCCGAGGAGCGCGGGTTCGACTCGCTGTGGGTGAACCACCATCTGCTCAACATCGGGTACGTGCGTGACCGGCTCGGGGCGGGCGACTACTTCGACGCGTTGACGTTGCTCACCTGGGTGGCGGCGCGCACCTCGAAGGTCAGGCTCGGCACGTCGGTCCTCGTCCTGCCGTACTGCAACCCGTTCGGTCTCGCGAAGTCGCTTGCGACGCTCGATGTCCTGTCGGGCGGTCGGGTGATCGCCGGGCTCGGCGTGGGAAGCCTCGAAGCGGAGCACGTCCAGGTCGCGGGCGTCGACTACGCCGATCGTGGTGCGTGGACCGATGAGGCGATCGGTCTGATGCGGGCGTTGTGGACCGAGGACGAGCCGGCGTTCGAGGGACGGTGGTTGCGGGTCGGCGGGGCGCACGTGGCACCGAAGCCGACGCAGACGCCGTTGCCCGTCGTCATCGGCGGGAACCGGCGGCCGGCGTTGCGGCGGGTCGCCCGGTTCGCGCAGGGTTGGCACCCGCTCGGCCCGTCGCCGGAAGGGTTGCGGACCCGTCTCGTCACCCTCGACGAGGAACTCGCCGCAGTCGGTCGGTCGCGCGCCGACATTCAGATCTCGTTGCGCTGGGACATCCGCCCCGGCAAGGACGTCGCCCCACTGCTCGAGGAGTACGCGGCGGCGGGTGTCGACGAGGTGGTGTGGTCG
>CAYVOK010000012.1:84667-93219 GCA_964453335.1 uncultured Acidimicrobiaceae bacterium
TCGAGGGAGAGCGACTGCTGCGACGCCCGGTCGGGCAGGTGCGCCTGCGGTTCTCGGGCCGCGCGTGTCGGCCCGTTGTCCGACGCGTAGGCGAGTGCGAGCACGTGGGTGAGCGCAGCGTCACCGAGGTCGCCTCGTACCCGGAACCACATGCGCCGTTCGTACGGCGGCCCGCCGACGGGCGGGATGTCACGACAGTCGACGACGTCACCGTCGTAGCGACCCGGCGGCAGGTCCTCGGGCCGTGGCAGCCCGGTGAGGTCGACGGGTGGCTGGTAGTCATCCCCGTCCTCGTCGTCGTGGAACGACGCAGTGAGCACGAGCACCGGATCGGCGGACGGCTGGCGCACGACGACCCGCCGGGTCGCGAACGACGCGCCGTCGCGGGTGCGTTCGACGTGGTGCACGAGCGGTTCGTCGAACCGTCCGGTGCGCACGAACGACGCGTGCAGCGAGTGGACGTGGCGGTGGTCGCCGACGGTCCGGCACGCCGCGGCGAGTGCCTGCGCGACGACGAGACCGCCGAACACGTGCCGGCGCCCCGGTTCGGGCGCGCCTTCGAACCGGTCGCCGTCGAGTGCGGCGAGCGCGAGGCGCTCGTGCAGAGGTGCGCCCACGGCGCCCGGGGTCAGCGTCCCTCGGGGCGGTAGACCCGGATCGGCTTCGCCTCGGTCCACACGTCGGGCTGACGACGCCACGGCTTGCCGGTGCAGAACCCACCGTCGACGACCATGGCATGCCCGGTCACCCACTGCGAGTCGTCGGAGGCGAAGAACAACGCCGCCTGGGCGATGTCCATCGGTTCACCGATCCGCTTCATCGGCTGCGCCTCGCTGCCGACGTCGCGCATCTTCTCGACGCGCCGTTCGGCGGCCTCCCGGCCCTTGTACTCGATGGGTCGACCCGCCGCGAGCGGGGTGGCGATGAACCCGGGGCAGATGCAGTTCACCCGCACGTTCTCCTCCGCGAGCTCGTTCGCGACCGACGTGGTCAGGTGG
This sequence comes from uncultured Acidimicrobiaceae bacterium, assembly GCA_964453335.1. Classification (GTDB taxonomy): domain Bacteria; phylum Actinomycetota; class Acidimicrobiia; order Acidimicrobiales; family CAIXPF01; genus VGBO01. Next base: position 85,666 of record CAYVOK010000012.1, read on the forward strand.
ATGACCCCGGCCTTCGCCACGTTGTAGAGGTGCCCGGCGTTGCCGGTGCGCAGACCGGCGACGGACGCCGTCGAGATGATCGACCCGGAACCCTGCCGCTTCATGTGCGGTGCGGCGTGCTTCATGCCGAAGAACACGCCCTTGAGGAGCACGTCGAACGTGAGGTCGAAGTCGGCCTCCGAGATCGACTCGATCGGCCCGATCGCCCCGCCGAACCCGGCGTTGTTGAACAGCACGTCGATCGCACCGAACTCGCGGATCGCCTCGTCGATCATGCCCGCGACCTCGTCCTCCTTGGACACGTCGCAGCGCACGTATACGCAGTCCTTGCCGAGGCGGTTGACGACGTCGGCGCCGGCGGCCGCCTGCATGTCGCCGATGACGACCTTCGCGCCCTCGGTGACGAACAGCTCCGCGGTCGCAGCGCCGATACCGCTCGCCCCGCCCGTGATGACCGCGACCTTGCCGTCGAGACGACCCATGGTGCCCCCCTGATCCTGCGGCCGGTACCCCGCCGACCGTGCGCTGCGCACGGTAGTGCGCTCAGCCGCCGGCCGACCGTGCGACGACGAAGATCCGGCGGAACGGGAGCACGGTCCGACCGTCGCGGGCCGGGTACGCCGCAGCGAGACGGGCGGCGAGGTCGTCGCAGAACGCGTCGTGGGCGGCGTCGTCGAGTGCGGCGAGGACGGGACGCAGCGCAGTGCCGCGCACCCACTCGAGCACGGGGCGTTCGCCGTGGAGCACGTGCAGGTAGGTGGTCTCCCATGCGTCGACCGAGCAGCCTGCACCGACGAGCATGCGCAGGTAGTGGTCGGCGTCATGGGACCGGGGACGGTCGAGGACCGCCGGGTCGACGAGGTCGCGCCAGCGCGCCGAGGTGACGGTCTCCTCGATGCAACGGTGGCTCGGTGCGTCGAAGTTGCCCGGGACCTGGAACGCGAGCTCCCCGCCCGGGCGCAGCAGCCCGACGAGGTCGCCGAGCAGGAGGTCGTGGCCGGGCACCCATTGCAGCGTGGCGTTCGAGACGACGACGTCGACGGGCGCGTCGGGCCGCCAGGTACGGAGGTCCCCCTCGACGAACCGCAGGCGACCGTGGCCGAGCGGCTGTGCGGCGGCGATCATCTCGGGCGAGGTGTCGACGCCGACGACGTCGGCCTCCGGCCAACGGTCGCACAACCCGGCGGTGAGCGTCCCGGGCCCGCAGCCGAGGTCGACGACCCGCCGCACGTCGGTGACGTCGACGCGAGCGACGAGGTCGGTGAAGGGTCGGGCGCGTTCGTCGCCGAACCGCAGGTACTGCGCCGGGTCCCACCGTGGCGTTCGTCCGACCATGCCGACGACGGTACCGTCGTCCCGTGCCCGATCCCCGTGACATCGCCGAACGTTGGGCGTCGTCGCGTTCGAGCGACCCGACCGCCCACGTCACCACTTGCTACGCACCCGATGCCGTGCTCGTCGGGCTCGACGGCACGCCGCTGGCGGTGGGCCGCGACGCCGTCGCTGCGTTCGAGGTGCAGGCGTTCCTGCAGGTGCCCGACCGGCGCTGCAGCGTGGCCCGTGTGCTCGCCGACGCCGAGGGGTCGACGGTGGTGGTCGAGGGCCTGCAGTCGGGTCGGGACACCGTCGACGCCGTCCCCATGTCGGCGCCGGTGCTGTGCTGGTGGCGCCTCGACGCTGCGGGCCTGATCGTCGAGGAGCACCGGTACCTTCCCTGGGACCGTCGCCGAATCCTCGACGACGACTCCTTCAGCCGTCCGCCGCGCCCCGACGACGCACGTCGGCGCTCCGCAGGTGCCGTCCGTGATCTCGTGGCCCGGTGGGCGGAGGCGTGGGCCTGGGACGCCGGGCTCGCCGTCGACGCGTTCGTCGCCGACGGTGTCGTGGTCCGCCCCGACGCCGCCGATCCGACGGTCGTGCTCGAGGGGGCGGGGGCGTGGCGGGCGCGCGAGGTCGCCGCTCGTGCGGCGATCGGCCCTGCGCCCGTGGTGCGGGTCGACGCCACCGTCGGGGCCGGCGATCAGATCGCCATGCGCGTCGCATTCGGTGCGGGTGCGCCGGAGGTGCTGCTCGTCGTCCTCGACGACGCCGACCGGTTCGTCCGCCTCGACCGGTTCGCGCCGCACGCCGGTGGGGTGCAGCGTTAGGGTGCGGCCATGGCAGACGACACGACGACGCTCGAGGCCGAGTTCCTCTTCGAACTGACGGCCGAGGTGGCGATGGCCCGCCACCAGGTGATCAAGAACGGCCCGCAGGGCAGCCGCGTCGCGGCGACCGTTACGGGCGGGACCTTCGAGGGCCCGCGCCTGCGGGGCACCGTCGTGCCGCCCGGCGGCGACTGGGTGACGAACCGGGCGGACGGCACGTTCAAGCTCGACGTGCGCCTGCTGCTCAACACCGAGGACGGCGCGTCGATTCTCATGACCTACCTCGGTGTCGGCCGCCCCGGTGACGGTGCGAGCGAGCTGCGGACCGCGCCGCTGTTCGAGACGGGCGACGAGCGGTATGCGTGGCTGAACGGCGTGCAGGCGGTCGGTATCGGCCGTGCGGTGCCGGGCAGCGTCACCTACCGCGTGTACGCGCTGCGCTGACGCTGCGGGACTGCTAGGCCTAGCGGCATGGCTCTCGTTGAGATCTCCCGCCCGGCCGACGGCGTCGCCGTCGTCACGCTCAACCGCCCCGAGGCGCGCAACGCGCTGTCGGTCGCGCTCCGCGAGGAGGCGACGACCGCCATCCGGTCGTTGGGTGCGTCGGGCGAGGTCGGTGCGATCGTCCTCACCGGTGCCGGGCAGGCGTTCTCGGCCGGCGTCGACCTGAAAGAACTCGGTGCTCCCGGCGGCGCGCCGCGACCGTCGTCGGTCGGTGCGGACGATCTCGTCGGCGCGATCGTGGCGTGCGAGGTGCCCGTCGTGGGGGCGATCAACGGCGTGGCGATCACCGGCGGGTTCGAGGTGGCGATCGCATGCGACCTGCTGCTCGCCGGGCGGAGCGCCCGCTTCGCCGACACGCACGCGCGGGTCGGGATCCTGCCGACCTGGGGGATCAGCCAGCGTCTGCCCCGGTTGATCGGTATGAACCGGGCGAAGCAGCTGTCGTTCACGGGCATGTTCCTCGACGCGCCGACGGCGCTCACGTGGGGGCTCGTGAACGAGGTCGTCGACGACGACGCGCTCACCGCCCGTGCGGTCGCGCTCGCGGCGGAGATCGCCGGGAACGACCGGCGTGCGGTCCGCAACCTCAAGCGCGTCTACGACGAAGGGGCGCTCGTGCCGATGGCCGAGGGGTTGCGCATCGAGCGCGACCGGGCTCGTGAGCACATGACGGCCGTCTCCCCCGAGGACATCGCCGCACGCCGTGCCCAGGTGCAGGAGCGGAACCGCGCCGCGCAGGGCGGCGACGCCTGACCCTGCGTCTCAGCGGGTGGCCGACGCCGCCTGCAGGAGGCGCAGGAGGTCGTACTCGAGTTCGACGGCACGGCGTCCCGATGCGGCCATCGCAATGTTGCGGTAGGTGCCGTTCAGGTGCTGGGTCGCCTGCCGTGACAGGCCGATCCCCCAGCGCAGCGTGCCGAGGATCTTCCACCACGTGAACGCGTGCGGGTCGAACCGCCCCCCGGCCTCCTCATAGCCCTCGACGAGATGTCGGCGCTCGCAGAGTCCGCCCACCTCGAGGTGGTCGTTGCCGAACCGCCAGGTGCGCACGCACAACCAGGCGAGGTCCTCGTGCGGGTCGCCGGTGTGGCAACCCTCCCAGTCGAGGATCGCCTCGAGCCCGCCGTCGGGGCTGACGAGGATGTTCCCGTTGCGCACGTCGGAGTGCACCATCACGTGCTCGCCCTGCCAGTCGGGCTGGTTCCGGGTGAGCCAGCGCAGTCCGAGCGCGAACACGGGTGCGGGTTGCAGGAGTTCGTCGAGCTGTTCGCCGAGGACGGCGAGGGAGATCTCGCTCGGCCGGTCGGTGAGCGCACCTCGCCGCACCGCTTCGGGGGTCGCCGATCCGGGTGTGCGGTGGATGGCGGCGAACGCCGCGCCGAGCTGTCGCCCGATGCGCGGTCCGAGCGTGTCGTCGGCTGCGACCATGCGCAGCAGGTTCCGGGGCAAGGAGTCGCCCCGCACCCGTGAGGAGATGAAGAACGGCTCACCGAACCGTGTCGGGTCGGTGCAGACCTCGTACACGTGGGCGACCGGTGCCCCGGCCGCCTCGGCGAGGCGCAGGACGGTGGTCTCGGACTCGACGCCGAACAGCACCGCACCGGCGGGCGGGTAGATCGTCACGACGAGCTCGTGGGTGGTCGGGCCGTCGGGGTTCGTCGGGTCCTCTGCGTCGAAGAGGATGTTGCCGCGCCGTGCGCCGACCGACGTCTCGACGAGTCGGACGGCGGTGACGGGTCGCCCCCATGCGCCGCTCAGGTACTCGCCGAGATCGGCGGCGATCCGGCCGAGGTCCCGCAGGTGGGTCACGACGTCACCTCGATCGCCATGTCGTAGCGGTCGTACCCCGGCTTGTTCACCGCCAGCTTGGCCCCCGTCGCATCCATGAGCACCTGCCAGGTCCGCCCCTCGAACCCGGGCTGGAGGTCGTCGGCCTCGAGCAGCAGACGGTGCAACCGTCCGTTGAGCTCGAGGAGATCGTCGACCTCGGGCGCGCCCAACAGGTCCTGGAGCGCCGCCCGTTCCGCGGTGTCGGCCGCGGCCTGGAGGTCGACCTCACGCCGGAGGATCTTGAGGAGATTGGCGGCGACGAGCGTGTGATAGCGGAGCGTGCCGTCGACGTTGGGGAGCACCTCGGACTCGAGGAACTCGGTGACGGTGGCGACCAGCTCCGCTGCGGTGGGCCGGTCCTGCATGAGGGGGGAACCTAGCTGTCGCGGCCCTCGGCGCGCTCCCGACGACGCTGGCGTGATCCGGGTCGTCCGGTCCGTGCGCCATTGGGGCCGCTGCCGCCACCGTTACCTGCCGGGCCACCAGTGCGGTGACGGCGGGTGGCGGGGGCTGCACCGGGTCGACCGGGACGCCGGTCGGGGCCGGGTCGACCGGTGGTGACCGTGGCCGGAGCGGCCGCTGCGACGTGGTCGGTCCCGGGGGCGGTGTGGGTCGACGGTGCCGATCCGGCCGGGGCGTCGACGAGCGCGACGGGCAGGGCGAGCGCCTCCTGCAGACGTCGGGCCTGGCCCCGGACGCCGTCGACGACGAGGGAGACGACCACGCCGGTGGCGCCGGCACGGCCGGTGCGACCCGACCGGTGCACGTAGTCCTTCGGATCGGCGGGGAGGTCGAAGTGGACGACGCACCCGACGTCGTCGACGTGGATGCCGCGTGCGGCGACGTCCGTGGCGACGAGCGCCTGGGCCCGGCCTCGCGAGAACGTGTCGAGGGCGGTCTGGCGCTGCGCCTGCGAGCGGCCGCCGTGGATGGCGACGGCGGCGACGCCGGCCTTGCCGAGCTGTGCGGCGACCCGGTCGGCGCCGTACTTCGTGCGGCAGAACACCACGGTCGGCCCGTGGGAGGCGACGAGGTCGGCGGTGCGCTCGATGCGGCGGTCGGGGGCGATGCGCTCGAAGCGGTGTTCGGTGCGCGTGCCATCGCGGTCGTCGGCCTGCACCTCGCAGCGCACCGGGTCGTTCTGGTAGCCGCGGATCAGCACGTCGACGTCGCCGTCGAGCGTCGCCGAGAACAGCAGCGTCTGCCGGTCGGGACGGACGAGGTCCAACAGACGGCGGACCTCGGGCAGGAAGCCCATGTCGGCCATCCGGTCCGCCTCGTCGATGACGACGAACGAGACCTGGTCGAGGTGCATGTTCCCCTGGTTGACGAGGTCGGCGATGCGCCCGGGGCAGCCGACGGCGACGTCGACGCCACGACGGAGGTTCTTCATCTGCGGGACGAAGCTCACACCGCCGTAGAACGTGGCGGTGCGACGGCCCGACGGGGCGAGCAGCGGCTGCAGTTCACCGTCGATCTGCTGGGCGAGCTCACGGGTGGGGGCGAGCACGAGCGCCTTGGGGTGGAACGGCTTGGCGCGCTCGACGCGGAGTGCGAGCGGGATGCCGAACGCGAGGGTCTTGCCGGATCCCGTCGGGGCGCGTCCGCAGACGTCGCGGCCGGCGAGCGCGGCGGGGATGGCGAGTTCCTGGATCGGGAACGCGGTGGCGATGCCGCGCTGCGCGAGCGGGCCGGAGACGGCCTCGGGCACGCCGAGGTCGATGAAGGTGGAGGGCACGTGGCTCCTGCTGTTCGGTTGCCGCACCGGTGTCACGCTCGGGGCGGGAACCGACGCCATCCGACACGGTGCCGGACGAAAGCCCTGTGACCCTAGCGGGTACTGCGTGTCGTTCCGCCCAGCGTGACCGACAACACACCTGCGTCGACGACGCGATCGGCCCGGTCGACGCGCCGCCAGGGCACGGCGACCTCCACGGGTCGGTCGAGCGGGTCGGGGTCGATCACGACCCGGTCTGGGCCGTCCCAGCGCACGTCGAGGCGTTCGCCGCCGAAGGGCACACCGTCCCGGTACCACGGCCACGTACTGCGGCCGGGTTCGTTCAGGCAGAAGAACAGCGACAGCGCGTCGCAGGTGCGCAGGACGTCGAGCTCGTCCTCGAGACCGACGGCGCGACGGGCGTCGATCATGGCGAGGAGTCGCTCCTGGCGGGCGAGCTCGCCGGCCCGGAACGCGGCCGAAGCCGGATCGTCGAGCTCGGCGACGAACCGGGCGAAATGGGCGCTGCAGAGCCAGCCGACGACCGGACCGGCGGTCTCGAGCAGGTCGAGCCCGGCACGGTAGGCGGCGTACTTCGGACCGTCCGGATGGTCGACGAAGGAGTACGGCACGCCGGTGGCAGGATCACGGTGGACGTGCGCGTCGAGTCCGACCCAACCGATGTCGTGGTGGGCGACCGCGAAGACGAGCTCGTCGTCGGGCACGACGCGTCGCACCCATGCGGCTGCGATACGGCCGGCTGACAGCCCGTGGTCGTGCTGGGCGAACAGCGTCGACGTGCCGTCGCCGTGGTCGCGCACGATCATGACGAGGGGCGGGTCAGGCCTCGGACTCGAGGTAGTAGTCGATGCCGAGGTGGGTGATCTGGTCCTCGCCCATCATCCAGCGCAGCGTGTTCTTGAGCTTCGTGAGCTGGATGAACAGGTCGTGCTCGGGGTAGAGGCCCGGCGCCACCTGCGGCGACTTGTAGTAGAAGCTCAGCCACTCCTGGATGCCGCCGAGACCGGCCCGCTTCGCGAGGTCGGAGAACAGCACGAGGTCGAGAGCGAGCGGCGCCGCGAGGATCGAGTCGCGGCAGAGGAAGTCGACCTTGATCTGCATCGGGTAGTTGAGCCACCCGAAGATGTCGATGTTGTCCCACCCCTCCTTGTTGTCGCCGCGCGGGGGGTAGTAGTTGATCCGGACCTTGTGGTACATGTCGCCGTACAGCGACGGGTTCCGGTCGGGTTCGAGGATGTGCTCGAGAACGCCGAGCTTCGACTCCTCCTTGGTCTTGAAGCTCTCCGGGTCGTCGAGGACCTCGCCGTCGCGGTTGCCGAGGATGTTCGTCGAGTA
>CAYVOK010000013.1:0-2848 GCA_964453335.1 uncultured Acidimicrobiaceae bacterium
CGATCGTGCACGGACCCGAGACCACACACGAGACGCCGTCGATGCGGACCTTGTCGGGTGAAGCAGCCACACCGGAACCGAAGGCGACCAGGGTCCCCTGGCCGATCACCCCGGGCGACGACGTGACGGCAACCCAGTTCGTGTACCAGAGAGCTCCGGTGTTGTGTGCTGCGCTGAAGACACAGACTCCGGGAGCGCTGCACGACACCAAGCCGGCTTGCTCGATCTCGGGGCTCGAACCACCGGTTGCCGCAGGACGCAGGATCTGCTGTGCCGGCGCCCAGAGCCCGCCGCTCATGAACGCACCGAACGCGTACCTGTCGCCTGCGCTGTCCACGAACGTGCCCATGAGCGCGCACTCGCCGATCGCGACGCAATCGACGACCTGCGCTGCCGCTGAGACGGCCGAGAGCGATCCTGGGAAGTCCACGGCCTCGGGGACGCCCCAGACACCGCCTGTCATCGTCACGGCGAACGCCCGCAATGACCCGGTGGCGTCCCGGACCTCACCGACACCGACACACTCCCCGGCCGCGACACAGGACACCTCGCGCAGCGTGTTCAGCTTCCCCGACGTGGTGTCGTCGAGACTCGCCGGGAACACCAGAGGCGCTGCGTCGCCGGAGATCAACGTTGCATCGGACCGCCCGGCGAGGAGCCCTACGACCGCTGCGAAGATGACCAGGACGGCGAAGAAACGCTTCATTGCCTTCACCCAGTGCATGTTGACCGGCGACAGGGGGTGCACGGCTGGCAACCGGCCGACAATCGTTCACTCTGTCGACGGCGCTTCGGCTCGTCACGTCGGCGCCGAGTCGGTCCGGTGGGTACTGGTGCCGCGAGCACTTACGGAGCCGCACGAGACGGTTCCAGCGGCGCCCTACCGGGTACGCACGGCCACCACCAGACCACCACGAACGACTGACCACACCAGGCGGCGAAATGGCCGAGGAACTTCTACTCAGCGTGCTCGAGGTGGCCGACTCGCTCGGTGTCAGTCGGTCCACCGTCTACACGCTCATGACCAGCGGGCGCCTCCCCTACGTGAAGGTCGGCAGGCGACGACTGGTAACGGTTGAGGCACTGCGTGCATACGTCGAGACGCTCAACAGACCAGGCCGACAACCCGACGGACACGAGCGGTTCGACGGCGAGTTCGGCGGCGCCGAACTCGGCGGCGAGAACTAGCCGCACCATTCCAATACGCAGGCTCGGTCGTCACAATCAGCACAGAGCACCTGCTTGACCTGCACAACCTTCGCCATCAGATCCGACGACTAGGTCAACGCACCGGGATCGAAGGACTCACGCCGTACGCGTTCCGCCACACGACCTGCTCGATTCTCTCCGACCGACAGGTCCCGCTCGAATCCATCGCCGACCTACTCGGGCACTGCGATACCCGCATGGCTATGCGTCACTACCGGCACGTGATCGCACCGACGATCGACGTCGCAGTCGCGACCGGCGTCGACCTCCTGAGACCGTTCGACGAGGAACGATGATCTCGTGAGACCCTCGGTTGCTAGCCCGACCCGACGAATGGCTAGCAGACGGGTTCGGAGCCCCCGGCCCTGTGTCCCGCACGAGGTGAAGCTGCAGGTCAACCGTGGTGGAGACGATGGGATTCGAACCCACGACCCCCTGCTTGCAAAGCAGGTGCTCTAGCCAACTGAGCTACGTCCCCGGAGATGGCTCGCTCAGCGTAGTTCCCACCGCGGTGGCCATCGAAGCGGCGAGCGGGCACCCCACTAGCGTGCGTCCGTGCGTCGTCGACTCGTCCTCATCGCAGCGTTCCTCGCCGTCGCCGCGTGCGGGTCACCGTCGACGGGCGACCGAGCGAGCGACGCGACGTCGAGCACCGCTGCGGTCACGAGCTCGACCGCAGCGTCGACCACGACGACACCGCTGCGCGAGGTCCTCCCGCCGACGAAGGGGCCGGGCACCGCACCGGCCGGCGCAGGTTCCGGCGGACCCTGGTCGACGGGGCTGTCGGTTGCGTACGCCGACGAGCTCGGGCGTTTCACCCGGACCGAGTGGGTCACCGATCAGGCGGGCGTCCCGAACCTCGTCACCGACCGCAACGGTCGGCTCCTCGCCTACCACATCGACTGGGCGGCACAGAACGGGATGGCGGTCGCAGTGCGCGAACCAGGGCCGACCACGAAGGAGGGCACGTGGATCCGCTACCGGCTCCGCATCGACGGCCTCCCCACCGGTAAGCCCGACCCGGTCGACCCGTCCGCGGTCCTGCTCGACGACGGGCGCGTCCGCCTGTACTGGATGCGGGTCGTCGACGGGCGCGCCACGATCCAGTCGGCGATCTCGAACGACGGTGTGACGTTCGTGCTCGAAGCAGGTGCCCGCTTCAGCACCGGAACGGAACTCTTCGACCCGACGGTGGTCCGCCACGCAGGCCGCTGGCTGCTCGTCACCGGCCCCGATGGCAAGCACCACGCCTACTCCGACGACGGCCTAACCTTCGGCCCCGACCTCGGGCCGTTCCTCGTCGAGGGAACGGCGACGATGGTGTGGGCGGCGTACAGCGCCGGCGACACGACCACGCTGCTCACCGCCGCACCGGGGCGCCCACCGTTGACGGTGCACCGGTCCGTCGCCGGCGGCGCGTTCACCCGCGCAGCGGTCCTCACCGTCGACGGCGCGTCACCCGCACCCGATGCCGGGCTCGTCCCCTTCGGCGGCGGGTTCGCACTCGCCTATCTGCGCCCGATCGGCTGACCGGGCTCGACGCCGACGGCGTCTACTGGTCGCGGGTGACGGTCTCGCGCACCTTCGCGACACCGAAGAGCAGCGAACCCGTCATCACGATGAAGAAGATGACGCAGCC
>CAYVOK010000013.1:2948-18341 GCA_964453335.1 uncultured Acidimicrobiaceae bacterium
TCCGCAGCGAACACGACGGTTTTCGGGCACTTGTAGTGCGCGAGCCGTGCACGACAGAACTCGATCACACCGGCCTCGTCGACCGCCGCACCCGGCCGTGGCACGACGAGCGCCGTCACCCGCTCACCCCAGGTGTCGTCCGGCAGACCGACGACCGCCGCCTCGGCGACGTCGGGATGCTCCACGAGGATGCGTTCGACCTCGGCGCAGTAGATGTTCTCGCCACCCGAGATGATCATGTCCTTCACCCGGTCGACGATGCTGAGCCGACCGTCCGCCAACCAGATGCCGACGTCGCCCGACCGGGTGAACCCTTCCGGGGTGACGTTCGCCGCGCTTGCGTCAGGCTTGTTCAGATAACCGAGGAACGGCACGACCGACCGCGACACGACCTCGCCGGCGACACCCACCGGACACGGTCGCCCGTCGTCGTCGAGCACCTCGACCTCCGACCCGAGCATCGGCCAACCCACCGAGTGCGGCACGAGCGCACCGCGACGCTTCGTCTCGTAGGTGACCCAACCGCCCTCGGTCCAGCCGTACGCCTCGGTGATCGACGCGTTCGGGAACACGTCGAACGCCTCCTCGAGCAACGACAACGGGCCGGGCGCACCCGAGGACAACATCACCCGCAACGCACCGAGCGGCGGGCGGCCGTTCGCACGCCACCAGTCGGCAATCATCGCGAGCATCGACGGCACGAGGAACACGAAATCGCTGTGCTCGGCGTACTCCTCGGCCGCGACCGCGGGTTCGAACGCCGCCATGATCCGGGTTCGCGCCCCGACGACGAGCGCACCGAGCGTCAACCCGCCGTAGGACAGGTGGAAGATCGGCCCGGGCGTCGACAACACCCGGTCCGGGCTCAACCCGAACGTCGCCGACCACTGCAGCAGACGGGTCATCCACCCGTCGTTCGTCCACCACGTCCCCTTCGGGAACCCGGTCGTCCCCGACGTGTACCCGATCACCGCCATGTCGTCGGACGAACCGACACCTGCCGGGCCCGGCCACGGTGCGACAGCGGGAGTCGGCACGGCATCCGCGTCGACCACGCGCACCCCACCGACCTCGGCCGCGACCGAACGGGCGACGTCGAGCAGCTCACCCGCAGCGAGCAGCACCGTCGCCCCCGAATCGGTGAGCACGTACGCGATCTCCGCCGGGGCGAGCCTCGTGTTCACCGGCACGGCCGCCGCCCGAGCCACCTGACACGCCAGGTACGCGAGCGCCGCGTCGGAGGACTGCGGCAACAGGATCGCCACCATCGGACCGTTCGGACCGGGTGCGACCGTCCCGAGCGCATCGGCGAGACCGACCACGCGCCGCCACACGTCCGCGAACGTCAACGTCGACACCGGCGTCGTCCCCGTGCCGTTGCGTGGGTCGAGCACCTCGATCGCCACACGATCCGGGAACGCCCGCGCGTTCGCAGCGACACAGTCGGCGATCGTGTACCGCACCGTCACACCTCCCGGGAAAGCACGACCGACGCGTCCTGGCCACCGAAGCCGAACGCGTTCACCTGCGCGACCCCGACGTCGACCGCACGGGGCGCCTCGGTCACGAAATCGAACTGGATCTCCGGGTCGACCCGGTCGGCGGCACCGTTCGCGAACGCAAGGCGACCGTGGTGCATGGCGTGGATCACCGTCATCACACCCATCGCCCCCGCCGACGCACCGGTGTGCCCGGTGTGGCCCTTCAGCGCGGTGACCACCAGACCGTCGTGGCCGGCACCCTCGACGAACAGCGCGTTCAGCGCGGCGATCTCGGCGGTGTCGCCCTTCGGTGTCCCCGTCGCATGCGCGACGAGCACGTCGACGTCACGCGGCGACACCCCAGCGTCGGCCTGGGCGAGCTCCATCGCCCGCCGCTCCCACCGACCCGACGGCTCAGGCGAGGACGGGTGGTAGCCGTCCGCGCAACTCCCGTACCCGCGCAACCACGCCCACACGCGCGCCCCGCGCCCCCGGGCGTGCTCCTCGGACTCGAGCACGAACCAGGCCGAACCCTCACCGGGCACGATCCCGGCCCGGTCGGCCGAGAACGGCAGCAACGCCCGCCGGGGGTCGTCACCACCCGACCGCATGCCGTACCCCTGCTCCGCGGCGGCGGTCGCCGGCAGGAACCCCGGTTCGAGATGCGACCCGGCCGGATACCCGCCCTCGGTGCCACCCACGATCGCGACGTCGGCGGAACCGGCCCGGATCATGTTCGCCGCGGTCCCGAGCGCGTCGAGCGACGACGCGCACGCCGTCGTCACCGTCAACGACGGACCGTGCAGGTCGTGGCGCATCGCGATCTGCGCGCACGCCATGTTCGGCCAGATCTTGATCATCGTCTTGCCCGAAACGGCCGACACACCGCCGCGCTCGAGCGCACGCTGCGCCTGCATCAGCGAGAACAGACCACCCATCGACGTGCCGTGCACGATCGCCGTGCGCAACGGATCGAGGGCACCACGCAACCCGGCGTCGTCGATCGCCTGGTCACTGCCGTCGACGGAGAACCAGGTGAAGGGGTCCGACCCGGCGATCAGCTTGTCGTCGAGCCGCAACGACGGGTCGAACCGGTCGGACACGCCCGCGTAGAACTGCGACGCCGACGAACCCTCCTCGAGCCACGGCGCGCGACGGATCCCACATGCGCCGCCGAGCAGCCCGTCGACGAGCTCGCCGACCGTCAACCCGATCGGGGACACCGCCCCCATGCCCGTGATCGCGACCCGCATGCATCCCCCCAGCGCCGGTGTCGTCGGAGCCGACAACCTACCCCCACGAACCGCCTCGACACCCTCCGGCGGGTTAGCGTGTCGGCCGGGTCGTGACTGGCGCTTGGAGGTGGGCAACCACCGGGGAGCGACCCCACCGGGGCAGCCAGCCACGGTGACGTGCCGTGCGCCTGGGCCCCTCGACGACCGTCACCGGAACGATCCCCGGAGGACCCCGTGCCCACCACCCCCGAAACCGCCGCGTACCGCTCGGCCCTCGACGTCATCGGCGCCGTCGACCCCGTCATCGCCGGTGCCATCGCCGGCGAGCTCGGCAACCAGCGCAGCCAGCTCAAGCTCATCGCATCCGAGAACTACGCGTCGCCGGCCGTGCTACTCGCCATGGGGAACTGGTTCTCCGACAAGTACGCCGAAGGAACCGTCGGCCACCGCTTCTACGCCGGCTGCGACTACGTCGACGTCGTCGAAGGCCGGGCGGCCGAACTCGCCCGCAACGTGTTCGGTGCCGCCCACGCCTACGTGCAGCCGCACTCCGGCATCGACGCGAACCTCGTCGCGTTCTGGGCGATCCTGTCGAAGGAGGTCGAGGCACCCGCCCTCGCCGCCGCCGGCGTCGGCCACGTGAACGACCTCACCCCCGAGGCGTGGGAGACCCTCCGCGGCCAACTCAACGGGCAGCGCATGCTCGGCATGAGCCTCGACGCCGGCGGGCACCTCACCCACGGGTTCCGCCCGAACATCTCCGGCAAGCAGTTCGCGCAGCGCAGCTACGGCACCGACCCGACGACGGGTCTGCTCGACTACGCCGAGGTACGCCGACTCGCGCACGAGTTCCGGCCCCTCGTCATCGTCGCCGGGTACTCGGCGTACCCGCGTCGCGTCGACTTCGCCGCCATGCGCTCGATCGCGGACGAGGTCGGCGCCACCCTCATGGTGGACATGGCGCACTTCTCCGGTCTCGTCGCCGGCAAGGTGCTCACCGGCGACCACGACCCGATCCCGCACGCCCACATCGTCACGTCGACCACGCACAAGTCGCTGCGCGGCCCCCGCGGCGGCATCGTGCTGTGCGGACCGGAGCTCGCCGAGTTCGTCGACAAGGGATGCCCGCTCGTGCTCGGCGGCCCGATGCCCCACGTGATGGCCGCCAAGGCGGTCGCGTTCGCCGAGGCGTCGCGACCCGAGTTCCGCGACTACGCGCAGCGCATCGTCGACAACGCCCGGGCCCTCGCGGACGGTCTGCTGCGCCGAGGCGCCACCCTCGTCACCGGCGGCACCGACAACCACCTCGTGCTGCTCGACACGAACGCGTCGTACGGTCTCACCGGCCGCCAGGCCGAGAGCGCCCTCCTCGATGGCGGCGTGGTCACCAACCGCAACTCGATCCCGCGCGACCCCAACGGCGCCTGGTACACGTCGGGTGTGCGGCTCGGCACCCCGGCGCTCACCACCCTCGGCATGGGACCCGCCGAGATGGACGAGGTCGCCGACATCATCCACTCGGCGCTCGTCGCGACCACCCCCACCGCAGCGTCGAACGGGCCGTCGAAGGCGAAGTACACGACCACCGACGGTGTCGCCGACGCCGCACGGCGCCGTGCGGGCGACCTGCTCGCCCGTCACCCGCTCTACCCGAGCATCGACCTCGGCTGAACGGAACGGAACTGACGCCCCGACCCCCTCGGCGGTAGGGTCCGCCCATGCTCACGGGGGACCAGTACCGAGATTCGCTGCGCGACGGCCGCAAGACCTACTTCGACGGTCGGCTCATCACCGACATGCCGAACGAGCCCGTCATCAAGGACGCCGTCGACAACGTCGCTGCGACCTACGACCGGTTCTACGACCCGACGCCGGGTGCGACGAACCCGATGATGACGATCCCCGGCGACGTCGACGAACTGCGCGACCGCACGCTGTCGATGATGGACGCCGACATCGTCATGGCGACCACCTGGCAGTCGCTCATGACCCTCCTCACCGCGTCCGCGAAGGTCGCCGAGACCGGCAAGGACTACGTCGAGCGGATCAAGGTCTACGTCGACGACGCCCGCCGCAACGACATCCGCATCACCGAGTGCATCACCGACGCGAAGGGTGACCGCGGCCTCGCACCCGGCAAGCAGCCCGACCCCGACGTGTACACCCACGTCGTCGACCGCACCCGTGACGGTGTCGTCGTCCGCGGCGCCAAGCTCCACATCACCGGCGCCAGCTTCGGCCACGACCTGATGGTCATGCCGACGAAGAACATGAAGCCCGGCGAGGAGGAGTTCGCGATCGCGTGCGCGATCCCGGTCAACGCCCCCGGCGTGAAGATCGTGAACACCACGTACGCACCTCGCCACCCCGACGCACGCCACTTCCCGCACACCCACGGCCATCACATGCCCGACGGGTTCGTGATCTTCGACGACGTGTTCGTCCCCTACGAGCGGGTCTTCCTCGACGGCGAGACCGCATACGCCGCCGTGTTCGCCCACTCCCTCGGCCTGTGGGAGCGCCTCGGCGGCCTCACCGCGATGGCCGACCAGGCCGACATGCTCGTCGGCTTCGCCCAGCTCATCTCCGAGGCGAACGGCCTGTCACGCGAGGCGCACATCCGGGAGAAGATCTCCGAGATGATCATCCACGCGACGCTCGTGCGCGCCGCGCTCGACGCCGCCATCGCCAACAGCGAGGTCACGCCGGAAGGCTCCGCGTTCCCGAACGAGCTGTACACCAACGCCGGCAAGTACCACGGCGCTGCGCAGTACAACCTCATGGTCCGCCACCTCCACGACATCGCAGGTGGCGCCGTGCTCACCACGCCGACAATCGCGGACTTCGAGAACCCTGACGTCGGCGACCTGATCCGCAAGTACATGAAGACCACCCAGGACACCGACGGCGAGTACCGCGCCCGCCTGTTCCACGCGATCCGCGATCTCACCGCCGACAGCTACGGCGGGTGGCACGCGGTCACGAACATCCAGTCCGGCGGTGGCCTGTACGCCCAGCGGATCGTGACCCGCAAGCACTACGACCTCGACCGGGCGAAGCAGATCGCGCTCGACGCGGCCGGGATGGGCAGCGGCACCCGCCACATGTGACCGGGCCGGCGCTCACCCGCAACGGGTCGACGCCGGGAACGCAGCGGACAACAGGTACGCGTCCACCGCCGCTCGCACGCACGTCGACGAGAAGTACGACGTGTGGCCCTCCGCGTCGTTCGTGAGCACGACGGCGTTCCCGATCGCACCGGCCATCGACTGCGCCCACGCGTACGGCGTCGCCGGGTCACCCGTCGTCCCGACGACCAGCACCGGGGTCGTCGCCGCGCCACCGGGGTTCCGCACCGGGTCCGACGACGGCGGCCAACCCACACAGTCGGTGAACGCCCCCGCCCCGAGCGGCCCGAAGCGCGGCAGGCGCGCAGCGAGCGCGATCCCGCGGTCGAGCGCGTCGTCGATCGTCGGGCGTTCCGCGTCGTCCGCACAGTTCACGGCGACGTTCGCCTCCAGCGTGTTCTCGTAGGTGCCGTCGTTCCGCCGGTCGACGAGCGAATCGGCGAGCCACTGCAACAGCGACCCCTCGCCCTCCGCCGCACGGGCGAGCGCCCGACCGACGAGCGGCCAACCGTCCTCGCCGTACA
This sequence comes from uncultured Acidimicrobiaceae bacterium, assembly GCA_964453335.1. Lineage (GTDB taxonomy): Bacteria > Actinomycetota > Acidimicrobiia > Acidimicrobiales > CAIXPF01 > VGBO01. The sequence continues at coordinate 9,317 of CAYVOK010000013.1, forward strand.
GCCCGGCGATCACCCCGAGGTACAGCTCACCGGGTGTCACCACCCGCACGCTGTCGACGATGGGGATCGGCCCGTCCACCCGCAGGCGTTCCTCCACCCGCCGGAACGTGCGCTCGGCGCCACCCGTCCGACTCGCCGAACACTCGTCGGTGTCGTCGCACCACGCTGCGAACGCGTCGAACGCCGCCTCGAAGCCGAGGTACTGCTCGGCGACGCTGCGACTCACCGACGTCGTCGGGAGATCGGCACCGTCGAGCGCCATCGCCCGGTACCGGTCGGGGAAGAGCGCGGCGTACGCCGTCCCGATCCGGGTGCCGTAGGAGAACCCGAGGTAGGTGAGCTGCTCCTCGCCGAGCGCCTCCCGCAGCAGGTCGAGGTCGCGGGCCACGTCGTTCGTGCCGACATGGTCGAGCAATGCCCGGTTCGCGTCGACGCACGCCGTCCGGTCCGCGACGATCGCCGCGGCGTACCCGACCCGGTCGAGCCCACCCGGACCGAACGTGTCGATCTCGTCGTCGTACCCGTCGGGCACGCAACGGATCGCCGGTTCGCTCCCCCGCACCCCACGCGGGTCGAACCCGACGAGGTCGAACCGCTCGTTCAGTTCGGCGATCCCCTCGGTGCCCGCGATCGACCGGACGAGATCGACACCCGAACCACCCGGCCCGCCCGGGTTCAGCACCACCGCACCGACCCGCCCGACGCTCGTCGCCCGGGCCCGGATCACCGGCAGCGCGAACGTGCGGCCGTCGTCCGGACGATCGTGGTCGAAGGGCACGACGAGGGTGGCGCAGTCGAGCCCGTCACCGCAGTCGGACCACTCGAGAAACCCGACGTCGACGGCGACCCGGGCGACGCCACCGTCGGTCCGAGCAGCCGGGACACATGCCGCCCCGACCGCCGCCAGAAGCAGGAGCGCACCTCCGACCAGCCACCGCCGAGCACCGCGCACCCCGTCAGTATGGCCGCCGACCCGACGTGCGGCGGACGCCGGGGAGGGCGGATAGGGTGCCCGCATGCACGGTGGTCAGATCGCAGCGAAGGCACTCAAGGCAGCAGGCGTCGAATGCGTCTTCACCCTCTCGGGTGGGCACGTCATGGCCATCTACGACGGGTGCATCGACGAGGGCATCCAGGTCATCGACGTCCGCCACGAACAGGCGGCCGTCCACGCAGCCGACGCCTGGGCACGACTCAACCCCGGCAAGGTCGGCGTCGCCATCCTCACCGCCGGACCGGGCGCCACCGACGGTGTCACCGGCATCGCGAACGCCTGGCGGGCGAACAGCCCGATCCTCGTCTTCGGTGGGCAGGGCCCGTTCAACAACCTGCGCCGCGGGTCGCTGCAGGAGATGGACCACATCTCCCTCATGCGCCCCATCACCAAGTGGGTCGACGCCTGCTACGAGACCCGGCGTATCGCCGAGTACGTCGAACAGGGCATCCGCTACGCGCTGTCCGGCATCCCCGGCCCGTCGTACCTCGAGATCCCCATCGACATCCTCTCGGCGTCCGTGCCCGACGAGAAGGTGTTCATCCCGCCGTTCCGCGACTACCGGGTGAAGCACGCCGCACCGAAGGCGAACGTCGAGAAGGCCGTCGAACTGCTGTCGACGGCGACCCACCCCATCGTCATGGCCGGCACCGCGCTGAAGTGGTCCGAAGGCGCCGAACAGCTGCGGGCATTCGTCGAGGCGACGAACATCCCCTGCTACGCCAACGGCATGGGCCGCGGCATGCTCGCCATGGACCACCCGCAGTTCTTCAACCGCACGCGCGGGGCCGCGCTCGCCCAGGCCGACTGCGTGCTCCTCGCCGGCACTGTGCTCGACTTCCGGATGAAGTTCGGCCGGTCGATCCCCGACAACGCGAAGATCATCCAGCTCGACCTCGACGAGACGCTCATCGGTCAGAACCGGGCCGCCGACATCGGGCTCGTCGGCAACCTCGGCGCCAACCTCGCCGCCATGCTCGACACGATGAAGGCCACCAACAGCGTGCCCGACTGGTCGGGCTACAGCGCCCAGCTCCGCCAGAAGGAGAACGAGCTCGAGGAAGCGCTTCGCGCCGAGCTCAACTCCGACGAGGTCCCGATCGACCCGCTGCGCCTCTGCCGTGAGATCGCCGACATGATCGACGACGAGATGATCGTCATCGGCGACGGCGGCGACATCGTCGCCCAGGCGTCCAAGGTCGTGAAGGTCCCGAAGAACGGTGCGTGGATGGACCCGGGCCCGCTCGGCACCCTCGGCGTCGGCATGCCGTTCGCGCTCGCCGCACAGCTCGCGAACCCCGACCGGCGCGTCGTCATCATCTACGGCGACGGCAGCTTCGGCCTCAACGGGTTCGAGTTCGACACCGCCGTGCGGTTCAACCTGCCGATCGTCGGCATCGTCGGCAACGACGGCGCCTGGGGGCAGATGCTGCGACCGCAGTCGACGACCTACGGCAACGAGCGCATCATCGCGACGAAGCTGAACTTCACCCGCTACGACAAGGTCGTCGAGGCACTCGGCGGGCACGGCGAACACGTCACCGAACCCGACCAGATCCGCCCCGCGATCGAGCGCGCCCTCGCCTCCGGCAAGCCGGCGCTCGTCAACGTGGAGATGCGCCAGGACATCGGCGCCATGAAGGGCTCCACCTACGTGTGAGCCGGGCCGTCCGGTCGTTCAGCCCTTCGGGGCGACGATCGTGCACGTCCCCTGTGCGAGCGCGACCAAGCGGGTCGTCTCTGCCGTCGCGTCCGGCTTCGTGAACGTGTTGGTCACCTCGACGCGCACCACCGCGAGCCGCGCCGACAGCGACACGATCTCCGCCTCGGCACGCACCACGCCGGACGACACCGGCGCAACGAGGTTCACCTTGAACTCCGTCGTCGCCGCCCACGACTTCGGGGGCATCACCGGGTACATGACCACACCGAGCACGTGGTCGACGAGCGCCGTCACGCACCCGCCGTGGATGTTGCCGATCATCGTGACGATCTCGTCGGTCACCGGGAACGACGCCACCAACCGGCCCGGCTCGAACGTCTCGAGTCGGATCCCGAGGTAGCCGTCGATCCCCTTCGCCGACGGGCTCCGCTCCATCGCCTTGCGGGCCCAGTCCGCATCGAAACGCTCGAACGTCGGTCGCGTGCTCATGCCCGGACCGTAGCCCCTCAGGGTGCGACGACGCCGTGCACCGGCGGCACCCCGTCACGCTCCCCGGCGAGCAGCGCCACGAGCGACTCCGCCCCCGACAGATCGACCACCGAACGGGGCAGGTCGGCGAAGGGGAACCGGTGCGACGCCAGCAGGTCGAACGCCGCCCGGTACGCAGTCACGTCGACGCCGAGCGCCCCGAGCAGGCGCAACTCCTTGTACACGAGATGGTCCGGGTCGAACCCGGGCGTCTGCCCCGCACCCGCACCACGGGTACCTGCGACCACGAACGTGCCCCCCGCCTTCGCGAGCCGCACCCCCTGCGCGAACGCCGCCGACGCCTTCGCGGTCACATCGACCACCACGTCGGCGAGCACGCCCGTCTCGTTGCGCAACGCCCGCACCGGATCGGTCGTCGCGACGTCGATCGCAAGGTCGACACCGAACGCCGGGGCGAGCGCCAACCGTTCGGCGTCACGCGGGCCGAGCCCCGTCATCGCCACGAACCCCGCACCCGCCGCTTTTGCCGCCGCAGCAGCCGCCAGACCACGGATCCCCGGGCCGAGCACCACCACCACGTCACCCGGCTGCGTGTCGGGCACCGTCACCGCCCACCGGATCCCCGCACCCAACGGGTTGAACACCGTCGCCAACGCCGGGTCGAGCCCGGCCGGCACCGGGAGGAGCTGCGCATCCGGGTGCAGGTACAGGTGCGTCGCGTACCCGCCCCACAACCCCGGCGCCTCCGCCGAGGGGATGAACCCGTAGAAGTGCCGGACCCCGTGCCGCACACAGCGCCGGTACGCACCCTCGAGACACGGCTCGCAGGTGCGACACGACAGGAACACCTCGACCGCGACCCGGTCACCGACCCGCACGCCCCACCGTGCGGCGGCGTCTGCCCCGACCTGTTCGACCACACCGACGATCTCGTGGCCCGGCACGAACGGGCCGGGTGCGGTGATGTGCCCCGTGTACTGCTCGTGGTCGGTGCCGCACAGGCCACACGCCTCGATCCGCAACAACCCGTCGTCGTCACCGATCTCGGGGAGCTCGAACGTGGTGCGCTCGAACCGACGGGGTTCGGTGAGCACGAGGCCGGTGCCGGTCGCTGCCATGCGCGCAGGCTACGACAGGCGCACGAAGAGGATCAGGTGAACACGACGGTCTTGTTGCCGTGCACGAGCACCTTGTGCTCGAGATGCGCCCGCACCGCACGGGCCAGCACGACCTTCTCGAGATCGCGGCCCTTGCGCACGAGATCCGGGACCGCGTCACGGTGGCTCACCCGCACCACGTCCTGCTCGATGATCGGCCCCTCGTCGAGATCCGACGTTGCGTAGTGCGCCGTCGCCCCGATCAGCTTCACGCCACGGTCGTAGGCCTGGCGGTACGGGCTCCCACCCGGGAACGCCGGCAGGAACGAGTGGTGGATGTTGATGATCCGCTGCGGGTAGCGGGCACAGAACTCGGGCGAGAGGATCTGCATGTACCGGGCCATCACCACGAGATCGACCCCGTACCCGTCGAACAACTCGGCGAGCCGAGCCTCCTGGGCCGCCTTCGTGTCCGGCGTGATCGGCTCGTGGTGGAACGGCAACGAGAAGTGCTCGCCTGCGGTTACGAGGTCGGCATGGTTCGACGCGATGCAGGAGATCGTGCCCGGCAGCTCACCCATCCGATGCCGGGTCAACAGGTCGTAGAGGACGTGCCCCTCGCGTGACACGAGGATCGCCACCTTCGGCACGTCGTCCGCGAACCGGAGCTCCCACGCCATCCCGTAGCGGTCCGCGACCGGGGCGAACCCTGCCGCGAGGGCCGCACGATCGGCGCCGCCGGGCGGTTCGAACTCGATGCGCTGGAAGAACGCCCCGTCGACCGCGTCACCGTGCTGCTCCGCACGCAGGATGTTCCCACCCGCCCGGAAGACGAAGTCCGTCACCGCCGCGACGAGACCGGGTTGGTCGTGACACGACAGGAGCAACGTGGCGGGTACCGGCGACATCGGCGGACAGTCTGCCGTCACAACCGGGCCGAGCACGAACTCCGCCGCCCCACGTGGCAGCATGTCGCCCGTGGCGGACCAGCACGACGACGGGGACCACCATCTGCGGGAGCGCCTGACCGAGGCGGCGATCGAGGCCGAACTCGAGACCGGCGAACGCGAACCGACCTACGAACGGGCGCGCGCCCACGTCGCCGTCCGCGTCGGACGGATGACCGTCGGCACGCTCGTGCTCGTCGCCGGCCTCGTGATGCTCGTGCTGCCCGGCCCGGGCTGGCTCGCCATCGCCGCCGGCCTCGCCGTGCTCGCACGCGACGTCGCGTGGGCCGACCGGGCCCTCCGCTACGTGCGACGCAAGGTCCCCGGCGTCCCCGAGGACGGCCGGGTGCCCCGCTCCGCGATCGTCACCATGGTCGTGGTCGGCGCGGCGTTCACCGCCGCGTCGCTGTGGGTCGGGCTGCGCTGACGGGCACCGCAGCCCGACCCCACGACATCACGGCCGCATGAACACCTGCGGATCGCCGCCCTGACCCATCCCCGGGGCGTTGATCTTGAAGTCCGGGTCGTACTTCAGGATCTCGCGCCGGGCGATCGTCATCTTGTGCACCTCGTCCGGGCCGTCCGCGATGCGCAGCGTCCGCTGGTGCGCCCACATGTGGGCGAGCGGGAAGTACTGCGACACGCCACCGGCACCGTGCACCTGGATCGCACGGTCGATCACCTTGAGGGTGATGTTCGGGATCGCGACCTTGATGCCGGAGATCTCCGTCGCCGCAGCCTTGTTCCCGATGGTGTCCATCAGGTGGGCGCAACGCAGCACGTACTCACGGGCCATGTCGATCTCGATGCGCGACTCGGCGATCCAGTCCTGGATCACACCCTTGTGCGCAACGAGCGAACCGAACGTCGAACGCTCGAGCGACCGCTGCACCATGTAGCTGAGCGCACGCTCGGCGACACCGATCGACCGCATGCAGTGGTGGATCCGGCCCGGGCCGAGACGGGCCTGCGAGATCGCGAACCCGCCGCCCTCCTCACCGAGGAGATGGTCGAGCGGGATGCGCACGTTCTCGTAGATGACCTCGGGGTGGCCGCCGCGGTCCTCGTAACCGAAGACGTGCGGGTCCATGCCGAAGCTGATGCCGGGCGTGTCCTTCGGGACGACGACCATCGACTGCTGGCGGTGACGGGGAGCGTTCGGGTCGGTCTTGCCCATCGCGATGAGGACCTTGCACCGGTCCGCCAGCGCACCCGAGCTGTACCACTTGCGCCCGTTCAGCACGTACATGTCACCGTCGCGCTCGATGCGCAGCGAGATGTTCGTCGCATCCGACGACGCGACAGCCGGCTCCGTCATCGAGAACGCGGAGCGGATCTCACCCTCGAGCAGCGGCGACAGCCAGCGCTCACGCACCGCCTCGGTCGCATAGAGGTTCAGGATCTCCATGTTGCCCGTGTCGGGGGCGGCGCAGTTCAGCACCTCCGACGCGAACGTCACCTTGCCGAGCTGCTCCGAGATCGGTGCGTAGTCGAGGTTCGACAGCTTCCGGCCCGGCGCGTCGGGGTGGAGGTGCGGCAGGAACAGGTTCCACAGGTTCCGCTCGCGGGCGGCAGCCTTCAGCTTGTCGAGGATCGGCGGATACCCGTGCGGCGCGACCTCGGCGAGCTGCTCGTGGTACTCCTCCTCCGCCGGGTAGATGTAGTCGTCCATGAAGGACTTGACCTGCTCCTGCAGCGCCAAGCCCTCATCGGTGAATTCGTACGGCACCTCGGAACCCCCTGTGCGACCGGTCGGTACGTCGGCGCATTCTTGCAGAACGATCGCCGTCCGGCGACCGCCGAAGGTCCTCAGTGCGCGGTATCGGTGAACGCCGCCAGCAGGCGCGGCGACACCAGCAGTCGCAGGCACGCCGCGCCCGGCCGACCCGCCGGTTCGAGCCACACGAGCCCCGCCGTCGGCAGACGCACCTCGGCACCGCACAGTCGGCCGATCGCCCGCACGAGCCCCGGTTCGTGCCCGACGACGAGCAACCGTCCGTCGGCCGGCAACGCAGCGAGCGCCTCCGCCGCCGGACCGAGCACGTCGTCGTCGTAGACCCGACCGTCGAAGCGCACCGGCGGGGCGCCGAGTCCCGGCACCGAGGCCGCCGCACCGGCGAGCACCCCGGAGCAGGTGTCCATCGCACGCCGGGCGGTGGAGCACACCACCTGGTCGGGAAGCAGACCGTTGCGGGCGAGGAACCGCCCGACGAGCTCGGCCGCACGCACCCCGCGCGGGGCGAGGGGGCGGTCGTGGTCGTCGACCCCGTCGGGCCAGGACGACTTCGCGTGGCGCAGAAGCAGCAGCGCCTGTCGCGGACCCTCCGCCTCGTCGAACGCGTCGGTCACCGACGACGCGACGAGATCACACCGGTGTCGAACCCGGCGAGGTGCAACCCACCGTGGAACCGGGCGTGCTCGATTTTCAGGCAGCGGTTCATCACCACGTCGAGACCCGCCTCGTGCCCGATCGCCGCAGCCTCCTCGGACTCGAGGCCGAGCTGCGCCCAGAACACCTTCGCCCCGACCTCGATCGCCTCACGGCACACCTCGGGCAGGTCCTCCGGACGGCGGAACACGTCGACGATGTCGGGCACGACCGGCAGGTCGGCGAGCGACGCGTACGCCGGACGACCGAGGATCTCCGACTCGCGGGGATTCACGAGATACACGTCGTAGTCCGTCGACGACGACAGCAGGTACGTCGCCACGAAGAACGACGGGCGGGCCGGGTTCGCCGACGCGCCCACGATCGCCACGGAACGCGACCGGTCGAGGATCTCCTTGCGTTCCTTCGCCCCGGGCGGTGACCAGGTGGTCGCAGCCGTCATGCTCATCCCTCCTTGCCCGCGGCGCGCAGCGCCTGGTCGAGATCCCACAGGATGTCGTCGACATCCTCGATACCCACCGACAACCGGATCAGGTCCGGGCCGACTCCGGCCGCCTCGAGCTGGGCGTCGGAGAGCTGCTGGTGCGTGGTCGACGCCGGGTGGATCACGAGCGTCTTCGCATCCCCGATGTTCGCGAGATGGCTGATCATCTCGAGCGCCTCGATGAAGCGGCCACCGGCGGCACGACCACCCTTCACACCGAACGCGAACACCGCACCCGGACCCTTCGGCAGGTACTTCGCCGCGAGATCGTGGAACGGCGACGACGGCAGGCCGGCGTACCGCACCCACGCAACCTGCGGGTGCTGCTCGAGCCACGTCGCAACCGTGCGGGCGTTCTCGAGGTGCTGCGCCATGCGCAAGGGCAACGTCTCGAGCCCCTGCAGGAGCAGGAACGCGTTGAACGGCGTGAGCGGCGCACCGACGTCACGCAGCTGCTCCACCCGCAACTTCGTGCAGAACGCGTACTCGCCGAAGTTCTCCCAGAACCGCAGACCGCCGTAGGACGCAACCGGTTCGGTGAAGTGCGGGAACTTGCCGTTCCCCCAGTCGAACCGACCCGACTCCACGACCACACCGCCGAGCGACGTGCCGTGCCCGCCGATGAACTTCGTCGCCGAGTGCAACACGATGTCCGCACCCCACTCGAGCGGCCGGCAGCCGTACGGCGTCGCCGTCGTCGCATCGACGACGAGCGGCAGCTCGTGCGCCCGGGCGACATCGGCGAGCGCCTCGAGGTCGGCGACGACTCCCGAGGGGTTCGCCACCACTTCGGCGAAGAGCATCTTCGTGTTCGGCCGGATCGCTGCGGCAAACGCAGCGGGATCGTCGCCCTGCACGAACGTGGTGTCCACACCGAGACGCCGCAACGTGACGTCGAACTGGGTGACCGTGCCGCCGTACAGGTTCGACGACGACACGATGTGGTCGCCCGCATCGGCGAG
>CAYVOK010000013.1:18441-89897 GCA_964453335.1 uncultured Acidimicrobiaceae bacterium
GCCCCGGCGTGCAACGCACGGGTGCGGAACCCCCAGGAACGGTCGCCGGAAGCTGCAGCGGTCACGGGAGGAGCTTACGTCGGCCCGTCACCCGACTTCGCCGGGCGACCCGGTATCCGTTCCCGCACCGCCACCACCGCACGCAGCCCACGCTGCGCCGCGACCGCCAGACCCCCCGGCGAGAGCGCGACGGAGATGACGAGCAGCGCACCGAACACGAGGTTCGGACCGACCCGCGAGCCGAGCGTGTCGAGCACCCACGGCACACCGATGAGCAGCAACCCACCGAGGACCGCACCGAGCATCGACCCCACACCGCCCACCACCGCGGCGGCGTAGTAGCCGAGCGAACGGAACAGGTCGTAGGAATCGGCGCCGACGATCGGCGTGTCGATGACGAGCAGTGCACCGCCGAGCCCACCGAACGCCGCACCGGTGCCGAACGCGCGCACGCGGGTCCACCGGACGTCGACCCCGCTGGTCGACGCCGAGAACGCGTTCGAGGCAACGGCCCGCACCGACAGCCCGATCGCGCTCTGCTGCAGGTTCCGCATGAGCACGAACGCGACGAACGCGACTGCGACCGACACGACGTGGTTCCACTCGTGGAGGGCAAGACTCCCCGGTGGGGTCATCTCGCGCAGGAGGGGCAGGCCTCCCGCACCACCCGTCAACCAGGAGAACCGCTTCAGCAGCATCGGGAACGCGACGGCCACACCGAGCGTCACCGGCCCGAGATACGTGGCACGAATGCGCAGTGCGAGCACGCCGACCAGGGAGCCCGCCACGAACGACGTGACTGGCGAGAGCGCGAGACCGATCCACAGCGGCCAGCCCCACGACGTGTTCGTGATCGCCGCGGTGTACGAGCCGACCGCCGCGAACACACCGTGGCAGAGCGACAACTGGCCCGACACACCCACCACGAACTGCAGCCCGAGGAGCACCACGGCGAGCGCCACGAACTTGGTGAACAACCGCGCCGGAATCGGGTCGAGGAAGAACGCCGGCGACGTCACGAGGACGAGCGCGACCACGACCCCGACGGCGACCACGGCGCGCCACGCCGCCGAACCGCGTTCGATCGAGAACACGTCAGACCCGCTCGACGCGTCGGGTGCCGAACAGGCCCGTCGGACGGTAGAGGAGGATCGCGATCATCAACGCAAGTGCGCCGGGCAGGCTCAGCGTCGACCCGATGAAGGTGACGTACCCGCCGATCATCGTCTGGGACATGCCGATGACGATGCCGCCGATGATCGACCCACCGAGGCTGTCGAGCCCCCCGACGGTCGCAGCGACGAGCGAGAAGATCAGCACCCGCACCATCATCTGCGGCTCGAGCAACACCGTCGGTGCGATCAGCGCACCGGCAAGCGCACCGATCGCGCCAGCGATCGCCCAACCGACCGAGGTCACGCGACCCGGCCTGATGCCGACGAGCCGGCTCGCCTCGGGCACCGACGAGACCGCGCGGAAGGCCAGACCCAGCTTCGTGAACCGCAGCACGAGCCAGAGCAACGCGAGGAGTACCACGATCGTGCCGATGGTGCCGATCGTCAGGTACCGGAGGCGTGCCCCGCCGATCGCGACGAAGTCGGACGGCTCGTTCGGGAACGCCGGCGGCACGCCGCGGACGACCGGCCGCCAGACCCTCTCGACGAAGCCGTTGATGAACAGCAGCATCCCGACAGTCGCGGAGATCACGGCGAATCCCGACCGGGCGGCGACCCGACGGATGACGAGGAACTCGACGACCACGGCGAGCAACGCGCCGAAGACCATGCCGGCGACGATGCACGCCCACCACGGCCACGGGGTGAACGGGATGACCGCCGCAGCGAATCCGGTTCCGGCGAGTGCCGGCGTCGCCTTCGTGTGCAGGACGAGCGACACGTAGGTCGACATCGTCGAGAGCTCACCCTGCGCGACGTTGAGCAAACCGGTCGCCCGGTAGACGATCACGAGCGCCAGGGCGACGGTGCTGTAGATCACACCGTTCGCCGTGCCGTTGATGAGTCGCTGCAGCAAGAGTTCGATGGGTGCTGATCCTACGGGGCCGACCCCCGAGGGGCCACCGGGCTCCGGACGCGTCAGAGCCCGCCGAGGGATTACTCCCCCGACGGGCTCTGACTACATGATCGGAACCTGCAGCCGGAGCTGCGGATCAGTCGCCCCCGCAGGGGCTACCGATCACTTGCAGTTGCCGATGGACTGGTCCCACACGCAGGGCTTCGACTGACCGGAGAGGTCGATCGCCGAGCCGTCCGTGATCCAGACCTGCTTCGCACCGTCGTACTTCTGGTAGAGGCCGCCCTCGATGAGGTAGGCGTCCTTGCCACCGTTCATGTTGAAGCCGATGCCGTTGTAGAGCATCGGGTTCGTCCCGCTGTAGTGGCGGGCAGCGGTGATCAGGTTGGTCCGGCTCAGGCCACCGGGCAGCTGCGCTGCGGCGTCGAGCATCTGGTTCATCGCCCAGCCGAAGAGGAAGCCGGAGCCGTAGGACCCGGAGGCCTTCGGATCGAGGCCGTTCTTCTTCAGCAGCTCACGGGCGTAGATGATGAACGGGTCGGTGTCGAAGTCGGTCGCGTTGAGGTCCTTCGCGCCGCCGTTGACGATCCACCAGCCGTCGGTCGCCATACCGTCGCCACCGACCTTCGCCTTACCGACGAACGTCGACGCCGAGCAGACCGAAGGCTGCCAGAGGTACTTGACCTTGCCCTTCATGCCGTTCTGCGCGGCCTCCTGGATCGCCTGCGTGCAGGACGTGCCGGCGGTCATCGCGATGAACACGTCGGGGTTCTTCGACGCGAGCGTCGTCATCGGGTCGGTGATCGTCGGAGCCGTGGGCTCGATGGTCTCGGACACGAAGGTGATGTTCGCCTTGTTCTTCGAGGTGGCGAGGTAGTCCTTGAACGCCGCCGAGTAGGCCTTGCCGAAGTCGTTGTTCATGATGAGCGCAGCAACCGTGACCTTGCCGCCGGTGGCGAGCTTGTCGAAGTTGTTGTCGATGTAGTTGCCCCAGAACACGGCCTCGGTGTTGTACGCAAGCTGCAGACCGGTGGTCCACGGGTGGTTCACCGGGTCACCCCAGGCCGGGTGACCGGTCTGGCTGTGCGGCTGCGGCACGCAGCGCTGGTTGAGCTTGTCGTAGGTCTTCATCGTCGCCGGCGAGCCGAGCGTGATGACCATGAACACCTTCTCGGAGTCGATGAGCTCGTCGACCAGCGGGATGGTCCGGTTGGCGTCGTAGCCGTCGTCCTTGATGACCATCTTGATCTTGCGGGTCTTGCCGGCCGAGTCCTTGATCCCGTTCGGGAACGCGTCATCGGCGTACATCTGCATGGTCTTGCCGATGTTGCCGTAGTCGGCCAGCGTGCCCGACAGCGCCGTCGTGTGACCGATCTTGATCTCGGTGTCCGACAGGCCCTCGGTGTCGCTCCAGCTCGCCGGGCACTTCGAAAGGTCGATCTTGAAGCCCTCGGCACCGACGACGGACTTGCCATCGGCCGCCTTGCCGAACTTGCCGTCGACGATCTTCTTGACCGTCGCGTCACGCTCCTTGGTGTTGAGCGTCTTCCACTCGTCCATCGACGCCGGCGGCTTGGCCGTCGTCGCCGTGACGTTCTGCGGCAGGGTGACGCTGGTCGTGCCAGTCGCCCCCTCTTCACCGCCGCTGCCGCCACACGCAGTGGCGACGAGCGAGAGACCGACGATGGCGGCCCCCAGCAAATTCCGTCGTGAACGCTTCACGCAGTTTCCCCTTGTGGTCGAGGCACGCCGGGCGTGCACCGTTTGGTGACGAACGTCACTCCGACGAATGTAGCAGAACTGTGACGAAGTCATGACGTCGGAGCGACGAATACCTGTACGGAACGCGACGAGGCCCCGGCCGCAGCGAACGCCACGACCGGGGCCTCGACGGCCGAACTCTGTCGACTCAGTGAGGCGAGATCTTCGCCAGGACGGCGACGATACCGATCGTCAGGCCGAAGAAGCCGAGCACCGACGCCCCACGGGACATCCCCTGGCTCGTGCTGTTCTCGCGGCTGACACCCAGGCCCACCGCTCCTGCGGCAGGGATGAGGGTGATCATCGGTGCAACGAAGAACGGGAGCAGCAGGGAGACGAACCCGAGGGCCAGACCGACCGCAGCGAGCGAGTCGACCTTCGTCTCGGCCTTCGTCGCACCTGCCTGACGTCCGGCACCCGCCGGCACCCAGGCCTTCGCGCCGCTCGGGTCGGGGACCGCCGGCAGGACGGTCACGACCTTCCGCTTCAGCTTGTGGGCGAGGGAGACGACGCCACCCGGGGCGAAGAAGGCGATGAGCACCAGTGCCACACCGAACAGCGCACGGGCGTACACGACGTCGACGTCGAACCGACCGACCGCACGAGGGGCGAGGTCCTGGAGGAACACGACCACCAGACCACCGATCCAGCAACCGTGCTGGGTCGCCACGCCACCGACCACGAGCCCCATCAGCGTGAGGATCGCGTAGTTGGCGTCGAAGCTGGTCGGGCCGACCGAGTTGAGGACCACGGCGATCATCGAACCACCGATGCCCGCGATGCCGGCGCTGACGGCGAACGTCGTCACCTTGTGCCGGTTCAGGTCGACACCGCTGACCGCGGCACCGATCTGGTTGTCACGGATGGCGAGCATGGCCCGACCCGGCTCCGACTTCATCAGGTTCCGGACGATCCCGAAGCAGACGAGCGCGAGCACCACGAAGCAGGCGTACTTGTAGATCGCCTCCTGCTCCGGCGGGGTCTTGCCACCGATGCCGAGAAGGCTCTCAGCCCATCCCGGCGGCGCCAGGACCTCGCTCAGGGTCCGACCGTTGTCACCACCGGTCCGTCGGGCGATGCCGCCACCCTCGATCTTGGTGAGGATCGGGAAGGTGTAGGCGAGCGCCAACGTCACGAGGGCGAGATACAGACCCTTGATCTTCAACGCCGGCAGACCGATCAGTGCACCGAAGAGGAAGCAGGCCACGAACACGACCGGCAGCGTCATCCACATGTCCCAGCGGGACTCGTTGATGAGTGTCGCCGTCAGATACGCACCGAGGCCCGTGAAGGCGATGTGCCCGAGCGAGATGAGGCCGGAGTAGCCGATCACCAGGTTCATCCCGAGGATCGCCACACCCCAGCCGACCGCCTGGGCGAGCTGGCTCACCCGGAAACCGGGCAGCACGTAGGGGAGCACCAGCATGGGCACCACGAGGAATGCCCAACCGACCACCTGGTAGATCCGGTGGGCGGGCGTGCCCTGGTAGAAGGTGAGCGGGGTGGGACGACCACCCTGCCCCTGCTGAACCGTCGTCGCCGTCATACTCGTTCGATCCTCTTCGTGCCGTAGAGACCGTTGGGCTTGACAAGGAGAACCACCAGGATCACCACGAAGGCGAGCACCAGGGCGAAGTTGGACTTGAGCCAGGTGAGGCCCGGGTAGTTCTGGGCGTAACCCGTGACGAGGCTCTGGATCGCCGCCACGATGAACGCCGCGATGACCGAACCGCCGATGCTGTCGAGGCCGCCGAGCACCGCCGCCGCGAAGGCGAAGATGACGAGCTTGGCCATGAACGCCGGCTCGAGCTGGGTCTTGTTCGCAACGAGTGCCGCACCGAGCGCACCGAGCGCACCAGCGAGCGCCCAGCCGAACTGCAGCGTCCGACCCGTCCGCACCCCGACGAGACGGGCCGACTCGACGTTGGACGAGACCGCCCGGAACGCCAGACCGACCTTGGTCTTGTTGAGCAGCACGAACAGCAGCCCGATCATCGCGAACATCACGACGAGCGTGCCGATCGTGTCGTAGCGGAGGCGGGCCCCGGCGACGCTGATGAAGTCATCGGGCTTCGCCGGGAACGGGCTCTGGAAGGCGTGGAACTCGAGCCCCCACACACCACCGGCGACCGCTTCGAAGATCGAGGCGAGGCCGAACGTGATGAGCACGACGGGCAGGTGGTCGTTCGGGTCGAACGGACGCACGAGCACACGCTCGATGCCGGCCGAGCCGATCGCCATCAGCACCATCGCCGCAACGATGCCGGCCACGACGGGCCAGTTGTTGTGGGTCACGAACTGGAACACGAAGTAGGCGCCGAACATGCCGATGTTCGCCTGGGCGAAGTTGATCAGCGTCGTCGCCTTGAAGATCAGCACCAACGAGATGGCGGTGACCGCGTAGGCGGCGCCGTTCGTGAGGCTGTCGAAGATCCGCTGCAGGAACAGCTGCGGGAAGCTGTTGCCGAGGATCGACGGGATGAGGAGGACCGTCAACGCCACCGCAAGGGTGACGAGGAGGCCGGAGCCCGTGAACATGCGCTTCACGATGCTCGGCTTCTGACTCATGGCTACGGCAGTCATCTGTCGCTCACGCCCCCAGATACGCTTCTCGAACGGCTTCGTTGGTGCGGAGATCGTCCGACGTGCCGGAGAGCACGATGCTCCCGGCCTCGAGGACGTAGCCCCGCGACGCGATCTCGAGTGCGAGGTTCGCGTTCTGTTCGACGACGAGCATCGTCGTGCCGGTCTCGCGGTTGATGTCGCCGAACCTGCGGAACAGGTCCTCGATGATCAGCGGTGCGAGGCCGAGGGACGGCTCGTCGAGGAGGAGGAGCTTCGGCCGGGACATCATCGCCCGGGCGACGGCGAGCATCTGCTGCTCACCACCGGAGAGCGAACCCGCAGCCTGCGTGCGACGCTCGCCGAGCCGAGGGAAGATCTCCATCCACTTGTCGATGTCGTCCTGCACCTCGTTGTCCTTGCGGACGTAGGCGCCGACCTTGAGGTTGTCCATGACGGACAACTCCGGGAAGGTGCCACGACCCTGGGGGACGTGCGCGACGCCACGGCGGACGACCTCGGCGGTGTCACGACCGCGGATCTCGTCGCCCTCGAGGGTGATCGAACCGCCGGTCTCGACCATGCCGCAGATCGCCCGCAGGGTGGTGGTCTTGCCGGCACCGTTCGCACCGAGGATGACGACGACCTCGCCCTTCGCGACCTCGAAGTCGACGTTGCGCAGGACCTGGACCTGGCCGTAGCGGGCGTCGACGCCCGTGGCCTTCAGCATCAGCTCACTCATGACGCCGAACCTCCCAGATAGGCCTCGATGACCGCAGGGTCGTTCCGGACCGCCTCGCCGGTGCCGTCGGCGATCTTGCGACCGAAGTTCAGCACAACGATGTGTTCGGAAATCGCCATGACCATCTTCATGTGGTGCTCGACGAGGAGCACGGTGAGGTTGTGGCGGTCGCGCAGCATCCGCACCGTCTCGGCGAGCTCGTCGACCTCGGAGTGGGTCAGACCCGACGCCGGCTCGTCGAGCATCAGCAGACGCGGGTTGCCGATCATCGCCCGGGCGATCTCGATCCGCTTCAGCGTGCCGAAGGGGAGACCGGCGCAGGGGTGGAACGCATAGCGGTGGAGGTCGAGTTCCTCCAACGCCGCATACGCCCGCTCACGCAGGTCCTTCTCCGTCTTGCCGATGCCGAGACGGAGGGCCGAGGTGATGAACCCCTCCTTCGTCTTGGCGTGGTCACCGACCATGACGTTCTCCAGCACCGTCATCCCGGGCCAGAGCGCGAGGTTCTGGAACGTCCGGTAGATGCCGTTCGGCGCCATACCGTGCGCCGGGAGAGCGAGCAGATCTTGACCGTCGTAGGTCATCGTGCCCTCGGTCGGGTCGTAGATCCGGCTGACGACGTTGAACATCGTCGTCTTGCCGGCCCCGTTCGGACCGATGAGGCCGCAGATCTGCCCTTCGTCGATGTCGAAGGTCAGTCCGTCGAGCGCGACGATGCCGCCGAACCTGACGGTGATGTCGCGCACCTCGAGAAGTGCCACGTCGCCGAGAACCCCCTCGTCGTAATTGCAGAAGGGCACGGATCGGCCCCCCCTCAGGTCTTCGCCCCCGCAGTGTGACACGTGCCACAGCCCCGGCGGTGGACGCACGGTATTCGGCTGCCGACGCGCTGTCAACGCAGCAGGCCCGCCAACTAGGGTTCGACCGCTGCGCGGCGTCGACCGACACCGGCGCACGACCACCACGAACCCGGGGGAACCAACGTGACCACGCCCGCCACCGAGCTCCGCGGCAGCATCCTCGGCACCCGAGTCCTGCGCCGGGAGGACCCCGACCTCATCACCGGGCGCGCCGCCTACGTCGACGACATCGCACCGGCGAACGCCGCCCACGTCGTCTACGTCACCTCGCCGGTCGCCCACGCCCGCATCGCGTCGATCGACGTCGACGACGCCCGGCAGGCTCCCGGTGTCATCGCCGTGTTCACCGCCGCCGACCTCCCCCTCGAGTGGCAGCCCGCCGCCCACCCCCGCTTCCACGAGGGGATGAAGCGCCCCTACCTCGCCGTCGACGAGGTGCGGTACGTCGGCGAACCCGTCGTCGCGATCGTCGCCGACGACCTCTACCTCGCCACCGACGCCGCCGAAGCGGTCGTCATCGACTACGAACCCCTCGAACCGATCGTCGACCCGAAGGCCGCCGCCGGCGGTGACGGACCGTTCGCCCACGCAGCGCTCGACACCAACATCGCGTTCACGCTCGCCACCAAGAACCGGGTCGACTTCGCCGACTGCGAGGTCGTCGTCACCTTCGAGCTCACCAACCAGCGCGTCGCCCCCGCACCGATCGAGGCCCGGGTCGCGATCGCCGACTGGACCGGCGACCGGATCATCCAGTGGACGAGCTCCCAGGGCGCCCACCCCGTCCGCGACGGCATCGCCAAGGCGTACGGCCTCGACCGGGCGCAAGTACGGGTCATCTCCAAGGACGTCGGCGGCAGCTTCGGCGCCAAGGGCGGCCAGTACGGCGAGGAGATCATGCTCGCCCACTTCTCGAAGACGATCGGCCGACCCGTCCGCTGGGCGGAGACCCGCAGCCAGAACATGGTCGGCCTCGGCCACGGTCGGGCCCAGGTGCAGACCGTCACCATCGGCGGGCGGCGCGACGGCACCATCCTCGGCTACCACCTCGACGTCGTGCAGGACTCCGGCGCCTACCCGGCGATGGGAACCCTCCTCCCGTCGATGACCCGCACCATGCTCCCCGGTTGCTACGCGTTCCCCGAGGTCTCCTTCGACTCGCGGTCCGTCGTCACCAACACCACGCCGGTCGTGTCCTACCGGGGCGCCGGCCGCCCCGAGGCCACCGCCTGTGTCGAACGGGCCATCGACCGCTACGCCACCGAGATCGGCATGGACCCCGCCGAGGTGCGGCGCGTCAACCTCATCCCGAAGTTCACCGAGGCGTACACCACCGCCATCGGAACCGCGTACGACACCGGTGACTACGTCGGTGCGCTCGAGACCGCGCTCGACGCAGCCGGCTACGCCGACCTGCGCGCCGAACAGGCCCGCCGCCGGGCCGCCGGCGACCGCCTCCAGCTCGGCATCGGCCTGTCGGTGTACGTGGAGATCACCGCGTACGGCGGCGGTGCCGAATACGGGTCGGCCGAGCTCCGCCCAGACGGCACCCTCCTCGTGAAGACCGGATCCTCGCCCTACGGGCAGGGCCACCACACGTCCTGGGCGATGCTCGCGTCGGCCCGCACCGGCATCCCGATGGACCGCATCGAGATCTTCCACGGCGACACCGACCTCGTCCCCACCGGCGGCTTCACCGGCGGGTCACGCTCCCTCCAGATCGCCGGCACCGCCATCGACGACGCCGCCGCCAAGCTCGTCGACCTCGCCCGGGCCGTCGCCGCCCAGCGCCTCGAAGCCGACGTCGAGGACGTCGTGCTCGACGCATCGGGCGGCCGGTTCCACGTCGCCGGCACGCCGGCCGTGTCCGTCGGCTGGGAAGAGGTCGCCACCGAGGCGGGCGACGACCACCTCGTCGGGCTCGCCGACTTCAAGGCCGAAGGCGCCACCTTCCCCTTCGGCGCCCACGTCTGCATCGTCGAGGTCGACGTCGAGACCGGCCACGCCCGCATCGTGCGGCACATCGCCGTCGACGACGCCGGCGTCATCCTCAACCCCGACCTCGTCGACGGCCAGGTCCACGGTGGCCTCGCCCAGGGTGCGGCACAGGCGCTGCTCGAGGAGTTCCGCTACGACGCCGACGGCAACCCGCTGACCTCGAACTTCGCCGACTACACCGTCGTGTCCGCCGTGGAGGTGCCGAGCTTCGAGCGCATCCCCATGGAGACGCCCACGTTCGTCAACCCCCTCGGCGCCAAGGGCATCGGTGAGTCCGGCACCATCGGCGCCACGCCGGCGGTGCAGAACGCCGTCGTCGACGCGGTCGCCCACCTCGGCGTCACCCACATCGACATGCCCTGCACCCCGCAGCGGGTGTGGGAGGCGATCAACGCCGCCGCACGGGGCTGAACCCCACTGCAGCAGGCCGCTGCTGCCTAACCTCGGCCGCATGGAACGCCGCCGCACACGGGTACTGCAGCTGGGCCTCGTCGCCCTCGGTGCGGGCCTCGTCTTCCTCGGCGGGCTCCCCTGGGTGCCGACCGTGGTGGCGATGCTCGCCGCCTACGTCCTGCTGCGCATCGGATTCGGGGTCATCGGCAGCTTCGCCCGTCCCGTGCCCGAGCCGCCGCCTCCCGGCGAGCTGCGGCGCGTCAGGATCCAGTACCGGTGCGTGCTCTGCGGAACGGAGGTGCGGATGACCGTCGCCAACGACGAACAGCCCGCCCCGCCGCGGCACTGCATGGAGGAGATGGAGTTCGTCGCCCCGACGATGGAGTGACGGGCGGCGGGCTCAGCGCCACTGCGTGGCGACGATGATCCCGCTCAGGATGAACCCCAGCCCGACGAGGATGAACCAGTTCGAGGCTGCGTCACCCCGCATGTAGTTCACGACGATCGTCGCCAACCCGAGGCCGAGCAGCGAGAACATCGTCACGGGGACCCAACGGCCGCTCGGCTGGAGCTTCGTCCGATCAGCCGGGGGTGTGTACCGGCTCGACGTGCCGGCGGCACCACGACTCGCGTCGCGGGACGGGACGGACGCCCGCGGGAGCGGACCTCCCCGCGGCGTCACCCGACCCGTCGACGCCCCGGACGTACCGGCCACCTTGCGCTTCGTCGGCTTCGCCATGGGCCGGAAGGCTACCGGGCGACGCCGACGCGCACGATCAGGAGGTCGTCGTCGTCGAACCCGACGGGACACGCACCTTGATCGTGACGACATCACCCTTGCGGGCCTGGGTGCCCGCCGCCGGTGTCTGCGTGAGGACCACCGCCGAACCGGCCCCGGCCTCGGTGACGACCTGTGGGACGAGCCCTGCCCCGATGATCAACGATTCTGCGGCACCCTGCGTGAGGCCGACGACCGACGGCACCGTCACAACCGGCTTCCCGGTGGAGATCAGCACCTTCACCGTCTGCGCGGTCGTCACCGAACCCGACGGGTCGGTCCTGATCGCCTTCGTGTCCGGCACCGTGTCGTCGGCCACGAGCTCGCAGATGATCTTGTTCTCCTTGACCCCGGCGGCCTTCAGGAGCGCGATCGCCTCGTCGCAGGTCTTGCCCGCCACGTTCGGCAACCTGATGTCGCCCACGCCCTTCGCCACGACGAGCTGGATCTGCTGACCGGCCGGGACCTTCGAGTTCGCCGCCGGTACCTGCTCGAGCACCACGTCACGCTCGGCCTTGTCGTCGTCGCGCGTGGTCACCACGATCTTCGCGACGTCGAACCCTGCACCGGCCAGGGCGCGCTGCGCCTCCGACAACGACTTCCCGACCACCGAGGGAACCGTCAGCGACGACGCCTCGGCACTCACCACGAGCGTGATCGTCGACCCCTCGGCCTGGAGCGTGCCAGCACGCGGATCCTGCGAGATGACCTGACCGATCGGCACGGCGTCGTTCTTCTGATCACGACGCTCGACCTTGAACCCGAGCGCCTCGAGGGCGGCCGTGGCCTCCTCGACCGTGCGACTCGTCACCGCAGGCACCTCGACCCGGGCTGCGGCCTCGCCACCACCGAGCAGGGAGATCAGCCCGAACGCCAGCAGCACGACGAGCGCGCCGAGGCCGACCATCGCACCGACGAACGCCGGGGACCGGTACTTCGACGGCTCACCGGGCATCTCACGCATCGGGGTGCCGAGCCGCGTGTCGACCGACCCGTCCTCGCCGCGCACCTGCCCGTACGCGTGCACCGCCGTCGCTGCGAGCAGCGCCTGCGTCGGCTGGTCGACACCCGCCGCACCCGCAGCGCCGGCCCCTGCCACGACCCCGGCAGCGGCACCAGCCACCCCACCGGCGAGCGGCGCAGCCGAGATGTTGCGGCCCTCACGGAATCGCTGCAGATCAGCCCGCAGGGCGTCCGCCGACTCGTATCGACCCGCCGGATCCTTCTGCAGCAGACGGACCACGATCGCATCGAGCCCCGCCGGGACCGCCGGGTTCGCCGCACGGGGCGACGGCACCGGGTCCTGCACGTGCTGGTACGCGACCGCGAGCGGCGTCTCGGCCACGAACGGCGGACGGCCGACGAGCAGCTCGTAGAGCACCACACCGAGCGAATACAGGTCGCTGCGCGGATCGACCGGACGACCCTGCGCCTGCTCGGGCGAGAAGTACGTGGCCGTGCCCATGACCGCGCCGACCTGGGTGAGGTTGTCCTCGGCGTTCGCCGCCGCACGGGCGATCCCGAAGTCGGTGACCTTCACCTCGCCCTGCGTGGAGATGAGCACGTTGCCGGGCTTCACGTCCCGGTGCACGACCCCGCTGCGGTGCGCGAACGACAACGCGCCCGCGATCGCCGCACCCACCTCGGCCACCCGTTCGGGTGCGAGACGGCCGACCTCGGCGAGCTCCTCCGCGAGCGTCCGCCCGCGCACGTACTCGAGGACGATGAAGTTCGTCCCGCCGTAGGTGCCACCGTCGTACACGCCGACGATCGAGGGGTGGTTCAGGTTCGCCGCAGCCTGCGCCTCGCGCCGGAACCGTTCGACGAACGCCGGATCGGCGGCGAACTCCGGGTAGAGCACCTTGATCGCGACCGGTCGATCGAGCATCTGGTCGCGGGCGAGGTACACCTCGGCCATCCCACCACGGGCGATACGACGACGAAGCTCGTACCGGCCGTTCAACACCACCGGCGACGACGATCCCTGATCCGACATGGTCCGGTCAGCGTACCTAGGAACGCGTGGCGGACTGCTGAACCGACGGCATCGGCCGCAACGCCGCCTCGACCACCGCACGGGCGATCGGCGCCGCGACCGCCCCACCCGTCTGCTCGCCGATGCCCGCATCGGCCTCGACCAGCACGGCGAACGCAACTGCCGCCGGCTGACCGGCCGGACCGGCGAACCCGATCACCCAGGCGTTCGTCGCCGCACCCTGACCGACCTCCGCCGTCCCCGTCTTCGCACCGATCGTCAGACCCGATGTCCGCAACGCCGTCGCCGTCCCTCCCTCGACCGTGGCGATCATGCCGTCACGCAACACCGCCGCCGTCGTCGGCGACACCGCCGTCCGCCACACCGCCGGCGTGACCCGCCGCAACACGGTGCCGTCACGGGCGACCACCCGGTCGAGCACGTACGGCGACCACATCCGGCCGTCACCCGCGACCGCGGCCGCGACCATCGCCATCGACAACGGGCTCGCCGACACGTCGTTCTGCCCGATCGCCGCCTGGGCGAGCCGGGCCGAGTCCTCGAACACGCCGGGCCGCACCTCGGCGCCGTACTCGACGGGGAACACCGCCGGCGCGGCGAGCGGCAGGTCGAACGGCTGCTGGAGGTTGAAGCCGAACCGCGCCGCACCCTCGACCATGCGCGTCGGCCCGATCAACTCGGCACCGAGCTGTGCGAACGCCGTGTTGCAGGAACGGCTCAGGATCTCGATCAGCCGACCACCGCACGTCGAACCGTTGAAGTTCCCGATCGGACTACCGGCCAACGGCGGGAGGTACGACGTCGACTGCGGGAACGTGGGCTGCGCGACGTCGATCACCTTCGTCTCGAGACCGGTCGCCGCCGTCACCACCTTGAACGTCGAGCCGGGTGCGTAGCGCTCGCGGTACGCCCGGGGCAGCAGCGGGTCGGACTCGTCGTCGACGAGACGGTTCCACGTCGCGTTCGCGGCGTCGAGATCGTGCGACGCAAGAGCGTTCGGATCGAAACTCGGCCAGCTCCACGACGCGAGCACCGCACCCGACCGGGGATCGAGCACCACGACCGAACCACGTCGATCACCGAGCGCCGCCTTCGCCGCCTCCTGCACGTCGTGGCGCAGCGACAACGTGAGATCCGCCGTCGGATCGTGGTCGACGACGAGATCGCTCAGACGACGGTACCGCTGCGACCGTTCCAGACCGGCGAGCTCGTCGTTGAAGACCAGTTCGACCCCGTCGGCCCCGAACTCGTAGGAGAGGTAGCCGCCGACGTGCGCGTACAGGTCACCTTCGGGGTACTCCCGCAGACGGTCGAACGCCCCGTCGGGCGTGTCGACCGACCGGGCGACCACCGCGCCGTCGGCCGTCTGGATCATCCCCCGACGCTCCGAGAAGCTCCGATCGATCGCCCGCAGGTTCTCCGGGTTGTCGCGCAACGCCTCCGCACCGAAGAACTGCACACGGTTCAACTGCAGGAACAACACGGTGAAACAGGCGAGAAGACCCAACCCCAGCCGCGAGATCCGCCGGTTCACGAGCCCACCGCCGCCGACGACCCGGCCGCCTCCGCCTCGGCTGCACGCCGCAACGCGCGCCGACCCGAATCGTCGGAGATCCGCACGACGAGAGCCAACAGCACGTAGTTCGCGAGCAACGACGACCCGCCGTAGGACACGAACGGCAACGTCACACCCGTCAACGGCAACACCCGGACCACACCACCGATGATCAACACGCTCTGCACACCGAGCAACGTGCCCAACGCGGTCGCGAGCATCTTCTCGAAGGGCACCTCGGCCCGCAGCGCGATCCGCAACACCGTCCCCACGAGCAGCACGAACGCGGCGAGCACCGCCGTCGCGCCGAGCAGGCCCAGCTCCTCGGCGATCACGGCGAAGATGAAGTCCGTCTCCCGCGCCGGGATCCGCGCCGAATCACCACGACCGAGCCCCGTGCCCACCAGACCGCCGTCCGCCATCGCGAAGGCAGCCTCGACGAGCTGGTACCCCGCACCCTTCGCCTCCGACCACGGGTCGATCCAGATCCGGAACCGCGCCTGCACGTGGCCGAAGAGGCGGTGGGCGACGAACGCACCCGCCCCGAAAAGCACCGTGCCGATCATCAGGTACGCCGCACGGTCCGTAGCGATCCACAGCAACACCACGAACAACGCGAAGAACAGCAGCGAGGACCCGAGATCTTTCTGGCGCACCATGATCAGCACCGACACACCCCACGCACCGAGCAACGGTGCGAGGTGCTGCGGGTCGGGCAAGGACAGCGGACCGATCCGACGGGTGCTCACCGAGAGCAGCTCACGCTTCTCCACGAGATACGCGGCGAGGAACGCCGCTAGCGTCAACTTCGCCGCCTCACCAGGCTGGAAGTTCAGCGGACCGAGGCTGATCCAGATCCGTGCGCCGTTGATCTCACGACCGATCCCCGGCAGCGCCGGCAGCACCAGCAGCACGATCCCGAGCGCAGCGAAGCTGTACCGGTACCGCTCGAGGGTGCGGACCCGACGGACGATCACCAACGTGCCGATGAACCCGGCCATCCCGACGGCCGTCCACAGCGCGTGCAACCGGGCGAGATCGCCGTTCATGCGCGCGACGAACACGTACCCGACACCGTTGAGGAGCGCGGCCAGCGGCAGCAGCAATCCGTCGGCCTCGGGTGCCAACCGACGGATCGCGACGTGACCGACCACGAACAACCCGAACACGGCCCCGAGGAACGGGCCGATGTCCGCAGGGATCGACGCCGTCCGACCGAGACTCGCGAGCACGTACGCCCCGAGGACGACGAGCGCGACCAGACCGAGCAGCAGCGCCTCGACGCTGCGGCGACGACGACGCATCAACTCGACCCGGTGCCCGACGCCAGCCGGGTCGTGGAGAGTTGCGCCACGAACGACCGGGCCTCGGCGAGCGAACCGGCCGTGAACCCTTCCTCGACCTTCGACCGGTCGGCCGGCGTGAGCGCGTCGACGCGGATCTCTGTGCGTTCCACGAGCTCGGGGTCGAACCACAGCACGCCACCCGGGCGGCCCTGCTCGATCACGACCACACCGTCCGCGGCCGTCACCGACCACGCACTCGTCGCATACCAGCGGACCGCCGCCCAGGCGACCGCGAGCACGACCACCACCACGACGACCGCAGCGACGACGAGCGCGACCGGACCACGCCGGCCCCCACGCGCGGAGGACACCACCGGGGTCGCCGGCGGCGGCGGCGCCACATCGGGCGGCGGCGGGAGCGTGCGGAGCGGCTGCGCCGACTCCTCGACCGTCGGCGGTGCACCCCCACCGACGCCGACCACGTCGACGACCACGCACGTCACGTTGTCGCGGGACCCGGCGTCGTTCGCGAGGGAGACCAACGTCGACGCCGCCTCCGCCGGATCGGCCACGGTCCGCAACACCTCGGCCACCCGGGCATCGGGTACCTCGTTGAACAACCCGTCCGAACACAGAAGGTACCGGCGGCCCGGGACGACCGGCTCCTCGACCACGTCGACCACGACCGACGCCTCGACACCGAGCGCCCGGGTGAGAATGTTCCGGCGCGGGTGCGACTCGGCCTCCTCCGCCGTCAACCGACCGCTGCGCACCATCTCCGCGACGAGCGAATGATCCTCGGTGACCTGGACGTACGCACCCGACGGGTCGAGCCGGTAGGCACGGCTGTCGCCCACGTTCGCGATCGCGAGCACCGGCGACCCCGGAGCGCCGACGAGCGCCATCGCGACGATCGTCGTCCCCATCCCCGCCAGCTCCGGGTCGGAGGCTGCACGCCGGTGCACCCGACCGTTCGCGACACGGACCAGATCCGCGAGCACCTCACCGGACGGCAACGGGATCGCCGTCACCCCTTCCGACAGCGCAGTCAGCGCCTCGGCGGACGCCACCTCACCGCCACGGTGACCACCCATCCCGTCGGCCACGGCGAAAACGCCGAGATCGGCGTCGGCGAGCGCCGAGTCCTGGTTCACCGACCTCACCCGACCCACGTCGGAACGTGCCGCACCCTCGAGGCGGATCACGGCCGGAACTCCAACACCGTCGACCCGATCTGCACCCGGGAACCCGGCGCGACGGGCACCGCACCCTGCACCGGTCGCCCGTCGAGCAACGTCCCGTTCGTCGACCGCAGATCCTCGACGTACACCACCCCGTCCCGCACCAGGAAACGGGCGTGCCGTTGCGAGGCGAACCCGTCGTCGAGCACGACGGTGCACGCCGGGGCGCGCCCGACCACCACCTCACCGTCGAGCGGATGAACCGCGCCGACCCCGCCCTCGCCCGCCACCACGACCAGCGCACCAGCCGGCGCGGAGACCACGGTCGCCGACCGGGCACCGGACCGTGCCGAACGGTCGGACACCACCGGTGACGCCACGACCGGACCCGCCGCAGCGCGCTGTCGACGCGACGCACGACGCGGCCCGTCGACCTCGACCCACACCACACGGAGCACGCCCGCGAAGAACAGGTAGAGCAACACCAGCAGACAGAGCTGCAACAGGTCGAGCAGTTGCTCCGGCACGGCGTCGTCAGCCTAGAGCGGGCCGAACGGGCGCTGCCGCGCCATCGGAGCGACGACGAACGACGTCACGACGCCACGAACCTGACCGCCACGTTCCCGAAGACGATCTCGTCGCCGTCCCGCAGCTCCCGTTCCGTGACCCGGGCGCCGTTGACCCGAGTGCCGTTCGTCGAACCGAGATCGACCACCACGAACCCGTCCCCGCGGGCACGCACCTCGGCGTGGCTGCGGCTCACGCTCGGATCGACGACCTGGACGTCGCTCGTCTCGGACCGACCGACCGTGATCACCGCCCGGGTCAGCACCCGCCGCTCGCCACCGGGCAGGACCAGGGTCCCCGCCCCCACCCCGTCACCCGACTCACGGAACTCGGCGGCCACCGCGACCGTGCCCGTCCGGCGGCGCTCGTCGACGACGAGCTCGACCGCAACCGGCCCGAGGAAGCCGTACCCCTCGTCACGGGCGTAGGCACGCACCAGGTCGACGAGCTCGCGCACGAGCGTCGCCGCGATCGGGGCGAACGCCTCGGCATCGGCGGCCGCGAGCTGCACGGCCACCGCGTTCGGCACGAGCGTGCGCCCCGACACCCCGACGGTCCGCCCGTCGTCCACCGCCCGGATGATCTTCCGGCCGATCTCCACCGGCCGCAGACCGGACCGGAAGGCACGGGCGAAGGTCCCCTCGACGACGTTCTCGAGTCGACGTTCGAACGCCCGGAGCACCATGCAAGCAGGCTACCGGGCCGCCGGTGGCCCGATCCGGAGCCGCCGCGCTAGTCTCGGTTCTCTTCCGGGCGCGAGTGGCGGAATGGCAGACGCGCTGGCTTCAGGTGCCAGTGTTCGAAAGGACGTGGGGGTTCAAGTCCCCCCTCGCGCACCACCCGGAGGGACACGGGTGCCGAAACGGCGCTCGTAGTCCCGGCGGAGTGCCTCGTATCGGCGCACCGGGTGCTCACGGCGATACCGGTAGCGGTGCACCCCAGCCCTCACGCCGGTTGCCAGCAGTGCACAGCACGCGCCGATCGCGAGGTAGATCATGCTCGACCGGCCGGGGGGAAGGCCTCGGATCGCATCGAGCAACTGTAACAGTGTTACTCATTGTTCAGGTGCCCGACATCGACTCCGAGCGCTCCCAGCGTCGCCGTCGTCGCAACCCGATCCCACCCCACAGGATCGAATCCTGGATCGCCGAGCTCGATCAGCACCCGACCCGTCACCATCCCCACGATCCACGCCGCCAGCGCATGCGGGTCGCGGTCCGCAGCGACGAAACCCCGGCGCTGCGCCACCGCGAGCGTGGCCCCCAGTCGACGGTTCGCCTCCCGCTGCTGCTCCGCCAACCTCGCGCGCAACGCCGACCGCCGCTCGGAGGCACCGAGCGCCGACACGCGCGTCATCCGCTTCGGGGCACGTGCCGGATCGAACACGGCGACGAGGGTCCGACGCACCACCTCGACGAACGCCTCCTGCGACGAGCACACGGACACGGCCGCGTCGAACACGTCGAACAGGTCGGTCTGATCCCGCCCGTAGCGGACCTCCTGCGCCGCCTCGATCAACCCATTGCGATCACCGAAGAAGTGGTAGATCGACGGCTCCGCCACCCCAGCCCGACGGGCGATGTCACGGATGCGGACCGCCTGCTCACCACCTGCCGCGAGCACGGCGATCGTCTCCTCGAGGAGTCGCCGCCTCGTGTCGTTCGCCATACCCCGGACGGTACCGGGTCCCTGCCCGGTGGTGTGCTGAACTCGCCCGCATGGCGACCTTCACGCGCGGCGACGTCACCCTGTACTTCGAGGAGCACGGCAGCGGGTTCCCGATCCTGCTGATCGCCCCTGGCGGCATGCGCAGCGAACTCGCCCTGTGGGAACGCGCCCCGTGGAACCCGATCGAGGTCCTCGCCCCGCACTACCGGGTCATCGCGATGGACCAGCGCAACGCCGGCCGGTCGACCGCACCCGTGCGGGCGACCGACAGCTGGCACGTCTACACCGAGGACCAACTCGCGCTCCTCGACCACCTCGGCGTCGACCGGTTCCACGTGGCCGGCATGTGCATCGGCGGTTCGTACGGGTTGGCGCTCGCACGGGCGGCGCCGGACCGGGTGGCCTCGGCCGTGTTGTTCCAACCGATCGGACTCGACGGGAACCGCTCGGCGTTCTTCGACATGTTCGACGGGTGGGCCGACGACCTACGCGACGACCGACCGGACACGCCGGCCGACGCCTGGACGGCATTCCGTGACGCCATGTACGGCAACGACTTCGTGTTCTCGGTGACGACCGACGACGTCGCAGCGTGCACCACACCGATGCTCGTGCTGCGCGGCAACGATCTCTACCACCCAGCCGTCACCTCGGAGACGATCGCCCGCATCGCCCCGAACGCGACGCTCGTCCCGCAGTGGAAGGACGCCGACTCGGTCGCGGTCGGCCGCGACGCCGTGGTGCGGTTCCTCGCCGAGCACACGCCCGGCTGAGCAGACCCGCTAGCTGGTCGGAGCTCAGCCGGCGTTCGGGCGCACGTAGGTCCCCTGCGCGACCGCGACCGGCTTGTCGGGCTCGCCGTCGACCCACGCCACGATCGACCCGATGATGCTGCGACGCCCGACGTGATGGAGGTCGGTGCGGGCCAGCATCGCGTCGCCCCGTGCCGGCCGCATGAACCGGATCGACAACTCGCTCGTCAACGTCATCGGTTCGAGCCCGATCGCCCCGAAACAGGCGAAGTACATCGAGACGTCGCACGCGCCGAACACGGTCGGCCCCGAGATGATGCCGCCCGGACGCAACAACGCCGGGTCGGTCGTCAGGCGGGCGATCGCGTGCCGTGGGCCAATCTCCACGCAGCGCGCCCGGTTCGACGGGAACCCGACCGCGATGTACTCGTCGATCTCGGCGCAGGTCATCGCTGCGCCGGGATGGGTGATGGTCGTGGCGTCGTCCGACATGGGCGCCAACCGTACCGGCACCGGCGACCGGCATGGGCCTTGCGACCGCCGCCTCCCTAGCGTGACCGACGTGGCTGCCGCCGTCGTGCTCTTCACCCGGGACCTGCGGGTCCACGACAACCCCGCGCTCGTCGGCGCGCTCGCCGCAGCCGACCGGGTCGTCCCGCTGTTCGTGCTCGACGACAGCATCCTGCAGGGCGGGTTCGCCGCGCCGAACCGGGTGCATCTCCTCGTCGACTCGCTCGTCGACCTGCGGGCTGCTCTCCAGGCCCGGGGGGGCGACCTCGTGGTGCGCCGGGGTGACCCGGCGACCGAGGTGGCGGAGATCGTCGCAGCGACCGGTTCGGCCACCGTCCACGTCGCAGCGGACGTGAGCGGGTTCGCGCAACACCGGGCGGCACGGTTGCAGACGGCAGTCGAGGCGGCCGGTGCCGAACTCGTCACCCATCCGGGTCCGCCGATCGTCGCACCGGGCACCGTTCTGCCGACCGGTGGCGACCACTTCAAGGTGTTCACGCCGTACTGGCGTGCGTGGGAACGGGTGCGACATCGGCGCGCCGTGCTCGCTGCGCCCGACCACGTCCGACTCCCCGAGGGCATCGACCCCGGCGACATCCGCGACGCCGCGCACCTCGTCGACGGCGCACCGTCGCCGGAGCTCGTCCGCGGCGGCGAGCACGCAGCCCGGACCCGACTCGACGCGTGGATCGAGCACGGCCTCGCCCACTACGACGAGCTGCGCGACCTGTGCGCGGTCGACGGCACTTCGGCGCTGAGCCCTGCGCTCCACTTCGGCTGCCTGTCCGCGACCGAGGTCGCCGCGCGCTGCGACGGACGCCCCGGTGGCGAACCGTTCGTCCGGCAACTCGCATGGCGGGACTTCCACCACCAGGTGACCGCCGCGTTCCCGGCGATCGCCGGCAGCGACTACCGCCCCCGCGGCGACCGGTGGGACGACGACCCGCAGACCTTCGACGCGTGGACGCAGGGCCGCACCGGGTACCCGATCGTCGACGCTGCGATGCGTCAACTCCTCGCCACCGGGTGGATGCACAACCGTGCCCGCATGATCGCCGCGTCGTTCCTCGTGAAGGACCTCCACCACGACTGGCGACGCGGCGCCGCCCACTTCGCCCACTGGCTGGCCGACGGTGACATCGCGCAGAACTCGGCGAACTGGCAGTGGATCGCAGGCACCGGCAACGACACGCGACCGAACCGGGTGTTCAACCCGTTGCGGCAGGCGGAACGCTTCGACCCGGCCGGCGCGTACGTGCACCGGTGGGTACCCGAACTCACCGGCGTCGCCGCCCCCGGGGTGCACCGGCCGTGGACACTCGCCGCAGCGGAACGACCGGCCGCCTACCCGGCCCGCATCGTCGACCACGACGTCGCCGCAGCCGCGTTCCTCGCACGACGCACCGGCGGCGGGGAACAGCAGCGCCTGCCGATCTGACCGGGTCAGTTCACCTGCGGGTCGTCGGGCGCGTGCGCCCACACCCGGAATCGGCCGCCCTGCCGGGTGAGCACGTCCCGCCACAACCCGGCGGGGTTCCGGCAGAACACGTCGGACGGGTCCGCCTCGACGACCCACCATGCTCCGGCCTCGATCTCACCACGCAGCTGACCAGCACCCCACCCGGCGTACCCGGTCCAGATGCGGAGCTCGACCACCGCGGGGAGCACGGGCCCGGCGTCGACCGCGAGATCGACGACGACGAGGTCGTCGAAGAGTTCCTGCATCGCACCACGGACCCAGGGTTCGACGGCGACCGGGATCGACGACCGTCGAGCAACACCGATCGCAGCGGTGTCGGCGACCGGACCGCCGACGAAGACGACACCGGGTGCGGCTGCGGCCACACCCCAGCCGTCGATCGCATCCGCGACGGGGACGTCGGTCGGCCGGTTGAGCACCACGCCCGCCGAGCCGACGGCGTCGTCGTGCTCGAAGAGGAGCACGACCGTCCGGTCGAAGTTCGGGTCGTCGATGACCGGGGTGGCGACGAGCAGCCGACCCGCCGCGGGACGCAGCGCGCCGTCGCTCATGCCAGCGCGGCCGAACCCTGGGAGATCAGCGGGTACAGGCGGTCGGCGCCTGCGTCGCCGACGAGTCGGCCGAGCTCGTCGCGCCATGCTGCGGTCGAACCGAACTCCTCCCGCCACGCGAACACGCGCCGGGTGAGCTGGTGCAGCACGTACTCCTGGGTCATGCCGATCGCACCGTGGGACTGGTGCGCCCGCGCCACGACCTCCGACCCGGCGTCACCCGCGAGGACCTTCAACGACGCGATCTCGAACGCCGCGTCGCCGACGGTCGCCGCCGCCGTCGCCGCGTCGACCGCCATCGACACGAGCTGGATCTCCGAGACGAGACGGACGAGATGCTGGGCGACCGCCTGGAACCGGGCGATCCGCTGCCCGAACTGCTGCCGCTCGTTCGCATACCCGACGGTGATCTCCCCGACCCGGTCGAGGGCCCCGGCGATGAGGGCGCCACGGGCGAGCGCACCACGCCGCCGCAACGTGACCGCGTCGACCCCGGCGGGGGCGGCGGCCACCTGCACGGACGCACCCCGGAACAGCACCGTCTCACGCGGTTCACCGGCCGCGTTGCGCACCGGGACGACCTCGACGCCGGGGCCGTCCGGGTCGACCGCCACGATCCGGCCGTCGACGAGCCCGAGGATCAGGTCGGCCTGCGCCGCCCAGGGCACACGGTGCGCGGAACCGGACAACGTCGAACCGTCGAGCACGAGATCGTCCTCGGGCCGACCGGGCACGACGGTGAGCGGCCCGGCGGGAAGTTCGAACCCGGCCGCTGCCGCGAGCCAGCCGCCGAGGAGGCCCGTCTCCGCCGCGGGTACCGGTGCGGCGAAACGGCCGACGAGGCGCAGCACCCCGACCGCGTCGGCGAGCGTGCCACCCGAACCGCCGGCGGCCTCGGGCACGCCGATCCAGGGCGCACCGGTCTCGGCGAACGGTGCCCACACGGTCGGCGCCCAACCCTCGGACTCTGCCGCTTGCACGACCTCGTGCGAACACGTTGCACCGAACAGGCGCGTGATCGTGTCGAGCAGGATCGGGTCGGCGGCGACGGGCTCCACCCGGTTCATCGCGCACCCGCCAGGCCGTACCAACCGAGCAGGCCACGCGACGCGATGGTGCGGAGGATCTCGTTCGTGCCGCCCCGCAACGTGAAACTCGGTCCGGTCAGCACCGCCCGGGCGAGCATGCGTTCACCCGTCGTCGGCGCGTCGAGCGACGGCTCGAAACCCCACAGATCGTGCAGCGCGGCGATCATGTCCTGCTCGAACATCGTGCCGAGGTCCTTCACGATCGCGGCCTCGACCGCAGGGGCACCACCCCGGTCGATCGTGCGGGACACCGACAGCGACAGGTTCCGCAGCGCGAAGAACCTGGCGGTGATCCGGCCGATCACCTCGGCGGTCCGAGGGTCGGGCGTCCCGTGCACGCGTTCCCGCAGCAGATGTTCGAAGCACGCGTACACCGACAACCACCGGTCGGGTCCGGCCCGTTCGTAGGCCAGCTCGGAGTTGACCTGCTGCCAGCCACGCCCGATCTCGCCGAGGACGAGTTCGTCGGGGACGAACACGTCGTTCATGACCACCTCGTTGAAGTGGTGCGTCCCGTCGAGGAACGGGATCGGGTTGATCTCGATGCCGGGGGCGTGCAGGTCGACGATGAGCTGCGACAGCCCTTCGTGCTTGTCGCCCTCGGAGGCGGACGTGCGACACAGGACGATGAACCAGTGGTTCTGGTGGGCGCCCGACGTCCAGATCTTCGTGCCGTTGAGGAACCAGCCGCCGTCGCCGCGCGTCGCGGTGGTGCGCACCGCTGCGAGGTCGGACCCGGCGTCCGGCTCGGACATCCCGATCGAGAAGAAGCACTCGCCCGCCGCGATCGAAGGGAGGAACCGTTCGCGCTGCGCATCCGTGCCGAACTTCATGATCGTCGGGGCGGTCTGGCGGTCGGCCACCCAGTGGGCACCGACCGGTGCACCGGACCGCAGCATCTCCTCGACGACGATGAACCGGTCGACGGCGGTGCGCTCCGGACCGCCGTACCGACGTGGCACCGACATGCCGACCCACCCGCGTGCGGCCATCTTCTTCGTGAACTCGGGGCTGTGCGTCGCCGACATGCCGAGGTCGGGTTCGTAGGAACCGGGCGGCAGTTCGGTGCGGAGGAACTCGCGTACCTCGTCCCGCAACGCCTCCTCGGACGGCGACAACACCGTGTACTCGAAGCTCGAACCGGCCATGTCACGACCCCCTCGGTGAACCCGGGCCACCCTACCGCCGGGTCCTACGCCTCGGCCCGGTCGGCGTACGCCTCGATCGGCTGGCAGCTGCACACCAGGTTCCGGTCCCCGTAGGCACCGTCGATCCGGGACACCGGTGGCCAGTACTTCGATCGACGCTGCCCGTCGGCCGGGAACGCCGCCTCCTCACGTGTGTAGGTACGATCCCACGCACCGACGAGGAGGTCCTCGGAGGTGTGCGGCGCGTTCTGCAACAACGAGAGATCACGATCGATCTCGTGACGGATGGCGATCATCGCTGCGCAGAACCGGTCGAGTTCGGCGAGCGACTCGGACTCGGTCGGCTCGACCATCAGCGTTCCTGCGACCGGGAAGCTCACCGTCGGTGCGTGGAACCCGTGGTCGACGAGGCGCTTCGCGATGTCGTCGACCGTCACACCGGTCGCCACGTTCAGCGGCCGGATGTCGAGGATGCACTCGTGCGCAACGCGACCCGAGGCGCCGCGGTACAGCACCGGGTAGTACGGCTCGAGTCGGGCAGCGACGTAGTTCGCCGCGAGGATGGCGCCCTTCGTCGCGCGGGTCAGACCCTCCGCTCCCATCATCGTCACGTACATCCAGCTGATCGGCAGGATCGACGCCGAACCGAACGGTGCGGCGCTGATCGCGGGCACCGCCGACGAACCAGGCAGGAACGGTGCGAGGTGCGACCGCACCGCCACCGGACCCACTCCCGGTCCACCACCGCCGTGGGGGATGCAGAACGTCTTGTGCAGGTTGAGGTGCGACACGTCGGCACCGAACGCACCCGGCCGTGCCACGCCGACCATCGCATTGAGGTTCGCCCCGTCGACGTAGACCTGACCGCCGTACTGGTGCACCAACTCGCAGATCTCACCGACGGTCGCCTCGTAGACCCCGTGCGTCGAGGGGTAGGTGATCATCACCGCGGCGAGTTCGGCGGCGTGCTCGGCCGCCCGGGCCTCGAGATCACCGAGATCGACGTTGCCGTCGTCGTCGCACTTCACGACCACGACACGCATACCCGCCATCACCGCCGAGGCAGCGTTCGTGCCGTGCGCCGACGACGGGATCAGGCAGACCGTCCGCTGCACGTCACCACGGTCACGGTGGTAGGCGCGGATCGCGAGCAGCCCGGCGAGCTCGCCCTGCGACCCGGCGTTCGGTTGGACGGAGACGGCGTCGTAGCCCGTGCACACGGCGAGCGCCCTCTCGAGCTCGGCGATCATCTCGCGGTACCCGACCGAACGTTCCGGCGGCCCGAACGGGTGCAGCGACGCGAACTCGGGCCACGAGACCGGTTGCATCTCGGAGGTGGCATTCAATTTCATCGTGCAACTGCCGAGCGGGATCATCCCCCGATCGAGCGCGAAGTCCCGGTCGGCGAGCCGGCGCAGGAACCGGAGCATCTCGGTCTCCGTGTGGTACGACCCGAAGAACTCGTGGGTGAGGAACGCGGTGGTTCGCGCCGCCGCCGACGGGATCGGCGAGGCGGCCTCGGCGTCCAGTCGGTCGATGTCCGCAGCGGTGGCGGCCACACCGAACGACGCCCACACGTCGGCGATGACGGAACGGCTGGTCGTCTCGTCGAGCGCGACACCGATCGTGTCGGCGTCGACACGGCGCAGGTCGATGCCGCGCTCGAACGCCGCAGCGACCACCTCGTCGGCGCGGCCTGGAACCGACACGGTGACGGTGTCGAAGAAGGCACTCGTGCGCACGTCGACGCCGCCGGCCCGCAGCCCCGCAGCGAGCACCGTCGTCAACCGGTGCACCCGCTCGGCGATGCGCCGCAAGCCGTCCGGGCCGTGCCAGGCGGCGTACAACGCCGCGATCACGGCGAGGAGCACCTGCGCCGTGCAGATGTTCGACGTCGCCTTCTCCCGTCGAATGTGCTGCTCACGCGTCTGCAGCGCGAGACGCAGTGCCGGACGGCCTGCTGCGTCGACCGACATGCCGACGAGACGACCGGGGAGGGAGCGCTTGTGCTCGTCGCGCACGGCGAGGAACCCGGCATGCGGACCCCCGAATCCCATCGGCACGCCGAATCGTTGCGACGACCCGACCACCGCGTCGGCCCCCCACGTACCGGGTGCCTCGAGCAGGGTGAGTGAGAGGAGGTCGGCGGCGACGACCACGAGTCCGCCGTGCGCATGCACGGCGTCGACGACACCACCGAATGGACGGACCTCGCCGCTCGACCCCGGGTACTGCAGCAGGGCAGCGAAACAGGGAACGGAACCGATCTCCTCCGCCGGGGCGACGACGACGGTGATCCCGAGCGGTTCCGCCCGGGTCCGCACCACGTCGACGGTCTGGGGATGGCAGTCGGCATCGACGACGAACACGTCCGACGTCGACGACCCGACCCTGCGGCACAAGGTCATCGCCTCGGCGGCCGCCGTGCCCTCGTCGAGCATCGATGCGTTCGCGATCGGCATGCCGGTCAGATCGGCGACCATCGTCTGGAACCCGAGCAACACCTCGAGCCGACCCTGTGCGATCTCGGGCTGGTAGGGCGTGTAGGCCGTGTACCAGGCCGGGTTCTCGAACACGTTCCGCAGGATCACGGGCGGAGTGACCGTGCCTGCGTACCCACGACCGATCAGCGACGTCGTCACCGTGTTGCGTGCGGCGAGCGCACGCAGCGCGGTGGTCGCATCGGCCTCCGTGCGAGGTCCGGGCAGGTCGAGCGGCGTGCGCAACCGGATCGCCTCGGGCACTGCCTCGTCGACGAGTGCGTCGAGCGACGGGACCCGGAGCGCGGCCAGCATCCGCGCCACGTCGGCCGCGTCGCAGCCGAGGTGCCGCGCCGCGAAGCCGGCGTGCTCTTCGAGATCGGTGAGAGAGGGACGTTCCACGGAGTTCTCCGATCGGTCAGGTGCGGTGGTAGCGGTGCGGGACGAAGGGAAGTGGTGACACGACGACGGGCACGTCGGTGCCACGCACGTCGGCCACGAGTCCGGTACCCGGCGCGTGGTGACCGGCGCCGACGTAACCCATCGCGACCGGACCGCCGACGGTCGGTCCGAAGCCGCCGCTCGTCACCGTGCCGACGACCGCACCGGTGGTCGTGCGCAGTTCGGCGCCATCGCGCACAGGTTTGCGACCGACCGGTCGCAGACCGACCCGCTGCCGGTCGGGGCCGTCGGCGAGCTGCCGGAGGACGGTGTCGGCGCCGAGGAACCCGCCGTCACGTCGGCGGGCCGGTGGGATCGCCCACACGAGTCCGGCCTCGACAGGGGTGATCGTGCGGTCGAGATCGTGACCGTGGAGACACAGCCCGGCCTCGAGGCGCAGGCTGTCGCGGGCGGCGAGGCCGGCGAGCGTCACCGCCGACGTGGCGAGCAGCCGTTCGACGAGGCCGACGGCGTCGTCGACGGCGACCATCAGCTCGAACCCGTCCTCGCCGGTGTACCCGGAGCGGGTCACGTCGACCGCAATCCCGTCGATCGTCGCACCGCCCGCCTGCATGAACCCGAGCGCCGCCGGCCCCGTGTCGAACCGTGCGAGCACGTCGGTCGCCGTCGGACCCTGCAGCGCGACGAGCGCCAGGTCGTCGCGGTGGGTCACGGTGAGATCGTCGGCGAGCTCCACCCGCAGGTGCACGAGATCCTCGACGGTGTTGCCGGCGTTCACGACGAGTGTCACCGGCCCGTCGGGGCCCGGACCGCCGGTGATGATCACGTCGTCGATCACCCCGCCGTGCGCGTCGAGCAGGAAGCTGTACTTCAGGGTCCCCGGCGGGATCGACGCGACTGCTGCGGGGAGGACGGCCTCGAGGCGACGAGCGGCGTCAGGGCCGGAGATCTCCACGATGCCCATGTGCGACACGTCGAACAGCGCCGCACCGGTCCGGCACGCCTCGTGCTCGGCGACGGGTCCGGGCCCGTAACGGACGGGCATCTCCCAGCCCGCGAAGTCGACCATCCGCCCGCCGTGCGCGAGGTGCAGGTCGTACAGACAGGTCCGCTGGGGGGTGGACACGAGGGCTCCTCGTCGCGCGTCGGTTCGTCGACGCCCCCTCTGTCTCGGTACCTGAGAGTTTCACCGGTCTCCCGGCTTCCCCCGTCGGTGAGCGGTCGGTCCGGGGACCACCGCTGCTTTCCAGAGTCGCCCGACACTGCGGTCCTTCTGCCTGAGAGATTCCGGGGCGGTTGCTCCTTCGGCGGCCCACCCTGGCGGGGTGGACGCTCTCCCACAGCGCGTTGTGGCGATGCCCGACCCTAGCCCGGGCGTCTAGCCTCCGAGGTGATGAACCCGCCGCCGCAGGCCGTCGACTACATCCAGGTCACCCGTGACACCTACGACGCGCTCGGCTACCCGCCGTATGCGTGGGTGCACAACGAGGGGCCGGTGCCGTGGGCGCCGATGACGAAGCCGCTCGCCGACTGCACGGTGGGCCTGATCGCGTCGGGTGGCATCTACCGGGCAGGACAGATCGCGTTCCACTTCAAGGACGACCACTCCTTCCGGGTGATCGGGACCGACACGGTGTCGGAGGACCTGCGGGTCACCCACTTCGCCTACGACCTGACCGACGCCCGGCGCGACGTGAACGTCGTGTTCCCCCTCGAGCCGCTGCGGGCGATGGTGGACGACGGGGTGATCGGCGGGCTCGCTCCCGAGGCGTACACGTTCATGGGCGGCATCTACTCGGCCCGCCGGGTGCGTGACGAGCTCGCACCGACGCTGCGCGACCGCATGCTGGCCCAGGGGGTCGACGTCGTCCTCCTCGTCCCCGTTTGACCGGTCTGCCACCAGTCGGTCGGTCTGATCGCACGAACCCTCGAAGAAGCCGGGATCCCGACGGTGTCGATGACGTCCGCCTGGTCGATCACCGCGTCGGCGGCCGCACCACGTGGTGCGTTCGTCGACTTCCCGCTCGGGCACACCACCGGCAAGCCGCACGACCCGGCCGGCCAGCGCGCCATCGTCGAGGCGGGCCTGCGGTGCCTCGAGACCGTCACCACCCCGGGCACGATCGTCGACCTCGGCGTCACCTGGGGTGACGACGCGTGGCGCGCCGACCCGATGCGCACGAAGGCGCGGAACGGATCGGGCGGCACCGGCGACTCGCGCACGGAACGCCACGACACCCCGCAGTACCAGACCGACGACGACCGTCGGCTCGCCGAGGCCCGCCACGGCAGCGAGGTCGCCTGCCGGGCCTGCGTCGGTTTCGACGACTGAGAACCGGGACCGTCAGCCGGGCGGGAGTTCGCGTCGCTGTTCGGGACGGTGCGGCACGTCGCCGACGTCGACCGCGCACGCGAGCACCCAGTCGTGGCGCAGCACGTCGAGGTCGAGCCGTGCGATCACGTCGACGCGGGTGCGGGTGCGCTGCTGCCGCCGCCGGTCGGTGAGCGGGATCGCGTCGACTGACCACACCCGGGCGACGGCGAGTGCCCGACGGGTCACCGGTGTGCGCAGATCGGGGCGCCGCGTCGGGTCGAGGTAGACCGCCAGCGTGGTGCGGCGGACGAGCTCCGGGTCGACCGGATGGCCGTCCTGGCGCAGCCGGTGGAGGAGGAATCCGGCAAGCACCTGCAGTTCGCGCACGCCGTCACGTGCGGCGAAGCCGAACTCGAGCGCGACCCCGACGGGCACGGCGAGACGGCCGGCGGCACGGGCACCGAACCGGCTGCCGACCCGGACCACCGCCCGGGTGGCCGCCCACTCGGTGGCACGGCGCGCCACGCTCTCCTTGACCCGGGTCTCCGGGGCGCCGAGCAGCTCGAGCGCCTCCCACGAGCTGCGCACGTCGACCTGGGCCTCGAACACGGCGTCGAGCGCACGTTCGACGACGTCCGCCAGGCGGCGTCTCGCTTCGTCGCTGCGCGCCCGCAGACGCGCGGCGGCCCCCTCGTCGGAGGGGGCCGCTTCGTCGTCGTACCTCAAGAGGTCAGTCGAGCTCGATGAAGATGCACTCGCCGGGGCACTCCTCGGCGGCTTCGATCACGCTGTCGACCAGGCCGTCGGGGACCCGGGCCTGCCCGTCGGCGCCGGCCGAGTTGGCCTTGCCGTCGTAGAGGGTCTGCGAGCCGTAGTGCGACGCCTCTTCCTTGACGTAGTAGAGGCCGTCGTCCTGGCCGAAGAAGACGTCCGGGCAGATCTCGGCGCAGAGGCCGTCGCCGGTGCAGAGATCCTGGTCGATCCAAACCTTGGTGGGCATCGGGGTGGTCGTCCTTGCTCGATCGGGCCCGCTCCGCTGCGGACCCGGCGAATCGATGGCCGGTCTTCCGGCCTCGGGCATCCTATCCACCGAATCCCGGTCGCGACGAGATCGAGCGGGCGGGTCAGATGTCGAGGGCCTCACGGTCGAGGAACGCCGCACGGTCGACGATCCAGTCCTTCCGTGGTGCGACCTCACGACCCATCAGTACGTCGAACATGCGGGCCGCTTCCGCCGCTTCGGCACCGTCGCGGAGGGTGACCCGACGCAGCACCCGGGACTCCGGATCGAGCGTGGTCGTGGCGAGCTCGTCGACGTCCATCTCGCCGAGGCCCTTGTTCCGGCCGATCGAGTACCCGACCCCGGCAGCGTCGAGCGCGGCGCAGATCCGGTCGCGGTCGGCGTCGTCGTAGGCGTAGTGCTTCGTCTTCTCGCCCTTGGTGCGCTTCGACCGGCGACCCTCGGCCGGAGTGTCCGGATCGTCGTCGGTGCGGGACGCCCGCCGTTCGGTGATCGTGTAGAGCGGCGGCATCGCAACGAACACCCGCCCCTCGGCGAGCAGCGGCCGCAGATAGCCGTAGAACAGGGTGAGCAGCAGGCAACGGATGTGCGCCCCGTCGACGTCGGCGTCGGCGAGGATCACGACCCGCCCGTAGCGGCAGGCCGCCGGGTCGAACTCGGCGCCGGACCCGCCACCGAGGGCGGTGAACAGTGCCTCGGCCTCGGCGTTCTCGAGCACCTGCTTGAGCGTCGCCTTGCCGGCGTTGAGGATCTTGCCGCGGATGGGCAGCACGGCCTGGAACTCGGCGTTCCGCCCGCTCTTGGTCGGCCCGGCCGCAGAGTCGCCTTCGACGATGAGCAGTTCGGTGTCGGCGACGACGGTCGACCGGCAGTCAGCGAGCTTGTCAGGCAGGCCGGTGGAGCCGAGCGACGACGCCCGGCGCACGAGCTCGCGCTGCTGGCGGGACACCAGTCTTGCCTCGATCGCGCCGATGACCTTGTCGCGCAACGCGTTCACGTGGGTCTTGCGACCCGAGGTCGTCACCCAGTCGACGACCCCGGTCTTCACGACGTCGTACGTGATCGACTGGACCTTCGGCGTGCCGAGCTCACGCTTGGTCTGCCCGCGGAACTGCGGTTCGGGGACGACGACCTTGAGGACGGCGACGAGCCCCTCCTGCACGTCCTCGCGGGTGGCGCGTGCCTCGTCCTTGAACCGCTTCAGCTTCTTCGCGTCGTCGAGACGGAGCTCGGCGTTCAGCGCGAACGTCATCGCCCGTTCGAAGCCGGCGACGTGGGTGCCACCGTCGGTCGTGGGGATCGTGTTCACGAAGCTGACGATCTTCGTCTCGAACCCCTTCACCCACCGCAACGCGAGCTCGACCCCGCAGGTGCGTTCGACCTCGGTCATCCGGCCGTCGACGGGGACGTTCTCGGTGAACGTGCCCGTCCCGGTGATGGTGACGACGTCGGTGATCGGCTCGCCGACGCTCAGGTGTTCGACGTAGTCGACGAGGCCCCGCTTCGAGGAGAACCGTTCCGGTTCGCCGGACGCGCCGTCGCGGTGGTCGACGAGGGTGACCTCGAGACCGGGCACGAGGAAGCACATCTGTGCCACCCGCTCCCGCACCTCGGCGTAGGAGATCGTCGCGTCGGCCGAGAACAGTGCGGTGTCGGGCCAGAACCGGACACGGGTGCCCGTCACGCCGGGCTTCACCCGACCGGCGACCTCGAGATCGTGCCCGCGTCGGAACTTCCCGTCCTCGAACGTGCCGGCGACCCGGTCGACGAACGCGAGACGGTGCGTCCGACCGTCGCGGTCGACCTCGACGACGACCTGACGGGCGAGCGCGTTCACGACCGATGCGCCGACACCGTGCAGACCACCGGACGCCGAGTACGCGCCACCGCCGAACTTGCCGCCCGCGTGCAGCTCGGTGAAGACGACCTCGAGCGCGGACACCTTCTTCTTCGGATGCCGGTCGATGGGGATACCGCGGCCGTCGTCGCGCACCTCGTAGGACCCGTCCGGCCAGAACAGCACGGTGACGCGTTGCGCGTGCCCTGCGGCGGCCTCGTCGATCGCGTTGTCGATGAGCTCCCACAGGAGGTGCGACAGGCCTTCGGACCCGGTGCCGCCGATGTACATGCCCGGGCGCTTGCGGACCGCCTCGAGCCCCTCGAGCATCTGGATGGAGCCGGCGTCGTACCCGGACGTCGTGCGTGCCATCGCCGTCACCACCGTGCCTTGCCCGCGGCGAGCACGGGACGGAGGGTGCGCATCGCCGTGCCGTCCCGGCGGGTCGGGTCGAGCGGCAGCGGGATCGGAGCCGGGTCGGGTTTCTCGGGGGCGTCGAGCTGTCCCATGACCGCCGTGAGCGGTTCCGGCCCGGCGACGAGGGCGTACTGGACGGCCACGTCCTCGGGCCGCAGCTTCACGAGCCGGACACCGCCGGTCGCACGACCCTGGCGGGGCACCTCTGCGACGGCGGTGAGCTTCGCACCGCCGCCGACGGTGACGGTGAGCACGACGCCGTCGTCCGTCGCGGGCCCGGCGGCGACGACCCGGTCGCCGTCACGCAGCTTCATGCCGGCGACGCCGCGCGCCGCACGCCCCTGCACCGGGATCCCGGCGACCCCGGTGCGCAGGACCCGGCCCTCGGCGGTGACGAGCACGACGTCGGTGTCCTCGGCGACGGCGAACGCGGCGACGAGCCGGTCGCCGTCCGCGAGCTGCACGAGCGTGCCGCCGTCGCGGGCGGCCTCGAGCTCGGTGACCGGTACCCGCTTCGCGACCCCGGCGGCGGTGACGAGCACGACCGGGTCGACGTCGTCGGCGGTGGGGGCGAACAACCCGACGACCCGCTCACCGGTGAGGAGGGAGAACAGCTCGCCGACCGCCGCGCCACGGCTGCGGCCGGCGACCTCGGGGACGTCGTGGGCGGGGACGCCGAGCAGCCGGGCCCGGTCGGTGACGACCCGGACGATCTGCCGGTTGGACGTGGCGACCTCGGCGCGGATCACGTCGTGACGTCCGAGGCGACCGCTGTGGGACGACCCGGACGGTTCACGGCCCACGAGACCGGACGTGGCGAAGGTGACGATGCAGGGGTCGTCGCCGACCTCGAAGTCGGTCGGGGCGTCACCCGCGGCGACCCGGGGTGCCTCGTCCGCGCCGACGATGCGGCTGCGGCGTGGGGAACCGAGCTCTCGGGCGGCCTCGACGAGCTCCTCCTCGACGACCCGCCGCCTGCGGTCCTCCGACCCGAGGATCTCCTCGTACTCGGCGATGCGGGCCTGCAGGTCGGCGAGTTCGGTGGCGAGTTCGTCGCGTTCGAGGGCGGTGAGCCGACGGAGCCGCATGTCGAGGATGGCGTTCGCCTGCACCTCGCTGAGACCGAGTTCGTCCTGCAGCGCGGCGCGGGCAGCCGGCACGTCGGCCGATCCTCGGATGATCGCGACGACCCGGTCGATCGCGTCGAGGGCGATGAGGAGGCCCTCGACGAGATGCGCCCGATCGCGGGCCTTCGCCAGCCGGAACGCCGTCCGGCGCACGACCACGTCGAGCCGGTGGTCGAGGAAGTGGCGGCACAGGTCGTACAGGCCGAGGGTGGTCGGCACCCCGTCGACGAGGGCGACGTTGTTGATTGCGAAGGTCTCCTCGAGCGGGGTGAGCCGGTAGAGCTCGGCGAGCACGGCGTGCCCGTTCGTGCCCGACCGCAGCTCGATCTGGATGCGCAGCCCGTTGTGCCGGTCGGAGAAGTCGTCCACGGCGGTGATCGCCGGCAGCTTGCCGGAGCGGACGAGCTCCCGGATCCGGCCGACGACCCGTTCGGGGCCGACCATGAACGGCAGCTCGGTGATCACGATGCCCGTCCGACGGGCGGACACCTGACCGACCTCGGCGACGGCCCGCATGCGCACCGACCCGCGACCGGTGGTGTACGCCTCGCGCAGGCCGCCGTCGTCGACGACGATGCCGCCGCCGGGGAAGTCGGGGCCGGGCAGGCGGGCCATGAGCTCGTCGACCGACGGCGGACGTTGCGGCCGACGGAGCACGAGCCGCAACGCCTCGACGACCTCGACGAGGTTGTGCGGCGCCATGTTCGTCGCCATGCCGACGGCGATGCCCGCGGCACCGTTGACGAGCAGGTTCGGGAGCCGGGCGGGCAGGTACTCGGGTTCGGTGCCCTCACCGTCGTAGGTGGGCCGCCAGGCGACGGTGTCCTCGTCGAGTTCGGCGAGCATCGTCATCGCTGCGGGGGCGAGGCGGCACTCGGTGTAGCGGGATGCGGCGGGACCGTTGTCGAGGGTGCCGAAGTTGCCGTGCGGGTCGACGAGGGGGACCCGCATCGAGAAGTCCTGGCCGAGCCGCACGAGCGCCTCGTAGATCGCCGAGTCGCCGTGCGGGTGGTAGGAGCCCATCGTCTCGCCGACGACCTTCGCCGACTTGCGGTGCGGGGCCGTCGGTCGGAAGCCGAGCTGGTCCATCGTGACGAGGATCCGCCGCTGCACCGGCTTGAGGCCGTCGCGCACGTCGGGCAGGGCCCGGGCCGTGATGACCGACAGCGAGTACGGCAGGAACGACTGTCCGAGCTCGTCGGCGACGGCGATGTCACGGATCTCGGCGGCGATCCGCCGACCCTCCGGGGGGAGGGTGGGCGATCCGGAGGACGCTGGTGGCGACATGGCGGAGGAGATTGTATCCGAACGGATGTTCGTTCCGGTGGACACCCGGCCGGGTCCGGCCGGGCGGTCTAACGTGCCCGCCCATGACCCGCATGCCCGCAATCTCCCTCGCCGCAGTTCCCGGACGCCG
The DNA here is from genome assembly GCA_964453335.1 of uncultured Acidimicrobiaceae bacterium. Taxonomy (GTDB): domain Bacteria; phylum Actinomycetota; class Acidimicrobiia; order Acidimicrobiales; family CAIXPF01; genus VGBO01. The sequence goes on from CAYVOK010000013.1 coordinate 54,364, forward strand.
CCGTCAGGTCGTCGACATCGCCGCGGAGTCGGAGCGTCGTGGTTTCACCGGCATCTACTGCCCGAGCCTCGGCGACGCGATGGGTCTGTGCCTGTCGATCGCGCACGTGACGTCGACGATCGAGTTCGGCACGTCGGTGCAGCCCATCTACCTGCAGCACCCGGCGCAGCTCGGCGCGCAGGCGAGCTACATCTCGGAGATGTCCGGCGGCCGGTTCCGCCTCGGCATCGGCGTGAGCCACGGCCCGGTGCACGAGCGGCTCGGCGCGGCGGTCGGCAAGCCGCTGTCGGACACCCGCGACTACGTCGCCGCACTCCGCAAGGGTGAGAAGGGTTCGGGTCCGCTGCCCCCGATCGTGCTTGCGACCCTGCGCGACAAGATGGTCGACCTCTCCGTCGAGGTGGCCGACGGCGCCGTGTGGGCGAACGCGTCGCGCAACGACATGCCCCGCTCGATCTCCCGTATCCCCGCCGACCGGCGGGCCGCCGGGTTCTTCGTCGGCAACATGATCCCGACCGTCATCGACGACGACCGGGCCGCAGCCGCCGACCGCAACCGTGCGACCCTCACCGGGTACGTCGCCCTCCCGAACTACCGGAACTACTGGAAGCAGGCCGGGTACGAGGAGGAGATGACCGCGATCGAGCAGGCGATCGCCGAGGGCCGCCGCGACGACGTGCCGTCGTACATGTCGGAGCGCTGGCTGTCGTCGTGCACGCTGTACGGCTCGGTGTCGGAGGTGCGCGAAGGGGTCGAGGCGTGGTTCGACGCCGGGGTCAGCACCCCGATCCTCGTGCCGTCCTCGACGAGCGGCGGCCAGCTGAAGGCCGTCGAGGAACTCTTCGCGGCGTTCGCCTGATCCGACGGCGCGGTCGTCGAGGGCGGCTCAGCCGCCCATCACCATCCGCCACTGGTCGAGCGTGGTGAACCGGTACACGTAGTTCGACGCGCGCACCTCGCCCATCGGGGCCGACGGCTCCGGCGCGTACAGGTGACCGGGGAACAGCACCGTGTCGTCGGGGATGCGGGCGAGCCGCTGGTGGATCGACCGGAACATCTCCTCCGGGTCGCCGCCGGGCAGGTCGACGCGGCCGCATCCCTCGAGGAACAGGGTGTCGCCGGCGACGAGGTGCCCGTCGCAGAGGAAGCACTGGCTGCCCGGTGTGTGCCCGGGGGTGTGGATCAGTTCGATCGGGATCTCGCCTACCTGCACGACGTCGCCGGAGTCGTGCTGCACGAGGTCGCCGAGCGACACGCCGGTGACCTTCACGACACCGTCGGCCTCCGGTCGTTGCACGTGGATCGGCACCGGTCCCCGCTCGAGCACGGCGGCGATCCCCTCGACGGTGTGGCCGAAGAACGAACCGCCGATGTGATCGGGGTGGTAATGCGTGACGAGCACGCCGCCGAGACGCATCCCGTCGGCCTCGAGCAGGTCCAACAGCCCGGCGACGTCGTAGGCCGGGTCGACGACGACCGCGTCGCCCGTCTCCCGATCGCCGATCAGGTACTGGAAGTTCACCATCTGGCGGGCGACGTCGTGCGTCCGGGCCGTGTCACGGCCGGCGAGCACCTGGCGGAAGTAGAGACGCTGGTCCACGTCGATCACCGTAGCGGCGACGTGGCGGCCGTGACCTCAGCCGAGACCGAAGGTGTCGAGCACGAACGCGAGCACGAACGCCTCGTCACGCCATGCGTCGTAACGACCGGACGGCCCGCCGTGACCGGCGCCCATCTCGGTCTTCAGCACGATGCGCGGTGCGTTCGTGGCGGTCGCACGGAGGCGGGCCACCCACTTCGCCGGCTCCCAGTAGCTCACCCGCGGGTCGTTGAGCCCGGCGGTGACGAGCATCGGCGGGTATGCCTGCGCGGTGACGTTCTCGTACGGCGCGTACGACGCCATCTCGGCGTAGTACTCCTCGGAGGCGACCGGGTTGCCCCACTCCTCCCACTCGAGCACGGTGAGGGGGAGAGACGGGTCGAGGATCGTGTTGAGGCAGTCGACGAAGGGGACCTCGGCGACGACGCACCCGAAGAGCTCGGGCGCGAGGTTCGCGACCGCACCCATCAGCAGGCCGCCGGCGGAACCACCACGGATCGCGAGCCGGTCCGGCGCCGTCCACCCCTCTGCGACGAGATGGCGTGCGCAGGCGATGAAGTCGGTGAACGTGTTCCGTTTCCGCAGGAACTTGCCGTCCTCGTACCAGTGGCGACCCATCTCGCCGCCGCCGCGCACGTGGGCGATGGCGTAGACGAAGCCACGGTCGAGCAGCGACAGGCGGATCGAGCTGAACCCGGGGTCCATCGACGCCTCGTAGCTGCCGTAGCCGTACAGCAGCGCGGGTGCCGAACCGTCACGGGCGACGCCGTTGCGGTACACGATGCTGATCGGCACACGGACCCCGTCGTCCGCGGTCGCCCAGAGGCGTTCGGTCGTGTAGTCCGCCGGGTCGAACCCACCGAGCACCGCCTGCTGCTTCAGCAGGGTGCGTTCCCGGGTGCCGAGGTCGTAGGAGAACACCGACGACGGCGTGCGCATCGACTGGTATCCGTAGCGGAACGTGGTCGTGTCGAACTCGGGGTTGGCGCCGCTGTGCACGGTGCAGACCGACTCCGGTTGTTCGATCACGTGGTCGACGTCGTCGGCGAGGTACCGGACGCGGATCTGGGTGACCCCGCCGACGCGTTCCTCGATGACGAGATGATCCCGGAACGGCAGCACACCCGACAACTTCACGTCGTCGCGGTGGGGGATCACGGTCTGCCAGTGCGCGCGACCCGGTGCATCGACCCCGGTGACCCGGAGCTCGAAGTTCACCGCGCCGTCGGCGTTCGTGAGCACGAAGAACCGGCCGTCGTGGTGCGCGACGGCGTACTCGACCCCCTGGGCGCGAGGTTCGACGACCCGGAACGTGCCGGTGGGATCGCCGGCGTCGAGGAACCACACCTCGTCGGTGACCTTCGACCCGGCGCTCACGTACAGGTAGCGCCGGTCCCGGCCGAGACCGACGGACACGTAGAACCGTTCGTCGTCCTCGCGGAACACGAGGACGTCGCGGTCGGTGTCGGTGCCGAGTTCGTGGCGCCACACCTCGAAGGGACGCATCGCCGCGTCGGGGCGCACGTAGAAGAAGAACCGACCGTCACGTGACCACGCCGAGCCGTAGTACACGCCGTCGATCCGGTCGGGGAGGTCGGCGCCCGTCGTGAGATCACGGAAGCGCAGGTCGTACCGTTCGCCGCCGTCACGGTCGACGGCGAACGCCAGCAGGTCGTGGTCGGGGCTCACGTCGAAGACGCCCGTGGCGAAGTAGTCGTGCCCCTCGGCCTCGACGTTCTCGTCGAGGAGCACCTGCTCGGGGGCGCCCTCGTCCCAGGAGCCGTCGGCGACGGCGGCACGGCGGCAGGAGATCGCGTACTGGCGACCCTCCTCGGTGCGCACGTAGTACCACCACGGTCCGTTGCGCACCGGCACCGACAGGTCGGTCTCCTGGATCCGGGCCCGGATCTCCTCGAAGAGCCGTTCCTGGAGTCCGGCGGTGTGCGCGGTCACTGCGGCCGTGTAGGCGTTCTCCGCCTCGAGGTGCGCGAGCACGTCGGGGTCGACGTCGCGGTCGCGCAACCAGGCGTAGGGGTCGACCCGGGTGTGGCCGTGGGTGGTCACCGCGACGGGGACCTGCTTCGGGACCGGCGGTGACGGGGCGACGGCGTCCGTTGGCACGAGCGGTCACCCTATTGCGGAGCGACGGGGCTACCGTGCCGCCGTGCCTGCCGACGACGCCGACGACGCACCGTCGTGGTTCCGGGCGAACCTCGCAGTCACCCCCGACGAGGGGCACACCACGGTCGAGGGGTGCACGGTCCGCTGGTTGCGCTGGGGTGACCCGGCCCGACCGCCGCTCGTACTCGTGCACGGCGGAGCCGCGCACGCCCGCTGGTGGGCACCGCTCGCCCCGTTCCTCACCGAGGAATGGTGCGTGATCGCACCCGAGCTCACCGGGCACGGCGACAGCGACTGGCGACCCGCCTACCGGTCGGAGACGTGGGCAGCCGAGGTGCTCGCCGTCGCCGCGGCGGCCGCCGGTGCGGGGACCCCGCCACCGGTGCTCGTCGGGCACAGCCTCGGGGCGACCGTCGTCGGGACCGCCGCTGCACTCGCCGGCGACGGCGTCCGTGCGGTCGTGCTCTGCGACATCGGGGTCCGGGCACGCGACGAACGCAGCCGCAGCGGCCGCCATTTCCAGAACCGCCGCACGTACGCGACGCGCGACGAGGCGGTGTCGCGGTTCAAGCTGATCCCCCGGCAGCCGTGCGACAACCCGTGGATGGTCCGCCACATCGCCGAGACGTCGGTGCGACCCGTCGGACCGGGCGGTGCCGAGGACCCGACCCGACCGGCCGAGGGCGCGATCACCGGCTGGGCGTGGAAGTTCGACTGGCGGCTCTTCGCCCGCACGTGGGACCGGTGGTTCGGCGACTACCTCGCCGAGATCACGGCGCCGGTCGCCGCGATCCACGGGGAGAAGAGCCGGGTCGTGCCGCCCTACGTCGCGCAACGGGTCCGCGACGCGCTGCGGGAACCGCCGTTCGAGGTGTGGGTCCCCGAGGCGCGCCACCATCTGATGGCCGACCAGCCGATCGCGTTCGTCGCCGCGTTGCGTGCTGCGCTCACCCACACGACGGGGGCCCTGCGCCCACTCGAGAGGGACGTGGCGCCGGACGCGTCGGTACGCTCGTAGGCGTGCTGCACGTCACCGACGCACCGGGTCGACCGGGCCACCGCCTCGGGGGGATGGTCCCGCCGGTCGACCTGCTGCCCGACGTGCTGCCGACCGACCGGCTCTTCGAGAACGCGAAGGCGAAGCCCCCGATCCGCGAGGAGTTGCGGCGGGTGCGCAACCTGCGGTCCGCCGTCGCCGTCGCATCGATGTACATGCAGGTCGCCGTCGTGCTCGCCGGCGCGATCGTGCTCGCCCACCCGGTCGGGTACGCGGTGGCGTTCGTGCTGTGCGGTCGCACGATCGTGCAGTGCAACACGCTCGGCCACGAGGCCGTGCACCGCACCCTGTTCTCGAACCGGAAGGTGAACGACGCGGTCGGCAGGTGGCTGCTGTCCTACCCGGCGTTCGTACCCTTCGAGCTGTACCGGCGCGGCCACATCGCACATCACCGCGACGAGATGGGTCCCGAGGAACCGGACGTGCCGTTGTACGCGCACTATCCGATCACGCGGGCGTCGCTGCGGCGCAAGCTGGTGCGCGACGCGCTCGGGATCACCGGGATCAAACTGTTGCGCGGGCTGTTCCGAGGGTTGCGCCGGTCGCGGACCCGTCCGGTCGCCGCCCGCATCCTCGGCACGCAGGTGGTCCTCGTTGCGATCGCATCCGCGTTCGGGCGACCCGAGCTGTACCTGTTGTGGATCCTGCCGTACCTCACGCAGTGGCGGGTGACGAACCGGTTGCGGGCGATCGCCGAGCACGGCGGCATGGAACGCAACCGTGACCGGCGGGCGACCACGCACGTGGTGCGGCAGACGCCGATCGCCCGGTTCCTGATGGTCCCCTACAACATCGGCCTGCACATCGAGCACCACGTCGACATGGGCGTGCCGTGCTGGAACCTGCCGGCACTCCACGGGGAACTGCGGGCGTCGGGCTGGGTGCCGGACGGTCTCGTGTACCCGAACTACCGGTCGCTCTGGCGCAAGCTCGCCTCGGCCGACGCCGCGTAGGCGCGTTCGGCCGACGCGACGACGTCCTGCAACGGTCGTCCGGTCGCACGGGCGACGGCCACCGCGTCGTCGTGCTCGACCTTCGCCCGGTACGGCCCGACCTTCACGCGTACCGCGTGACCGTCGACGTCGACCTCGACGACCCGCCGATCGGCCACCCACCGCTGGACGGTCGTGGTGCGGATCCCGAGGGTGCCGGTCTCCGCGGCGACGAGGCGGCGGAGTCGCCCTGCGTCGGCGGTTGCTGCGAGCACGGTGAGCACCACACCCGGACGACCCTTCTTCATGGTCGCAGCGACCGACCATGCGTCGAGCGCGCCGGCGGCGAGGGCCTCGGCGACGACGTGACCGACGAGCTCGCCGCGCACGTCGTCGAGGGTGGTGGCGAGTTCGACCACCGTCTCGACGCGCCCGTCGTCCGGCAGGTCGACCGCGTCGCCGATGACGACCTGCAGCAGGTTCGCCCGTCCGGGGATGTCCTTCGTGCCCGCACCCCAGCCCTGCGTACGCACGGTCATCGCCGGCGTCGCACCGAACCGATCGGCGGCGAGGGTGGCGAGCAGCGCCGCACCCGTCGGCGTGGTGAGTTCGACCCCGACGTCGACGCCGACGACGGGCACGCCGGTGAGCACCTCGACGACGGCGGGCGGCGGGTTCGGGAGCACCCCGTGCGCCGACCGGATCGTGCCGACGCCGACGGTCGGCGGGGCCGACGCGACGACGTCGACGTCGAGGAGGTCGAGGGCCACGCACACACCGACGACATCGACGATCGAATCGACCGCGCCGACCTCGTGGAACGTGACGTGCGCCGGGTCGACACCGTGGAGACGTCCCTCGGCGACGGCGAGGCGTTCGAACGTCGCGATCGCCCGGGCGGTCGCCCGTGTGGGGAGACCGGCTTCGGCGATGCGGGCGATGATCCCGGCCGCGTCCCGGTGCTCATGGTGCCCGTGGTCGTGGTCGTGGTCGTGCCCGTGGTCGGCGTGGACGACCACGTCGACGTGACAGCCACGCAGACCAGCGCGCAGCACCTCGGTCGACCGGATCGACCAGCCGTCGGGCACGACCCGTCGGCACGCCGCCTCGACGGCGGCGAGATCGGCCCCGGCGTCGACGAGCGCGGCCAGCGCCATGTCGCCGGCCGCTCCCGAGAACGGGTTGAACCAGGCGACGCGCGTCACGCGGTCGGCCCCGGCCGGTCGGCGATCTGCAGCACCCGCAACGCCGCGCAGGCCGCACCGAAGCCGTTGTCGATCCCGACGACGGTGACCCCCGCCGCGCACGACGACAGCATCGCAAGCAGCGCGGTCACCCCGTCGAGCGCCGCCCCGTACCCGACGGAGGTCGGCACCGCGACGACGGGCACCTCGACGAGACCGCCCACGACGGTGGCGAGTGCACCCTCCATGCCGGCGACGACGACGGCGACGTCGATCCCGTCGAGCGCGTCGAGCGACGCGAGCAGGCGGTGCAGACCGGCGACGCCGACGTCGGTAAGCGTGCGTGCGGTCACCCCGTTCGCGGCGAGCACGGCGACGCACTCGTCCGCGACGACGAGATCGGCCGTCCCCGCGGTGGCGACGAGCACCGAACCCGTTCGGTCGGGAGCGGCCCGCCACACGACCGTCGACCCGACGACCCGCCCGTCCGGTGCCGCCGCGAGTGCCGCGGCGATCTGGGTGGCATCCGCCCGGGTGAGCACGACCGGGGTCGCGCCGTCGGGCGAGTCGAGCAGTTCGACGACGATCCCGGCGCACTGCTCCGGCGTCTTGCCCGGGGCGTACACGGCCTCGGCGATCCCCTGACGGATCCGGCGGTGGTGGTCGATGCGCGCGTACCCCAGGTCGGCGAAGGGCAGGCGGCGCAACGAGCGCATGGCCTCGTCGGGGGTCACGGTCCCCGCGGCGACCTCGTCGAGCAGGCGCGTCAGCGAACGGTCGTCCATGGCAGCAGGATCAGGCGAGCTTGAGGAACATGCGCTGCACGTCGGCGAGGTCGTAGCCCTCGGCCTTCGCAGCATCCGGATTGTGCACGCACCAGGTCAGGCCGGCGGCGACGAGGCCGAACCCGACCTGTTCGAGCGCCTTGATCGAGGCGGTGAGCTGGGTGACGACGTCGCGACAGTCACGACCCTCGGCGAGCATCTGCTGCACGCCCCGCACCTGGCCTTCGGCCCGACGGAGCCGACGCTGCAGATCCTCGAGGGTCGCTTCGTCGATCTCCACGATCGGCGAGCGTACCAGCCGATCCCGCCGGGCCCGAGGGGACCATCGACCCTGCATGGAACGGCTGTGAACGGGAAGACTGTCCCCGTCGGGCGAACGCAGGAGGAACGGATGATCGTCGGTGCCGCACTGCTGCTCGTGCTCGTGGTGGTCGTCGTCGCGCTCACGACCCGCGCAGCCGTCGGGCGCAACGACACCGGCGTCGGTGCGGCACCGGCCGCACCGGCCGCACCGGCACCGCACCGTTCGCCCGTAGCGCATCTCGAGGACGACGTGCAGCGCTGGCGCGACGCCGGCGTGATCGACGAGGCGACCGCCGCAGCCGTGCTCGCATTCGAGCGCACCCGTCTGCAGACCGCACCGCCGCCCACCGCACCCCGGCCCGCGCCGACCACCCCCGCCCTGGTCCTCCCCCGTGCGCTCGAACCGGGGCGACGTGTCCCCGCAGCCGCCGAGGCCCTCGGCTACTTCGGCGGGCTGCTCGCGATCATCGGCATCGTGCTCCTCGTGACGCGCTACTGGCCCGATCTCGGGCTCGGTGGGCGGCTCGGGATCAGCGCCGGTGGTGCGGTCGTGCTGCACGGCGCCGGTCTCGCGGCACCCGAGGCCGCCGACCCTGCGTTCGCACGCATGCGCTGGTTCCTGTGGCTCGTCGCATCGGCGGCGGCGGCTGTCGCGGGTGGCGTCGTCGTCCACGACGGCATCGGGTCCGACGCCGGTGCGACGATCGCTCTCGCCGGGGCGACGGCGGTCGCCGTGCACGGTGTCGTCGCCCGGTGGTGGCAGGAACGGCCGGTGCAGCAGCTCACGTTCTTCGCGGCGATCGCCACCGGTGTCGGCGCGTTCGTGCACGGCGTGGCGGACCGGGCCGTCGTCGGGTCGGCCGTGTGGGTCGTCGGTGCGGCGTTCCTCGCGCTCGGCCTCACCCGACGGGTGCCGCTCGCCGCGGTGACCGAGGTCGTCGGGTCGATCGCCGTGGTCGTCGGCGCCGTGGTGCTCGCCGACGACCTGCGGGCGTACGGCCCACCGTTCACGATCCTCACCGCAGTCGCGCTGCTCGCGCTGTCGGCGGCACCGATGTTCGACCTCGAGATCGGCGACCGGGTCGCAACCCTCCCGCCTGCGGTGGTCGCACTGTCCTTCGGCGTGCCGACGACGCTCGGCTACTACGCCGAGCAGGGAGGCATCGCGACGGGTGCGGTCACCTGGTCGATCGGTGTGGGCCTCATCGCCCTCGCCGCGAGCGGGCGGGTCCGCGCCACACCGCTGGTGGAGGCCGCAGGGGCGGCGGCGACGGTGGGTGGTGCCGCCCTCACCGGCGCCCAGGTCACCGGGTTCGGTCCGATCGCCGGGCTCGTGACCGCGGTCGCGCTCGTCGCGGCGGGGACGCGTCCCGGACGGGTGCTGCTGTCGTTGTTCGGCTCGATCGGCCTGCTCGTGAACGTGCCGTGGGCGATCGGCCACTTCTTCCCGGGCGAGGGCCGCGCACCGCTGCTCATCGCCGTGTCGGGGGCGTTGATCGTGGCGGTCGCCGCACTGCTCGCGCGCATGTCCGACCGATTCCGCACCGAACTCGGGCAGAACCGGCCGGCGCGCGTCTGAGGATCAGCCCCGGCTGGGGAGCCGGACGTACGCCGTGCCGGTCGCCGACAGTTCGTCGTCCTGCTGGCGCGCCTGCTGGGTGATCTCGACGAGCGGGGCGCCGTCGGGACCCCTCGTGATCGCGGTGACCTTGCCGCGCACCACCATCCAGTCGCCGATCGGGTTGTGACGGCGGATCTGGCTGCGGTGCTCCACGAGGAACCCCGTGTCCCCCATCCAGTTCGTCACGTGGTGGGTGAGCCAGCTGCACCGTTCGGGCCCGTAGTCGTAGGCGGCGGGCGTGCCGACGTCGGTCGCGAGGTCGTTCTCCCAGTGCACGCGCTCGGGGACGTCGGGGATGCCCATCGCGTTCGGGAGGCCGAGGCCGGGGTGCTTCTCGAGCTGCTTCCAGGCGAGCTTGTTCGCCCGGATGTAGAGCCCGCCCCAGCCCTGCGCGTAGGCGATGAAGCCGGTGGCGGTCATCGGCCCCTTCACGATCGGCGGGATCTCGTCACCGACCTGCACGTCCTCGACGTAGCGGGGTTCGGCGCCGCGGACCTGCTCCTCGCGGTACAGGGTCCAGATCCGCTCGAGCTCCTCCTCGGTGTACATCCGGGGCTCACGGGCCTTGACCTCGTCGTACTTCGTGCCGAGTTCACGCGCGGTGTCCCGTTCGATGCGGAAGCACCAGCTGTCGCCCTCGGCGATGAGCCGACCGTCCTGGTTCCGGAACTCTGCGTGGTAGATCTGCTGGATCGCCCGACCGGCGAACCGGGTGTCGTGGGGGATGAGATCCTTCAGGTGGGCGACGGCGGTGATCTCGTCGCCCCGGCGGAACCAGTCGTGCCAGGTGAGGTTCGCACCCGCCCACATCGCGTGGATGCCGGGCAGGCCGCCCACGTACCCGGAGAGCACCCGGTTCAGGGGGAAGATGAACGAGGGCGGGGCGACGATGCCGCCGAGCGGGCCCGCCGCCGCGTACTCGGGGTCGCACCACAGCGGGTTGTCGTCGCCGATGCCGTGCGCGTAGTGACGGACACCGTCACGGGTGACCTCGTGACACCACGGTTCGACGGTGTCGGTGATCGGCACGCCGATGAGGCGGCGCAACGCGTCGACGGCGTCGTCGGTGATGACGGCGTAGCGCCGCTGGTCCTCGAGGGGATCGGAGTCGCCGAACGTGCTCATGCCCGAACCCTAGGTCGGCGGCCGGTGGGCCGGGCAAGGACGCACCGGCCGACCCGCCACCGACCGCGGTGCTGTCACTGCGGCATGGTTGACTCTGCGTTGGAACGGTGGCAGAGCGGACGAATGCAGCCGCCTTGAAAGCGGCCGTGTCTTCGGGCACCGGGGGTTCGAATCCCCCCCGTTCCGCCAGAGCGACCGCAGGGGACGAGGGAGGTGGGGAGATGCCGCGACGACCGATCAGCCCGCCCGTCGCCGACGCGCTCGCCCGCCTCGCCGACTGCACCGACCGGATCGTCGTCGTCGACACGGAGACGACCGGGTTCGGTGCCGAGGACCGTGTCGTGGAGATCGCCATGGTCACCCTCGACCTGCGGGGGCGCGTCGTCGACCGGTGGGAATCGTTGCTCGACCCGGGGCGCGACCCGGGACCGACGCACGTCCACGGGATCACCGGCGAGATGTTGCAGGGGGCACCCGACTTCGGCACTCTCGCCCCCGAGATCGCGGCCCGGCTGCACGGTGCGGTCGTGAGCGCCCACAACCTCCCCTTCGACGCCCGGATGCTCCGCCAGGAGTTCGCCCGGTACGACGTCCCCGTCGGCGACCTGCGCAAGGGCCTCGACACGCTCGTGCCGACGAGGGCGAAGCTCCACGTCGCCTGCCGGGCAGAGGGGGTGCGGTTGCGACCGAACCACCACGCGCTCGACGATGCGCTCGCCACGGCAGGTCTGCTCCTGCGGATCCTCGACCGGTTCGAGGACCTGCCCGAACCGGTGGCGCTCGACGGACCCGTCGACCCCGTCGACCGCACCCGGGCCTGGACCCGGGCCGGCGACGTGATCGAAGCCGATCCGTCGAGGCTCGTCGCTGCGTGGTTCCGAGCTGCGGCCGAGCGCTGAGTCAGCCGACCTTCGGCATGTTCCGCAGCGCCGGCAGGTTGATCCACGTCGGACCGGGCTTCAGCGGGAACGGGCGGCCGTCGGGGGTGCGCAGCGCGATCGGCGCCTCCTGGGTGGGCTTCACCCAGATCGCGTCGTAGCGCTTCCCGTCACGCAGGATCACCGCCGGCGCGCCTTCGGGGCCGGTGATCGCCTCGCTCTCGGGGTATCCGCCGCTGTAGTAGCGCCCGGTGGCGAGCACGACCACGTTCGCCGCGCCGATCCTGCCGCCGCCGGTGACCTCGAACGCCTTGCCGTCCTGGTCGCGACGGTAGAGACCCGCTGCTGCGTCGTAGGTCCAGCCGGTCTTCCACTCGTCGGTCATCTGCACGACCATCGACGCCCCCGGGTCGGTGCAGGTGGTCGACGCCGGCGGGCAGGTGACCGCTCCGGACGGCGCCGTCGCCGAGAACGCCCAGCCGAGGTCACGGCCTGGTTCGGCGCCGAGGCGGACGACCTCGTCGAGGGCTGCCTTCGCGTCGACGTACAGGTTGTGCGGCGCATACCGGCCCGACTGCCGGTAGAAGCCGGCACCGCCCTCGGTGACGGTGATCGCGGGCGTGCGCTGGATCGCGTACAGCACATCGTCACGGGCACCGGAGAACACCATCCCGACCTTGCCGAACCCGGTGACGAGTTCGGTGTCGACGTAACGACCCGACCGCACCGGACCGGCGTCGCCGGGCATCGTCGACTGGAACACGACGAAGAACCGGGTGACCCCGCCTTCGACTTCCTCCTCGATGACGACGTCGGCGAGGTCGAGGGCGGTCTGGGGGCGGGCCTGCGGCGAGTTCTCGATCTTGACGACGAGGTACGGGCGCTTCGCCACGTCGTTCTCGATGCGTTGTCCGGTGAGGAACGAGATTGGCCGGGGGTCGGCGGTGGTGGTCGTCGCAACCGTGGTCGTCGGTGCGGCGCTCGTCGTCGGCGCTCCGACACCGTCGCCCGCGGAACCGCAGGCGGCGGCGAGCAGTCCGAGCACCCCGAGCACGACCCAACGGAACCGACGCACACGCCCTCCCCGAGCCTCGAACGGTCGGACACGGTGTCGACCGGGGCCTTGCGAGCGTACCGACGCCCACACCGGCCTCCGGGGACCTCCCGCCCTGCCGTCGCGGCGCCGATGGGAGCCTCCGGGGGCGGACCGCTACGATGTCGGAACCCGTGGAGAGGTGCCGGAGCGGCCGAACGGGGCGCCCTGCTAAGGCGTTGTCGGGGTCAACCCGACCGTGGGTTCAAATCCCACCCTCTCCGCCAGTCGTCGGCCGACGCCGAGCCCACCGGGCCCGCTGCGTCGGCCGGCGCCGTCAGGCCTCGTCGTCGAACTCCTCGAGGTCGTCGTCGTCCGCGGCGTCGAAGAGGAAGACACCGACCCGGTCGAGCGTCTCGATCCCGTCGCTGCCGAGCTCACGCATCGCCTCGACGAGATGGGCGGCCACGTGGGAGGGGTGGACCGGGTCGGGATGGGACACCGGTTCCGACCCGTCACCCGTCGTCGCATAGACGACCGATCCGTCGGCGACGGGGATCACGATGATCGTGTCGGCGTCGTCGTCGTCGGTGTCGAGATCGATGAAGAGCTGGGACCCGCCGTCGAGGATGAGCCGGGCGATGATGCCGGACAGTTCGGCCTCGAACTCGTCGAGGGTGGTGGACATGAGGTGGAGGCCGTCCTCCTGGAAGGACCGCAGGTACTCGCCGGAGATCGCCCACTGGTCGACCGCCGCACGGTCGATCCTGCTGACGCGCGACGAGTCCGGGAAGGCAGCCGCCACACCGACGATCGCGAGGAACAGCCGACGGAGCACCGCCTCGGCGGAGGCCGTGAACGTCATCGTCTCGATGCCCGCTGTGCGGATCTCCTGCTCGATCTCGGGTGTCATCGGACCACCGGAGAGCTCGCGCACCCGGTCGGCCGCTGCGACTGCTGCGTCGGTGAGCCCGGCGAGCAGGTCCACGGTCGGGTCGATGTCGGGACAGGGGCGCAGCGGTTCGTCGTCGACGATGCGGAGGTCGGCGAGTTCGGCCTGCAGACCGCGGGCGAGCAACCACACGACGCCGCAGCGGCTGGCGTCGATCTGGCTCTCCTGGATGACCTCGTCGAGGTCGAAATCGATGTCGGGGGTGCTGGAGTTCATGGGCACATTCTGCAAGGGAGGTGGGACACGCGAAGCGGGGTCGGGGCCTCGCTAGCGTGACCCCGTGCCCGCCACCCGACGCCTCGCCGAACTGCGCCATCCCCAGGTCGCGGAGCTGATCTCGGAGCGGTCGATCGTGGTGCTCCCGCTCGGCGCGGTCGAACAGCACGGGCCGCACCTGCCATTCGTGACCGACCTGCTCATCGCCGACGCGGTCGCCACCGAGACCGTGCGACGGTTCGGTGACACGTTCGACCTGTGGCTCGCCGAACCGTTGGCCTACACGAAGTCCAACGAGCACGCCCGGTTCGCCGGGTCGGTGTGGCTCGACCCGACGACGTTGCTCGCCACCGTCGACGCGGTCGCCCGGGCGGTCGCATCGACGGGGGCACGGACGCTCGTGTTCCTCAACGGTCACGGCGGCAACACGGCGCTGCTGCAGGTGGCGTTGCGCGAGGTGCGGCTCGCGCACGGGCTGCGCACGTTCCTCCTGCACCCGGCCGTCCCGCCCGACGCGGGTGGTGCGAGCGACGCCGGTGAGGCTGGGATGGGTGTGCACGGCGGCCTGCACGAGACGTCGTTCGTGCTGCACCTGCGGCCCGATCTCGTCGATCTCGGTCTCGCCCGCCGGAACGTGCCCGAGCGACTCGCCGCCAACCGCCACGTGCGGTTCGGCGGGTCCGTCCCCTTCGGCTGGCTCGCCGACGACTTCGGTCCGGACGGCCACATCGGCGATCCGACCGGGGCGACGCCCGAGCTCGGTGCGGCGCTGTTCGACGCAGCGATCGAGCGACTCGGTGAACAGTTCACCGAGATCGCGACGTTCGACTTCGGCCGTTCCTGAGGGGGTTCAGGCGAACGTCGTCGTCGACGTCGTGCGGGCGACGACCCGTCCGGCGCGCACCACCACGCGGTCGACCGGGGCGTCGGCGACCGCTGCCCGCAGCGTCGGGGCCCGCACCGCCAACAGGTCGGCGACCATGCCGACCTCCGGCCCTGCCGCCGGGAGCCCCATCGCCCGGCGCGCCGCGCCCGACACGGCGTCGTAGGCGGCCACGACGTCGAGGTGGGCGGCCATCACCAGCAGGGCCGCCGTCTCGAAGGGGTCGGCACGACCCACCGTGTTGAAGGGGTCCTGCAGATTGTCGGCGCCCGCTGCGACGGTGACCCCGGCGTCGGCGAGCGCGGCGACGGCGGTGAGCCCGCGGGGCGGAGCGGTGCGCATACCGCGCGCCTGCAGGAACAGGTTCGTCTGCGGCAGGGTGACGACGGCGATGCCCGCCGCGGCGACGAGCGCAGCGACATCGGCCTGCTCCGCCGGATCACACATGCCGAGGGACACGCAGTGGCTTGCGACCGCACCGTGGGGGAACCCGGTCTCGACGATCCGTGCAGCGAGGCGGCGCAGGTCACCGGATGCGGGGTCGAGGTTCTCGTCCGCGTGCAGGTCGACGGGTCGGCCGGCGGCTGCGGCGGCCTCGAGGGCGAGGTCGACGTGGCGGGCCGGGTCGACGTCGATGTGCGGGCAACCGCCGCCGACGTCGACACCGCGTTCGAGGGCCTCGGCGAGCAGACGCCGGTTGGCCCGACCGTCGTCACCGTCGAGCGGCCGCCCGACGAGGGCGACGACCTGCAGGTCGAGGCGTGGTGCGAGTTCGGCCCGCAGCGCGAGCAGAGCGTCGACACCGCGTAGCCCGATCGCCTCGTTCACGTCGACGTGGGTGCGCAACGCCGTCACCCCGGCGGCGAGGCTCCGCAGCGCGGCGCGCCGGGCCCGGTCGGTGATCTCGGCGACGGTGCGTTCCGGGTACCGGGACACCCACGCCTCGATGGCGCCGAGGAGGTCGCCCGTCGGGTTCGGCACGATGTCCGCCGTCAACGCCTTGTCGAGGTGGGCGTGCGGTTCGGCGGGGGCGGGCAGGAGGAGGCGGCCGTCGAGGTCGACGACGTCGGCGCCCGGTGCCGGTGCGCCACCGGGTTCGTCCACCGCGACGACCAGACCGTCGGCCGCGGTGACGTCGACGGTGCGACCGTCGGTGAGCGTGGCGTTGCGCAGCACGAGCATGGCTCCAGTGTGTCGGGACGGCCCGGGGGACCGGAACTACGGTCGGCGCGATGGAGGGGACCGACGTCGTCGTGGTCGGTGCCGGGGTGGTCGGCCTCGCTGCGGCGTGGCGCCTCGCCGAGGCCGGGGTCGCGGTCACCGTGGTCGACGCGATCGGCGTCGGCGGGGGTGCGAGCTCACGGAACGCCGGGCTCGTCGACGCACCCGGGTGGGGTCGCCGGCCGTCGCTCGACGACCTGTTGAAGATGGGGAGCCTGGCCGTCTACGAGCGTCTCGTCGACGACGGTGCCGACATCGAGCTCGACCGGCGCGGCAGGGTCGGTGTGGCGTGCACGGACGGTGAGCTCGCCGTGGCGAAGGCCGAGGCGGCGGCGCACGACGGCGTGCACCTCCTCGACGGGGACGCGCTGCGCGAGGTCGAACCGGCGCTCGGACCGGCGGTCCTCGGCGGGACGTGGACCCCGGGAGCTGCGTGTGCCGATCCGGTCGCCGCGTGCGCGGCCCTCGCCGCGGCTGCGCACCGCTGCGGGGTGCGCTTCGCGTTCCCTGCCTGCGTCACGACCTTCGAACCTGGCCCGCAGGGCGGTGCACGCCTCGGGTTGCACACCGGGGCACACGTCGACGCCGGGGCGGTGCTGTTGGCGGCGGGGGCGTGGAGCGGACCAGTGGCCCGTCTGCTCGACGAGGTGCTCGACGTGCCGACGGTGCCCGTGTTCGGGCAGATGTGGGCGACGGCCCCGCTGCCGCCGGGCACGCTGCGCACGACCGTCGTCGGCCTCGAGTCGTCGCTCGCATGGCAGGACGGCGCCACGCTCGACGGCCTGCCGCTCACCCACGACCGGGCCGGGGTGCGCCGCACACGGCACCTCTACGGTCGACAGCGCCGCAACGGGGAGGTCGTCTTCGGCGGCGACCGGGTCCGGCTCGACCCCGTCGACCCCGCAGCGGTCGACCCCGGTGCGGTGCCGGCCGTACGGGACGACGGCATCGCGGTGAATCGTGCGCAGGCAGCCGAGATCGTGCCCGTGCTCGCGTCGGCCCCCACCGCCCGCACGTGGGCGGGGGTGATGCCGTTCGCCCGGGACGGGCTGCCGCTCATCGGCCCGGTGCCGGGCGTGCGCGGGCTCGTCGTCGCTGGTGGGCTCGGGTCGTCGGGGTTCAACCGGGGGCCGATGACGGGCTGGCTCGCCGCCGACCTGCTCCTCGGGCGCGACGTCCCGTCCGAGGTGGCGACGGCCCGCCTCGACCGGGGCGGCTGAGCGTCAGTCGGCCGGCTTGTAGATGCCGATGCCGCGGTGCTCGGTGATCGCGGCGGGCTGCTTCCGCCACGGCTTGCCGAGGGTGACGCCACCGTCGACGACGTGCGCCTGACCGGTGATCCAATTCGACGCATCCGAAGCGAGGAACACCGCCATGTTCGCGATGTCGTCGGTCTCGCCCATGCGGTGCATCGGCTGGGCGCGGCTCATGCGCTCACGGGCCTTGTCCATGCGCTCGAGGTTCTCCTCGGCGGAGACCTCCGAGATCGGCCGGTTCGTCGTGAGCTGTGTGGCGATGAACCCCGGACAGATGGCGTTGACGCGCACGTTCCACTCGGCGAACTCGAGCGCTGCGGTCTTCGTCATCATGATCACGCCGGCCTTGGCGACGTTGTAGAGGTGCGTGCCGATGTCGGGCACGAGACCGCACACCGACGCGGTCGACAGGATCGAACCCGACCGTTGCGCCTTCATGACCGGGGAGACGTGCTTGATCCCGTAGAACACGCTGCGCAGCAGCACGTTCATGGTGATGTCGTACTCGTCGGAGGTGGTGTCCTCGAACGGCCCGGTCGCACCGACGAACCCGGCGTTGTTGTAGAGGCAGTCGACCGCACCCCAGGTGGCGACGGCATGGTCGATGGCGGCCTTCACGTCGGCCTCCTTCGAGACGTCGCACCGGATCGACGTGGCCACGTCGGCGCCGAAGGTGGCCGCGACATCGGCTGCGGCCTCGGCCTGGATGTCGGCGAGGACGACCCGGGCGCCCTCCTCGACGAACCGGCGGGCGGTGCCGGCACCGATGCCCGACGCCCCACCCGTGATGACCGCGATCTTGCCGTCGAGCTGGCCCATGTCCTGTCCCCCTGCGTGCGGGCCCCGCCCCCGGGAGCCCGTGCGGGCGACGGTAGTGCGGCGACCGCGACGGCGTCACGACGATCCCCTTTGGGTCGGTCGGGGCGCCCCGCTAGAGTTCAGGGGCCTTCCGGCGCTCGTAGCTCAATTGGATAGAGCATCTGACTACGGATCAGAAGGTTGGGGGTTCGAGTCCCTCCGAGCGCGCTGAGAACTTCCGCATCGAGAACTATTGGGCCGAGCAGCGGGTGATCCTGCGATTCGGGCCGATCGTGGAGGTCGCAGCATGGACGCAGGCGGCAACCCCGACCGGCACGACAATGCGGAACGGGATCCGTCCCACCGGACCCTGTGGCGGGTGGACGAGGGCGCGCTCGCCCGACTCGAGGAGAGCCCGGCGTGGCAGGCCTGGTCGGGCGCGGGTCGCGGGTGGACGCCGGCCGACGTCTACGGACCGACTGCGCCGCTCGGTTTCCACTGGGGCGTCGTGCACGAGACCGAGCAGTCGCTGTTCATCGCGCTCTGCGAGAACATGGGCGGCGGCATACCGATGGCGGTGATCCGAGCGCTGGTCGACGCCGCACGGACCACCGTCGGCGAACCCCCGAACCTGCGGTCGTGAACCGGAACACTGCTCGGCGACGCCGCTGCGTCGTCATCACGGTCCTCGCAGCCCTGATCCTCGCCGGCTGCGGGCGATCCACCTCAGAAGTTGCGTCGAGTGTGAGACCCGAGACCTCCGTGGCCGTGGCCGCTTCGACGATCGCCCCGGGCGACGGATCGGCACCAGTCGCGACGGTCGAGTTCGTCGCCGAGGTCTGGGCGGACAACTGGTTCGCCCTCTTCGCGAATGGTGTGCTCGTCGGCGAGGACTCGACTGCGTTCAAGACGGAGCGCTCCTTCAATGCCGACACCATCGTCTTCCGGGCGACGTACCCGCTCACGATCGCGCTCGTCGCCCGCGACTACATCGAGGACGACAGCGGCCTCGAATACATCGGCACGTCCCGGCAACAGATGGGTGACGGGGGGATCATCGCCCAGGTCACGGAGCGCACCTCGGGCCGTCTCGTCACGGCGACGGCGTCGACGTGGAGAGGAATGGTCGTCCACCGGGCGCCGCTCGACACCGGCTGCATCGGCGCGAAGCACCCGGCGACGGCATGCCGCTCCGAGATCACGGTCGAGCCGACCGGCTGGACGGCCGCTGCGTTCGACGATGCCGGATGGTGGTCTGCGAAGACCTACACCCCCCAACAGGTCGGCACGAAGGACGGCTACACGACCATCCGCTGGAACGACGCTGCGGTACTCGTCTGGTCGAACGATCTGAAGGCCGACAACACGATCCTGCTCCGGGCCCCGACAGTCAGCGCCGCCGCGCGCTGATCACTACCGGGGTACGAACGCCCGCACGGGGCCGCAGCACCCTGCCGGCGAAACTGCCGGCACGGCGCAGCGGACAGGTCACCCGCATCGACAGCGAGCCGTAGAGCGCCGCAACCTCGCCCTCGAGGCGCGCGACACGATCCCGGAGGGCGGTGCCGGGACGGCATCACAGCCGACGACGATCGGGCACGCCGTGTGCTCGAGCGGCGAGAGAACTGTCTGCCCTGCGGCCGTGCCGTATGCGACCGACCCCACCGCCGTCACCATGGCGACGATCTCGTCGTCGTCCGCCGACGGCACGGCAGACCGCCGATCAGCCCGTGTAGGCGGGGCCGATGATGGTGCCGAGGTCGTTGATCGTCCACCCGGCAGCGACCAGCGTGGCGCGGGCAGCGGCCGACGACGTGTCGTACGGTTGCGACACGTCCAGCCGCACCCCGGAGAGGACCGGACGGCTCGCCCAGCCCCGCAGCAGCGCGCCGTAGTTGACCGCCGACAACCCGCTCCGGGTGAACATGAACGTTGCATCGGTCAACGCGGACACGTTCCACGCGCCGAGATCACGGTCGAACGCAAGGGCGAAGAAGAACATGTCGCTCATGTCGGTGACGTTCGAGGTGTTCCAACCGCTGATGTCACGGTCGAAGGCCCGCGCGTCGCTGAACATCGCATGCATGGTCGTCACGTTCGACGTGTCCCAGGTCGTGATGTCACCGTTGAAAGCACGGGAGTTGTGGAACATCCATCCCATGTTCGTGACGTTCGAGGTGTTCCACGTGCTCAGGTCCTGATCGAACGAGCGGCTGTTCGAGAACAGCCCCTCCATGTCCGTGACGTTCGAGACGTTCCACATGCGCAGGTCCTGGTTGAAGCTCGGCAGGTCCCGGAGCGCCGAGCGCATCGTCGTCACGTTCGACACGTCCCATGCCCCGATCGGCTGATTGAACGACGTCGCCCCGATGAACATGAACTCCATGTCGACGACGTTCGACGTGTCCCACGAACCGATCGGCCGGTTGAACGAGGTCGCACGGTCGAACATCCCGGTGAAGTGCGTGACGCGCGACGTGTCCCACCAGCCGATCGATTGGTCGAACGACGTCGCACCCCGGAACAGGTCGTCCATCCGCGTGACGTTGGACGTGTCCCACGTGCCGATCGCCCCGTTGAAGGCGGTCGCGCCACGGAACATGCAGCTGATGTTCGTGACGCCGCTCGGCAGGGTGCCCGGCACGAACGTCAACGCGGTGTTCTCGAAGAACGCGCCGGCGAGTGACACCAGATTCGGGTCGGAACCGAAGTCACCCCACGAGAGCACCGCGATGATGAACTCCCGACCTGCGAGCACCCCGCCGCACCCGTTCCCGTAGCGCGTTGCCGACCCGCTCACCTCGATGTCGTAGGTGCCGGCCGATGCGAACGTGTGGCTCTGGACGTTCACGACCCCGGTGTAGGTGTCCGGTGTGGTGCCGTCGTCCCAGTCGATGCTGCCGGCGAGCTCTCGGAACGGGAGCTCGACGGTCAACGGTACGACGTCGGCCGGCACGACGACCCGGATGACCATCGGCGACACCGCACCGGCGGGGGAAGCCTGCGCGGCGACCAGTGCCGAGGCGAGGAGCAGGACTGCGCACACCGTGCGGAGGAACCGTCGCATGGCCCCGCACGTTACAGAGACGGCCATGCGTTCGGTGACCGAACCCGGTCAGGCAGGAGTCGACGGGCGTTCGCCGACGAGCGCTGCGATGCGGGACTGCGCGCCAGCGCGCCAAACCTCGAACGGGAGCGCCTGCGCGGCCTCGATCCCGGCCCGAGCGTCGTCGCCGACCGGCTGATGCAGATCGAGCGAACCCGACCGCGACGCAAGATCCACGATCGCGCGGGCGACGTGCTCGGGCGGGATCCCGACAGCAGCGGCCCCCGCCACGAAGAACCGGCGCACCCACGCCTCGTCAGCGGCGTACGGTGACGCCGGCGGCGCTTCCTCGTACCCACCCGCTTCGAAGATGTTGGTCGACACGAATCCCGGCTCGATGAGCACGACGCGAATCCCGAACGGTTCGACCTCCCAGGCGAGTGCCTGACTCGCGGCCTGCAACGCCTGTTTCGATCCCTGGTAGAAGGCGTGGTAGCCGCGCGCTGGGGTGCGTGCGCCGACCGTCGAGAGGTTCACCACGAGACCGTTCCGTCGTTCACGCATCGCCGGAAGAGCAGCACGGATCACCCGGAGTGCACCCCAGTAATTGGTCTCGAACTGGGCACGTGCCAAGTCCCAGTCGATCGTCTCGACCGGGCCGCTGCGGGAAATGCCTGCGTTGTTCACCACCACGTCGAACGGGCCGTTCTCCCCCACCGCGCGTTCGACCGAGCCCTCGTCGCAGACGTCGAGCTCGACGACCGTCGCACCGGCGACTTCAGTGGCGGAGTCCGGGCGCCGGACACCTGCGACGACGCGATCACCGGCGGCTGCGAATGCCACCGCCGTTGCCCGACCGATACCGCTCGCCGCCCCCGTAATCAACACGTTCCGCATGGTCGGACCCTACCGGTGGCTCTGCGCCGATCTGGCACAATGAGCGGTCTGCAGCACCCACTGCGTACGGGGAGGTGGACCATGAAAGCTGTCTGGTTCGCGGAGCACGGCGACATCGACGTCATGCGGTTCGGCGAGGTCGACGATCCCGAGCCCGGCCCGGGCGAGGTGCGCATCAAGGTCGAGGCGTGCTCGCTCAACTATCACGACATCTTCACCCGGCGTGGCATGCCGGGAATCAAGGTTCCGTTACCGATGGTGCCGGGATGCGACGCCGCGGGCACCGTCGACCGACTCGGCCATGGTGTCGAGGGCTGGTCACCCGGAGATCGGGTGCTCGTCGACCCGGTGCTCACCGACCAGGCAACCGGACGCTTCTGGATGATCGGCGACACGCGCTGGGGCGCCTATGCCGAGTACGTGGTAGTCGACCAGTCGCAGCTCATCCTCCTCCCCGACGCCGTGAGCGCCGTCGACGCGTCGTGCCTGCCCGTTGCGTACGGCACTGCGCACCGGATGATGTTCACGCGCGGCGAAGTCGGTCCGGGTGACTCGGTGTTGATTCTCGGTGCGTCGGGCGGTGTGGGGACGAGCGCTCTGCTGCTCGCCAAGATGGCGGGCGCGCGAGTCGTCGCAGCGGCTGGCAGCGATGAGAAGTGCGAACGCCTGCGAGCACTCGGCGCCGATGAAACCGTCAACTACACCGCCGAGGACTTCGCCGCGCACACGAAGCGAACCACGGGCACGCTGTTCACGGGTGGGGGATACGACGTGGTGGTGAACTTCACCGGCGGAGACACTTGGGCGAGGTCGCTCCGTTGCGTGAAGCTCGGCGGCCGACTCCTCACCTGTGGTGCAACAGCCGGATACGACCCGCAGACCGACATACGTTTCATCTGGACAGCCGAGATGGACATCCGGGGATCGAACGGATGGAAGCGCAGCGATCTCGCCGCGCTTCTCGACCTGGTACGCGACGGACGACTGAAGCCGGTGATCGATCGAGTAATGCCGCTCGAGGACGGCGTCGAGGCGATGCGGCTGCTCGAGGACCGATCGTTCTTCGGCAAGATCGTCATCACCCCATGAGCGTCGATGCCGATGACGGGAACCTCGTCGACGCCGTCACCGTGCACGCGACGACTGATCGGGTCGCGTTCATCGACCTGACAGGTGATGCCGTCCGCACGGTCACCCATCGTGACGTGGCTGCGCACATCGCTGCGGCATCGCTCGCCGTGCGAAATCTCGGCGGAGACGTCGGTGATCGGGTCGGGATCCTGGCCGACAACTCGGTGGACTTCGCAGCGTTGTACTTCGGCATCTGCCGGATCGGCGCTGTCACCGTACCGCTGAACACGAAACTCCCGGCTGACACGCTCGCATTCATCGCCGACGACGCCGACCTACGCATCGTCTTCGCCGACGCGACGAACGCGCATCTCGCGCCACCAGGGGTCCGGGTCGTCATCATCGGTTCGGACGAATGGCACGACATCCGACGTGGAACGCCACCGGAGACCGTGCGGGTCGACAGCACTCACGTCGCTGTCCAGATGTACACGAGCGGATCCACCGGGCGCCCGAAGGGTGTTCTGCTGTCCCACGGCAGTCAGCGGTTCACGGTCGCGCAGTACACCTCGGGCGGCTACTTCATGGATGACGACGAACGGATCGTCGTTTCGGCCCCGATGTACCACAAGAACGCGATGGTGCAGACGAAGGTCAACCTCGCTCTCGGCGGTCAGATCGTGCTGCTCCGCCGATTCGACGCCGCCGACTACCTACGCGCCGTGGCGACGCACAGGGCGACGAGCCTCACAGGTGTGCCGACCATGTTCGCCCTCATGACCGCGCAGCGAGCGCTCCTCGACGAGCTCGACCTCGGGTCGGTCCGACGGCTCATGATCGGCTCAGCGCCGATGACAGAGGCGTTCTACGACGAGGTCCAGCAACTCTTCCCCGGTGCCACGGTCACGAACGGGTACGGGACGACCGAGGCAATCGCATGCTTCGGACCGCACCCACAAGGCCTTGCCCGACCGAAGATCGCGCTCGGTTACCCGCTCGCAACGATGGAGGTGCGCCTCGTCGACCCTGCCACGGGACTCGATGCCAACCCGGGTGAGTTCTGGATTCGTGGACCGGGCGTCATGAACGGTTACCACAACCTGCCGGAGGTGACCGCAGGCCGCCTTGTCGACGGTTGGTACCGCACCGGCGACACGATGGAACGGGACGCAGACGGCTGGTACTTCTTCGTCGGACGAGTCGACGACATGTTCGTGTGCGGCGGCGAGAACGTGTACCCCGGTGAGGTCGAACAGCTGCTCGAACGGCATCCTGACGTACACCAGGCGGCCGTTGTCTCCGTTCCCGACACGGTGAAGGGTGCGCTGCCCGTGGCGTTCGTCGTACGCACGGCCGACGCGGGCATCGACGAGGACGCGTTGCGTCGATGGACGATCGAGCACGGCCCTGCGTACGCACACCCGCGGGCGATCTGGTTCGTCGACGAGATCCCGCTTGCGGGCACCGCCAAGATCGACAAGCGGGCGCTCGCCGACCGGGCGGCCGCGGCCTTCACCTCGCGCTGAACCGGCCGAAAACGACGGAAGGCGGGCGGCCGACCCGAAGGCCGACCACCCGCCGTTCCGCACCGGACTCAGGCGAGGTCGAACCGGTCGAGGTTCATGACCTTGTCCCACGCTGCGACGAAGTCCCGCACGAACTTCTGCTCGGCATCGTCGGAGGCGTACACCTCCGCCAGCGCACGGAGCACCGAGTTCGAACCGAACACGAGGTCGGCGCGGGTGCCCGTCCAACGGGCCGCACCGGTGTTCCGGTCACGGCCCTCGAACGCGGTCTGGTCGTCCGAGGTGGCCTTCCACTCGGTCGCCATGTCCAACAGGTTCACGAAGAAGTCGTTGGACAACACGCCCGGGCGAGCGGTGAGCACACCGTGCGACGAACCGCCGGCATTCCCACCCAGCACCCGGAGCCCACCGACGAGCACGGTCATCTCCGGCGCCGACAGAGTGAGCAGCGCCGCCCGCTCGACGAGCAGGTGCTCGGCGGGGACCGGGTGCGACGCCTTCACGTAGTTGCGGAAGCCGTCGAAGGCGGGCTCGAGCACGGCGAAGGACGCCGCGTCGGTCTGCTCGGCCGACGCATCGGTGCGACCGGGCGTGAACGGCACGGTCACGTCGAACCCGCCCGCCTTCGCCGCCGCCTCGACCGCGGCGCAACCGCCGAGGACGATCAGGTCGGCGAGGGACACCTTCTTGCCACCCGACGCCGAGGCGTCGAACGCCGCCTTCACACCCTCGAGTGCCGCAAGCACCTTGGTGAGCGACGCCGGGTCGTTGACCTCCCAGCCCGACTGCGGGGCGAGACGCACACGGGCGCCGTTCGCGCCACCGCGCTTGTCGGTGCCGCGGAACGTCGCCGCCGACGCCCACGCCACCCGCACCAGCTCCGACACCGACAGGCCGGTGGCGAGGATCTGGGCCTTCAGCGCAGCGATGTCGGCCGCGTCGACCAGCGGGTGGTCGACAGCCGGGACCGGGTCCTGCCAGATCTGCGGCTCGGGGACCTCGGGGCCCAACAGGCGGCTGTGCGGACCCATGTCACGGTGCGTCAGCTTGTACCAGGCCCGGGCGTACGCATCGGCGAACACGTCGGGGTTCTCGTAGTAGCGGCGCGAGATCTTCTCGTAGATCGGGTCGAACCGCAGCGCGAGGTCGGCCGTCGTCATCATCGGCGCGTGCCGCTTCGACGGGTCGTGCGCGTCGGGGACGGTGTCCTTCGCCTCGGGGTTCGACGGCGTCCACTGCCACGCACCGGCCGGGCTCTTCGTGAGCTCCCACTCGTAGCCGAACAGGTTCTCGAAGTAGTTGTTGTCCCACTGGATCGGGTTCTTCGTCCACGCACCCTCGATGCCCGAGGTCATCGTGTCGTAGCCCATGCCGGTGCCGGCCGAGTGCTTCCACCCGAAGCCCTGCTCGGCGAGGTCGGCACCTTCGGGCTCCGGCCCGACGTTCGACTCCTCGCCGTTGCCGTGCGCCTTGCCGAAGGTGTGACCGCCGGCGATCAGCGCCACGGTCTCCTCGTCGTTCATCGCCATCCGGGCGAAGGTCTCCCGGATGTCGATCGCCGACTTCTTCGGGTCGGGCTCGGCGTTCGGGCCCTGCGGGTTCACGTAGATGAGACCCATCTGCACCGCGCCGAGCGGGTTCGCGAGGTCACGGTCGCCCGAGTAGCGCTCGTCACCGAGCCACGTCTGCTCCGGACCCCAGTAGGTCTCGTCCGGCTCCCACACGTCGGCACGACCGCCGGCGAAGCCGAACATCTTGAGGCCCATCGACTCCATCGCCACGTTGCCGGCGAAGATCAGCAGGTCGGCCCAGGAGATCTTCTTGCCGTACTTCTGCTTGATCGGCCACAGGAGGCGCCGGGCCTTGTCGAGGTTGCCGTTGTCGGGCCAGCTGTTCAGCGGCGCGAACCGCTGCATGCCGGTCCCGCCGCCGCCGCGGCCGTCCGCGATGCGGTAGGTGCCGGCCGCGTGCCACGTCATCCGCACGAACAGGCCGCCGTAGTGACCGAAGTCGGCCGGCCACCACGACTGTGACGCCGTCATCAGCGCGGTGAGGTCCTTGCGCAGCGCGTCGAGGTCGAGCGACGCGAACTCCTTCGCGTAGTCGAACCCGTCGTCCATCGGATCACCGGCCGGCGGGTTCCGGTGCAGCGACCGCAGGTCGAGCTGGTTCGGCCACCACTCACGGTTGGTCGGGCCCTGGAACCCGCCTCCCGTCACCGGGCACTTCGCTTCATCGGCCATGTGTTCTCCTGTTCTTCGTTGCTCGTTCCGCACCGGTGTTCCCGGTGCCAGAGGGGTGGACTCAGACGTGTTCGGGGCGTGACGCCGCGGCGCAGGAGGGG
Source organism: uncultured Acidimicrobiaceae bacterium (assembly GCA_964453335.1). Taxonomy (GTDB): domain Bacteria; phylum Actinomycetota; class Acidimicrobiia; order Acidimicrobiales; family CAIXPF01; genus VGBO01. The sequence continues at coordinate 81,213 of CAYVOK010000013.1, forward strand.
CATCGACCCCAATAGGCGACCTCGGCCTCGTCGATCTCGAAGCCCAACGCGTCGGCGGCGGTGAGGCACGGGGTGACGCCGACGGCACAGTCGACGTCGGCGACGCAGCCGCAGACCCGGCAGACGAGATGGTGGTGGTTGTCGCCGACCCGGTCCTCGTAGAGCGCCGGCGAGCCGATCGGCTGGAACCGGCGGACGAGGCCCTTGTCGGTGAGGAGTGCGAGCGCGTCGTACACAGCCTGCCGCGAGATCGCACCGAGCTCGGCGAGTGCGATCTCGTGCACACCGTCGGCGGTGGAGTGCGGTGCCGACGACACGGCCTGCAGCACGGCGATCCGCTGGGCAGTCACCTGCACGCCGTGGCTGCGGAGGAGGTCGGCGGTGGCGGTCTGCACCGTGACAGTATTCGTCGGATTCTGGACCGAGTCCAACTTCTTCCACGGGAGCGTCCGTGCGTCTCGACATCGCCTCCTGCACAGCGCTCCTCGAGGGTGCCGACCACGGCGTGCTCGCCACGCAACACCCCGATCGAGGCGTGGACGCCGTGCCGGTCTGCTTCGCGATCACGCCGCCCGGGCTCGTCGTCCCCGTCGACACGGTGAAGCCGAAAGCGAGCGTCGAACTCGGTCGCACCCGCAACCTGCGCGCCCGGCCGCAGGCGGTGCTGCTCGTCGAGCACTGGGACCCCGCCGACTGGACGGTGTTGTGGTGGGTGCGCGTCCACCTGCACCACGTGCCAGTGGACCCGACCACGTCCGCCACCGCGGCCGACGCGCTGCGCGCCCGCTACAGCGCCTACCGGGACACCGTCTTCGCTGACCTGCTCGGGTTCGAGATCACCGCAACGAGCGGCTGGGCCGCGTCCGCCGAGGCGGTCGTCACTGGGCGGTCCAACCCCCGTCGATCATGATCGTCGTGCCCGTGATCAGCGCGGCCGCCGGGCTCGCGAGGAACACGACCGCACCCACGCAGTCGACGACCTCGCCGAACCGACCCATCGGGATACGAGCGAGCAGGTCGGTGCCGATCACCGGATCGCGCAACCGGTCGTGCGTCATCGGCGTGTCGATCGCCGTCGGTCCGATCGCGACCACCCGCACCCCGTGCGGCGCGAACTCCACAGCCGCCGACTTCGTGAACCCTTCGATGAAGTGTTTCGTCGCCGAGTAGACGGTGTGACGCGGCCGCCCGTTCTTCCCGAACGTCGACGACAGGTTGATGATCACACCGCTGCCCTGGGTGACCATCGTGCGGGCGGCGGACTGGGCGACGAACACCGCTGCCGTGCAGTTCAGGTCGATCATGCGCCGCACGTCGTCGTCCGCGTAGTCGAGCAGACCCCCGGCGGTACCCACCCCGGCGTTGTTCACGAGGATGTCGATCCGGCCGAACGACGCGAACGTGGCACGCATCGCGGCGGTGTCGGTCACGTCGCAGACAACGGCCTCGGCGCTGCCCCCGGCGTCACGGATGCGACCGACCGTCGCGTCGAGGTCCGACGCGGTGCGGGCCAGCGCGAGCACGTGGGCACCCGCCTCGGCGAGACCGAGCGCACACCCGGCGCCGATCCCGCGGCCTGCGCCGGTGACGACGGCGACCTGGCCGTCGACTCGCATGGAAGGGAGGAACCGCTCGGCCATGGCGGCGGAGCGTAGCGGCAGCGGCGGAATCCCGACGGCGGTACGGTGCGCGCATGACGTCCGCTGCGAACCCGTTCCGCGTCGGCCTCGAACCGAACCCCGGCAACGACATGCCGCTCGACCCGACGAGCTTCCTCACACGCACCGCCGAGGCGTTCCCGACCCGTACCGCGATCGTCCACGGTGACCGCACCTTCACCTACGCCGAACTCCTCGGGCGGGCACGCCGGCTCGCGTCCGCGTTGCGGGCCCGGGGCGTCGGCGCGGGGGACGTCGTGTCTCTCATGGCGACCAACACGCCCGAGGCGATCGAGGCGCACTACGGGGTGGTGCTCGCCGGTGCGGTGCTGAACCCGCTGAACATCCGGCTCGACGCGGCTGGGATCGCGTTCATCCTCGACCACGCCGGCACGTCGGTGCTCCTCACCGACACCGAGTTCGCACCCGTCGTCGAGGACGCGCTCGCACGGTGTGCCGTCCGCCCGCTCGTCGTCGACATCGCCGACCCCGAGCACACGGGCGGGCATCGGATGCTCGGCGCGCTCGACTACGAGGCCCTCCTCGCCGAAGGCGACCCGGACGACACGACCACCGGCGTCACCGACGAACGCCAGGCGATCGTGCTCTCCTACACCTCGGGTACCACGGGCGACCCGAAGGGTGTGGTCAGCAACGCCAGGGCCGTCTACCTGAACACGCTCGGCCAGATCGCGACCTGGGCGCCACCCCGTCACCCCGTGTACCTGTGGACGCTCCCGATGTTCCACGCCGTCGGCTGGGCGGCACCGTTCTCGATGGTCGTGATGGCAGGCACCCAGGTGTGCCTGCGCCGCATCGACCCTGCGGTCGTGTTCGATCTCGTCGAGTCCCACCGGGTCACGCACCTGTGCGCTGCACCGATCGTGCTGAACACCCTGCTCACGGCGCCGGCGACCGAAGGACGCACCCTGCCGCACACCGTGCACGTCCTCACCGCCGGATCGGCGCCACCGGCGACCGTGCTCGCCCGGGCGCGGCGCGCCGGGTTCGACGTCCTGCACGTCTACGGCATGACGGAGACCGGCGGGATCCAGACCTTCTCGCCCGCCCAACCCGGCTGGGAGCACCTCGACACCGACGAGACCGCTCGGCTGCACGCCCGGCAGGGGGTCGCCATTCCGACCCTGCAGGGCGGGATTATCGTCGCCGACCCCGCCACGTGCGAGCCCGTCCCGCGGGACGGCACCACCGTCGGTGAGCTCCTCATGCGATCGAACACGCTGATGAGCGGCTACCTGAAGAACCCGACTGCGACCGCTGCGGCGTTCGCGGGCGGCTGGCTCCACTCCGGCGACCTGGGGGTGTGGCACGCCGACGGGTACGTCGAGATCAAGGACCGCTCGAAGGACATCATCATCTCGGGCGGGGAGAACATCTCCTCACTCGAGGTCGAGGGCGTGCTCTACCAGCACCCGGCGGTGCTCGAGGCCGCGGTCGTCGCCGCCGCGCACGAGAAGTGGGGGGAGACGCCGTGCGCGTTCGTCACCCTCGCCGACGGTGCGACGACCGATGAGGCCGAACTCATCGCGTTCTGCCGGGAACGGCTCGCCCATTACAAGTGCCCGACACGGGTGGTCTTCACCGTCCTGCCGAAGACGTCGACCGGCAAGATCCAGAAGTACACCCTGCGCACGATGACCGGCGACTGACGGGTCGGCGTCGGCACCGCATCCCCGGGCGACGGCACCGTGCCGGGCACAGTGGTGCGGTGCCCGTCCGCCTCCCCCGCACCAAGTCGTTCCGCTTCTGCGTGCAGGCGAGCGCACCCCCGGCCGGGCTCACGGGAACCGCTGCGGACGGTCCGGCGTGGCGGGAGCTCGCCCGCCGCATCGAGGCCCTCGGGTACGACACACTCAGCGTCGCCGACCACCTCGACGCGCAGCTCGCCACCACCCCCGCCCTCGTCGCCGCGGCCGAGGCGACGACGACATTGCGGGTGGGCGCGCTCGTGTGGTGCAACGACTACCACCACCCGGTCGTGCTCGCGAAGGAAGCGGCGACGATCGACCTGCTGAGCGGCGGACGCCTCGAGTTCGGACTCGGTGCCGGGTGGATGACGACGGACTACGACGAGGCGGGCATCCCCCTCGACCCGCCCGCCACCCGTGTCGACCGGCTCGCCGAGGCGGTCGGGATCGTCCGGCGCCTCCTCGACGGGGAGACCGTCGACCACACCGGTGACCACTACACGGTGCGCGGCCACCGTCTCACGCCACGTCCCGTGCAGGAGCGCGTGCCGATCCTCGTCGGCGGCGGCGGGCGGCGCGTGCTCACCGCCGCAGGCCGCCTCGCCGACGTGGTCGGGCTGAACGTGAACCTCGCCGCCGGGCGCATCGACGAACGCGCCGGACCCGACGCCACCGTCGACGCCACCGAACGCAAGTTGCGCTGGATCGCCGATGCCGCAGGCGACCGCTACGACGACCTCGAGCTGCAGACACGCGTCCACATCACCGCCGTCACCGACGACCGCGACGGGATCGCCGCACTCCTCGCCCCGGCGCTCGGCATCAGCCCCGACGCCGCGCTCGCCTCACCGCACGCGCTCGCCGGCACCGTCGACCAACTCGTCGACACCGTCGTCGAACGACGGGAACGGTTCGGCATCTCGGTGGTCACGATCGGGGTCGAGGCGTTCGAGGACTTCGCGCCCGTGGTCGCCCGCCTCGCCGGAACCTGACGCTCCGCCACGACCGCCGGCCCCGTCGCCGCCTACCTTGGGCGCACCGAACGACGAGGAGGACACCGATGGCCGACTTCCTGCAGACCATGCCCCCCAACGTCGCCGTGCAGTTCCTCGAACGAGTGGAACGCTCCGCCGACCGTGAGGCCTACCGCTACCCCGTCGGGGACCGATGGGAATCGGTGACCTGGCGTCAGGCCTCGGACCGGGTGATGCGACTCGCCGCCGGACTCATCTCGCTCGGCATCACGCCCGAGCAGCGGGTCGGCATCGCCTCCACCACCCGGTACGAGTGGATCCTCGCCGACCTCGCGATCATGGCGGCCGGTGCGGCGACCACCACGGTGTACCCGACGACGAACGAGGAGGACACCGTCCACATCCTCGCCGACTCGGAGACCCGGGTCGTCTTCGCGGAGGACGACGGGCAGATCGCGAAGATCCGCTCGGGCCGGGGACGCCTGCCGTCGCTCGGCACCATCGTGACCTTCGACGGGACCGCCGACGGCGACGGCGTCCTCGGTCTCGCCGACCTCGAGGCACTCGGCTCCGCGCTCCTCGCCGAACGCCCCGACGTCGTCGTCGACACCGCCCGGGCGATCACCCCCGACGCGCTCGCGACGCTCATCTACACCTCCGGCACGACCGGGCGCCCGAAGGGTGTCCGCCTCAAGCACAGCTCGTGGGTGTACGAGGGCGAGGCGATCCGCGCTCTCGGGATCCTCGATGAGACCGACCTGCAGTTCCTCTGGCTGCCGATGGCCCACAGCTTCGGCAAGGTCCTGCTCTCCACGCAGCTCGCCTGCGGGTTCGCGACCGCGATCGACGGTCGGGTCGACCGGATCGTCGACAACCTCGGCGTCGTCCAGCCCACGTTCATGGGTGCGGCACCCCGCATCTTCGAGAAGGCTCACGCCCGCATCGTCACGATGGCGGCGAGCGACGGCGGGGCGAAGAAGAAGATCTTCGACAAGGCGTTCGCCGTCGGCCTCGAGGTCGCACGGCGCCGCCGCGCCGGCCAGGCGGTGCCGTTCCCGCTCGCCTTCCAGCACCGCATCTTCGACAAGCTCGTGTTCTCGAAGATCCGTGCCCGCTTCGGCGGACGGGTGCGGTTCTTCGTCTCCGGCGCCGCAGCACTCAACCGTGACATCGCCGAGTGGTTCGCCGCAGCCGGGATCCTCATCCTCGAGGGGTACGGGCTCACCGAGACGGCAGCCGGCGCGTTCGTGAACCGGGTCGACGACTACCGGTTCGGCACCGTCGGCGTGGCCCTCCCCGGAACCGAGGCGCGCCTCGGCCCGAACGATGAGATCGAGATCCGCGGGCCTGGCGTCATGGACGGCTACCACAACCTGCCGGACGAGACCGCCACGACGCTCACCGCCGACGGATGGTTGCGCACCGGCGACCAGGGGTCCTTCGACACCACCGGCCACCTCACGATCACCGGACGGATCAAGGAGCTGTTCAAGACCTCCGGCGGCAAGTACATCGCCCCGCCCGCGATCGAGGCCCGGTTCAAGGCGATCTGCCCCTACGCCAGCCAGTTCCTCGTGTTCGGCGACCAGCGGAACTACTGCGTGGCGCTCATCACCCTCGACCCCGACGCCCTTGCCGCCTGGGCGGAGGCGAACGGGCAGGGCAGCACCGCCTACGCCGATCTCGTCGCCTCGGCGCCCGTGCGCGAGCTCGTCGGACGCTACGTCGACGAGCTGAACGCCGGTCTCAACCAGTGGGAGACGATCAAGCGGTGGGAACTGCTCGACCACGACCTCTCCGTCGAGACGGGTGAGCTCACCCCGTCGATGAAGGTCCGACGCGGCGTGGTGGAGTCCACCTACAAGGCGACCATCGACGCGCTCTACTCGTGAGCGACGGACCGACCGTCGTCTACGACGACAGCTGCGGGATGTGCAGCGCCCTCGCACGCCGCGCGCCGCTGCGGGGTGACGACGTCGCCGTGGTCGGCGGTTCGACCGTGACCGACCCGGTGGTGCGCGACCTCGTGCGCGACGCGATCGTCGTGACCTCCGGTGGTCGCCACCACACCGGTGTCGACGCGATCGCCGTGCTCCTCGAGCACCGCTGCGGTGTCGGCGCGCTGCTCGGGCGCACGCTCCGCCGCCGGCCGGTCCGCCCTGTCGCCGACCTGGTGTACCGACTCGTCGCACGGAACCGGCGTCGCATCTCGCGTCTGCTGCGGCTCCGACCGGACCGCTCTCAGGACGCGTAGTACCCCGGCGGCGGGCCGAACTCGCCCGTGAGATCGGGCGGCCCCTGGTAGAGCCAGGTCAGCCGCCGGCTCGCGAACCGCCAACCCGCCGCGGTGCGGACGTAGACGTCGTCGTAGTACCCGTAGTAGAGCGCCCGCTTCCCGGTGTGGGTGAGGGTCGCCTCGCTCATGTACCACCGGCCGGTCGCACGGTCGCCGTCGACGGTCGCCTCGCCGTTGTGGGCGAGCTGCACCACCGCCTCGAAGAGCCCCATCGCCCGGGCGAACGCCGCAGCGATCGCCGCCCGGCCGACCACCGGACCACGGCCGATCTCCCACACACCGTCGTCCGCCCACGTCCCGACCCAGGCCTCGTGATCGTCACGGCACGCCGCGTCGGCGTAGCGGTGCACCAGGGAGCGGATCGCCTCGACGTCGTCCGACGACACCGCGGACCGCCTAGTCCCCGCCGAACGTGGCCCGCACCGCCGCGAACCCGGCGTCGGTCGCGACCAGCGCGTCGGCGATGTCCTCGGGCGTGTGCGCAGCGCACAGGAACCAGTTGTGCCACGGGTGCAGGTACGCCCCGTGCCGGGCCGCCGTGCCGGTGAACACGTTCGCCCGTTCGAACGCCGTGTCGGCGACGAAGCTCAGGAACGGCATCTGCGGCGGACCCGACTGCACGATCGACAACCCGTACGACGCCGCCTGATCCTCGAGCCCCGCACGCAACAGCAGGCCCATGCGTTCCATGTGCAGGACCGCGTCGTCCTCCTCGAGCGCGTCGATCGTCGCGAGCGATGCGGCCATCGGGACGGCTGCGAACCAGAACGACCCGGTCACGTAGATGCGCTCGGCACCGTCGCGGAACCGGTCGTTGCCGAGGACCGCGGCGAGCGGCTGTCCGTTCGCGATGGCCTTGCTCCACGCGCTCAGGTCGGGGCGCACACCGATCGGTTCCCACGAACCACCGAACGCGAGCCGGAACCCGCAGCGCACGTCGTCGAGGACGAGCGCGGCGCCGGTGTCGTCGCAGATGCGCCGCAGGGCCGCAGCCCACGCCGGATCGACGAGTTCCTGGTCGAACCGGGCGTCGTGCCGGAACGGCGACACCACGATCGCCGCGAGGTCACCGTCGCAACGGGCGACGGCTGCCTCGACGGACTCGAGGTCGTTGAACCGGAACCGGTCGAGATGGGCGCGGTCCTCGGGCGTCGTACCCGTCGGCAGGGGCGTGCACCACGGCGCAGCACCGTGGTAAGCGCCCTCGGCGACGAGCACCTTGCGTCGCCCCGTCGCCGACCGGGCGATCGTGACGCACATCGTGGTGGCGTCGGTGCCGTTCTTCGCGAACATCGCCCAGTCGGCGTGGTCGACGACCTCGACGAGCCGCTCCGCGAGTTCGATCATCACCGGAGACGGACCGTTCTGGCAGTCGGCCCGCCTTCCCTTCGACGCAGCGCGGATCGCGTCGTCGACCCGCTCGTCGTGGTGGCCGAGCACGATCGGGCCGTAGCTGCACATGAAGTCGACGTACTCGTTCCCGTCGACGTCCCAGATCCGCGCGCCTTCACCGTGGGTGAGGAACTGCGGGAAGCCCTCGGGGAGCGACCGGGCGTTCTGGTGCCCGTACATCCCGCCCGGGATCACGGCACGGGCGCGTGCCCGGAGCTCTGCGTCGTTCGAGGTGCGCCGACCGCTGTCATCCACCTCCCGGCCTCCTCTCAGCCGATGATGACGTCGTCGATGCAGTCGCCGTCACCGAGGACGATGAGGATCGGCGCCTTGCTCGCGCCGACGGTGCCCTCGATCGTGCGGAAACCGTTCGAGTTCGAGTACGAGGTGAGCGAGTGCTGGTTCTTCCAGCTCACAGCAACGAGATCTGCGGCGACGTCACGCGGCGCAGGACCCGTCGCGCAGGTGAGCGCTTCAGCACCGGCGACATCACGCGCTGCGAGCGCATCGAGATAATCGCGACCCGGCTCGATCTTCGCCGAGATCGCACGGAAACCGAAGAAGAACGCCGCGCCGCCACCACCGCCGCAGACGACGAGCAGCGCGAGGAAGATGATCAGCAGGATCTTGCCGACGCTGCGCTTCTTCGCCGGTGC